>CAYWRG010000005.1:77518-81413 GCA_964460715.1 uncultured Opitutus sp. | reverse complement strand
CCGTTCTCGCGCAGCTTGAAAAAGCGACTCAGCATGGAGAGGGGAAAGCAGAGCGGGTGCCGATTGGGGCGCAACCGTTATAGGTTGCGGCATGGTGCCCAAACGAGGAATTTTCGCAGCGTGCCCGTCATCGACTGCCACGTCCACCTGTACCCGCCAGAGATCAACCGCGACCCGGCGGGTTGGGTGGCGGTGGCTGGAGAGCCGCATTGGGCCCGCCTCTGCGCCCGCGTGCGCGCGGATGGGGTGCCGGTGCAGGCCTTTCCCTCGGTTGAGGCCCTCCTGCGGACGATGGATGAGGCCGGGGTCGATCGGGCGGTGCTTCAAGGCTGGTACTGGGAACAGTTCGATTCGTGCGTGCGACAGAATCGGTTTTTTGCCGAGTGTGTCCGACTGCATCCGGACCGGCTGTCTGCCTTTGCCACGGTCCATCCGGCGGCGGGCTCGGCGGCGCTGGCGGAGATCCGCCGGGCGCAGGCGGAGGGACTGATCGGCTTGGGGGAGCTTTCGCCGCACTCGCAACACGTGAGCGCCGACGATCCCTCTTGGGAGGCGATCCTGGCGCTGGCCGGTGAGCTGGGGCTGCCGGTGAACCTGCACGTCACGGATCCCGTGATGAAACCTTACCCGGGGCGGGTGGTGACGCCGCTGGAGGATTTTGTGCGCTGGGCCGGCCGGCATCCGCGTACGCGTTTCATCCTGGCGCACTGGGCGGGTGGACTCGAGGTGACGGGTCTGCCGAATGTGTGGGTCGACACCGCCGCGGCGCCGCTGATCTATCGCGCCGGGGCCTGGATCCGGGCGGACCGCGATGTGGCGATGGAGCGCATCCTTTTTGGCTCGGATTTCCCGCTGAATCTTTACCCGCGGACGTCGGCGACTGCGGACATGAGGACGTTTGTGAACGAGGTCCGCTCCGTCGGGCTCTCGCCTGAGGCTCAACGCCGCATTCTCGGCGGCAACGCCGAGGCATTGCTCAACCTGCCACGAGCGTGATCCGTCGTGTCTGCACCGGGGCGGCCGCAAAGGTCGCTCGGTCGCGCGTCAGATCGAGACAATCGGTGTGTGCACCTGATCAAACGACATCTCGAAGGAGAGGGAGCCGGCGTCGCGTCGCGCAGCAGCCAGCCACCGTCGTGATGAAAGACGGCATAGCGCCCGGCCTTGTAGGGCTCGGCCGGGCGAAGCGCGCATTGCTCCACGCATCGGGGAACTGGCCGGCGAGCCGGGCGTGATCCGGGTGGGGCACTAGGAGACACTCGCCGTCGGTCTCAGCGCGAATCATACGAGTTTCCTAAAGTGAATCTCTGCTCCAGCACGGTTCGAACCAACCACAGATGGCATAGAGAGCACAGATCAAGAGAGCGTTTGGTGTGTGCATCCATCGATGCGCACGGTGCGGGAGGGGTGATGGGGGCGAGTTTTGATATCTGTGCCCATCGGTGTTATCGGTGGTTAATTGATCTCATGGACTCAGCAGGATGTGCACCGCGCGAGCGCCCAAGGGATGACGGGGCTGAGTGGATCATTGACCACGATCTGCAGCCCGGTGCTCAAGCCGTCGGCGAGCGGGACGGGCAGGGTGAGCACTGGGAGACCGCCCAGGCTGGCCGGTGCGGTCAGGGCCAGCAGGCGATTGCGATTCTCCAGCGTGCAGTCGGCCTTGCGCAGCGCCGGGAAGGGCGTGGCCGGAAGGATGAGGAAATCGAAGGTGAGAAAAAATCGCGTCCACATCAACTTGATCAGGGCGTGACGAAACTGGGCCGACTCGACTTGCGCCGCGGTCCACCGCCGGCCGCGATCGATGCGCTGCCAGACGCCGGGCTCGTAGTCCGCCTTCCGTTCGTCGAGCCAGGCGGCGTGCACCGCGTAGGCCTCCGTGCTTTGCAGAATGGCATACGCCTCCGCCGCGCCGCTCAGCGACGCGCGGAGGTCGGTCGCGACCGCGGCGTCAGCCGGCGCGACCAGGCAGGCCGCCGCACGGGCGAATGCGGTGCTGACGTGCGCGTCCGCGGTCTGGCCAAGCGCGGCGAAGTCCAGGCTGCATCCGCGCGGCTCGCGTTCCGCACTGCGGACTCCGATCAGCGCACCGGTGACGGTCAGCATGTCGGCGGCGTTGGCCGTGAACCAGCCGGCCGTGTCGAAGGATGGCGCGAGCGGAAAGGCGTCGGTGATCCAGGCTTCGTGCGGCCTAAGGCGCAGCCCGTAGAGTCCGCAGAACGCCGCAGGCACGCGCACCGATCCGCCGGTGTCGGTGCCGATGGCAAACGGCACGATCCCTGCGGCGACGGCGGCGGCCGAGCCGCTGCTCGAGCCACCGCTGGTGCGGCCCGGATGCGCGGGGTGGTCGACATCGCCGAAGTGCGGATTTTCGCCCGTGAGTCCGTAAGCGAACTCGTGCAGGTGGGTTTTTCCGGCGAGCGCGGCGCCCGCGGCCTTCAGGCTCTGCACGAGGCGTCCATCGGCGCTTGGCCGGGGCACGACGTCGGGCGTGAACGTCGCGCCGGCCAACGTGGGCACCCCTGCGACAGGAAAGAGATCCTTGAGCAGATAGGGCACGCCAGCCAGGGCCCCGGCCGGAGCCATGGCCAAGGCGCGGGCGAGATCACTCTCGGCCGGCTCCCAGGCGAGGACGGCCCGCCGCTGCTCCGGGCTGAGGCGCTCCAAACCCCGGCGGACCGCGCGGGCGGCGGCGGCGGGATCGCGGCGGGAAAGGGACTGCCAGTCGGCTAGAGTCACGCCGCACACGCTGGCAGCTGGAGGCGAAAGTGCAAATCTTTGGGGCTGGCGCTGCTCCACTATTCCTGATGAATCCACCGGTTCATGCGTGCGATCGTGACCCGAGTGCTGGCGGTCCTGCTCCTGCTGGGAGCCGGTTGCTCGCGTCCGGAACCGGCCAAGCCTTCGGCGGCGACCGCACCGCCTGCCGCCCTGCGCCGGATCGTGCTGCAGACCGACTGGCTGCCCCAGGCCGAGCATGGCGGCTTCTACCAGGCGCTGGTCAAGGGCTACTACGCCGAGGTGGGGCTCGCGGTGGAGCTGCTGCCCGGAGGCGTCAACGCGCAGGTCAACCTCAAGGTGGCGCGGGGTGATGCGGATTTCGGCATGAACCGGAGTGACCTGCTTTTCGCGGTCCAGGATCAGGGCCTGCCGATCGTGGTGGTCGGAGCGCACCTGCAGCACGATCCCCAGGCGCTGCTGGTGCATGCCGAGAGTCCGGTGCGAAATTTCTCTGATCTGGATGGCCGCACCGTCATCGCCACGCCGAGCATGGTGTGGATCCCGTACCTGAAGAAAAAATATGGCGTCGATTTCAACCTCCGGCCGCTGACCTACGGACTGGCGGCCTTCATGGCTGATCCGACGGTGGTCCAGCAGGGCTTCGTGACCAACGAGCCGTTTTACGCCGAGCGTCATGGGGTGAAGGTGCGCGCGCTGTTGATCGCGGATTCGGGCTACGACGCCTATCACGTGATGTTCACCCGTCGCGAACTGGCCCGCACGGAGCCTGAACTGGTGAAGGCCTTTGTCGCGGCGTCGCTGCGGGGCTGGCAGGACTACATCGAGGGCGATCCATCGCCGGCACACGCGGAGATTCTGCGGCGCAATCCGCAGGCCTCGGCGGAGCACCTGGCGTACTCGCGCGACCAGATGATCGCGCGCCGGCTGGTCATGGGTGAACTGGCCGAGGGCGACGCGCTGGGCCGCGTTCGTGCCTCGCGCGTGGACCTGCAACTCGCGGCCCTGCGCGAGGTGGGCCTCGCATCGGCGCAGGCGAAGGCCGAGCAATTCGTCGCGTCGTCAGCGCTGACCGACGATCGTGCGGCGCGGAGAGGAGCGTTGTCGCTGGCCTCGCTGAGGCCGGTGATTTGGAGATCGGCCACGTTCCGCGGAC
>CAYWRG010000005.1:70231-77508 GCA_964460715.1 uncultured Opitutus sp. | reverse complement strand
CCCGCGCCCGCGGCCCGCGCCCGGCCCCCGGGGCGGCCGGCTACATGTCGTACCTCCTTCGCGCCCTGAGATTGCGCCGGGCCGGGCGATGTATTGGACTGGCGCCATGAACGCGGAAGCAAAGCTGGCCGAACTTGGATTCAAACTGCCCCCCGCGCCCACGGCCGGTGGCAATTATTTGCCTACGGTGCGGACGGGCAATCTGCTGTACTGCGCAGGCACGGTCTGCGTGGCGGACGGCAAGCCGACGCACACGGGGCAGGTCGGACGCGAGCAGACGGTCAAGACCGCCTACGAGTCGGCGCAAATCTGCGCCCTGAACACGCTGGCGAACATCAAGGCCGCGGCGGGCTCGCTCGAGAACGTCAGCAAGTTCGTCTATGTCGGTGGCTACGTGAACGCGATCAATGGCTTTGCCGAAAGCCCGGCGGTCATCAATGGCGCAAGCGACCTCTTCGTCGCCGTGTTCGGCGACGCCGGCAAGCACGCCCGCGCCGCGGTGGCGGTGGCCGGGCTCCCGCGGAATTGCACGACCGAGATCCAGGTGGTGGTGGAACTGAAGGGCTGAGCCGTTGAGGCCCGCGGAAAACGCGGAATGACGCGGAAGACCGAAAACGGATCCGTTCTATTCCGCGTTCTTCCGTGTGTTCCGCGGGCAATCCGGCATAAAGGCAGGGATAAAGCAAAAGACCCGGGTGGCCCCGGGTCTTGGTGTCGAAAGAAGGAACGGGCGCCGCGCCTTATTCCATCGCCACGTGCGGCTCGACCTCGGCCTCGTAGTTGATGCTGGGGATGCCGAAGCCGAAGAGCTTCAGGAACTCCGCGCGGTAGCCGACGATGTCGGTCAGGGCGGCGAGGTTCTCCGTGTTGACGGCGGGCCAGATCTTGGCGACCTCGGCCTGGATCTCCGGGCGCATTTCCCAGTCGTCGATGCGCACGCGGCCGGCGTCGTCAAACTGGAGGGCGCTGCCATTGTACATCTGCGTGGCGAACAGGCGCTGGATCTGCTCGATGCAGCCCTCGTGCGTGCCCTTGGCCTTCATGATCTTGTAGAGGATCGAGATGTAGAGGGGAACGACGGGAATGGCGGAGCTGGCCTGGGTGACGAGCGCCTTGTTGACCGAGATGAAGGCGCGGCCGTAGCCGTTGACCTTGAGCATCGCGTCGATCTTGCGTGCGGAGCGCTCGAGGTCGTTCTTCGCGAGGCCGATGGTGCCGTTCTTGTAGATTGGCCAGGTGACCTCGGGCCCGATGTAGGAGTAGGCAACGGAGGTGGCGCCGGCGGCGATCAGGCCCGCGTCGTTGAGCGCGTTCATCCACAGTTCCCAATCGTCGCCGCCCATGACGGCAGAGGTGTCGGCGATCTCGGCTTCGTTGGCCGGCTCGATCGTGACCTCGCTCACGATGCCCTTGTCGGTGTCGACGGTCTTGTTGGTGTAGGAGGTGCCGACAGGCTTGAGGACGGACTTGTGCACGACGCCGGTCTTCGGATGCGTGCGGCGCGGGGAGGCGAGGGAGTAGACGATGAGGTCAACCGGGCCGACCTCGGCCTTGAGGGCGGCGATGACCTCCTGCTTGATCGCGTCGGAAAAGGCGTCGCCGTTGAAATTGCGGGCGTAGAGACCGGCGGCCTTGGCGGCGCGGGTGAAGGCGATGGTGTTGTACCAGCCCGGCGTGGCGGGACGGCCCTCTTCTGAGGGACGCTCAAAGAAAACGCCGACCGTGGCGGCACCGGAGCCAAAGGCGGCCGTGATGCGCGAGGCGAGACCGTAGCCCGTGGAGGAACCGATCACGAGGACCTTGCGGGGACCGTTTTTGACGGGACCCTTGGCCTTCACGTAATCGATCTGCTCCTGCACCTGCGCGGCGCAGCCGCTGGGGTGGGCAGTGACACACACGAATCCACGAACTTTGGGTTTGATAACCATGGCAGTGGCCAAGGTTTCGGTGCCAGCCACCCGGAGGCAAGTGACAAAGTTGCGACCCGCTTGGGCGCCGGGCGCGGAATCGACTCGACCTTATGGGCTGAGCAGGACCATCGGACCCTCGGCCTTGGGCACGCCGCCCTTGCGTTCGAGGCTGATGGCGAACTTGGCGACCTGCGCGACCGGCTGTTTGGGGCGGAATTCCAGCCGCGCCGAGCCGGTGGACGGATCGACGGTGAACACGCCGCCATCGACCGGAATCGGGTACTGCGGGTCGACGACCCACAATTGGTAATCGCGGTCCGCGGCGAGTGCCGGGAGTTTTTCCACCGTCAGCACGCCCTGCTGTGCAGCCGGGCTCCAGACCGCGATGGCCTGGGCCTCGGGGGAGTTGCCCAGAAGCGAGGCGAGCGAGGTGATCTTGAGCTGGGCGAGGTCGGCCTGCTGCTGAAGCTGGGCGACGCGAGACTCGGCCGTGCGCTGATCGAGGATGTGGCGCTGGGCGAGGAGACGTTCCGCCTCGAGCAGCTGCCGGACGCTCTCGGTCTCAATTCGGGCAAAAGCGGCGCCCTCGCGGGCGGCAACCAGTTCGCCCTCGGTGGCGACATAGAGCTGCGCGAACCAACCCGTGGCGACGGCGAAGCCGGCGGCGACCGCCCAGCCGGTCCAGGCGGGCAGATGGAAGGGAATCACGGGCGCCATCGCCGGGGCGGTCGTCGGGCGATCGGTGCGACTGGAGCGGGTGGGAATGGCGAGGACGCGCTCGCGCAGGGCGGCGGACGGCGCAGCGTTCGGCACGAGCCCCCCGAGGGCGGTCGTCGTCGCCCGAAGTTCATCGACGAGGATACGCAGGCCCGGCTTCCGTGTGAGCGCGGCCTCGAACGCAGCCTTGTCCGCGCCTTCGAGGAGATCGAAGGCGTAGAGCGCAGCAGATTCTTCGGTGCGTTCGTCGATCATAACCGGGACGGAAGAAATTCGCGGAGCTTGAGCAGCCCCCGGCGGATGCGGGCCTTCACGGTTCCGAGGGGCTCGCGCAGCTTGGCGGCGATCTCCTGTTGCGTGAGGCCGCTGTAATACGCGAGCTGGAGCGCGGCCCGCTGCTCGGCGGGCAGGTTGGCGAGGGCGGCACGCACCGCGGCGGCCTTTTCCTTGCCCCAAAGATCGTCGGCCGAGTCGCCGGCGCCGGCCTCATTGACCTCGTAGCCGAGATCGGAGGGCACCGACTCGCTGAGGAGTTCGCCACGGCGCTTGCGGGCGCGCACGCGGTCAATCGCGCGATTGCGCGTCATCGTTACGCACCACGCGAAGGCGGAGCCGCGGTTGGATTCGAAGCTGCCGGATTTTTCCCAGAGCGCGACGAAGACGTCGTGCACGATATCCTCGGCCTCGCGGGGATCGTTCAGCACGCGCTGGGCGATCGAGAAAAGCGGGCGGGAAAAACGATCGTAGAGGCGGGCAAAGGCATCCCGATCGCCGCTCGCGACGAGGCGCAACAGGCGGGCGTCTTCATCCTGGCGGGAGGAGTCCGCCGGCTCGGGAGGGAGGGGCGATGAACTCATGCGACCATGCCGCCACGAGTCGCCGTCGCGCAGGACGGACGAGAGCGGGGAACCGATCGCTGTGGCCGATGACATTTCATAGGACGATACGCGGCAGGGTAGAAATTGGATGCAAGCATTGAGGGGCCGGCGTGCGAATCAACTCGAATTGGACGGCGTCGATGCGATGGATCGCCCTTGGGCTCGCGGTCCGCCGGTCCGGTCGCTGGCGGAGTGTGAAAGGAGGCGCCGGGCGGTTCGGGGAATCGGTCATTTGAAATCGTCCATTTCAAATCAAGCAGCCGGTCGACCGCCTTACAGGACCCAGAGCCCGATCACGCCCAGCAGGAGCAGGATGGCGACGACGAGCAGGGCCTTTTTTTCCTGGCGGGTGAGTCGCATCAACATGGCGGCGGGAGGGACGGCCTCAGGGTTGCGTGGGCGCGGGCGTGGGACGCCCGAAGCGCTCAAGGAGGGCGTAGGTGACGTCGAGCGGCAGGGGCTGTAGCATTGGGAGGACGCCTTCGATGCGACGGTTGGCTTCGGGCTGGCGGAAGAACGCCTCGGCGGCGCGGAGGGAAACAAAACTGGAGCCCGAGATCTGCTTGAGCGCGTTGGCCAGCGCCGTGACCTGCTCGCTGTCGCCATAGATGCCAGCTGTGCAAAACAGGGCGGTGTAACCGGAGTAGTTGGCCTCGGTCGGCGGCAGCGGGCGGGCGGCTTGTCCGGCGAACACGAGGCGGGCCAGCTCCGGGCTGGGATGGCGGATGAGGTGCGCCATGAGGATCTCGACCGTGGGAAGATTGAGCGTGCGCGCGGTCAGCGTTTCGATGGTGGCACGGCGCAGCGGGGCCCAGCCCAATTCGGCGTAGAGGTCGAGTTGGAGGGCGGCCCGTTCGCGCTCGCCCAGCCGGGGGCCGTAGCGTTCGAACAAGGTCAGCGCCTGCTGGGGGGCATCGAGCTGGAGGAGTCGGTTGATGCGGTAGTACGCGGCGTAAGCCGTGCGTGGATCGGTCGCGGGGCGCAGGAGCGCGTCGATGCACTGCGCACGCAGGGACGTCGCGACGGTGCGTTCGAGTTCCAGCAGCGCGCGCACGTCCGGCGCCAAATCGGGCGAGGTGATGGACAGGGCGCGATGGAGGGGCGCGAGATCACCGGTCTTGCGGATGGAAAAGAAGAGGGCGTGAATCCAGGCGGTGGCGTGATCGGGATCGAAACGCAGCGCATCCGCACTCAACTGCGCGATCGTGCCAAAATCGCCACGTGCGAGCAGGGCCCGGTACCACGACTGGGCGGTAACCGGTCGCATCGCGGGATGATTGTCGAGCAGACGTACGTAGGTGCGATCCGACAGGGCGGCCTGGCCGACCTGCCAGAGCTGGGCGAGCAACAGGCCCGCGGCGTGATTATACGGATCAAGCTCGTAGGCGAGGGACAGGGACAGGATGGCCTCGTTGATGCGCTGCTCGTTGTAGGCGACGCGGGCCTTTTCGAGGAAGTACTCGCTGCGGACGGTGCGCAGGGTCGACCAAGCCGGGGGCCACGCGAGGGTCCAGGGCGTGACCTTGTAGCCGATGCCACGGAGCACGGCAAAGGCGAGGATCACTGCGAGGAGGTAGGAGGCGAAGATCGTGCCACCGTAGAAGAGAAACGCCCGGCCCCAGAATGGGCGCACATCCTCGGCGTTGACGGAGCAGCGCAGGGTCCCGTCGGGGGCCGGCTTGAGCAACGGACAGACGCGGCGGAAACGCCCTTGGCGGTTCCAGTGTAGCGCGGCTTCACAACCGGTTTCCCAGGCAAGTCCCGAGTCCGACGGGTTTTGGCACGGGCAACGGTCCTGACCGCGTCGAGCGCGGTACAGCGACTTGCGCAGGTTCCAGTAAACCAGCCCCCACGCCGTACGAAAGAGGTCGGCGAGCCATCCCATTCAGGGGGACAGGATTGGGTGAGGGCCCGTGACCGGCAACGCGAATCGCTGTGGCCACCTGGTTTCGAAAATTTGCGGCGGAACGCAGGAATGTTTCGCGCTTTTGAAGACTCGTACCGGCGAACGCCCTTATCCTCATCATGAAATCTCCCCTGAAATCGTTTCTGATCCTCGCGGCGATCTCGTCCGCTTTCGTGTTTGGTGCCCACGCCAAGGAAGCCGTTATCGGTCAGGCCGCGCCTGATTTCACGCTGACGGACATCACGGGCAAGCAGCACTCGCTCTCCAGCTATCGCGGCAAGACCGTGGTGCTGGAGTGGGTCAATCCCGAGTGCCCCTTTGTCATCAAGCACTACGGCAGCGGCAATATGCCCAACACCCAGAAGGCCGCGACAGCGGATGGGGTCGTCTGGCTGACCATCAATTCGGGTGTGCCGGGCGCGCAGGGAGATTTCGATCCTGCCAAGGCCAGTGCCTGGCTCAAGCAGCAGGGTGCTGCGCCCACCGCCTATTTCCGTGATCAGAACAGTGCGGTCGGCCGCCTCTACGGTGCGAAGACCACGCCGCACATGTACGTGATCAATGCGGAAGGCACCCTCGTCTACAACGGCGCGATCGATAGCATCCGCAGCGCGAATGTGGCCGACATCGCCAAGGCCGAAAACTACGTCAACTTGGCCCTCGCTGCGGTCAAGGCCGGCAAGCCGGTCGCCAAGGCGACGTCCGAGCCCTACGGCTGCAACGTCAAGTACTGAGCCGTCCGCGCTATTTTGCGTTAGTCACGACACCGGGGTCCCGCGAGGGGCCCCGGTTTTTTTGTGCCCCTCTCGCAGAGTTGTTTCTGATATCCCAATCAATCTCATTGAACCACGAAACACACGGAACACACGAAATGGGGCCTGCCGTCGGAATTGTCTGAAAGGTCGATTGGAAAATAAGCGACTCGGATACTCTTCCGCAGTTTTCGTGTGTTCCGTGTATTTCGTGGTTCCTCCCGATCGTTAGCGCTCAGACCTTTACCGCGAAGAGCTCGGGATGCATCACGCCCTCGGCGACCTTGTTGACCGTGCCGGTCATCATGATCGAAAAGTCGGTCCCGATGCGGATGCCGATCTGACCGCCCGGCATGTGCACGGTGACGTTGGCGTCGACGAGGCCGAGCTTGTGCGCCACGGCGGCGGCCGCGCTGGAGCTGCTGCCTGAAGCGAGGGTGTAGCCGGCGCCGCGCTCCCAGATTTCGATGCGAATGTTCGCGCGATCGAGGACCTGGAGAAACTGGACATTGGTCTTGCGCGGGAAGTTGGCGTGGACCTCGAGATCGGGGCCGTACTGGCGCGCGAGCTTTTCGGAAACCTCGGGCAGTGGGAGCACGCAGTGGGGGTTGCCGATCGTGGCGGCGCAGAAGGTGAACTCGCGGTCCTGAATGCGGATCTTTTCGTTGAGGACCTCGCGCGGCGCGCCGACCACCGGGATCTTGGTGCTGTCGAAGCTGACCTTGCCCATGGCGACTGTGATCAGGCGGCCGTTGTCCATGATTTCGGATTCAACGTGGCCGCCGGGCGTCTCGACGGTGAACTTCGGGTTCTTGACCAAGCCCTGGTCCCAGAGAAAGCGGGAGAAGATGCGCAGACCATTGCCGGACTTTTCCGCCTCGGAGCCGTCGGGGTTGAAGATGCGCAGGCCGAACTCGCTCTGCTTCGAGGGCAGGGGGCCCCAGAGGATGCCATCGGAGCCCACGCCAAAATTACGATGGCAGATCACCCGGGTCTGCTCCTCGGTCGGAATCGTCCAGCCCGGAAAGTCAGCCGGATTCATGACGATGTAGTCGTTGCCGAGGGCGTGGTACTTGTGGAAACGCATGGAGCCCGGAAATTGCCCACGAAACGC
>CAYWRG010000005.1:67201-70221 GCA_964460715.1 uncultured Opitutus sp. | reverse complement strand
GCATGGAAAAGAAACAGAAAAAAGCCGGAGCAGGCGGAAAGACACGAAAATTCGCGGGGTGACCATAGGCGAAGCAGCCCTCGGGGCCGTTTCACCGATCAATGACCTGCGATCAGTGGGAAAAAGTCCTTGCCCTTACCGAGGCTGGGCTTTTGCCTGCTCGCTCAGTTTTTGGAGAGGTGGCCGAGTGGTTTAAGGCACGTCTTTGCTAAAGACGCGTAGGTCAAAAGCTTACCGGGGGTTCGAATCCCCCCCTCTCCGCCAGTTGGGCATTTTGCCAGCTTTGGCCAACGGCGGTCAAATCGGGTCTACGATTCTCAATCGGAACGACTTCCGCGAGTCCATTTTCTGATCCGGATTTTTCCGTTTGGACAACCAAGGACAGCTTTTGACGCTTCTGGTCAGAATTTAGGGGAGCCAGTGGGGGAGGTGAAAACTGAGTCAGCTTTTCGAGTTCAGAGAACATCGGTAGCGCGGTTACGTCGGTGTACGTCTTAGCCGTCAGCCGGGGGTCACTGTGCCGCATTAGCTCCATGGCAACGCGCTGGGAGACGCCTGCAGCAGCCAGGAGGCTCGCGAAGGTGTGACGGAGCGCATGGAAGTCGATTCGCCGTCCGATCGTGTCTACTTCCTCGATTCCGACCGCAGCCAGATCGCGCACGAGCATCTTGCTCGATGGCACCCCCAGCCGGAAAACTTTCCCCTTTTCCGATGGCTGATCGCCACGAAAGGCCCGAAGAGCGTCGGCCAGAGGCGGCAACAATGGCAGCACGGCGGACCGTTTATTCTTTGTCGTCGAGGCCCGTGCCAGAATATGAGGCCTGGCAACATCGAGCTGCACGTCGGCCCAAGCGAGTGCCTTGACTTCCCCGCGCCGCAGGCCTGTCCAAGCGGCCAGCCAGTAAACGAGGCCACGCCTGCCGCTCTTCAAAACCAGCAATTCAAGTTCGCTCTGTGCCAAAGCACGGCGGACGACGGTTTCTTTCCCTCGCGTTTCGACCTTTTGTACCGTCACGAGTGGATTGTGAACCAGCCTGCCATTGCGCACGCACCAATTGAGGAGCGCGTTGGCATGACCAAGATACTCATTGAGCGTTTTCGCCGAGAACGTCTTTTGCTGAGACCGCCAGCGAGCGAAGCCGTCCGCGTTGACATCCCGAAGCAAGCGCCAAGCGCACTCTTCGAACAGCCGGGCCAGACGATTGCGCGTGTGTTGGATATGTTTTTTGCAGCGACCTAGCGCCACCATGTCCTCCACGAAGCTAGCCAGGTGATCCACCAATGGCTTTTGCGCTGCGTCCCGCAGGGGTTTTGGGGCGATGAGACCGGACGCCTCCTCCTCAAGTTCACGCACGATGCGGAGCAAGTTCGCCTCCGCGACATGCTTGTAAGGTGTGTGCAACGGAATTTCTCGAGGTTTGAGGTCGTTCGCCAGTTTGAAACGGCCACGATAAACGCGCCCACCCTTCTGCTTGTAAACGCGAGGCTTCATGCGGTCTCCTTTCGCTGAGCAGCGAGAAAAGCCCTGAAATCGCCTCGGCTGACGACACGGGAACCGCGGAGCTTGGTTGACCGCAGTAGCTTCTCCTCAATCCATCGTCGAACCGTTCGAACGGAGAACCCGGCCTCACTTGCGACAACTTTAAGCCGCATCGGCAAAAGATCGTCGTCCACAATTTGAATAGCTGGCCTGCTGTTTAGATTCGTCGACTGTTTAGGCGCTGACAAAGCCGGGATTGATTTACCGGCGGGATTAGAGTGCGTGTTCATGGTGACTTCCAATGGATTAAAGTTGGCGCGGCATCCCGTGGCACCCAACGAGCACCACTGCTAAGATGCCGCGCCTGCCAGCCTGTAAGGGATGAACCCGCCCCGGCTGAAGGAGGGTTCGCGTCTTGGATGACCCTATCACGAGCCGGTACTAAAATTGCCGTTAGGCGACCGTTTATCCTCGCTGGGAACTGTTTTGGAAGGCGACGCTGTGTGGAAAGCAAATGGCGCGATACGAGCGGGCCGGTCAAGACAGAATCGACCATGGTCACATTTGTCCCTGTTTGGACATTCACTTTGCCACGATCAAAGAGGCTTTGTGAAGCGGCATCGAGGGAAGGTTTCGCAACCGAGGAATTTATTTCCCGCGTTTGCGCCAGATCGAGACATGCGCTCCACCAGCGCCGAGCCACACCGCGGGCACTTCGAAGTCGATTCGTGTCTCACGCGCAGCGATTCCAAGTGTGCGGTCCGTGTTAGAGCCGGGTCGGATTTTAATCCAGTGAGCTTCGAGTAGACGGTTATCACTTCGCTATCACTGAGGCGCACGTCGGCAAAGCTCTTGATGTAAGTCGAAATCTCCGCCATAGGCACTGCAGATAATCCGCTGAGAGCGGCCTTAATTTCGGCCACCTCATTAGGACTCTGCGGTGCGATAGGACGCAATACGGCGGTGACAAGACGAGTACGGTCAGTTTCCGAAAACCCCATCAGTACATCATAAAAATAATTCTTCCTGCTCGTGCTTTTTCCAGAAGCTTTTCGGTCTTCGATGTACCGCTGATAATCCGGGAAGTAAGCATCAACTTCGCGGACCGCAGAGATGAATCGTCCGCCGGAATAGTAGGTGTCGCCCGGTTTATCGATCAGCGCGAAGACCATGTTGAAGATCCGACCCCACACGAATGAACGCGCGCACCCATTCACCGTGATGAGCAAGAAGGCTGTTCCAACGGCGCGCAAATTCCCGAGGTGTGACGCCTTCAAGGTCAGTGAGCGTCCAGAAGGCGCAATGCTGGGGTCCCCAATGCGCAACGAAACTTTCAATGTTCCCGCGCAACTGGAATGCGGCCTTTCTTTCGGGAGAGCTAAGCTCATCCATGCTGACCAGGGCGCCACTGCGTGCCTCACTCCAAGTGCGCCCGTCACGGGATTGAAGGCAGTTTTCCGAATCCGGACGGACTTCGACCCGGTACCCTCCGGTGGAATTGTTTCTATTCTGACAAGGAAGGCCGGCGATGGCCGGCGGG
>CAYWRG010000005.1:66696-67191 GCA_964460715.1 uncultured Opitutus sp. | reverse complement strand
ATCAGCCCCCCGGGGCGCGCGGGCGCCGCCCCCGGGGGCCGCTGACGCGGGTGCATCCGGCACCTCGTCCGGCCTGATGGTGGAGACGTTAGCGCAAAGGCCGCTGGGTAGCCCTTGGCCGGCATTCCGATCAGCTTCTAAGGGGTTTGACGGGCTGTTCGCGGAGGTCCTGTTAACGGACCCGCGGTCTTTCTTCGCATCGGCTTCCGATGCTGACCGCTCGCCGTGCGTAGGCGCACAGCCAAAATCTGCGGAGTTCACGGGAAACCCCGGTTAGGTTGCGCTGGTGATAATGGCCGAAATCGCCGCCCTTAGTTCAGGACGGAGCGTTGGCCATGCTCGGACAAGTTTTTCCAGCTCGGGACTGAGCTGGTCAGGTTTTAGGGGAGCCAGTGGGGAAGATTGAGCTTCCGTGCTTGCATAACTCTCCGTAAAATCAGGTACTTTGGCGGGGGGGGGGGGGGGTTGGTGGGCCCCCCCCCCCCCCCCGGTTTT
>CAYWRG010000005.1:50432-66626 GCA_964460715.1 uncultured Opitutus sp. | reverse complement strand
ACGCTGATTTGCTGGCTCCCAAGCTCGTATCCTTGGCGTATTCCAAGGATAGAAACCAAGCGCTCACTCCTCGTCGTCTTCGCTATCGACCGGGCGCTCGAGTTCCTGGCGGCACTCGTTCATCACGCGCAGCCAGATTTCACGCAGGTCGAACAGGCGGGGCAGCGCGTCCTCGCGGAAATGGACCAGCGAACGGCTGTCGCGCGGAACGTCGCCGCCGAGCAACGCGAGCGATTGGTTCAACTCGCGCAGCGAACGCTTGAAGAGGCTGATCGCCATGGCGTAGTCGCCGAAGTCGAGCGCCTGGATCGCGAGCATCGCCTGCTCCTCGCCGCGGTAGAGCGACGCATGGAACGAGAGCGCGAGCGGCTGGGCCACGCGGGATGGATCGTCGGCGAGACGCTCCCACGCACGTTTCAGGCCGAGGTAGATCGCCTTCGTCGCGATGAAAATCGGGTTCTTGTGCAGCGTGTACGGCTCGGCATCGAACTCGCTCGACGCACCCGGCGCCTCATCGGGCGAAGCATTCGCCGCCGGCGTGTCGCTCACTTCGAAGTCGCTGTCCGTGCTCCAGCTTTCCTCATCCCATCCCATCTGGTGCGCGACCTCATCGAGGCGCTCGGGGTGGCCCTTGAGCTTTTCGTAGAAAGCGATGTAGCGATGAATGACCTCGTCCTGCTCGCGGAGATAGTTTTCCCAGTCGAACTCGTTCCAGGCCAGTTCGCCGCGATCTTCCCACTCGTTGTCAGAGGGGATGTCAGAATCGAAATTGCTCATTCAAGACGGGTCGGTGACCCTGCCCGCAAGGTGCAACGGGTGGCTCAAAATGCAATGAAAAATACCCATTGAAAAACCGTAGGGGATTTTGCCGATTGAGCGCGACGTCGGTCCTGCGCTAACCTCTTATCTCCCCTATGCTTGAAGTGCAGCTTGAAACGGTGTTTTTCACCGGCCACGTGCAAGGTGTCGGCTTTCGCTACCAGACGCTCCAGGTCGCCAAGGAGTTTGAGGTCGCGGGCTATGTGCAGAATCTGCCCGACGGGCGCGTCCAGCTTGAGGCCGAGGGTCCGGCCGCCGAGGTGAGCGCCTTTGTCGCCGCGGTCGAGGAGCGCATGCACGGCTACATCCGCAAGACCGAGCGGCGCGCGGCCAAACGCCCGCCCCAGTTTCAAGGCTTCGCGATTCGCTGACGGGGAGGGCATGCTTGCCGCCGTCGAACTGCAACAACTCATCAAGGATTTTCGCACCGGCTGGCTCGGCCGGCGCCGGCGTGCGGTCGACGGCATTTCCCTGACGATCCCGACCGGTGCCGTATGCGCGTTAATCGGGCCGAATGGCTCGGGCAAGAGCACGACGATCAAGCTGCTGCTCGGGCTACTTGCGCCGACCGCAGGCGCGTGTCGCGTCTTGGGCTCGGCACCAATGGAGGTCACAGTAAGGCGACGAATGGGCTACGTGCCGGAGTCGGCCGTCTGGCCGGAGCAGGTGACGGCGCGCGAATGGGTGGATCTGGCTGCGCGCCTGGCCGGATTGAGCGGAATCGGCGTGAAGGCTGCGGTCGACGCGGCGCTCGACGCGGTTGATCTCGGCGCCTGCGCCGACCGGCGGATCGCGACGTACTCCAAGGGCCAGCGCCAGCGAGTGGGACTCGCGCAGGCCATCGTGCATGGGCCCGAACTCCTGGTGCTCGATGAGCCGGCGGACGGACTTGATCCAGAGTCGGCGGCGCTCTGCGTAGCGATCATGGCGCGTCAGCGCGCACGCGGGGGCACGGTGCTGATCGCGTCGCACCAGTTCGATGTGTTGGAAAGCGTCTGTGATCATGTGGCGATTCTGGATCGCGGCCGCCTTTGCGCCGCCGGTCCGTTGGCAACGCTGGCGAGGGACGGTAAGCGCGCGCATACCTTCACGATCGAGGCCGCGTCGTCATCCTTGGTCGACGAACTTCAGGCCTGGCTGGACGCCCGTGGCGCGCGCCTGCGTCCTCAGAGCGCGACGGGGCAGCGTCTGGGCTCGCTCTATCGCGAGGCACTCGGGGCGGAGTCGGGGAGGGTGTCACGGTGAAGACCGACCTTCGTGCGTGTGGGTTGATCGCGCTGCACGGGGTGCGGGTGTCTGTTCGGCAGCGCCTGTTCATCGGCGTGGGAGCAGCGGTTCTGGTTTTTGCGTGGCTCGCGCTGGAGTTGCGGGCGTTTCATTTCGGAGGCGGGGAGACACGACTGGTGGCGGATCTGGCGGTGGCGGCATGGTCGATCGGCGGGCTGGCCGTCACGCTCATGCTCACGCTGGGCCACCTCGGCGGGGAGTGCGGACACCGCGCGAGGACCGCTTTGCTGTCGAAGGCGTTGGCGCCGCGCGCCTTCGTCGCGGGTCACTGGCTGGCCGTCATGATCGGCGTGGGCCTGTTTGTCGTGCTCATGCTGGGTGTGACCGCCGGCCTGATGCTGCAGGTGGCGGAACCCGGTGCGCGCGTGCCGTGGGCGACGCTCGCGCAGGTCGGCCTGTTGACCCTGGCCAAGGGTGGGGTGGTGGCGGCGGCCGTGATGCTGGTGTGTGGTCTCGTGCGCAGTGGCGCCCTGGCGGGCTGGCTGGCCGTGCTGCTGGTCGTGGCGGGGCAACTGCGCGGGGTGTTCGCCGCGCTGCCGGAGCGGCTGCAGCTCGCTGGCCCGGTCGGCACACGCGTCATTGAATTTCTCGTGCCCGATCTGGCCTTGTTTGACCGGGGCGCGGCGCTGGGCGCGGGCCAGCGTATCGAATGGAGTGATACGGCATGGCTGGTGGCCTACGCGTTGTTTTATGCGGCGGGCTTCCTTGTGCTCGCGATTCACGTCTTTCGTCGTCGTGAAACCTGAGGCGCATTACCGGATCCCTTGGCGGCAGGCGGGTGGCGTGGTCGTTGCTATCGTGCTGCTGGTGGTCGGGAGCATGATCGAGGGCCGCGTGCGGCGAGGTCAGGCAACGCGGAGCGATGGCTGGCTGGGGATCCGCGCAGCGGCGGCAAACTTCGCGTGGATCGGGGTGCAGGCGGCGTGGGAGCGGGAAGACCCGGTGGCTACGACGGCGGCGATCCAGCGGGCCGTGACGTGGGATCCCGGCCGCTCGCTGTTCTGGCTGACCGGTGCGCGGATGATGGCCTACGATCTGGCGGCGTGGCGAATTGCCGCGGCAGGTGGGCCAGGGGGAGTGCCGGCCGCGGTGGAGCGGCGCTGGCGGGATGAGCAGGCACGGCAGGCCTTGGCCCATCTCGCGGCGGCGCGCGCGGTGCACCCGGATGATTTCAATCTCCCGATTGAGCAAGGGAATATCGAGCTCTGGGCCCGGGGTAACCTTGCAGGCGCCGCTGCGGCCTTCGGTCAGGCGGCGAACATGGCCGGTGCGCCGGACTATGCGCTGCGCCTCGAGATTGGCCTGCTCCGGCGGCTGGGACGTGCGCCGGAGGCGCTGCGCCGGCTGGAGGAGCGCGCGAACTTTTTGGGCGCGGAATCGGCTAATTCCCTGCTCGCGGGGTGGATTAACAAGACCCGGTTCGATTTGCAGCGGGGATTGGAAGTCATTAATCCGTAATAGTATAATATAATACATATCTTGTCGGGATTTCTTTTCGGTTGCGTACCTGGTGTGAGTATACCATGTTGACCAACATACTAAAGAAATGACGACCGCCCACAACCTGTACCCGATCTTCGACCGCGTGTTGTCGCGGCCCGAGAAAGAGGCCCGCCTCGGGCAACGGGCCCGCGCGATCTGGCTCTATGGCTTGTCGGGCTCGGGCAAAAGCACACTGGCCGTCTCGCTGGAGCGGCGCTTGGCGGCGGACGGTCTGGTCACCCACCTGCTGGATGGCGACAATGTCCGGACCGGCCTCAATCGCGGCTTGGGCTTCAGTGATGCGGATCGGGCGGAAAACCTTCGCCGGGTGGCCGAGGTGGCCAAGCTCTTCGTTCAGGCGGGCGTTGTCACGCTCTGCTCGTTCATTACGCCCCTTCGCGCGCACCGGGCGCAGGCGTGCGAGATCATCGGGGCGGCCGACTTCATCGAGGTTTATGTCGAAGCCTCGTACGAGGCCTGCGTGCGTCGCGATCCCAAGGGACTCTACGCCAAAGCCGCGGCGGGTGGCGTGGCCCAGTTCACGGGACGAGATTCGTCGTTCGAGCCGCCGCTGGCGGGCGAAGCGTCGCTCATCCTTCCGACCGAATCCGAATCCCCCGAGGCCTCGCTGGCCCGGCTGCACGCGCACGTGATGCCGCTGCTTCGTCATTCTCCCCTTTCTTCTCCATGAGTTCGTACAATCTCACCCATCTCGCGCAACTGGAGCACGAGGCGATCTTCATCATGCGCGAAGTCGCTGCGCAGTTCGAGCGACCGGCCCTGCTGTTCTCCGGGGGCAAGGACTCGATCGTCATGGTCCGACTCGCGCAAAAGGCGTTTGCTCCGGCGCGCATCCCGTTCCCGCTCGTCCACGTCGACACGGGCCACAACTTCCCTGAGACGATCGCCTTTCGCGATGAGATGGTCGCGGCCACGGGCTCGCGCCTGATCGTCCGCCTGGTCGAGGATTCGATCAAGGCCGGCCGCGCGCAGGAGGAGAAGGGACCTAATCCGTCGCGCAATTCGCTGCAGACGGTCACGCTCCTCGACGCGATTGAGGAATTCAAGTTCGACGCCTGCCTCGGCGGCGCGCGCCGTGACGAGGAGAAGGCCCGTGCGAAGGAGCGTTTCTTTTCCCATCGCGACGAATTCGGCCAGTGGGACCCGAAGAACCAGCGCCCCGAGCTCTGGAATCTCTTCAACGGCCGCAAGCACACGGGCGAGCACTTCCGCGTCTTCCCGCTCTCCAACTGGACGGAGATGGACGTCTGGCAGTACATCGCCCGGGAAGAACTCGCGATCCCGACGATCTACTTCACGCACGAGCGTGAGGTCGTGAACCGCGGCGGCGTGCTGCTCGCGAACACGCCGTTCATCACCCTCATGGACGGCGAGCGCTTCCAGCGCCGACAGGTCCGCTTTCGCACGGTCGGCGACGCGACCTGCACCGGCGCCGTCGAGAGCACGGCCGCCACGCTGGGCGAGATCATCCAGGAGGTCGCCTCGGCCCGCGTGACCGAGCGCGGCGCCCGCGCCGACGACAAGCGCTCCGAAACCGCCATGGAGGACCGCAAGAAGGCGGGATACTTCTAATAAGCCCGAATGACGAAACCAGAATGACGAAGGATCAAACCACTCAGGGGTGATTGCGATTCGTCATTCGTGCTTCGGATTTCTGATTTTCTTCAATGTCCACTGACACCACCTACCTTTCCATGGATCTCCTGCGGTTCACCACTGCGGGGTCCGTCGACGACGGCAAATCCACGCTCATCGGCCGCCTGCTTTATGACTCGAAGGCGATCTTCGAGGACCAGCTTGAGGCGATCGAGCGCGCCACCGAGCAGCGCGGAGAGGATCACCTCAATCTCTCGCTCCTGACCGATGGCCTCCGCGCCGAGCGCGAGCAGGGCATCACGATCGATGTCGCCTACCGCTACTTCGCCACGCCGCGGCGCAAGTTCATCATCGCCGACACGCCCGGGCACATCCAGTACACGCGCAACATGGTAACGGGCGCGTCGACCGCGAACCTCGCGATCGTCCTGATCGACGCGCGCAAGGGCGTGATCGAGCAGACGTGCCGACACTCGTTCATCGCCTCGCTGCTGCGCATACCGCATGTCGTGCTCTGCGTGAACAAGATGGACCTCGTCGGCTGGTCCGAGGAGCGTTTCAACGAGATCGTAGCGCAGTACACCGCGTTCGCCTCTCGCCTCGAGATCCCGGACATCAAGTTCATCCCGATCAGCGCACTCCACGGCGACAACGTCGTCGACGCGTCGGCCAACATGCCGTGGTACAAGGGCAGTCCGCTGCTCTACACGCTCGAGACCGTTTACATCGGCAGCGATGCCAACCACGTCGATCCGCGCTTGCCGGTCCAGACCGTGATCCGCCCGAACAGCGACGCGCATCACGATTTCCGCGGCTTTGCCGGCCGTATTGCCGGCGGCGTTTTCAAGCCGGGCGACGAGGTGGTCGCACTGCCGTCCGGTTTCTCGTCCCGCATCAAGTCCATCCACGGTCCCGACGGCGAGCTGCCCGAGGCGTTCTCGCCGATGTCGGTGGCCATCACACTCGAGGATGAGATCGACCTGTCGCGCGGCGACCAGCTGGCCAAAGCCAACAACCAGCCGCAAGTCAGCCAGACCATCGACGCGATGGTCTGCTGGTTCTCCGAAAAGCCGCTCCAGCCGAATGGCAAGTACCTCATCCGGCACACGACCCGCGAGGCCAAGTGCGCGATCAAGGCGATCCGCTACAAGGTCAACATCAACACCCTCCACAAGGAGGAAGGGGAGGTGACGCTGGGCATGAACGATATCGGCCGCATCCAGATCCGCTCGAGCGTGCCGCTGGTGTTTGACGCCTATCGCCGCAATCGCACGACGGGCAGCTTTATTCTGATCGATGAATTCAGCCACGCGACCGTTGGCGCCGGCATGATCCTTTGGTCGGAACGGACGAGTCCCGCGGGCAACGACTACATTGACATGGGCGGGCTCTGAGCGGGCCGGCGCTTCGCGCCATGGCGGAAGGCAGAGTTCGGATTGCGAGGTGACGAGTTCACGCGGCGGGTGACTCGCGCATCCCGGGCCTAGGCCGGCCGCGCGGTCGAACAGAACGGTGGGGCTGTTGCCCACCTGAGGCGCATAAACCCTCTACGCGCTGGAGGGGGAGGGGCTCGAGGCGATTCGAGCCAGCGTCTTGAGGGCAAGCCGCGCCACCGCATACACCAGTCTCGACGAGGCCAGTGCGTGCATTTTCACGGGCGGCGTCTTGACGACTGCAAGAATTTGGCCGTACTATCAGAAGTTCTCACGCGGTTCCCCACTCTTTGACCAAGAGTCCGTGTGTCGACCCGTAACCCCTGCCGCGCCGCACCACTGTTGTCGTTTCAGTGATGCGGACCGGTGTTTGCCCAACCCCGCCATGACTGCTTCAACGCTTCGTGTCCTCCGCCTTTCCGGCGCAGGACTTTTGTCCTTCGGTCTGTCTGCCTTGTCCGTTTTCGCGCAGAGCAACCTGCTCACCGACGCTCCGCCCACGGATGACGTCAAGGCTCCGCCGGGCTTCAAGGTTGAGCGCATCTACACGGTGCCCAAGCCCACCCAGGGCTCCTGGGTCGCCCTCACGCAGGATCCCAAAGGGCGGCTCATCGCCTCCGATCAATACGGCGGTCTCTTCCGCATCACGCTGCCGCCGCTCAACACCACGCAGGGAACGAAGGTCGAGGCGCTCGACTCGCTCGGCCTGGCCGGCGCGCACGGACTCCTCTGGGCCAATGACAGTCTCTATGTGAACATCAACGAGCGTCCCGTGAACAAGGTAGCGGGCGGAGAGGGCAAGGGCGGCGTCTGGCGCTTGCGCGACACCAATGGGGACGACGTGTTTGATCGCGTTGATCTGGTGAAGGAATTCGACGGGCAGGGCGAGCACGGCCCGCACGCGGTCGAGCTCGGGCCAGATGGGCGGACGATCTACTGGATGAATGGAAATTTCACCAAGCCACCCGCCTACGACAAGCAGCTGCCCAAGGCCTACGGCGACGATCACATCGTCCCCCGCATGTGGTCGGCCGGCGGTCATGCCCGCGGCATTCTCGCCCCCGGTGGCCAGGCCGGCCGCATGGATCCGGACGGTCGCAATCTCGAACTTTTCGCGATGGGCTTTCGCAACACGTACAGCATCGCGTTCGATCCGAACGGCGAGATGTTCAACTACGATTCGGACATGGAGCATGACAACGGGTCGCCGTGGTACATGCCCACCCGCATCAATCACATTGTGAGCGCGGGCGATTATGGCTGGCGTTCCGGTGCGGGACGTTACCCGGCGTACTATGCCGACTCCCTGCCTGCGGTCGTGAACATCGGCCCCGGCTCTCCGACCGGCGTGACCTTTGGCACGGGGTTCAAGGCGCCCGCCAAGTACCAGCACGCGGTCTACGCGCTCGATTGGACCTTTGGCACGATCTACGCGATTCACCTCACGCCGGACGGCGCCTCGTTCAAGGGCGTGAAGGAGGAATTCATCACCGGTCGTCCGTTGCCGGTGACCGACCTCGTCATTGATAAGCGGGATGGCACGATGTACTTCTCCGCGGGCGGCCGGCGCACGGACTCGGCGCTTTACCGCGTGACCTACAGCGGTCCGGAAAGCACGGCGGCGGCTCCGTATCCGGCTCCGACTCCGGCGGCGCGGCTCCGGCGCGAGCTTGAGCAGCTGCATGTCGATGGCACGCCCGCCTCCGCCATCAGCACGGCGTGGCCGCATCTGGCGAGCGAGGATCGCTTCATCCGCTGGGCGGCACGGGCCGCGATCGAACGGCAGCCCGCCGCGCTTTGGTCCGCGCGCGCACTCGACGAGTCGAATCCTCAGGCCTCGATCGAGGCGCTGATTGCCCTCGCGCGCGTCGGCGACAAATCGCTGCAGCCCCGCCTGATCGAGGCGCTGAGCCGTCACGACCTTAACCGGCTCGCGCCGGAGCTGCGGCTCCCGCTGATCCGCGCGTGGGAACTCGTCTTCACCCGCATGGGCGAGCCCTCGCCTGAAGTGAAGCGCCAGGTCCTGGCCCGGCTCGACCCGTTGTTCCCGTACCCCGACGCCTTTGTCAGCCGTGAGCTCGCGGGCCTGCTCATCGCGCTCGATTCACCGACCGTGGTGCCAAAACTCGTTCCGCTGCTCAACGTGGCGGAGAACCCGGCTGACCAGTATGTCGTCGACGAATCCCTGCTGGCACGCAACGACCGCTATGGCCCGCTCATCGCGGGCATGAATGCGACCCGGCCGGACCGCCAGCAATACGCCTACGCTTATGCGCTCCGCTCTGCCCGCGAAGGGTGGACGCCCCAGCTGCGCGAGCAATACTTCGCCTGGTTCAACCGGGCCTACAAATGGACCGGCGGCCGCGACTTTGACGGCTTCATCAACAACATCCGCTTGATCGCGCTGGCCGGCGTGTCTGACCAGGCGGAGCGCGCCCGCCTTGCCCAGGCTTCCGTGCGGCCCGCGAGCAACATCATGGCGGATGCAGTTACGCCCAAAGGTCCCGGACGCGACTACACGATCGAGGATGCGACGGCGGTCGTGCGCGGACACCTGACCGGCCGCAACTTTGAACAGGGGCGCGCGATGTTCTATTCGACGGCGTGCGTGGTCTGCCACCGCATTGGGCCCTATGGCCTCGGCTCGGTCGGTCCGAACCTGACCCAGGCCGGCACGCGTTACACGGAGCGCGACCTGATGGAGGCGATCATCCAGCCCTCGATCAGCGTCAACGAGGGCTACGCCGCCACCATGTATGAGCTCAAGGATGGCTCGATTCTCGTCGGCTATCCCGCGTTCGACGAGGCCGGCGACCTCTATGTCGCCGCGAGCCCGATGCAGCCGAACGATCTCACCCTGATCAAGACGGCGGACATCAAATCGACGCGTCCCTACGAGACGTCGACCATGCCGCCGGGGTTGATCAATGCGTTGAACGAGGACGAACTGCGCGACCTGACGGCCTTCATCCTTTCGGCCGGCAATTCGCAGAGCCCAATGTTCAAGAAGTAACGCGCCTCATACTTGCGAATCAGATCGGCGCCCGCCGCCTGACGCTGTCAGGTCTGCGGGCGCCTTTCGTTTTCAGACGGCTCTCCCGAATTTCCCGCGCGACCTGACGGCACCCTTGTGCCGGTGGTCGCGCCGGCGCCGCGGCTGTCCAAAGGAGCAAGCTCTCGCCTGCGCGGAGGATTCCTGGATTGAACATTTTGCGTCCTCCGCTTGCTCTTCGCGCGTGACCACGCGCCCCTCCGCCCTGCAGATCTGGATTGCCGCCGCCCGGCCGAAGACGCTTCCGGCTGCGGTGGCGCCGGTTTTGCTCGGCTCGGCGCTGGCCTGGCGGGACGGGACGTTCATCGCCCTCGCGGCGCTGAGCTGTCTGGCCTTTGCGCTCCTCATCCAGATCGGGACGAATTTTGCCAACGACTACTATGACTTTGTGCAGGGGGCCGACACAGCTGAGCGGGTCGGGCCCAAGCGCGCCGTCGCCGCGGGCTGGGTGAGTCCGGCGACGATGAAACGGGCAATGATCGGGGTGTTCGCCGTGGCCTTTGTCGCGGGGCTCAGCCTGCTTCAATACGGCGGCTGGCCGCTGCTCGTGGTCGGCGTGGCTAGCATCCTGTGCGGCATCGCCTACACGGGAGGGCCGTATCCGCTGGGTTATCACGGACTCGGCGATCTCTTCGTCTTCATTTTCTTCGGGCTGGTGGCGGTGTGCACGACCTACTTCGTGCAGGCAGGCTCGATCAGTGCAGCCTCGGTGCTGGTGGCCACAGGGGTGGGACTGCTCGCGGCCAATATTCTCGTCGTGAACAATTATCGCGATGTCGAGACCGATGCCAAGGCCGGCAAGCGGACGCTCGTTGTGCGCTGGGGCCGGCGCTACGCGCGGTGGCAGTTTGGTCTATCACATGTGATCGCGGGACTCGTTGTGCCGGGGCTGCTCGCCGGCCTCGGCGAAGGCTCCGCCATCGGCGTGAGCCTGGTGAGTGGTTTCTGCATGGTGGTGGCCTGGCGACAGACGGTGGACCTTGGGCGGGCGACGACTGCGGCGGAGCTCATCGCCCTGCTGGGCCGCACGGGCAAGTACGTCGCGCTCTACGCTCTGCTGCTGTCCGTCTGGATTGTGGTCGGCTGAATCACGCGGAGATGGAGTTTTAGCTGGCCTCGCTGAGGCCGATGCCTGCAGGGGATTTCGGACCGGGCTCAGCGAGCCCGGCTACATTGGCGCAAAAAAACCCGCGGCGCCGGAGGGCACCGCGGGCGAAAAGGGAACGAGGCGTCGCTCGATCAGATCTTGGCGAGCAGCTTGTCCTTGAGGGCGGCCTTCGGCATCATGCCAACGAACGTCTCGACCAGCTGGCCGCTCTTGAAGAGCAGCATGGTTGGGATGGCGCGGATGCCGTACTCGGCGGCGATGGCGTCGTTATCGTCGACGTTGACCTTCGCGATGGAGACTTTGTCGCCGAGTTCCGTGGCGAGCTCCTCCAGGATGGGCGCAATGGCCTTGCACGGGCCGCACCACGGCGCCCAGAAGTCGACGAGGACGGGCGTGGCACCGCCGATGGCGGTCTTGAAGGAAGTGGAATCGAGGTTGGTGATGTTGGCGGCCATGGTGATTTATTAGTTACTGAAACAGTTACTTAAAAACGGCGAAAAATCAACGCGGCGTTGATTTATGCACGATCTCGGCGAGTTCCTTGGGATCGACGGTCTCGAGGTGGCGGTCGCGGCGCTTCAATTCCTCGAAGGTCTTGATCACGGTCTCAGTCATTCGGCCGTGGGTCTCCTCCGAGCCGCCGACGAGCACGAACTGTTCGCCGCGCGTGATGCGCTTGTGGCCGTCCTCGTTGTCGAGGCCCACGCCGAGGAGCCCGGCCTTGGCCTTGGGCACGGCGGACTTGGGCGAACGGGTCGGCTTGGTTGGCTTCTTGCTCACGCCGTTACCGTGCTGGCTTCGGCCGGTGTTTCAAGTGGCTTTTCGCTTTCCTCGACGGCGGTGCACACGATGTCGGTGAAGGCCTCGTCCTGCCGGATCCGCAGCTTCTTCAGACGCGTCAGCTCCAGCACGGCAAGGAAGGTGGCGACCAGCACGCGGACCGTGATTCGACCCGTGAACAGGTGCGAGAAGACGAAGGATTTCTCCGTCTGCATGCGCGTGAGGAGTTCCTCCATCTTGTCGGCCACGGTGACCTGTTCGTCCTTGATCTCGCCGACCACGAGCTTCTCCGCGAGGCGGCGCAGCACGAGATTGAAGGCGTTCCAGATTTCGATGCGGTCGCCGTTTCGCAGCGGGCGGTCATGCTCGGAGACCGACAGGCTTGAAACATGGCGGGCCAGGAGGTCGTTTTGGAACTGGGCGAGTTCGTCCAGTTTGCCGGCGGCTTCCTTGAATTTCTTGTATTGGAGGAGCTGGTGGACGAGTTCCCAGCGGGGATCCATCGCGTCGCCATCCTCGGCGTTCGGATCAATTGCCGCCTGGCCGCGGGGGAGGAGCATGCGGCTCTTGATCTCCATCAGCGTGGCCGCCATGACAAAAAACTCACCCGCAACCTCAAGGTCGAGCTGCTGCATCGAGCGCAGCACGGTGATGTACTGGCGCGTCACCGCCTCGATCGGAATATCGTAGATGTCGATCTCGTTCTTCCGGATGAGGAACAACAGGAGATCGAGGGGGCCCTCGAAGACGGGCAGCTTGATGCGGTAGTCGGCGTCAGGAACCACGCCGGGATGGTTGGGCCGCCATCCCCCGCGGCAATGAAAAAGTCAGGGAAGGCGAAGGAGTCAGAATTCAGGAGTCAGGATTCAGAATCAGAAGGGCTAGGCTACTGACTCCCGAATTCTGAATCCTGAATGCTTCAATTTTCGCGCCGCATCGAGGCGACGAAGAAGCCGTCGGTGTCGTGGCGGCCGGGGAGGATGGCCAGGCCGTGCGGGCCGGGCGTAAAGCCAAAGTTCTGGGCCGGGGCCTCGAGGGCGAACGCGGGCTGGTCGGCAAGGAACGCGGAGACTATCGCGTCGTTCTCCGAACGGCACAGCGAGCAGGTCGCGTAGACGAGCAGGCCGCCCGGACGCACGCGTTCGCTGAAGCGACGCAGCAAGTCAGCCTGCAGGCGCGCGGATCGGGCGATGTGCTCGGGTGTCGTGGTCCACTTGAGATGCGGCGACCGCCGCCAGGTGCCCGTGCCTGAACACGGGGCGTCGACCAGCACGCCGTCGAAGGTGCCGGTGGGCGCGTTGCGGTTGATCGTGACCGAGCGCAGGCCGGCGCGGTGGGCCCGGGCCTCGAGCTCGGTCAGGGCCGCGGGACGCACATCGTGCGCCGTCACCTTGCCGGTTGGGCTGATGAGACGCGCGAGCTGCAGCGTCTTACCGCCGGCGCCGGCGCAAGCGTCGAGCCAGTGGCCGCCGGGCTTCAGCGCGAGCGTGCCGAGAATGAGCTGCGACCCGAGGTCCTGAACCTCGATCAGGCCATGCGCGTAGGCGTCGGTGCGAGTGAGGTCGCGATCCCCGTCGACCGCCCAGGCATCGGCCCGCAGCTCCGACCGCGTAAACGTCCACCCGAGGCTCGCGAATTCCGCTGCCACCGGAGCGGGATCGTCGACCTGCAGGCGCAGCCAGAGCGGCGCGCGTGCACACACGGCGTCACGTACCTCCGGCGTGAACGCGGCCGGACACTCATCGCGCAGCCAGGCGGGCAGGAGGTCGTCCGGGTTGAGTCCGTCGGGAAGCGGACCGGCGCCGAACGCTGCGCGAAAGCCGCGGGTCGCCGGCAACTCGGCGGCGAGGTGGGCGATCATGGCGATCGCCTCGTCGTCCGCGCGGCCCTCAATCCAGGGCAGGTGGCGGACTGCCGTGTAGAGCAGTTCGCGATAGAGCCTGCGGTCGCGTGAGCCGAAGCGGCGGTCGGATTTGAGCAGGGTCTCGATGCGCGCGGGCAGATTTCGATCGGTGCGCAGGTGCGGTCGGATCTGGGCAAGCAGCGCCAGCACGACCAAGCGTTGATTGGCGACCACGGGATGAGGGGAAGGGAAGTCGGTCGACACCGGGCGTGAGGGTTAGCGTTCGACCAAGGGTTCCGGCGGCGGCGTCCCGGGCGGATGGCCGTAAAATTCGACGAGGATTTTTTGCCAGTGGGCCTCCTCGCGTTCACGGCGGCGGACGGCGCGGTACTCGATCTCGCCGGCGATGAAGATGAAGAGGAACAGCGCGCCGCCGAGCCAGTTGTCGAGGAAGTAGACCATGCAGAAGGACGCGACGACCGCGAGGACCTTACCCACCGTAGCGGCGTAAAAGGTGGCCCGGACATAAGGCAGCCGGATCGCGAGCAGCGCCCGGAACACGCGACCTCCGTCCATGGGAAACACCGGTACGAGGTTGAAGGTTCCCATGACCAAATTTAATACCACGAGGTATCGCCCAAGCTCGGGGAGCGAGAGTTCGGTCTCGACCTCCATCCAGCCCGCCGGAAAGCGCACGCCGATGATGAGGATGGCGACGATGAGGAAGTTCACGGCCGGGCCGGCCAGCGCGATCAGGATCTCGCTGCGTGGACGCCGGGGAATCGAGTCGAACTCGGCCATTCCGCCTATGGGCAGCAACAGGATGCGCGGGACATTGACCCCAAAACGCCGGGCCATGAAGGAGTGCCCCAGCTCGTGCAGCACCACGCAAGTGAACAGCAGGAGGAAAAAGGCCAGACTCCACGCCAGACCGAGCCCGCCATCGGTCCACCAACCCTCCCAGGCCACGTAGGCGAGGAGCAGGAGAAAACTCACATGGAGCGAGAGTTGAATGCCGCGAATGCGGAACAAGTTGATTGACCAGCCGAGCATGTGCCCTAATCAGAGCGAGCTTTGCGAAAAGCGCCAGCGCCGAACCGGCGCCTTTCGCGGGGCGAACCAACGATGCCCGACTCCGCCGCCAAACAGCCGACCATCCTCGTCATCGACGATGATTCCGAGATCCGCTATTCGCTCACGCGTGTGTTGTCGTCCCGCACCTACACGGTGATCGAGGCCGCCAGCGGTGAGCAGGGGATCGCCGCCGTCAAAAAAGGTCCCGCCCCGGACCTCATCTTTCTCGATATCCGCATGGGCGGGATGAGCGGCATCGAGACACTCCAGCACATCCGCTCGATCAATGCGCGTCAGATGGTCGTCCTGATGACGGCCTTTGGCACGGCGCAGACCGCGATCGAGGCCATGAAGTATGGCGCGTTCGACTACATCATGAAGCCGTTTGACCCGGCGAAGGTGCTGTCGATCGCCGAGAATGCGCTCAAGGCGCACGCCGATCTCCGCGCCGTCGGCGACTACAAGCCGACCATCAACAGCGAGGACTACAAGGAAGGCATCGTCGGTTCCTCGCCGGTCATGCAGGATGTCTTCAAGATCATCGGCCAGGTCACTGCCAGCGATGTGACCGTCATGATCACGGGCGAAAGCGGCACGGGCAAGGAGCTCGTCGCGCGCTCGATCTGGAAGCACTCGCATCGCGCGGCCAAGCCCTTCATCGCGGTGAATTGCGCTGCGATTCCGGACAATCTGATCGAGAGCGAGCTCTTTGGTCACGAGAAAGGCTCGTTCACCGGCGCGACCGGCCAGCGCCTCGGCAAGTTTGAGCTTTGTGACGGCGGCACCATCTTCCTCGACGAGATCGGTGACATGGCGCTCGCGACGCAGACGAAAATTCTCCGCGTTCTCCAGCAGGGCGAAATTCAGCGCGTGGGCGGTGTTGATACGATCAAGGTCGACGTCCGCATCCTCGCCGCGACGAACAAGGACCTGGAGGAGATGGTGAAGGCGAAGACATTTCGCGAGGATCTCTACTACCGGCTCAACGTCGTGCGCATCAAGATGCCGCCGCTGCGCGAGCGACCGGAGGACATTCCGCAGATCGTCGATTTCTGCCTCCAGAATCTCCTCAAGCAGCGCAAGGCGCGCTCGAGCAAGGTTTCGCCTGAGGCGATGTCAGTCCTGGTTCGGCACCGCTGGCCGGGCAACGTGCGCGAGCTGGAGAACGTCATTTACCGCAGCGCGGTCATCGCGCAGGGCGAGACGATTTTGTTGAAGGATCTGCCGGCGGAGATCCGCGAGGCGGCCGCGCACCAGCCGCCCGTGACGGTTGCGGTGCCGGCTGCGGCCGCAGAACCGGCGAGCGCACCGGCCGTCCAGGTGATGGAGCGCAGCGCTTCGGCGGCTCCGTTTGTGCCCGCAGTCCCGGCGGCAGCCGAGCCTGTGGCGGTGGCCCCGTCGGCCGGTCTGACGATTGGGTCGGTCTTGGATTATATCCACACGGCACTTGCCGTCGGGCCCGAGCCGATTCTTGAGCGCCTTGAGCGCGAGATGATCGTCCGCGTCCTCACGGCCGAGAACGGCAATCAGGCCAAGGCCGCCGAAAAATTGGGCATGACCCGCGCGACGCTGCGCAAGCGCATTGGCGACCTCGGGCTGAAGATCTGAGGCGCGGCGTTCGCCGTGCCTTAGAGCTGAGGTCAGATGTCAGAGGTCACTGTTTCGAGATCGGAGGTCGGGAATCAGTGAAACTGACTTC
>CAYWRG010000005.1:28785-50422 GCA_964460715.1 uncultured Opitutus sp. | reverse complement strand
GTGGGTTTCGCCGCGTGCCAGGCCCAGGCGGTGGCGACGATCGACTCGATGTCGGGGTACTCGATTTTCCAGCCAAGCTCTGTGACGGCCTTGGTCGAATCGGCGTAGAGCGCGGGTGGGTCGCCGGCGCGGCGCGGCGCCACGGTGTAGGGGACCTTCAGGCCGGAGACTTTTTCCACGGCGCGAATTACCTCGAGGACGGAGGTGGGCTTGCCGGTGCCGAGGTTGTAGAAGAGCTGGGTGCCGGGCGTCTCGAGCTTCTCGAAAACCGCGATGTGCGCGCGGCTGAGATCATCGACGTGAACATAGTCGCGGAGGCAGGTGCCATCCGGCGTGGGGTAGTCCCCGCCGAAGACCTGCAGGGCCGGGCGGCGGCCGGTGGCGGCGTCGATGGCGAGCGGGATCAGGTGCGTCTCGGGATTGTGGTCCTCGCCAATCGTGCCGTCCGCGGCCGCACCGGCGGCGTTGAAATAGCGGAAGGCGGCGAAACTGAGCCCGTTGGCGGAGGAGATCGCCTTGAGGGCGGTCTCGAGATCGAGCTTGGTCTGGCCGTAGGGATTGATCGGGGCCTGGGGGGAGGTCTCGACGATGGGCATCTTTTCCGGGATGCCGTAGGTCGCGCAGGTTGAGGAGAAGACGAATTTTTTCACCCCCATGCCGATCATGCAGCGGAGGAGGTGCAGCGGACCGACAACGTTGTTGAAGTAGTACTTGAGCGGGTCGTTCACGCTCTCGCCGACGTAGGCGTAGGCGGCAAAGTGCATCACGAGCTCGATCTTTTCCTTGCGGATGATCTTCCCGACCTCGCTTTCGTTGCCGAGGTTGACCGGGTAGAACGGAACGTCCTCCGGGACGGCCTCGCGGTGCCCGAACACCAAGTTGTCCAGCACCACCGGGTTATGACCGGCGGCAAGCAATTGGCGGACGCAATGGCTGCCGATATAACCGGCGCCCCCGACGACAAGAACGTTCATGTTCCGAGGCTTGTATTGCTTTCGGGGCGGTGTTGGCTAGCGGTTTCTTCCTCCATGTCCTCTTCGCTGCCTCGAATCGTCATCACCGGTGTTGGCCTGACGGCCCCGAACGGGAATACCCTGACGGAGTTCCGGAAAAACCTGCTGACCGGCGTGGCGGGCATCGAGCGGCTCGAGGTCCGCTACATGGGCACGCTGCTGGCCGGCGTTTGCCACTACGACGCTCTCAAGTACCAGAAGAAGAAAGAGCTGCGCGTCGGCACGCGGGCGGGCTCGATTTCGATCTACTGCGCGCGCGAAGCCCTGGCGGACAGCGGCCTGGCGGTCGACGCACTCGTCAAGGACCGGGTTGGCATCTACATCGGCTGCACCGAGCACGGTAACGTCGAGACGGAGAACGAGATCTACAACATCTCCAAGTTCAACTACGACACCAAGTTCTGGTCCCACTACCACAATCCGCGCACCGTCGCCAACAACCCGGCGGGCGAGACGTCGCTCAACCTCGGTACGACCGGACCGGCCTACACGATCGGTGCGGCCTGTGCGGCGGGCAACATGGGCCTGATCCACGCGGCGCAAATGCTGCGCCTCGGTGAGGTCGACCTCGCGATCTGCGGCGGCGTCAGCGAGAGCATTCACACCTTTGGCATCTTTGCCGGCTTCAAGTCCCAGGGCGCGCTGGCGACCCACGATGATCCCCTCAAGGCCTCGCGGCCCTTCGACCTCGCCCGCAACGGCATCGTCGTTTCCGAGGGTGGGGCGCTTTACACGCTCGAGCGGCTAGAGGATGCGCTCAAACGCGGCGCCAAGATCTACGGCGAGATCGGCGGCTACTGCGTGAACAGCGACGCCAGCGATTACGTGCTGCCGAATCCCACGCGTCAGGCCGAGTGTGTGCGCAAGGCGCTCGCGAACGCCAAGCTTGAGGCCCGAGACATCCACATCGTCAACACGCACGCCACCGCCACGCCGCTCGGCGACATCCAGGAGTGCGAGGCGATTCGCGCCGTGTTCGGCGAGGGCTGCCCCGACACCCATATCAACAACACCAAGAGCTTTATCGGCCACTGCATGGGCGCTGCGGGTGCGCTCGAACTGGCCGGCAATCTTCCGTCCTTCGACGACCTTGTGGTTCATCCGACAATCAATGTCGACAACCTCGACCCGCAGTGCGCGATCCCGGGGCTGGTTCTGAATCACCCGGTCAAGGCGGCCAAAGTCGACGCGATCCTTAACAACTCCTTCGGCATGTTAGGGATAAATTCCACGTTGATTGTGAAGCGTTTTGTCGCATAACTGTCCCTTCGCCAACACCCATGACCAAAGACGAATGCAAACAGGTGGTCCTCGATATCATCGCGGACATCGCGCCTGATGAAAATCTTTCCAGCGTGAAGCCGGACGTCCGCCTGCGCGACCAGCTCCAGCTCGATTCCATGGACTTCCTGGACATCGTGATGGAGCTCCGCAAGCGCCACAGCATCGAGGTGCCGGAAGCCGACTACGTCCAGCTCGCGTCGCTCGACAGCTGCGCCGAGTACCTGACGCCCAAGTTCAACGCACTCGCGGCCAAGGGTTGATCCCCGTTCGTCGCAGCACCGAATCGCGGCCGGGACCTTGTCCCGGCCTTTTTCGTGCGCAGCGATGACCATGCATTGATCACCACGAACTACACTCAACACACGAAAAGATTCTTCTGGGTTCGGATTCTCCGAATTTCGTGTGTCCCGTGTAGTTCGTGGTTTCTCCTCCGGGATCGGATCAGTGCCCATCTGTGATATCTGTGGTTAAAACATCCGGTCTCGTCTCTCCATGAACACCGCCACCCACTACGACGTTGCCATCATCGGCGCGGGCATGTCGGGCCTGGCGGCGGGCATCCGGTTGGCGCACTTCGGCAAAAAGGTCTGCATCTTCGAGCGCCACAATTCGGTCGGCGGGCTGAACGGTTTTTATAGCATCGACGGGCGGAAGTACGACGTGGGCCTCCACGCGATGACCAATTTCGTCCGCCCGGGCGTGAAGGGCACGCCGCTCGGCAAACTTCTCCGTCAGCTCCGCATCGATCGCGACGAGTTCGCGCTTTGCGAGCAGAAGCAGTCGCGCATCGCGTTCGGCCCGCGCGGGGAGACGTCGCTGCGCTTCACCAATGATTTCGCCGTCTTCGAGGCGGAGATCGCCCGCGTGTTTCCACAGCAGATCGACGGCTTCCGCCGCTTGGTCGACGTGATCCGGACCTACGACGACGTTTCGCTCGACGCTGCGCCCGTTTCGGCCCGCGAGGTGGTGCGCCGGCACATCTCCGATCCGCTGCTGGAGGACATGATCTTCTGCCCGCTGATGTACTATGGCAGCGCTCAGGAGCGAGACATGGAGTTCGGCCAGGCCGTGATCATGTTCAAGGCCCTCTTCCTCGAGGGCTTCGCACGTCCGTTCGATGGTGTACGTGTGATCCTGCGCGTCCTCCTCGAAAAGTACCGTGCGGCGGGCGGCGAGCGACGGGTGAAGTGCGGCGTCCAGCGCATCATCGCCCGCGAAGGACGCGCTTCCGCGCTGCTTCTCGACAGCGGGGAGGGCATCACCGCCGACCATGTCATCAGCTCCATCGGTCTGCCGGAGACGGAGGCGCTGATCGCCTCATCGGCCCTCGGCCCGACCGCCACCGGCTCAGCAAAGGCCGGCCGGCTCTCCTACTGCGAGACCATCACGATCCTCAAGCAGCAGCCGGCCGCGCTGGGCTGGGGCGATGATACGATCATCTTCTTCAACGACTCCGCGCGTTTCACCTATGCACGGCCGAACGACGTCCAGGTCGACACGCGCAGCGGCGTGATCTGCCTGCCCAACAATTTTGACTACGGCCCTGACCGCGAACTGCCCGAGGGCATTTTCCGCGTTACGTGTCTCGCGAACTACGACCGCTGGGCGACGCTGCCGCAGGAGCTTTACCGGGCGGACAAGCAGGGTTGGTACGGCGAGATCCAGCGCAGCGCGCAGCGTTTCCTGCCGCCGCTCTCTTCGCCGGACGCACTGAAGCAGGCGACGCTGGCCACGGATATGTTCACGCCTCGCACGATCACTAAGTTCACGGGTCACGCCGCCGGCGCGATCTACGGCTCGGCGACGAAGGTGCGCAACGGGAAGACCGATCTCGCGAACCTTTATCTCTGTGGCACCGACCAGGGTTTTCTTGGCATTGTCGGCGCCATGCTCAGCGGCATTTCGATGGCGAATTTCCACGTGCTGCAAGGAAAGGGTTAGCCAGGCTTCGCTGGCTGACCGCACCGCATGGACTGGATTGTCGCCTCGCTCCTCTCGGCGTTTTTCTACGGCCTCTACGACCTCGCGACCAAGCACGCGGTCCGCGACAACGCCGTGCTCCCGGTGCTCTTTTGGGCAAATGTGTGCAGCGCCCTCGTGTGGGGGGTGCTACTCGCGGCAGCGGCGATCCTGCCGTCCGGTCTGCCCGCAGGACTGCACGTCGACCCACTCACGCCGTTTCAGCACCTGCAGATGTTGCTCAAGGCCACGATCGTGGCGGCGTCGTGGATCTGTGGTTACTTCGCGGTCAAGCACCTGCCGCTGTCGCTCGCCTCGCCGGTGCGCGCCACGGGCCCGATCTGGACCCTTCTGGGCGCGGTCCTCATCCTTGGCGAGCGGCCTTCCTGGCTGGAGGGACTGGGCATCGTGATCACCCTGGCTTCGTTTGCGGGCCTGTCGCTCGCCGGGCGCAAGGAGGGTATCCATTTCCATCGCGACAAGTGGATTGGTTTTCTCATCGCCTCGACCCTGCTTGGCGCGGCCAGCGGTCTGTACGACAAGTACCTGCTCGGCCGCGTGGGCTACTCGGTTGCGACGGTGCAGTGCTGGTTCTCCATCTACCTCGCGCTGCTGTTCCTGCCGGTCGTGCTCGGTTGGTACTTCCGTTTATGGCAGCGCAACGTGTTTCACTGGCGCTGGAGCATCCTGCTGGTTTCGTTCGGCCTGCTGGTCGCTGACTATCTCTATTTCGGCGCGCTGCGCGACGACGAGGCCCTGATCTCGATCGTGTACAGCCTACGCCGGGCCAGCATCCTTGTCGCTTTTGGCGGGAGCATTCTCCTGTTCAAGGAACAGAACGGCCGGCAAAAGCTGCCCGCGGTGATCGGCATTGTCGCAGGGATCGTGCTGACGTTGATGGGGTGATGTTTGAAAAGAAGTCAGGAGCGAGAATTCAGGAGTCAGTAGTCCGACCTCCTGACTCCTGAATTCTGACTTCTCGGCCGAAGCGGTGCCCTGTGGGCCACACACTTATCGACAACGGATCGCCTGGCGCACAGGCTTGGAAATCATGCCCACGACCTACGAGACGCTCCGAGCCGACATCATTGGCGCCATGAAGGCGCGCGACAGTGGCAAGGCCACGATCCTGCGTACCGCGGATGCCGCGATCCAGCGCGCCGCGATGGATCTGAACAAGCCCATTGAGGAGCCGCTGGTCATCGCCACGCTGCGCAAGTCGGTGAAGAACCTGACCGACGCCAAGGCCGAGTTCGAGAAAGGCGGCCGCGCCGACCTTGCCGCCGCAAACGCCGCTGAGATCGCCGTCCTGGAAAAGTACCTCCCGGCCGGTCTCGATCCGGCCAAGCTTGAGGCGATCGTGGTCGAGACGATCGCTGCCACCGGCGCTGCGTCGAAGAAGGAGATGGGCAAGGTCATCGCCGCACTCAAGCAGCGCCCCGAGGCCGGGCTGATCGACTTCTCCGCCGCCAGCAAGCTGGTCCAGGCCAAGCTGCCCTAGGACTGCCTTTGCGGCAGAAACCCGAATGACGAAACCAGAATGACGAACGACTCCGGGTTGAGGCTTGGGGAAGATTGGTCATTCGTGCTTCGTCATTCGGTTTTTCGCGATGGTTCGCGCTCACCCAGCGTGTGACCTGGGTTTGAACCACTGAAAACCCCTTGCCCTCGCGGGCGACCCGGGTTCACTCACCCTTTCCATGGCTTACGACTGGCTCAAAGGAGTGGCGGATGAGTATGACGTCATCGTCATCGGCAGCGGCTTGGGCGGATTGACCGGGGCCAACGTCCTCGCCAAGGCGGGCCACAAGGTGCTCCTCCTCGAGCACCACTACCAATACGGCGGGCTCGCCACCTGGTTCACGCGTAAGGGTGGGCACATTTTCGACATTTCCCTGCATGGTTTCCCGAGCGGCATGATCAAGAGCTGCCGTCGCTATTGGACGAAGGAGATCTCTGACTCGATCGTGCAGCTGAAGGATATCCGCTTCATCAATCCTCAGATGGATGTGTGGACGACCTTCACCCGCGAGGACTACACCCGCGTGCTGGTCGAGCAGTTCAAGCTGCCCCGCGAGCAGGTCGAGGCGTTCTACGACCACCTGCGGGCGATGAACTACTACGACAACAACCCGGAGACGACCGGGGAGATGTTCAACCGTTTCTTCCCCGGCCGCGACGATGTGCACCGCCTGCTGATGGAGCCGATTGCCTACGCCAATGGCTCCACGCTCGACGATCCGGCGATCACCTTCGGCATCGTGTTTTCCAACTTCATGGGCTCGGGCGTGTACACCTTCCGCGGTGGATCGGATCTGCTGATCGAGAAGATGACCGACGAGCTCAAGCGCAACGGCGTCGAGCTGCGCAAGAAGGTCCTCGTCGACCGCATTCATGTCGAGGAGCGCGACGGTCGCAAGGTGGCGGCGGGTATTGTGGCAAAGAGCGGCCGCATCATCCGCGCCAAGGCCGTGCTCTCCAACGCGAACATCAAGAACACGATCTTCAAGCTCGCGGGCGAGGAGAACTTTCCGGCGGACTTTGTCGAGCAGGCCAAGGCTGTGCGGATCAACACCAGCTCGTGCCAGGTCTATCTCGGCATCCGCAAGGGCGAGAGCATCCCGCATATCGGGGATCTCGTGTTCACGTCGGACGCGCCCAAGTACAGCCCGCAGGAGCTCACGGATTTGCACACCACGAGCCGCACGTTCTCGGTCTATTACCCCGACACGCGCCCGGGATCGGATCGCTACACCGTGGTCGCGTCGCTCAACGGTCGCTATCCCGACTGGAATGCGCTTTCGCCTGAGGACTACGAGAGGCACAAGCAGCGCCTGATCGACGAGGCGATTGCCTCGCTCGAGAAGTACATTCCCGGAGTCAGCGCGAAGATTGATTGGAAGGAGGCGGCCACGCCCCGCACGATTGAGCGCTACACGACTCACACCGGCGGCACGTCCTTCGGCACCAAGTTCGAGGGCCTGCCGGTTTCGATGAACCTGTCGGAGAAGCTCCCTGGGCTCTTCCATGCCGGCAGCGTGGGCATCATCATGTCGGGCTGGCTGGGGACGATCAATTACGGCGTCATCACCGCCAACAAGATCGACAAGCACCTCTTCGCGCTGAAACAGCAGGCCCCGGCCGCAATGTAGCCGGCCTCGCTGAGGCCGGTGATCGCTGATCGGTCCCTTGCTGTGAGGGAGCAAGCTGCTCCGTTTCCGCCCCAAGTCATCCCCTGTGCCGACGATCCGGGAGCAGGATGCTCCCGCTACAGAATAAAATTTGGAGCGAGGCCGCCAGGCTTTCAGCGGTTTACGTCCCGCGTGCGACGAGGCGATCAATCCGGCGAGTTCGCTGCGGATTGAGCGGTGCGCTCAAGTTGTTCGGCTAACTTGAACGAGGGATGATCCGGTGGCTGGCTCCGGCGCGCTTCAGCGGGAATGGAGGTGGGACTTACCCGGTCCGGATTGAAGTTCACGGTGACCAACCTAAGATTCAGGGGATCTTCCGAGTGGGCGGGGAACGTGGCGTCGACATAGGCGACCCACTGTGCGCGCTTGCGATCGGTTGAAAGCAGGAGGTCATGCGTCTTGAGAAGCGCCTTGAGCTCCTTTTGAATGGGTTGCACCTCAAGAGACACACCCGATGGAATGGAAGGGTTGTTGACGAACTCGATCACGGCCAAGCGCCGCTCCGTGTGGTAGGATGTGAAGCACCCACTCGTTAGGAGGAGTGCGCTGAGACAAAACAGAGGTGGGACGAGGACCGCCGAGCGCAGGGTGGTTTTCATGATAGGATGGGGTTCGAGCCCGGACTTTCTCCGCCTCGCCCAAAGCGCGACGGGCGCGAGCAGGCGACGAAGCTTCATGGGGATGAGTGTTCTGCGCTGGGGTGTTTGCCGCCCGATCCGGGGAGGATCAGGCTCACTGCCAATGAGGTTACCATCCTCCTTTTTTCGCTTAAGGCAAGTCCCTTGCTTGATTTGAGGTCGTGGTGCCTTCTTGCGGCCAATCGGCTTTGGGAAAGCCAATCACAGTACGCGTCTGCTTCCGGGAATGGCGCGCAGCAGGGCCGCGGCGAAAAAGCTGCTAACGCAGGCGATCACCCCAACGAGGGCAAACTTCGCCAAAGGATGCAGGGCCAAGCTTGTGGCCAGCAGGCTCAGGCCAACCACGACGGGGGGATGGACGATGAAGGCGCCATACGCCTGTCGCCCCAGCCAGGCCGTAAGCCTTGTGGGCTGCGACCACTTGGTCCGGGCGGCCCACAGCAATCCGAGCATGATGCCCCAGCTCACGAGGGGATCCCAGAATGCATAGAAGAGGGCATTGCCATTCCAGCCTCCTTCGAACGGGCCTTCGGCGAGTTTGAGAAAAAGGACGAAGGGCATCGCAAGAACCGCAAACAATGAAACGTAGAGCCAGGGCCTGGCCTGTTCGTAGGTGATGCGCTCGAGCAGGCCGGACTGCCTCGCCGCGCAGCCAGCGGCGTAGAGATAGAGGTAGCAGGGAAAGTAGCCGAGTTGGAGCCACGCCCAATTCTGCCCGACGGGTATCACCAGCCGAACCAGAAACGAGACGCCGCCGAGCAGCAGGGCTGCGATGGCCAGGCTTCGAAAGCGCGGCAGTTCCACCGCGTCTCCCGGTACAGGACGGAACTTCCGCCACAGCACATAGGCTCCCGCGAGAATCAGCAGCGCTTCGGCAAACCAAAGTGGCCCGGGCTCGAACTCGCCCTTGCGGATCATCGCCCACCATCCGGGCAGGAAGGCGTGGCCCTGGCTCGTGCGGGCCAAGGCGATCGTGAGCGGTGCGAGCACGAAAAAATAAATCACCAGCGGCACGCCCAGCCGCCAAAGCCGGTCGATGAGAAAATGCGCCATTCCCTTTCGCTCGTAGGACGCAGGGGTGTAGTACCCGGCGAGCAGAAAGAAGAGGCCCATGAAGAAGGACTGATTAAAGGCATTGAACATCAGCAACGCGGGCTGGGATGCGTTGGGTTCCTCGCGCCAGTACCACCCGCCGGAACCACCGTAGGCGATGGCCGTGTGGTGCAGGATCACAAGCGCCGTGAGCCCGATCCGGAGATGATCGATCCCGGCGCTACGGGGTTGATCCGTGCGGGTTGCCGAGAGGGTGGCCATGATTTTGCGGCGATGTCGGTTGGATCACGCGAATCTGTAAAGAGTGGAGCACCCGACGAGATTAGATGAGCCGTAAAGTGGGGTGGATTGAATGCAAGTAAGTATCAAAAATGTGGTGCTGCCTTCATCAAAAGACCAGCACTCGCTTTCAATCTTGGGTCGCGCTGAAGTGATGCCATGCCATTTGCTCAACTCGGTCTCTATTCCAGCCTCGTCCGTTCCACGCAGGCGCTGGGGTACTCGGCACCCACTCCAATTCAGGCGCAGGCGATTCCGGTCGTGTTGTCCGGGCGAGATCTGGTGGCTTCGGCGCAGACGGGCACGGGCAAGACCGCCGCGTTTGTCCTGCCGATCTTGAACCGGCTGGGGCCGCATCGAAACACCGGACCGCGTGTGCTCGTGCTGGAGCCGACGCGCGAGCTGGCCATGCAGGTGGAGAAATCGTTTCAGGAACTCGGGCAGTTCTGCGATTTCAAGTCCGTCACCCTTCACGGCGGCGTTACGCTCGGGCCGCAGCGAAACGCGCTGCGCGCCGGGGTCGATGTCATCATCGCGACGACCGGACGCCTCCGCGATTTTCTTGAGGGAACGCTCGTCCGAATGGATTCGATTGAGGTTCTCGTCCTCGACGAGGTCGATCGCATGCTCGACATGGGCTTTATTGAGGACGTCAAGGCGATCACCAAGCTCTGCCCGCCGACGCGGCAAACGCTCCTCTTCTCCGCCACGATCCCGCCCAAGCTGGAGGAGGTGGCGCGCTTTGCCCTGAAGGATCCGGTCCGGATCGAGATCGCCCGGGCCAAGCCTGTCACCGATTCGGTCAATCACGCGGTCCATGCGGTGGCGGAGCATCAGAAGTTCGATCTTCTGCTCGCGCTGCTCGAGCGCGACGAGTTCACGAGCGTCATCGTCTTTACGCGCACGCGGAAAGGCGCCGACCGCATCGCGCACCACCTGCGGATCGAGAACCATCCGGTCAGCGTCATCCACGGCGAACGCAGCCAGGCCGAGCGCGTGAAGGCGCTGGAGGCCTTTCGCACGGGCAAACGCGGCATCCTTGTCGCGACGGATATCGCTGCGCGCGGCATCGACATCGCAGGGGTGTCCCACGTGATCAACTATGACGTGCCGCTCCATGCCGAGGACTACGTTCACCGCATCGGTCGCACCGGCCGCGCCGCCGAGACCGGCGATGCGCTCACCCTCGTCACGCCCCAGGAAGCGAACGAACTCGCCGCGATCGAGCGCCTGATCGGGATGAAGATCCCGGTGCGCGTGCTCGACGGCTTTGCCTACGAGGGTGGGCAGCCAGTTCGCATCGATCCGGCGAATCCGCTGGCCAACGCGCCCAAGCGGGCCGGGCACCAGCAGTCCCTTGGCGCGGGCGGTCAGCAAAAGGGCGACGCCGGTCGCAACCAGAGCAAGAAGTCGAGCAGTCGTCCCTTTGGCGGCGGCAACCCCAACTGGCACTCCAAGGGCAAACCCGGCGCCCACTGGCGCACGCGCAAGGGGAGGTAGGAAAGGCGGGCGCTCGTTCTCGTTCTCTCAGTGTAGCCGGCCTCGCTAAGGCCGGTCCGGAGAGAGCTCGAAACCCGGATTCCAAGACCGGAGAGCGCGAAAGATTACGAGAACGAGAACGAATCGAACCCAGACTGGTCTGTTTCCAGAATCTACTCGCTACTCACTACCCGCTACTCGCTCCTTCAGCCCAATTTCTGACCTTGCGGGGAGGGCTTCCGCCCGGTGTCGTTGACCTTCCTCCTCACCATGTCCGACGTCACCGATCTCATCCCGCACCGGCCGCCGTTTCTTTTTGTTGACGCGATCGTCTCCGAGACGCCCGAGAGCCTGGTGGCCCGGCGCACCTGGCGCGCGGACGAGGATTTCTACAAGGGGCATTACCCGGGCGCGCCGATCACCCCAGGCGTGCTCCTGTGCGAAGCCGTTTTCCAGACGGGGGCGCTCTTCATGGCCAAGCAGGCGCTCGCGGCCGGAGCCAAGCCCGGTGAAGGGGTTCCGTTGCTCGCCAAGATCGCGGATGTGCGCTTCCGCAATCCGGTTTATCCGGGTGACGAGATCCTGATCGAGGTGAAGAAGAAGGAAGCCATGGGTGGCTTCACCATGATGGGTGGCGCGATCAAGAAGGCCGACGGCACCCGCGTCCTCACGGTCGACTTCGCCGTCGCGTGGAAAACCCCGGAAGGCCAGCAGACGGCATAATGACCTTACGGAGAGAGAAACCACGAAATACACGGAACACACGAAAGGGATCCGCTAACGATCAAACGGACTCAAGAGGTTCTGATTCGATACCTTAATCCTGCTGATTTTCGTGTGTTCCGTGTATTTCGTGGTTCCATCCTGATCTTACTTCCGAGCTATGCCTGATTTTCTCCAACTTGCCGGCAAAACGTTTCTCGTTCTGGGCGTCGCCAACAGGAAGAGCGTCGCGTGGTTTGTTGCCAAGTCGCTGGAGGAGCAGGGGGCGCGCGTGATCTACAGCGTGCGGTCCGAGGCGCGCAAAAAATCCCTGGAAACCCTGCTCGCGGGCAAGCCGGTGTTTCTCTGCGATGTCGAACAGGAGGGTTCGGTCGAGAAGCTTGCGGCCGATGTCTCCGCGGCCGGCCTCGCGCCGCTGCACGGGATAGTCCACTCGATCGCGTTCGCCAACTACAGCGAGGGGTTCAAGCCCTTCCACGAGACCAACCGAAAGGACTTTCTCCAGGCGACCGCGATCTCGGCGTTCTCGCTCGTCGAGGTGGCCCGCGCGTTCAAGCCGCTCCTCACGAAGAGCGCCTCGGTCGTGACGATCGGCATCTCGTCGCTCACCGTCACGCCCGACAACTACGGCTACATGGGCCCGATCAAGGCGGCGCTCGATTCCGCGGCGCGCTTCCTCGCGAAGTCCTTCAGTGCCGACTCGGAGATCCGCTTCAATGTGGTCGGCGCCGGTCCGCTCAAGACCAGCGCGTCCGCCGGCATTCCGGGCTACGCGGAGAGCTATCTTTACACGGAGAAACTCACGTTCCGTCGCCGCAATCTCTCCACGCAGGAAGTCGCCGATGCGACGCTCTTCCTCCTCAGCGACCGCAGCAGCGGCCTCAATGGCACGACCTTGGTGGTCGACGCGGGTCTCGGCAGCAATTTCTACGACAAGGAGATCATTCGACTCGCCATGCGAGTCGAAACCAGAGGCCAGAAGCCAGAGGCCGGAGCCCCGAACGCGGAGAGAGGCCTATGAGGACGCTCCCGGAAAAACGGCAGCCTTGGTATCGGATCAGAGCTGGGTCTCTTCTGCCATCTGGCCTCCGGGCTCTGGCTTCTGCCCTCTGCCAGGTGGAGTCTTGCGAATGAAATTCGCATCCACCTGCATCGAGTCCCTGGCCGTCGCGCTGCCGTCGGAGGTGCTCACGACGACAGCGATCGAGGAGCGACTGCGGCCGCTGTACGAGCGTCTGAAGCTGCCGTTCGGCCGCCTGGAACTCATGACCGGTATCCGCGAGCGGCGCGTATGGCCGGAGGGCACGCGTCCGTCCGACGCCAGTGCCGCCGCGGGCCGGGCTGTCCTCGCCAAGTCCGGACTCAAGGCAGATCAGGTTGAACTTTTCATCCACGCCGCGGTTTCCCGCGACATGCTTGAGCCGGCCACCGCGTCATTCGCCCATCGCAAGATCGGACTGCCGGCCACGGCGCAGATCTTCGACGTCTCCAACGCCTGCCTCGGCTTTCTGAATTCGCTGACGCTGGCGGCGAGCATGATTGAGTCGGGGCAGATCCGGTGCGCTCTGGTTGTCGCTGGCGAAAACGGCCGGCCGCTGGTCGAGCAGACCCTGCGCACGCTGCTGGCGCAGGCGTTGGATCGCAACGGCATCAAACCCTACTTTGCCAATCTCACGATTGGTTCCGGCGCGGTCGGTGCGGTGGTGTGCCATCGCGACCTGCTGCCGGCCGGAGCGCGTCCGCACCGCCTGCTCGCGGGCGTCGCGCGCGCGGCGACCGAACACAGCGAACTTTGCCAAGGTGATACGCATGGCGCGGATGCGCTCGCGATGCAGACCGACTCGGAAAGTCTGCTGGTCGCCGGCCTTGCCCTCGCCAAGGACACGTGGGCGGAATTTACGCAGGTGTCCGGCTGGGATGCGGCGACCACGCAACGCTTCATCTGTCATCAGGTTGGCAGCACGCATCGCCGCAAGTTGTACGAGTCGCTCGGCCTCGACCTCGCGAAGGATTTCTCGACGTTCGAGACCCTCGGCAACACCGGCTCAGTTGCGCTGCCCGCGACGCTGGCGGCCGCGGTGGAGGCCGGTGCGATCAAGGCGGGCGACCGCGTGGGCCTGCTCGGCATCGGCAGCGGCCTGAACTGTCTGATGCTGGCCCTGGAGTGGTGAGGGTGGATAATCCGAACCGACAACTCCGACTTCTTCCATGACCGTTCCCGACTGGCTCAAACCCATCTATCCCTTCACGCCGAAGGCGTTCACCACGCCGCATGGTGCGCGGATGAGCTATATCGACGAGGGCGCGGGCGACGAGGCGGTCCTCATGCTGCATGGTAATCCGACGTGGTCGTTTTATTACCGCGATCTGATCCGGGCGGTGGCGCCTGGGCTGCGTTGCGTGGTGCCGGATCACATCGGCATGGGCTTGTCGGACAAGCCGCAGGATTACGCCTACACCCTGGCGACTCGCATTGACGACGTGGCGGCACTGGTGGCGACGCTCGGCCTGAAGAAGGTGCACCTGGTGGTTCACGATTGGGGCGGCGCGATCGGCTTCGGTTTTGCCGCGCGCCATCCGGAACTGATCGGACGGCTGGTCGTGCTCAATACCGGGGCTTTTCCGTCCAAGCGCATTCCGTTGCGGATCGCACTCTGCAAGCTACGCGGCATCGGCACGGCGCTGGTGCGCGGGCTGAACGGTTTTGCCTGGCCGGCGACCTGGATGTCGATGCATCGGCGCGTCCTCTCGCCGGTGGAGAAGCGCGGCTTCCTGCTGCCGTATGGCTCGTGGGCGGATCGCGTGGCGGTTGACGCGTTCGTGAAGGACATTCCGATGAGCGATGCCCATCCGACTTGGCCGGTGCTGACGGCGACCGCCGCGGGACTGGCCCAGTTTGCGACGAATCCGGCACTGATTGTTTGGGGCGGTCAGGATTTCTGTTTCAACGATTCGTTCTACGACGAGTGGCGCCGCCGGCTGCCGCAGGCCAAGACGCTCTATCTCAAGGACGCCGGCCACTACGTGCTCAACGATGCCGACGCGGAGGTTCTGCCGGTGATCGCGAATTTCCTGGTGAACCGCTGATCCGGCACGATCCATTCAATCCGTTTTAACCACGGATGGACACGGATCAAACTCGATCCAGACAGAGTATCTAGAGCCGCTCCGGTAAAGGTGTAGACGGGGTCGCTGACCCCGATCCGGGATATTTCAGCGAAAGATTTCGAACCCCGGGGTCAGCGACCCCGGCTACATCTGAACTTAAAACGCTGTAGATCAATCAGCCGCGACTTGAGGATCGGATCCGTGTCCATCCGCGGTTGAATCACGGTCTGTTTCCGATGCTCGGTCCTAGGCCTTGCCGAGGAGACGGTAGGCCATCATCTCGCCGCGGTTCTTGAGCTCGACCATGCCCCGCTGCTCGAGGAGGTAATGCGAGGAGAGCTTCTCGGCCGTGGCTGCGGATACCTGCGGGACGCCCGGTTCGCCGTGCGACTCAAGGCGGCTGGCGATGTTGACCGTGTCGCCCCAGAGATCGTATGCGAATTTCTTGTAGCCGATGATGCCGGCGACAAGCGGACCGGAGTGCATGCCGATACGGATGGTCCAGCGAAGGCCGTTGCGACGGTTGAACTTGTCGATGACGTCGAGCATCTGCAGCGCCATGTCGGCGCAGCGGATGGCGTGATCGGCGAGGGGAATCGGCACGCCGCACACCACCATGTAGGAGTCCCCGATGGTCTTCACCTTTTCCACGCCCGTCTGTTCGGCGAGCTGGTCAAAGTCGGAGAAAATCTCGTTGAGCAGGGTGACGGTCTGGGCCGGCGCGAGCGTTGCGGCGATCCGGGTGAAACCCACGATGTCCGCGAAGAGCACGGTCGCCTCCGGTACGGCGTCGACGATTGTCTGCTCGCCGGCCTTGAGGCGCTCGCCGATGGCCTTGGGAAGAATGTTGAGCAGGAGGCGTTCGGACTTGGCTCGCTCGGCTTGGAGCTGGGCGAGGAAGGCCCGCTCCTGGTCGCGCAGGCGCTTGCGCTCCATGTAGGCGCCGATGCGTGCCTGCAGCACGACGGGGTTGAACGGTTTGGGGATGTAGTCCTCCGCGCCGGCCTCGATGCAGCGCACCGTGCTTTCGACCTCGTCGAGGGCGGTGAGCATGACGACCGGAATGTGCCTGAGCTTGGGATCGCGCTTGAGGCGTTCGAGCGTCTGGAAGCCGTCCATGACCGGCATGAGAATATCGAGCAGGACCAGATCGAACGGCTCACGACTGAGCGACTCGAGCGCCGCAGCGCCGTGCTCGGCGCCGCTCACGGAGAAGCCGATCTTGTCGAGCCGGCGCATGAGCATCTCGCGGTTGAGTGGCTCGTCGTCGACCACAAGGATGCGCCCGGTGATGGCCTGGGCCTGACCATCGGTCACCGGGTTGCGTGAACCGACCGCAAACGGGGCCACGGTCGCGGCAGGCCCGGTCGAGAGCGGGCTGGGGTCGATGGCGTAGCGCTGGGTGAAATTCTCCTTTTCGAGGAGCTTGCGCAGGTTGTGCGCGGCAAGGCCGATCTTGGCGAGGTCGGCGAGCACCTCGGCAAGCGCATGGTTGCGCGCCGTTTCCTCGCAGATGTCGCGCAGACCGAGCAGGCCGCTGAGCGGGCTGGCAAGACGGTGGCGCAAGGGGGGAAGTTCAACCGAGCCAGTCTCGATCTTGCGCTGCGAGAGCGCCTCGTTGAGCAGGCCGAGGATCTCGTTGCCCTGATTGAGCAGGCGCTGGAGATCATCGAGCAGGACAGAGGGGCCGCTCTCGGCGACGGCCTCAATCAGCATCTCGCTGTAGCCGATGATCTGATTGAGCGGCGTGCGCAGGTCGTGGCGCAGGCGTTTCAGCGTCTCCTGACGCGAGAGCAGCACGGAATTCGGAACCTGACTGGAGGCGCCTGGTGCGGGATCACTCATGCCGTGGGCGGGCGGGCGAGAAGTGCATCGACCTTGACCAGGAGGCTGGCGAGATCGACTGGCTTGGTTTCGAATTCGTTGCAGCCGGCGGCCAGCGCGCGATCACGGTCCTCGGCCATGGCGTGCGCGGTGAGCGCGATGATCGGAATATGGGCGGTGGCGGGATCGGCCTTGATTCGCTGGCTCGCTTCCCAGCCGCTGAGACCGGGCAGGCTCATGTCCATCAGGATCAGGTCCGGCTTCTCGCTGGTCGCCATGGCAAAGCCGATCAATCCATCCACGGCGATGGCGACGTCGAAGCCACGCTTGGAAAGGCGCCGCGACAGCATATCGCGATTCATCTCGTTATCTTCGACCAGGAGGATTTTCGCCATGGGACAGTCGGAGTGGAATCGAGTTAGCTCCCTTTGCCAACCGTCTTGTTGGCATCAGGAAGCGGAAATGGCGGGGCGCTCTTCGAGCGGCGGTTCATGAAGGTCTCGACGGAATCGCGAACCTCCTTCAAGAGTTCCTCCTTGGTGTAGCGGCCCTTTTGGAGAACGCGCTCCGCCTGCTGCTGCAGGAAGCGGCGGACTTCGCCGTTGAGGTCGAGGGACGTCAGCACGACGACGGGAATGTCGCGCCAGACCGGATTGGCGCGCATCTCGCGCAGGACGGAGAAGCCATCCATCTCGGGCATGAGCAGATCGAGCAGCACGACGGAGGGGGTGTGCAGTTTGAGCAGTTCGATCGCCTTGCGGCCGTTCTCGGCCGAGAGCGAGGCCCAGCCCTCACGCTCGAGCAGGCGCACGATGACCTCGCGGGAGGGGCTGTCGTCCTCGACCACCATCACCGGATTGAGCGTGCGGGTGTCGCTGTGCTTGGCGAGGATCGGCAGGAGATTGCTGCCGTCATTGATCGGGCCGGACACGAAATCGGCGGCGCCCAGCGCGAAACCGAGATCGGCGTTTTCCGAGAGCGTCAGCAGAATGATGGGAACGTTGGCGAGAGCAGGGGAGGCCTTGAGCTGGCTGATCACGCTGCTGCCGTTTTCGTCGGGCAGAAGGATATCCAGCACGACCACGTGGGGGCGGAGCTCGCCGGCGATGGCAAGGGCTTGGCGGCCGCTTGTGGTGCAGGTGACGGCATAGCCTTCCTTGCTCAGGAGATTCTGGATTGCGCTGTGGACCTTTTCATCGTCGTCGATCACCAGCACGCGACCGCGCTTCTGCGGCGCGGCCGGAATCGGCATCGGCGGCATGGTGAGGCTCGTGGGCGGCAGCGTGGGCGGCATGTCGGCCGGAATGGTTGGCGACTTGGCGGAGACGACGCGTGCGGGCAGGGTGACGGTGAACGTGGAGCCCTTGCCGGGTTCCGAGGCGACGGTGATGTCACCGCCCATCATGTGGGCGAACTGGCGGGAAATCGCGAGCCCGAGGCCGGTGCCACCGTACTTGGCGGAGGTGGACGAGTCGGCCTGCGAGAAGGTCTCGAAGAGCCGCCCCATCTGCTCCGGGGTCATGCCGATGCCGCTGTCGCTGACCGCGATGACAATCTTCTCGGCGCCGTCCACCATTTCGCGACGGGCGCGCAGGACGACTTCGCCGTGATCGGTGAACTTGGAGGCGTTGCTCAACAGGTTCAGCAGCACCTGACGCAGCTTGGTCGCGTCGGCGTGGATGGGGCCGATCTGCTCCGTGCAGTCGATGCGAAGGCGGTTCTCGTTCTTTTCGAACAGGGGCTCGACGGTCGAACCCACTTCGTGGACGAGGGTCCAGATGTCGAAGCTCTCCAGATAAAGATCCATCTTGCCGGCTTCGATCTTGGAGAGATCAAGCACGTCGTTGATCAGGCCGAGCAGGTGGCGGGCGGCGCTGAGGATCTTCTTGAGGTCACTTGTGGCGCTGGCGTCGCCGCGGTCATCCGCATCCTCCATGAGGATTTCGGAGTAGCCGATGATCGCGTTCATCGGCGTGCGGAGCTCATGGCTCATCTTGGCGAGGAAGGCGCTCTTGGCCTGGTTGGCCTCCTTGGCGGCGGTCATCGCGCCTTCAAGCTCGGCCGTGCGGGCCTGGACCTTGGCTTCGAGGGTGCGGTTCACTTCCTCGAGCATCGTGTTGATCTCGGCCAGATTCTCGCGGGCACGCTCGGCATTGTCGCGGGCCTCCCGGACCTCGGCGTCGCGCTGCTGGATGGTGGCGAGCATCGAGTTGAAGGAGTCGATCAGCACCACGGTCTCCGTGCCGCCGGCAGGCGCCACGCGGACCGAGTAGTCGCGATCGTCGGCGACCTTGCGTGCGGCACTGGCGAGATCGGAGATCGGGCCGGAGATGCCGCGCTGGAGCAGGCGGGAAACGACGAGCGCAAGCAGCATCGAGGCGAGAAAAAGGATCGCCATGCCGCGCAGCGGCTCGGTCATGCGCTCGCGGATGTCGTCCGAAAGCCCTTTCACATAGATGGAGCCGACCTTGCGCCCGTCGACGACGAGCGGGCGGAAAACGCGGAATTCGTCCGCGGAGAGATTCACCGCAAAGGCGCGGGGCAGGGGAATGAATTCCTCGGTGCCGGCGCGGACGTATTTCTCGAGCAGACGATCATCGGCGGAGTACACGGCCGCAGCCACGATGGTGGCATTCGACTCGAAGGCGGAGAGACCGAATTCCACGGCGGCGGGGTCACGGGCCAGGATGGCCTGCGCGCGCTCGGCGAGCGGGGCTTGAATCAGTTCAACGCGGTCCGCGACCTGCTGGCGAACGCGCCAGAGCTCGACGGAGAGGTAGCCCGCAAAGGCGGCCCCAAGCGTGACCGCGCAGACGCCTGTGATGAGAAGCGTCAGGCGCCAGCGAAGCGGCATACGGCTGATCAACGACATGGAGGTGGAGGGGAGGCGCCGCAGGGGCGGGGTCGGAACAGGCCTTGGGGTTATGTAAAGTCGACGGGTGCCACAGCTTACGGCGACTAGAAACGCGGATGAAAAAACTGTCAATCTAAGGGCATTACCCTAGTAAAAGTGCGTACCTTTGCGGGTTAACGCGGGTTCTGTGCGATAATCCGGCGCGCCCATCTTGAGGCGCCGAAGCGATCCGCGGTCTTGGAGCGGGCCAGCGAGGCTTGCCGCGATCAGCGGCCGAGGCGTTCGATGTGCTCGGCGAGGGCCAGCGACGCCTCGGTCATCCAGCGAATGCCCTTCTCAGTCGAGGCGCGGGTGGCGTCACCCATGACCCCGCTGACGGACACATCCTTGGTGATCCACGAAAAGACGGCCGGGGCGTTCTCCGGACGCAGTTCTCCGGGCGCTTCGACGTAGGCGGGGTATTCGCACACCGCACGGTCCATGCGGACGAGCTCGGGCGCGCAGGCCAGCATGAGCGACGTCTCCCATTCACCGGCATGGAAGCCGTAGGCGGCTTCCTGGGCATCTTGGGCGGGACGGTAATAACCGCTGAGCAGGCCGGCCTGAAAATCCTCGACCGCCTGCAGTTCACGCACGGTGTACACGAGCACAGGGCTGTTTCCGCCGTGGGTGTTGAGAATGGCCAGGCGCTTGAACCCAAGGCCGCGCAGCTGGGCGGCGGTGGCGAGTACGAGGCGGCGGAGGGCGCGTGCAGAGATGGAGACGGTGCCACCAAATCCGGTGTGCTCGTTGCTCTTGCCGAAGGTCACTGGCGGCGCGACGTACACCGGGACATCGGCCGGCAGGAGCGGTAGGGCGTGGTCAAGCCACGCCTGCCCGAGGATTGCGTCCACGCCGAGCGGGAGATGATGGCCGTGCTGCTCGATCGCGCCGGTCGGGAGAATGACCAAGGCCCGATCCTTGTCGGGCAGGGCATCAAGCGCTTCGCGTGTGAGTGCGCCCAGGTAACGTGTCCGGTGGGAGGGCCAGAGTGTTTCGGCCGCCGGTTCGCTGATCGCGGCCGGCCTGACGCTCGGCACCGCGTGCGCCGGCGCGGATCCTGGCGCGGGTTGGGCGGCAATCTCGGTCAGGAGCCCCGCGAGGCGCGTTGCGGTGGTGAACAGCAGGTGCCGGCCATCGATTGCCCCCGTGAACGCCAAGGGGGCGGGTTGCCGGAACCGCCCGGGACGAAACGCCTCATCGCGGACGTCCGCGGCCCGCGTTGCCGGGACCGGCGGTGTGTCCAGCACGTGGGCGGCGACGGCCTGCGCCGTCGCACGCTCGGCGCTCGCCGGATGAAAATCGAGTCCGAGTCCACTCAGATTGATGACGAAGGTGTGCAGGCCGAGGTTGGCGCGGGTGTCGCGCGACGCGGCGTCGATCAGCTCCTCGTTCCAGGGACTCGTGTTGAAGAAGACGAGGCGCCCGATGCCGGCGGCCTGGACCGCTGCGGCGATGGACGCGATCAGCTCGTGCGCGGTCTCCGGATCGATGCCGAAAAACGTGGAGGGGTAGGGCGCAAGCGCGAAGCGCAGGGGCGGGAGCACGCGCAGCTTCAGGGTGCCTGCGCAGGCGGACACCGCTCGGCGCAGCACGGCCGAGCCGACCATCTCCTCGGCGTCGAGCGGAAGCCCGAGTCCGTGGTCGGCCAGGCCGTGAACCGGGAGCACCGCCATCGTGCGCTCGCCAGCCCCCGCGGGCGTGAAATCGCTCCACGGAAGGTGCGCCCACGCGGTGGCGGGATCGGCGTTGGCAAGCCAGGAGGTGCTCATGTCAGGCAAATGGATCAGCGGCGGCCGGCGTACGTGTAATTCGAATACACCACGGACAGATCCGAGTCGAGGGACTTGAACCACATGGCCTTGCCGCGGACCTTCATGTTCACGGCCTGCAGGAGGGATGGCGTGTCGCCGTCCGGCAGGGAGTAGGTCAGCACGGTACGGGCTTCGTCGATGGAGACGGAGAACATCGGCGAGAAGGGCTCAAAGCTGGCGAGTTCCACCCGCTCGATTGTCCCGGTGGGGCGGTGCAGGGTGAACGAGGCAGCCATGTGCTCGGCGGAACGGTCCTCGGCGCTGCCGGGATGGAGTCGGAAACGCCAGGTGGCGCGGGTGCCGTCGTCGCTCACGAGTTCGCAGGTTTCGCGATTGATCTGGTCCTTCACGTTCGGGGCAGTCTCCCCGCCGGTGCGGC
>CAYWRG010000005.1:16371-28775 GCA_964460715.1 uncultured Opitutus sp. | reverse complement strand
GCGACCAGCGCTGGAAGTCGGGTTTTGCGGGATCGAAGACCTCGACAAGACTCTTGCCCTCCGCCGCGGTGGTTTGGGTGAACGTCCATCCCTTGGGTCCCTCCGTGCGGAAGTCCGCGAGCGCGGTGGCCAGCTCGGGCGGGATTGGGCCGGCCACGATGGCGCTGGCGAAAAGGAAAAGGAAAGGGAGTAGACGCATGGGACCACGAAGGCCCACAACGCCCCGGCTTTCAACTCGCTTTCACCGGCCCGGTTTGCAGGCTGGCAGGGCATGCTCGTCCACACCGTAATGTTCTACCTCAAGCCGGGGCTCACCACTGAGCGCCGGGAAGCGTTTCGCAAGAGCCTGGCCACGCTGGGCACGATCAAGTCGATGACGACGTTCTACCTCGGAACGCCGGCGGCGGTTCCGCCCCGGCCCATCATCGACCTCAGCTTCGATTTCTCGATCAGCTGCGTCTTTACCGACGTCGAGGCCCACAACGCCTACCAGGTCGACCCGATCCACCTCGCGTTCATCGAGTCCCAGAAGGAGTGCTGGGCACGCGTGCAGATCTACGACGCTCAGGGTTGAGGTTTCGCTCTCGGCGTCGTTCTCGTTCTCGATAGCCAGAGAACGAGAACGATAGAGAGATCGAGGGTGATTCGAATGGGACGGCCCCCGGTTTGGACCCGGGTGTCGTCAACGTGGAACGAAGTCCACGCAGGGTCCTAAGAACCCGGAGTCTGTTTCGTCATGGTTAATGAACCCTGTTCACCATGAATACGAACTACCTCCTGCCTGCCGCGGCCGCGCTGATGGCGCATTCCGCGTTGCTGTTCGGTGTCGTCTCGGCCCCCGCGATCGTGCCGCCGGACAAGGGCGATGAGCGCGTGCCGGACGCGGTGTTGATCCCGATTCCCCTGCTTGAGGAGCTGATCGTCGAGCCTGCCGTCGGCGAAGAGCATGAGCGCCCGGCGGAGGATGTTTCCTTCACGCCGGCAAGTGCGTCCGGTCCCGTGATCACGGCATTTGACTTTGGCGACCGGCCGTTGATCGCAGTGGAGAATTTCGGGACCGGCCCGCTGGCTCCGTCGATCACGGGAGGAGGCGGACCGGTTGGTCCGGCGGGTGGCCTGCGGATTTTCCGCACGAGCGACCTCGATCATGCGCCGCGGGTTCGCGCGAGTTCCGCTCCCGGTTACCCGTTTGAAGCCCGCAAGGCGGGCCTCACCGGGGAGGTGCTGGTGGAATTTCTGGTGAACGAGTTGGGCGAGGTGGAGTCGCCCCGCGCGGTGCGCTCCTCGGATCCACGGTTCGTCGAGGACGCGCTGAAGGCTGCCGCGCGCTGGCGGTTTGAACCCGGGCGCAAGGACGGCCGCCCGGTCCGTTTTCGCATGGCCGTGCCCTTTGTGTTCACGCTCGACCGGTAGTTGACCGGTGGATGCGGGGCGCCTCCGCGCCGGTCCACATCCGCCACGCTTACGGGGCCGGCTGCGGCACGAGCGTGATGCGCGCCGCATCGTAACCCTGAGCGGCGGCGCGGGCTAGGATGCCGCGATAGACGTCGTCAGGCAGGGTCTGCTCGCGGGCGAGGACCCAGAGGTAGTTGCGCGAGGGATGACCGACGACGGCCCAGCGATATTCAGGATCGAGGTCGATCACGAGGTAGGTCACGCGAAACGGCCAGATGAACTGCACCCGCCACTCGGCGTTCGTGGTCGCGTCATGCACCCAAGCCACACCCTTCCAGGTTTGCTCGGGCGCATCAAACGAACCTTTGCGGAAGGTGAAATCATTCTGCAGGCGACCGTCGGGGCGAATCCCGTAGGTGTCGTACGAGGCGACCTTCCCCTTTTCGAGGATGTACGGAATGTTGGCGATGACGTACCAGCGACCGAGGTAGCGATCGAGATCCACGTGCGGGACGGTGCGGAGCGGTGGCTTTCCTCCGGTGGACGCACAGCCGACGAGCAGCAGGGGGAGGGCGAGAAGGAGCAGGTGGCGCATGCCCATGAAACGGATCGGTGACCGCGGCGGATGCGTTGGCGCTTGCCTACTGTAGCCGGGCTCGCTGAGCCCGGCTACATCACCGCCGTCACGGTGTGGATGACGGGCTTGCCCCGCGTGGGTGGGACAACGGTGTCGCCGATGCGACGCCCCAGCAAAAGACGTCCGAGGGGAGAGGCTGGCGTGAGCACCAGGATGGGACGGCCGTCGAGCGCGAGCTCGAGCCCGCCGGCGCGCGGCCCGAGAAAGCAGGTTTGCTCGCGGCCGGCGGCCTGAAGCGTGACGACTGCGCCAAGGGCGATCGGATCCCGCGGGCCGAAGGCCGGCAGGGGCAGGGCGGTGTAGATCGCGATCGACTCGTGGATCTCGGCTGCGAGCCGGGCCTGGCCTTCGGCAAGGTAAGCCGCCTCCTGGCCGCGTGTGTCATACTTGTTCTCAGCTTTGCTCTCCTCGCTCGTGGCTTCGTCGCGCGAAGTCAGCGCCGCCTGCGTTTGCAGTGCGAGGTCGGCCTCAAGCTGGCGGAGAATGGAGGAACGGAGCGCAGACTTGTCCATGATCGAAAAGGTCGAGCGTAGGCCTTCGCGGGCCGCACGCCAGCTTTCGCACGCGTTGGATGAGAAGGCCCGCGCTCCCGGCATATTCCTCTACGGCGCGGCGGCGACCGGCTTCAGGCCAAGGGTTCGCTGCACCCGCTCGACCAGTTCCTTCGGGCTGAAGGGCTTGGTCAGGTAGTCGAGCGCGCCAAGCTCAAGCCCGAGGTGACGTGCGTCCGAGGTCGACCACGCCGTGACGATGATGATGGGAACCGTGGCGGTCTCGGGTTGGCGTCGCAGGATCTCGCAGACGCCAAAGCCGTCGATGTCGGGCAGCATGAGATCGAGCAGCACGAGATCAGGCCGGCGCGATTCGATCAGACTCAGCGCCTGCCGGCCGTTGGCGGCCGTGAGCACGTTGAAGCCGGCCCGCTTGAGGTGAAAGTGGACCAGATCGGTGACGTCGCGTTCGTCGTCGACGGAAAGGACGGTGAGCGGCATGGCCAAGTTAACTTCATTGGCGTGACCGTCGGGTGCCGTTGCGGTGACGTCCGTGTGACATCGACTTGCGCGAAAAAAGCGTCAAAAGGGATCCTTAGGGTTTTTATCTGGCTCCACGGGTCGATCAATCCATCGTCAAGTCGCTCCGTCTACGCAGCTTAACTGGATCGTTTCATGCCGAGGAAGATCGCTTTCATCAACTACAAGGGAGGCGTCGGCAAGACGTCCCTCCTCGTCAATCTTGGTGCGTGCCTCGCCCGTCAGGGCAAGCGCGTCCTGATCTGCGACTTCGACACTCAGTCGAACGCGAGCATCTGGCTCCTCCGGCTTGAACGCTGGAACAAGATCAACGCCGCCGGCGGGGGCGCGGTCTACTCCCTCTTCGATCCGGGCAAGGCGCGCGTGAAGGACCTGGTGATCAAGGATGTGGTCGAGGGCAAATCCGGCGAGAAACTTCTGCCCGGCCTGGATCTCGTGCCGACGACCTTCAATCTCGTCGACCTGGAGAACGAGTACACCGGCGACCCCAAGCGTCCGCCCTACCTCGTGTTCCAGGAGCAACTCGCGGAGATCGAGTCCGCATACGACTTCATCCTCTTCGACTGTCCGCCCAACATCCTGCGCGCGTCGCAGTGCGGTGTGTTCAGCGCCAACGAAATCTATGTGCCGTCCAATCCCGATGCGCTCAGCCTGATCGGCTTCACGCTTCTCGTGGAAAAACTCGGCAAGTTTCACCAGCTGTCGGCGAGCTTCCGCAAGGCGTCGATGGGTGCCCCGGCTCAGGTCTACGGCATCCTGTTCAACTCGATCAAGACGGGCGTCGACATCGAGGTCCCCAAGATGCGGATGCAGCTTCGCCTGAATCAATTTCGCACGGCCAAGCGTGTGGCGCCGACGGCGAAGATCTTCGATACCCAGGTGCGTGATGCGATGGTCGTTCGCCGCGCGGTCACGCTCGGCCTGCCGGTCAACCTCGTCGGCCAGGATGGTGCCGACGAGAATTCCCAGGACAATGTCGTGCACGACTACCGCCAGCTTGCGAACGAGCTGATCCGCCACGGCGAAACCCCCAGCCTCTGATTTCCCCATGCCGACCTCCGTCACCGCCCGCGATTGGGACCAGATTCGCACCGCATTCTCGACCTCGATCATGGTCGACACGAGCCTCTCGAGCCTGGCGCAGAACCTTGAGGGCCCGGACTGGCCGCTCAAGGCTAAGGACGAGACGCCGGCCAAGTACATCGATCTCGGCTTTGACGAGGTCGTGGCGCTGCTTGAGCTGCAAAGCCAGCCGCCGGAGCGTTTCGATCTCCTGGTCGGCATCCTCAAGGAAACCCTCGCGTTTGACGACCCGTTTGGCGACATGGTCACGCAGGCCGAGGAGGCCGCCACGCGCGACAATCCGTTGCTCAAGAATCTGGCGCGGCTTGAGATTCCGGAGGATTTTCCGGTGGCGCTCTCCGCGCTGTCGGCCGGCACGCAGGATTTCTGCCGGCGCGAAAAGCTCACGACGGTCTCGGAGCTGGCGGTCTTCGCGCAGGGCATGGCCCAGAGCGTGATCGTCGGCGGCGATTTTCGCACACTGCTGAACGCGCTATCCCACGTCGATGAGCCGGCGATCGCGCAGTTCCTGCCGTTCCGTCCCGGCACGAAGGGTCTGCATTGGATCGAGTCGGTTGCGCAGGCGTTGCGAGCGGCGCCGCTGGAGCAGCGCATGGCGCTGGCGCGCAAGGGCGCAGTTCCGCTCGAACCGCTTGCCGGCGCACTTGCGGCCCGGGCGCAGTATTTCGCCGCCGAGGTGGCGGATCTGCTTCAGCAGCGGACCGCGGGACTTGATCTGGGCCGGGCGGTCCAGGTGGTGAAGGATCCCGCGATTGAGCCCCTTGTGCTCGCCGAGGTCGTGCGCCGGCTCGGCACATCCGCAACCGCGGAAGCCGCTCCGGCCCGACGCGGCCTCATGGGTGCGCTCTCGCGTCTGTTTGGAAAATGAGTTGGCTGTCCCTGCATGCCTGACGCTCCGCTGCCACCCCCGCCGCCGCCCGGCGTGATCCGGTTCCCCTCCAGCCGGCCGGGCACTCCGTCGCTGTCGTTGCCCCGCCGCCGGCCGGTGGGGACGCGATCGCCCTTTGAGGTGTCCGCGGCCTCCGCCGAGGCCCGACGGCAGATTGACCAGATTGTCTCATCCACCCGTTCACCGTGGGGAGACGCCAAGGCACTTGCGCCCGGCGAGTCGGCTGAGCTCGAAAAGTCCCTGCGCCAGCTGGAGGCCCGTCTGGCGGAGCGCGAGCGCGAGCTGGCCGAATTGGAAAACCGGCTGGCCGAACGGGAGCGTGAGCTCGCCGAGGGCGAGGCGTTGCTCGCGGCGCGGGAAAAGCTGCTCGAAGCCGGCCGGCGTACCGCCAAGGCCGCGGCGCCCGTCGTCTCGCGGGAGGAACAGGCCGCCCTGGAGCAGCTCCGGGCCGAGCTGGAGCGCCAGGAACAATCGCTCAAGGAGAGCAAGGCGGCCCTGCGCGAGCGGGAGGCCTTTCTGGAGGAGAGCGAGAACCGGCTGTTTGAGAAGGTTCAATCCCAGCAGGAAAAGGAAACCGAGCTGGAGCAGCGCGAGGCGGATCTGCGCAAGCGCGATCGCCGCCTGCGGGAGCGCGAGGCCCTCACTGATCCCGAGGTCGCCCGGGCCCTCGCGGCCGAGGACGAGGCCCGTGGGAAGTTCAACGAATTCAAGGAGTAGGGGCCTGGCGGCTCGGGCCCGGGAGCGTGGACGGCTCGTCCGCATGATTGCGGATTGAATCAATCCACGAAGCGGGCGGGCCGCCCGCGTTCCCAGCCCCCCGACAGCTCGATCAAACCCTCCAAAAGGGACGAAACGCCCCGCAAAGGCGGTAATCCGGGTCGGAATGAGGACACGGTTGCATTTGTCCCGGATTTTAGGGCAACATTCGGGACTTTTTCGCGTCTTATCCGCAATTACCTTCATGAAGTCCCAACGTACCCTGGTCGCCGGTCTTGCCCTAGCGCTCGCCCCTTGGGCGGCGATTCGCGCTCAATCCGACATTCCTATTCAATTCCTGACGCGTGACACCGGCTGGACCATCTCGGTGGGCATGCGGGCCAGCAGCAAGCTGGCCGACGTCAAGTTCGGCAATCTCGGCACAGTACCGCCGGGAGTGACGGTCGACATCACCAGCAACCAGCGTGTGTACGACAACGGTCAGGTCTTCGTGGACGCCGCGCGCAATACGGAGAAGGACACGGACGGCAACGTCACGACCACGCCCTTCGGCCGCTACCAGCTCTATCTCACCAACACGGAGGGTAACCGGTATGTCGCCGGCGACTTCGTTGCCTACTCCCCGGGTTACACCCGCGAGTGGGCGTATGCCACGCCGGACCAAGTTACGTCGGATGGCCGCATTGGCATGAGCATTTTCAGCGCGAAGTCTGAAGGCGCGGGTGCGACCGTGGACGGCGACTCGGGTGGCGGTGTTGAGGTCTCGCTTGGCCGCCGCATCGGCAAAATCGGCAACAAGGTTGAGTGGGGGATCAACGGCTCGATCGGCCTGACGGACTTTAACCGCAAGACGAGCGGCCGGATCCGTTCGACCCTCAACGTCCAGACGGACTACTACCGCGTTTACGGCGGCGTGAATCCCGATGCGCCCTACACCGGGGCGTCCTTTCGCGACCTCGTTGATTCGAATGGTGTGCTGGTGACGCCCAACGGCTATGAGACCTCCACGCTGCTGAACGAGACCAGCACGGGCCGCGAGACGGTCTCCACGGCGGGCGCCGCCGTGATCGACGGCGACTGGAAGATCAAGGGCTCCTATTACGTCATGCGGGCTGGTCCGAGCCTGCGCGCGCACCTCTCTGAGCGCATCGCTTTCAGTTTCAGTGCCGGCTTTGCTGGGGCGTATGTCGGCTCAACCTACACGGCGAGCGAGTCCCTCCAGATTCCCGGCGCCTCCCGTTCGGTCGATGTGAAGGAAGAGGAGGACGCCAGCGAGTTCATCGCCGGCTACTACGCCGAGGCGCTGGCGGAATTCTGGTTCACGCGCCGCACCGGCATCTACGCCGGCGTCACGTATGAGCGCTTCGGTGAGTTTGAGCAGATCCTCGGGACCCGCACCGCGGAAGTCGACATCGGCGGCAGCGCCGGTTTCCGCCTCGGTATCACGACCCGTTTCTAAGCGGATCATTTCCTTTTTTGAACGAGCAGCCGGGCGCAAGCCCGGCTGTTTTCGTTTCCGCTGTTCGACGCTTTTTCTGCACCCCCGACAATTGGTTACACGGCTGGGCAGGGGGGGCGTCGCGGGAGGCCATCAAGCCGGAGGCCGGCGCGAAGCGAGCTACTCGGCTGCGTCGAGCTCCGCGACGACCTCATCGATCGATCGCAATTGCTCCGCCGGCCAGAGGCCGTTGATCCGCGTCACCACCTGTTGGATGAGGCCGTCCGGGCAGGAGGCGCCGCCCGTGATGAGGACGCGCCGCTTGGCGGTGTGGTCGGCCGGCCAGAGCGCATGGACCTCGATGTGGCCGGTGTGGGTGGGGCCCGCCGCAGGGAAGACATAGTGCTCCACCTCTTGCCGGGACCGGATGTTGGCCTCGCTCTGGATGAAAAAGGCGCGACCGGGCAGCTGTTGCTCGCACAGGCGATAGAGCTGGTAGGTGTTGGAGGAGTTCTTGCCGCCAATGATGAACGCCACGTCGAGCGGTTGTTGCAGGGCGCGTCCGAGGGCGTCCTGATTCACTTGGGTGGCGTAGCAGAGGGTATCACGCTTGGCGCCTCCGCCGACACGGCGCTCGGCCTCCTCGCTGCCATAGCGGGCCACATAGACGCCGCGCAGGTGCTCGATGATCTCAAGCGTCTCGTTCATGAGCAGCGTGGTCTGGTTGACGACCGCGATCCGATCGAGGTCGCGCATCACGTCAAAGCCAGGCGAGAAGCGGCCCGCGAACAGGTCGTGGAAGCGGGCGCGCACGCGGGGGTCGTCGCTCGCGATGATCTCGCCGAGTGCGCGCGTCTCGGCGAGGTTGCGCACGATCACGGTCGGCGCGTACCGACGCGCGTTGGAAAAGGTGGCCTTGGTCTCCTCGTGCTCGGACTTGCCGTGGATGACCACGGTAAACCCCTCGCGGCCGTAGGCGCGAGCCGCCTTCCAGACCTTTTCGACCAGCATGCAGGTCGCGTCGTATGGACTCACCGCGATGCCCTTGCGCACGAGCCGGGCCTTGTCCTCGTCGGTGGCGCCGAAGGCCGGAATGATGACGACATCGTCGCTCGTGAGTGTATCCCAGAGGAGCGGGTCGTCGGGCGTGCCGGTGGCGGCCTTTTTCCCGGAGACGGTGAAGGGCACGCCTTTCTCGGACTGAAGATAACTCAACCCGCGCCGCAGGAGGTCCTCATTGACGAAGGGATTATGGATCAGCTCGGACAACATGAACACGCGCCGGCCGGGGTGGGCTGCGAGGGTCTCGTAGGCGCGCTCGATGGCGTTTTTCACCCCGAGGCAGAAGCCGAAATGGCTGGGGATCACGTATTCAACCGCGCCGAAATCGAGCGAGACCGGATTCGTCGCGGTGCGCTCGTGCCCACGGGTCACCGCCTTGATTGCGGCGCACAGCTTCGACTGGTACAGGGCGCTCGTGATCTCATCGAACTGGTAGCTGCGCGGGTTGCGGTCCTTCTCGGGCCGGAACTTGTAGATGAAGTCGTTGGGCCCAAGATGTAGGTAGGGGATGGCGGCAAGGTACGGATCGAGGGCACGCGCGATGCCGGCCAGCGAGGGCGCGGTGGCAGGATCGGCGGTGAGGCGCTCGATCGACCAGAAGGCAATTTCCGTGTCGAGGGAGGCTGCGCTGACTTGCACGAAGAACACGCGGTGGGAGCGGGTGCCGCTCTCGTGAGTGAAATACTCCGCCGGCGGGGTGTGCGTCGGAAAGGAGGATTCGAGCCGGGTGGTCGCCATGGCCAGATCGGTGCCCGTGAAGGCCAGCCCGGCCTTCGAGCCCAGCGCACGCACCGCGACGCGATTGGACGCATCGAAGGCAAGGATGGCGACGAGGGGAGCGTTGGACGAAACGTCGTTCACGGGCGGTCAGTTTCGCGCTTCCGAGGGCGTCGGGCTAGCAAAAAGGCGGGAGGATTTTCGATTCTCGATTTCAAAGACGGACCACCGATGAAGCTGCCCGCGAATTGCGCGAATCGGCGCGAATCCAGAAGGGCCACCACGGAATACACTGAACACACGGAAGCTCGGAATTGTAGATTTCGGTCCCGATCCCGTTTCCGTGGTAAATCGATTCGATTTTATTCGCGTCGATTCGTGCAATTCGCGGGCAAATGCCTGAAGCACGTCAGCGTTCTTCGGTGGATCGATCCGTCCGGCAATTGAAAATCCCTATCCCTTGCCGCCGAAGCTCACGTAATCGTCGAGGTCGAGGCGGTCGAAGGCCGTGTGGATGTCATCGCGGCCGGGCGCGAAGCGGGCCAGGTCCGATGCGAAGTAGGCGTGGCGGCGGGTGCTGTCGGCGCCGGAGGCCTCCAAGGCGTCGGACCAGGCGATGATTTCGGCGGCGCTGCGCGGTGGCGTGAGTTGGGCGCGAACCCACGTGAGCATGGCGGCGTCGGTGCGGCCGGCACGAACGGCCTCGACGAAAGCGGCGGCTGCGATGCCGGTGAACGCGAAAAACCGCTCGTCGAGCGGGCAGGGAAACTGGTACTCGCCCTGACGGCCGGCAATCACGGCCCGGGTCTTGTCGAGCAGGCGCGGCAGATGCACGAAGCCACCGAGTCGCACGCGCGGGCTGCGCGGCGGATGGCGGGTAAGGTCAGGGGCGGTGAAATCGATCATTCGTCCGCAGATTCACTGTCCTCTTCGTCGCTGCCGGCACCGGGTTCCCGGTCAAAAAATCCCTCGTCCTCCAGGATGGCCATGACGCCGTCGGCGACCGTCTTGCGATCGGCGGGTCCCAACTCGAGGTGGTCGGCATTGATCAGCTCGTTCACGCCCGCGCGGGCCTCGGCCCGGTTGGACGCGCCCTCGAGAAAATCATCCGCCTGACTGGCAATTTCTTCGATGATGCTGCGCAGGTTCATAGCATAACATGCGGATGATTTCCGTAGAGGCAAATTCAGGAACCACCTGATTGGAGACAGAGAATCTACCACGAAATACACGGAACACACGAAAGGGAGCCCTCGAATCAGGATCCTCTTCGTTTCGTGTGTTCCGTGTATTTCGTGGTGCCCTCTCCGTGGTGGTCTGCTCAGCCCTTGAGCACGGCGGCGAGCTTGGCGCCGTCCTTGCCGCCGCCCATGGCGAAGTCGGGCTTGCCGCCGCCCTTGCCGCCGATCTGGGCGGAGAGTTCGGTGACGAGCTTGCCGGCCTGGAGGCCGGACTTGATCGCGTCGGGCGAGCAGAAGGCGACGATCGAGGCGCGTTCACCGAAGGTCGTGCCGAGGAGCACCACGCCTTCACCGAGGCGGGCGAGCACCTGCGAACCGAGTTCGCGGAGGATGTCGGGCGTGTCGACGGTGACGAAAGCGGAGACGTGCTTGAGGCCGTTACGGTCGACTGCGGCTGCGGCCAGTTCGGTTGCGAGGGCAGCCGTGGCCTTTTGCTCGAAGGCCTTCAGCTTCTTTTCCAGCTCGGCCTTGTGGGCGAGCATGGCCTCCAACTTCTTGTTCACGTCGGTCGGACCGGCGGAGAGGTGCATGCCGACGGCGGCGAGGGCGGCCTCGCGCGAGGCGATGAAGTCAATCGCGGGCTGACCGGCGACGGCCTCGATGCGGCGGGTGCCGGCGGCGATGGCTGACTCGGCGACGACCTTGACCAGGCCGATCTCGCCCGCGGTCGACACATGGGTGCCGCCGCAGAGTTCGCGGCTGTAGCCGCCGATGTCGACGACGCGCACGACCTTGCCGTACTTCTCGCCGAAGAAGGCGAGGGTGCCCTCGGGCTTCTGGTCGAAGTCGGTCTCGTAGGTTTCGACCTTGGCGTTGTCGATGACCTTCGCGTTTACGAGCGCCTCGATCTCGTGGAGCTGGGCGGAGGTGACGGCCTCGAAGTGGGAGAAGTCAAAACGCAGGCGCTCGGGCGTCTTGTGCGTGCCGGCCTGGCGGACGTGGGTGCCGAGGACCTTGCGTAGGGCCCAGTGGAGGAGGTGGGTCGCGGAGTGGTGACGAGAGATCGCGCGACGGCGTTCCACGTCGACGGCGAGCTCGGCGGTTGACCCGGCGGCGATCGACGGCGCGTTGGCCGCGAGCTTGTGCAGGTAGCGACCCGACTTGTCCTTCACGGTGTCGGTGATGTGCACGAGCTGTCCGCCAACGAGGGCGGTGCCCGCATCGCCGGCCTGACCGCCCATCTCGGCGTAGAAAGGCGTCTGGTCGAACACGAGGAAGGCGTCCTTCTCGGTGCGCACGAGCTCGACCAACGTGGCGTGGGCATGCGTCTGGGTGTAGCCGACGAAGACCGTGGCCTTCTGGTCGACCGCCTCGCCGCCCTCGGTGGCGGCGACGACGATTTCCTTCTTCTGGGCGGCGCGTGCGCGCTCGCGTTGGGCCTCCATCAGGCGCTCGAACTCAACCGTATCGACGGTGAGCCCGCGCTCGGTCGCGAGCAGCTGGGTCATGTCGAGCGGGAAGCCGTAGGTGTCGTAGAGCTCGAAGGCGGCAGCACCGGTGATCGAGCCGGTGCCCGCGGCCTTCTGAAAGATCTGCAGTCCGCGATCCAGCGTCCGCCCAAAGCTCTCCTCTTCGCTGCGGATCACACGGCGGATGATGTCCTGCTGGGTGACGAGTTCAGGGAACACGGCGCCGAGCGACTCGACAACCGGGGCGACGAGCTGTTCGAAGAAGCCGGTCTTCAGGCCGAGCTTCTTGCCGTAGAGGATGCCGCGGCGGAGGATGCGGCGAATGACGTAGTTGCGGCCCTCGTTGCCGGGGAGGATGCCGTCGGCGATGGCGCAGCTGATCGTGCGCGCATGGTCGGCGAGGACGCGGAAGGCGATGTCGGTGTTTTCCTGCTCGGTCAGGCCCTCGCGCTTGGTCGGGACGGTGCGCGCATAGGTCTTGCCGGAGAGCGCGGTGATCGTGCGGAAGAGCGGGGCGAAGACGTCGGCCTCGTAGTTGGAGGGCTCGGCGGTGAAATCGGTGCAGTTCTTGGTCGTCGCGAGAATGCCGGCGACGCGCTCAAAGCCCATGCCGGTGTCGACGTGCTTGGCCGCGAGCGGCGAGAAGGTGCCGTCGGCGTTGGCGTTGAACTGGAGGAGTTGTTTCCAGCCCATGGCGTCGTAGCGCTCGTCGCCGCGCCCGCCCAGTGCGGCGGCCCCGGCAAACACCAGGTCGCTCCCGATCGCGGGAACGCTCACTGTCTCCT
>CAYWRG010000005.1:0-16361 GCA_964460715.1 uncultured Opitutus sp. | reverse complement strand
ATGCAGCGCGGGCTGGAGGAATTCACGCCCTTGCGACCCTCGACCTCGTCGTCGGATGGGAGCAGGTTGAAGTGGATCTCGGAGCACGGGCCGCAGGGGCCGGTGTCGCCCATCATCCAGAAATTGTCCTTCTTGTTGCCGTGGACGATGTGGATGGCGGGATCGAGGCCCTCCTTGCGGAAGATCTCGGCCCAGATGTCGTAGGCCTCCTGGTCGAAGTCGGCCGGGTCACCCTTGGCCTTGTTGGGTGAATAGACGGTGGCGTAGAGGCGCTTGGCCGGGATGCCCCATTTCTTGGTGATCAGTTCCCAGCCCCACGAGAGCGACTCCTTCTTGAAGTAATCGCCGAAAGACCAGTTGCCCAGCATCTCGAACATCGTGTGGTGGTACGTGTCGAAGCCGACGTCCTCGAGGTCGTTGTGCTTGCCGCCGGCGCGGATGCATTTCTGCGTGTCGGCTGCGCGGGTGTCCTTGGCCGGACGGGCGCCGGCCCAGGTGGACACATCGGGCTTCCGGTCACCGAGGAAGATCGGCACGAACGGGTTCATCCCCGCGTTGGTGAAGAGCAGTCCGGGCGAGTCGGGCAGCAGCGACGCCGACGGCACGATTGTGTGGCCGTGCTGGGCGAAGAAATCGAGGAACGACTGGCGGATCTCGGCGGAGGTCATGGTAAAGGGAAAATGAAAAGCAAAGGGGCGCGGGAGAGGGCCGGAAAGGATAATTTCGACCGGGCGCCGATCCCCGCATGTTTTGTGTCGTGTTGAGGGAGAGGGGCCTTCATCTTCCCGGCATCAAGCCGATGGTTAGCTTGATCGACGCGGTGGTCACGCTCCAGCCGCCGTCGCGAAGGTGTTTTGTTACTCTTAGTCTGTTGCGTCCAGTGATATAATGACAAAAGTGGCAAAGCGTCAAAATCTTACGCAAGATGCAGCCGAGCTGCAGTCTGGGCTTGGCCGGACCGTGAAGGTCTTGCGCAACCAACTGGGCATCACCCAGGAGGAGCTGGCGTGGCGGGCGAACCTTCACCGGACCTACATTGCGGATATCGAGCGCGGTGGCCGGAACATCACGCTACGAAATATTGCCAGCCTGGCGAAGGCCCTCGAGGTCACCGTGGCCGGATTGCTCAGTGGCCCGGGTGGGAACACCGGGGTGACGGCGAGCGACATGATGGGGGAGGTTCTGCTGGTCGAGGATGAACCGTCCGATGTGGAATTGACGCTGCGCGCGTTTGCGCGGGCCCGCCTGCACAATCCGGTGCGGGTGGCGCGTGATGGTGCGGAAGCCCTGGACTTGTTGCTGGGTTTGCCGCCGCCGGAAAGCGCGACCGAGATCAAGCCGCGCTCCCAGCCGGCCTTGGTGCTGCTTGATTTGAAGCTGCCCAAGGTTTCCGGTCTCGAGGTGCTCCAGCGATTGAAGGCGGACGAGGCAACCCGTGCCATCCCGGTGGTGGTGCTGACCTCCTCGCATCAGGATCGCATGATCCAGGAGTGTGCACGGTTGGGGGCGGCCAATTACATCATCAAGCCCGTCGACTTTGAAGGGCTGAGCCGGGTCACACCGTCCCTGAGCCTGGCTTGGGCGCTCCTCAAATCGCCTTCTTTTTAGCCGGCTGGCCCGCCCTTACCCCTTTCTGTTCCTCAACCTCGCTCCGGACTATCACTTCCCTCGTTTTCACCGGGTAGCTCCGCTGCCGGGGAAATCGCGGTGGAACGTTCCGAACCTCCCGTATGCACGCTGACCAGCAATTGAAGGAATCGTTGCGCGAAGTGGGTGACCTCAAGGCCGCGCTCGACGAGCACGCGATCGTGGCGATCACGAACCCACAGGGGAAGATCACCTATGTGAACGACAAGTTCTGCGCGATTTCCAAGTACACGCGGGAGGAACTGATCGGGCAGGACCATCGCATCATCAACTCCGGCTACCACCCGCCGGAGTTCATCCGGGAGTTGTGGTCGACGATCGGCCGTGGTCAGACCTGGCATGGCGAGATCCGCAACCAGGCGAAGGACGGCTCCCTCTACTGGGTGGACACCACGATTGTCCCTTTTCTCGACGAGCAGAGCAGGCCGCGCCAGTACGTGGCCATCCGCGCGGACATCACCGAGCGAAAGCGGGTCGAGGCCGAGCTCTTTGAGCTGAACACGCAGCTCGAGCAGCGGGTCGCGCGGCGGACGGCCGAACTTGAGCTGGCGAACAAGGAGCTGGAGGCATTTTCGTATTCGGTTTCCCATGACCTGCGCGCGCCGCTGCGCACGCTTGATGGCTTCTCCCAGGCGGTGATCGAGGATCACGGCGCGCTGCTTCCGCCCGAGGGGTTGCGCTACTTGAATACGATCCGGACCGCCGCCCAGCGGATGGGCGCCCTGATTGATGACCTGCTCACCTTTTCCCGGTTGAGCCGCCAGCCGCTCACGCGGGAGACGATCGATGTCGCCGCGCAGGTGCGGGGCGTGCTGGAGGAGCTGAATGCGGCCCAGGGCGGGCGCACGGTCGCGATCGAGATGGGGGATCTTCCCGCGGCAAGGGGTGATTTCGGGCTCACCCGGCAGGTCTGGATGAACCTTTTGTCCAATGCCTACAAGTACAGTGGGCGTGTGCCCCAACCGAAGGTTGAAATCGGTAGCCTCGTGGAGAACGATGAAGTTGTGTACTACGTGCGCGACAACGGAACCGGATTTGACATGCGCTACGTGGGAAAGCTGTTCGGCGTGTTCCAGCGTCTGCACCGGGTGGAGGATTTTCCGGGGACGGGAGTGGGCCTCGCCATTGTGCAGCGGATTGTTCACCGGCATGGCGGACGGGTCTGGGCCCAGGGCGCGGTAGACCAGGGCGCGACGTTTTTCTTCACCTTAGGGGAGGGGCCGCGAGCATGAGTCTTACGGAGGCGATTGATCTGCTGCTGGTGGAGGACAGCCCGCACGATGCGGAACTGGTGGTGCGGGCCATGCGTCGCAGCCGACCCTCCGTACGCATTGGGGTGGCCCGGGATGGGGTGGAGGCACTGGACTACGTTTTTGGTGAGGGCGCCCACGCGCAGCGCGGTACGGTTGAACTGCCGCGGCTGATTCTCCTCGATCTCAAGCTCCCGCGCATTGACGGACTCGAGGTTCTGCGCCGCCTGAAATCCGATCCCGTTACGCAGCGAATCTTCGTCGTGATGCTGACCTCGTCCCGCGAGCCGCGGGATATCGAGGAAACGTACCGCCTTGGCGTGAACAGCTATGTCGTCAAGCCGGTCGGCTATGAGCGCCTGATGATGGCGGTGCAGGAGATCGGATCCTATTGGCTGGCCCTCAACCATGGGCTCGGCGCGGAAACCTGACATGGTGAAGCCGTTCAATCTTCTTTTGGTCGAGGACAATCCTCCGGACGCGGAGCTGGTGCTGCGGCAGCTGCGCCGAAGCGGCTTTGAACCGGCCTGGACCCGGGTTGACACGGAGCAGGCTTATCTGACGGAGCTGGCCAAGGGGCCGGACCTGATCCTGTCCGACTACGACATGCCCCAGTTCAGCGGCCTGCGCGCGCTCATGCTGCTCAAGGAGCAGGGGCTCGATATCCCCCTGATCATCGTCTCGGGAACGATCGGTGAAGAAACCGCGGTGGCGGCGATGCGCGAGGGGGCCACCGACTACCTGATGAAGGACCGCCTCGTGCGCCTTGGCCAGGCGGTCACCTCCGCGCTCGAGCAAAGCGCGCTGCGGCGGGAGCGCCGGCATGCGCTGGCGGCACTGGCCGAGAGTGAGGAACGTTTTCAGGAACTGGCGGCCAACATCAACGAAGTCTTCTGGCTGACGGATATCGCCAAGAACCAGATGCTGTACGTGAGCCCGGCTTACGCGGTGATCTGGGGACGTTCCTGCGAGTCGCTGATCGCCTCTCCTCGCGACTGGATGGACGCGATTCACCCGGACGACCGGGCGCGTGTGCGGGAGGCCGCGGTGACGAAGCAGGCGCGGGGCTCCTATGATGAGGAGTTTAGGATTCTGCGGCCGGACGGCGAGCTGCGCTGGATTCGGGATCGCGCCTTCCCGGTGCGCAACGCCAGCGGCGAGGTGTACCGCGTCGTCGGGGTTTCGACCGACATCACGCCGCGGCGGCGGGCTGAAGAGGCTCAGCGTATGAGCGAGGCGCGGCTGCAGATCCTGATTGAGAACACCTCGGACATCATCGCCCTGATCGACGACCAGGGTGTGATTCAGTTCCACGGCCCTTCGGTTGAGCGCATCCTGGGCATTCCCGTATCGGAGCTGGTGGGGCGCTCCGCGATGGAGTTTGTCCACGAGGACTATCGGGCGCGGATGCGGGATGCATTCGCCCAAGCCCGGTTGAAGCCGGACCAGCCCTTTACGGTGGAGATGCGCGTGCAGCGCCGAGACGGGGCCTGGCGTTCACTTCAAACCATCGGAAAATTCGCCGGAAACCTGAACGGATCCTCCGTGATTGTGATCAACTCCCGCGACGTCACCGACCAGCGGCTGTTGGAGCAGCAGTTCCTCCGTGCCCAGCGCATGGAAGCCATCGGCTCGCTGGCCAATGGCGTCGCCCACGACCTGAATAATATCCTGTCACCGGTGATGATCGCGTCGGGACTGTTGAGGGAATCGTCGATCAGCGCCCAGGACCGGCACCTCATTGACATGGTTGAGCAGGCGGCGCGGCGCGGTGCGGATATCATTCGGCAGCTCCTGACGTTCAGCCGCGGCGTCGAGGGCGCGCGCATGCCGATCCAGCTGCGCCATATCCTCAAGGAAATGATGACGCTCATGCGTGAGACCTTTCCGCGCGAGATCACGATCGAGAAGGATGTCCCGACGGACCTGCCGGTCGTGCGGGGCGACGCAACCCAGATTCACCAGGTGCTGATGAACCTGTGTGTCAACGCCCGCGATGCGATGCCGGATGGCGGCAAGCTGGTGATCCGTTCGGCGCTGGTCGAGATCGGCGAAGCGGAAGCCTCGCGCCAGACCGGAATTGTGGCCGGCCCCTTTGTGCAGCTGACGGTTTCGGATACCGGTTCAGGGATTCCGGCCGCCATTCGCGACCGGATCTTTGATCCGTTTTTCACCACCAAGGAGCAGGGCAAGGGCACCGGGCTCGGTCTGTCGACCGTGCTCGGTATCGTGCGGAGTCATCAGGGGTTCATCACCATCGCGTCCGAGCCCGGACGGGGTTCGGAGTTCAGCGTGCACTTGCCGTTCGATCGCGGTGACGCGGTTCCGTTTGAACCCGAAAGGCCCGGGCCGGTGAATCCCGGACAGGGCCGTCATATTCTTTTCGTCGATGACGAGGAGGCGATCCGGATGACGGTGCAAATGGCGCTCGAGCTTCAGGAGTACAAAGTGACGACCGCGGCCAACGGCGTGGAGGCATTCGCGTTTCTGGACTCCGCGTCTGCGGACGACGTGGTCCTTGTCATCACCGACATCATGATGCCGGGGATGAGCGGGACCGAGTTGATCCGCCGTCTCCGACTGCGCCGGCCCTGGCTGCCGGTGCTTGCGATCAGTGGTCAGACCGATGATAACGCGCGCGGCGAACTCGGCGCGATGGGGATCCTCTCGATCGTGATGAAACCTTTCCTGCCGTCTCAGCTGCTGCGGGCGATCGACGACCTGCTGGCGCCCCGGCATTGACCGGGGCGCGGGTTTGCGGCCTACAGATTCGCGATGATCGCGTCAGCCATGGCCTTGGTTCCGACCGTCGGGCGGCCGAAGGCGATGTCACCGGTGCGGATGCCGTCGACGGCGACGGTCTTGCGCACGGCGGCCTCGATGCGCGTCGCGAGCGCGTCGAGCCCGAAGCTGTAGCGCAGCATCAGGGCGCCCGACAGGACCTGGGCGCAGGGATTGGCGATGCCCTTGCCGGCAATGTCTGGGGCGGTGCCGCCGGCGGGCTCGTAGAGACCGAAGGGCTTGCCGTGGCGGTTGAGGCCGGTGCCGAGCGAGGCGCTGCTCATCATGCCGAGGGAACCGCAGATGACGGCCATCTCGTCGGAGAGGATGTCGCCGAACATGTTCTCGGTGAAGAGCACGTCGAACTGGTTCGGGTCGCGGGCCAGCTGCATGGCGGCGTTGTCCACATACATGTGGCTGAGCTGGAGATCCGGGTGCTTCGCGGCGAAATAGGCGATGACGGTCTTGCGCCAGAGGACGGACGTCTCGAGGACGTTGGCCTTGTCGACCGAGCAGACTCGCTTGCCGCGGGCGCGGGCCGTGACGGCCGCGACCTCGGCGATGCGCTCGATCTCGCTGGTCTTGTAGACCATGGTGTCGATCGCCTGCTGCTCGCCATTGGGCAGCGTGGTCGTGGTCTTGGGCTGGCCGAAGTAGATGCCGCCGGTGAGCTCGCGAATGCAGACGATGTCGATGCCATTCGGGATGCGCTCGGCCTTGAGCGGCGAAGCGTCGACTAGGTCCTTGTAGAGGAGGCCGGGGCGGATGTTGGCGAAGAGATTGAACGCCTTGCGCAGCGGGAGGAGGGCGGCGCGCTCCGGCTGTTCCTTGGGGGGGAGCTTCTCCCATTTCGGGCCGCCGACGGAGCCGAAGAGGATGGCATCGGACTCCTGGCAGAGCTTGAGCGTGGAGTCGGGAAGTGCCGTGCCGTGGTTGTCGATGCCGGCGCCGCCGACGTCGGCGGTCTGGTGGGCGAGGGTGAGGCCCTCCTTTTTTGCGACATGCTCAAGGACGCGGACCGCTTCGGTCATGACCTCGGGGCCGATGTAATCTCCAGGCAGAACGGCAAACGTAAGGGTGGACATGGGAAAGGGAGAGGGTTGCTGCGGGGACTCCCGCTTGGCAAGCCGGCTTTCAGGGGGTGGGCTTCATCCGAATCGTTCTCGTTCTCCGGAGCGGAAAATGCTCGATCCGGAGAACGAGGAACGAGAACGATTTGTGCCATCGCAAAATCGCGACAGTAACTTCAGGGGTGGGGATCGCCCCTGAGCCCTATGGTGTCATGGGTCCCCTGGCGGTCTGCCGCGCTTTCACGGTTGCCGGGCGGGCGAAAGCTTGTGTGCATGCGGGGGATGAAGCTCCACGTCCTGCCGGCAGGACCCCTCCAGACCAATGCCTACCTCATCACCGCGCCCGAATGGGGCGAGGCGGTGCTGATCGACGCGCCCGGCGGCATCTGGCCGCTGGTCGAACCGCGGCTCGCGGCGGATGGGTGCCGGCTGACCGAGCTGTGGATCACCCACGGGCACTGGGATCACATCCAGGATGCGGCGGTCGTCGTTGCGGCGACGAAAGCAAGGGTGACGGCGCACCCGGCGGATGAGGTGCTGCTCAAGTCGCCGGGCATGATGATGAAATTTCTGGGCCGCAATCTGCAGATCGATCCGGTTTCCGTGGATCGTTGGGTCAAGCAGGGCGATCGGATTGATGCGCTGGGCCTGAGTTTCGAAGTCCGGCATGTGCCGGGCCACTGTCCGGGCAATATCCTGTTCTACGTGGGCAGCTCGGCCTTTGTTGGCGATGCGCTCTTTGCCGGCAGCGTGGGCCGCACCGACCTGCCGGGTGGCAACCGCGAAGAACTCGAGGAGTCGGTCCGCCAGCAGATCTACACGCTGCCGGCCGAGACGAAGGTCTATCCGGGACACGGGCCGGCGACGACGGTGGGACACGAACGAGCGACCAATCCCTATGTCCGCGGCTGAGCACGAGACTTACATGCGGCGCGCGCTGGGCCTGGCGCGCCAGGCTTGGGGCGAAACCCATCCGAATCCGATGGTGGGTGCGCTCATCGTCGAGGACGGCGTGGTCGTGGCCGAGGGGTTCCATGTGCGCGACGGCGAGGCGCACGCCGAACGGATGGCGCTGGCGAGGCTCGGACGGAAACCGAAACCAAAGGCGACGCTCTACGTCACGCTTGAACCCTGTTCGACCCACGGTCGGACCGGCGCATGTTGCGACGCGATCATCGAGGCGGGAATCGCACGGGTGATCGTGGGCGCGACGGACCCGAATCCGGCGCACGCCGGGGGTGGCTTTGCGCGGCTGCGCGCTGCGGGGATCGAGGTGACCGAGGGCGTGCTCGCTGCGGAGTGCGCGGACCTCAACCTGATTTTCAATCAGTGGATCACGACGGGCACGCCGCTCTTCGCGGCGAAGGCGGCAGTGTCGCTCGACGGGCGGATTGCCACACGGTCCGGCGACTCGCAGTGGATCACCAACGAGGCCTCGCGCGCCGACGTGCATCGGTGGCGGCGGCTGTTTCCGGGCATCGCCGTTGGTGCGGCCACGGTGATGAAGGACAATCCCAAGCTCACCGCCCGCACGGGCGGAACCGAGTGGTGCCCGTGGCGCTTTGTCTTCGATGGGTTGTTGCGCACGGTGGCCGAGCGGTCACTGCCCACGGTGTACACGGATGAGCACCGGGCACGAACGATTGTGGTGACGACGGCGCATGGCGGCATGGGCTATGTGCGCCGGCTGCGCGATCTGGGCGTGATGGTGTGGGTCATGCCCACGCCGACCAAGCGTGTGCTGGCCGCGGATTTTCGAGCCAAGTGCGCCGAGGAGAGGATCACCGGGGTGTACTTTGAAGGCGGTGCCCAGCTGATCAGCGAGTGGCTGCGGCAGAAGGAACTCGATTACCTTTTTGTTTACCGGGCCCCCGTGCTGTTCGCCGATGATCGCGCCAAGGGCATCTTTGGCGGGCTGCGCACCGAGAAGATGGCGAATGCGGTCCGGCTGAGTTCGATTCAGCACGAACGCTTCGGCGACGACGAACTTGTCCGCGGGCGAGTGAGCTACCCGGAAAAGCTTCAGGTTGACGAGACAGCGTACAGTCTCGGTTGACGATCAATTCAACCGGAATTTAACCACAGATGAACACAGATGGACACGGATCTAACTCAGAATCTGTGTGTATCTGTGTTCATCTGTGGTTAGAGGCTTGGCCTTCTGCTTTTCGTTTTCTCGGTTAGAAGCCGAACGCGAATGCATCCTTCTGTCGTCCAAGTCTATCTCGCTTCGGGCAATGCCCACAAGGTGGCGGAATTGCAGGCGCTCGCGGAGCGGGACGGGCTCGCGCTCGCGTTGCGCTCGGCGCGTGATGTCGGCGGCATGCCGCCGGTGATTGAGGATGCCGGGACGTTTGAGGGCAATGCGGCCAAGAAGGCGCGCGCGCTGGCCGCGCGGCTACCGGCGGGAGCGTGGGCGTTGGCGGATGACAGCGGCCTGTGCGTGGATGCGCTCGGCGGAGCGCCCGGGGTCGAGTCCGCTTACTATGCCGGTCCCGAGGCCGATCCGGCGGCCAATCTGCGCAAGCTGGTCGCGGTCATGCGCGGCATCCCGGCGGCACGTCGCGGGGCCCATTTCCGCTGTGTCCTTGTGCTGATCGATCCGGACGGAACGGAGCACGTGTTCTCCGGGCGCTGCGACGGCGCCCTGCGCGATGACCCGGCGGGTGGACACGGCTTCGGGTATGATCCGCTGTTTGTGCCGGCCGAATCCACGCAGACGTTTGCCGAGTTGCCCGAAGCGCAGAAGAATCGGCTCAGCCACCGCAGCCGCGCGTGGGCGCAGCTCGCTGATTGGTGGCGCGCCCGGCGCTGAGCCGGCTACAGGGGTAATCACCAGGCGAACGAGGTTCGCGCCGCCTCGTACTGCGCCTCGGTCAGATCGGTGAAATCGATGCGGCGGTAGGAAAGGACGCGCGGGGTGCCGGGCGGATAGGTGCCGGCGCGGAAGAGCTTGCTGAATCCCCAGTTTCGATTCGGCGGACTGTAGTAGCTGGTGATGCCGTGCGGCTCGGTGAAGATCCGGCTTTCGAAGAGACAGACCATCGAGCCGCGGATCCATACCGTCTTGCTGCCCCAGTTCTCAAGGAAACGGGGCAGGTTGTGCGCGCCGCCGCTGGTTCGGCCCGTGCCATTCTTGTTGCTGGGCACATTGCCGGTAAGAAAGGCGGCGGAGATCTCGATACTGGTGGTGGTGGCCGTCGGGTTGGCCGTGCTTCGGCTCGTCGCATCGTTGAAATTTGCCGAGAGGATGGAGATCGCGTCGGAAACGATCGCGGCCGGCAACTCGCCGGTTTCGATATCGGTCGCGGGATTTACACCGCCCGAGGTGCTCACCGTGCCGTCGGCGTTGAAATTGCCCTTGATGTAGACGGGCGCGTTGCTGGCGATCGTCAAGCCAGGGTCGGTGCCGTAGCTGGGGACCTTGCCACCGCCGTTGATCAGACGCACCGCGGTGAAGGTGTTTCGGGAGTCGGTGGCGGCGATCGTCGATCCTGCCTTGAGACTGGGGGTCACCGGATCGTCGACAATGCGCGTCGTGGGGCCGCCCGTCACCTCGACATAGACGATGCCGGTCCAGTCCGTGGTTTCCAATCCGTCAATGGCTTTCGTCGTGTCGCGGGTGCCCGAGGCCTTCTGCATTTCCGTGACCGCGTTTTTTAGCCCTTGGATATCGAGCTCGACCAGATCCAGGCCCTTGCTGCGATGTTGATCATACATGCCGCCCGTGACGGTGGTTGTGCCGCCCGACGTCGTGGTGGTGTACTTGGAGTACTTGATGAAGGGATTGGAGGCGGGCGAGGGAACCGTCAGCGACTTGTTCTTCGTCGGGTCTGAACGATTCTTGCTGGTGACGGTGATGACCTCCGCGCTGGTGGACGTTGCCGGTGTCACCGTGATGTAGATCCCGGCGTTGTTGGCATACTTCTGCGCCTCCACCTCCATCTTGGTCGTGTAGCTGGGATCCGTCGCGGCCGGATAGTTCGAAGGTTCGATGATTGCCCGGCCTGAGTTGAGTGAATCATCGGATCCGTTCGAAGGCGTGGGATCCTCCTTGTAACTGCCGATGGCAACCGGGGTGTAGGACTGGATGCCGTGGGCCGCGGTCTGCAGATTGCCGTTCCAGACCTGGGAGGCGTTGGCGCGGAAGCCACCCCAGAGCGAACCCGACGTGCCATTTCCCTTGGTGGAGTCCATCCAGACATTCGAGGTGATGGCTGGCGTGCCGGCGGTGTTGGTGCCGTAGATGTTCACGTTGGTCCCGGCGCGATTCTTGATGTTGACCGACCCCGTGCGGGTTGCGCCGGTGAGACCGTCGGCGCCGTCACCCGGTTTGCCGGCATGGTAAACGTGGCCGGTTGCGGTGACCTGATCGGTGAAGGTCAGACTGTTGTCGGGAAAGAGGTAAAGGTTCCCGTTGGCGTGCACGGGTCCGGTGATGTTCATGGTCGGACCGGGGAAGATCTCGAGGTCCATGTTGTAGAAGATGGCGTGCGCGAAGAGTGGGGCGCCGCGCACCGAGATCTTTTCCATGACGTACGACGTGATGCCGCCGCCGGGCACGCCGGTCGCCGCGGCCGTGGCCTTGGCGATGACGGACACGTCGCGACGGAAGACCCACTTGCCCTTGAGAGGATCGAACTCGTTGTTCTCGTCGGCCGGATCCACGTAGTAGAGGCTGCTCGTGCCGGTGACTACGTTCTGGATGGTCCCGCCGATGAGTTCGGTGGCGGTGGGGACGTAGGCCGCGTCGCTGCGGTCAAGGGTCGGCGAGGTTGCCGAGTTGACATTGCTCCCGGTCCAGAAGGAGGAGGCGGGCACGCGCAAGCGGTCGCTGCCCGATGGGTTCAAGCTGAATGAGCTGCGCGTCTCGAATTTCTGGCGAATCTGGGAAAAACCGAATTCGGCGAGCGCCTCGGCCGCGTTGCGGGATTCGAGGCGGAGCGCGTTGCGCAGGTTGAGCCGGCGCTCCGTCACCGTCCAGGCGAGCAGGCTCCCGATGAGGAGGGTCAGGACGGTGGTGAACATGATCACCACAAGGATGGCGGAGCCGCGCGTGCGGGACCGGGGAGGGAGAGGAAGGGACATCGGGGAAGGCTCAGCCACGGGGCGAGACGGTGAAGTTGTAGGTGTTCGTGGCGGCCTTGGTCAGGCTGCCGCGGTGGATGATCTGTCCCTTGATCATGACGCTGCGGTCATTGAAATTATAGAAGAGCTTGCCGGTGGAGAGTCCCTTGGAGAGCTCGATCACCTCCGGGTTGGTGTTGAGCGTGGTCGTCGCCGGCAACAGCGAGAGCACCGAGGCGGCGGTGCTGGGGCTGATGCTCAGGTCGAAGGTTCGGACCGGTCCCTGGCTGGTGGGATCACTCGCGTTGGCAGGCGCGCGGTAGTAGCCGACCAGGCGTGAAACCTTCGTGTCATCCGTCTCGTCCTTGTACACGAGCACGAGAAAATCGCCGGACTGCCCGTGGTTGACGGCTGCATCCGATGTGACGCCAGAGACCGTGACGGTGCGGTCGGTGAACGAGGGATAGATGAGGAAGTAGTTCGCGTAGGTGGCGTTCGAGGTCATCTCGCCTGTGAAGGTGCGAATGTCGCGGTTCACGAGCACCTTGCCTCCGTCGTAGTGATACATGTTCAGGGCTTGGAGGAAGAACGTGACCGCGCCGGTCGTGGCCAGACCGAAGACCGTCATCGAGACCATGAGCTCGGCAAGAGTGAAGGCACGCCGGCCGGACTGGCGCCGGCGGGGGGAGTGGGCGATGGCTTGCATGATGAATTAGTGCGTGGGGACGGTGGAGCGAATGGTGCGAACGGTGCCGAGGAACCAGCGCGTCTTTGCGCCGTCGTTGGTCCGCCAGTGGTAGATGATCGTGATGGCGCGGACCTGCGTGGCGTCGAAGGACGCGTCGCTCACATCCTGAATCCAGACCCAGAGCTTGAGTTGCAGCGAATTGCTCGCCAGGCCGCTCTGGTTGATGTCGATGACCTTGACGTTATCGACGACGCCGGTCGGTGCCGTGCCGCCGGGGGTGATCGTGCTCAGTGCTGGTGGACTGCCGCTGGAAATGTTCAGCACGTCAGGCGTGACCTCATCGAGCTTGGTCGGCACCTCATTGGAGGAGGAACCCGAGCCCGCGACCAGCGTGCCACCGCTGGTGTAGTACGGCAGGTCGGTGAACTCCATGTTCTTCATCTGCTCGATGTAGCCCTGCACAATCGTCGTGGCGGAGTTTTGGTAGATGCTGCCCTCGGTGAGGCGACGGGACACGAGCAGCGCACCATACGCCCCAACGATCACGAGGGAGAGAATCGTCAACGCGACCGACACCTCGACGAGGGTCATGCCTGCCCGACGATCGCTGCGGCGGGAGGGTGAGTCAGACCGACGGCAGGAAAATGACATGCCCCATATTAACGCATCCCCGACAGGCGCGTTCGGGCCGATGGTCCCTGTTAAAAGGCCCTAGCCCCAATAGAGGCCTTGGACCCTAGTCGATCTTTGGCTTGCCGCTTTGGACAAACAACGCGGCGGCCTGGGAGCGGCGTGACACGTGCAACTTCTCGAACACGGTACTGAGGTAGTTTTTCACGGTCTTCTCGGCGAGCCCCATCGCCACGGCGACTTCCTTGTTGGTGTGGCCTTCCGCGATCAAGGCGACGACCCGATGTTCCTGCGGTGAAAGCAGCTTCAGGGCATTGCGGGTGTCGGGAACGTTTGAGCGGATTAGGCTGAGCACCCGTTCGGTGATGGCCGGATCGAGAATGGACTTCCCGCCGACCACGTCGTGAATCGCCTGCACCAGTGCGCGGCCGTTCACTTCCTTCAGGAGGTAGCCGTGGGCCCCGGCGCGAATGGCGTCGTCGACCATGGTCTCCTCGGCCACCGACGTGAGGATCAATACGCGCGTGTCGGGCAGGCGGGCGAGGATCTGTCGGCAGGCCTCAAAGCCCGTTCCGTCCGGCAGGCGGATATCAAGCAGCACCAGGTCGGGGCGCTGCGCCACGGCCGCCGCCACGCCGGCTGCGACGGTGCCGGCCTCACCCACGACTTCGAGCGACGACTCGGCGCCGAGCAGGGCGCGCAAGCCCGCGCGCACGACCTCGGAATCGTCGACCACCAGCAGGCGGAGGCGCGGGGCAAACGGGGCGGCGTTGGTGGTCATTGGCGAATGGGGAGGGTGAGGACGAGACGGGTGCCGCGACCGGGCGTGCTGTCAAGTTGGAGCGTGCCCCCGGCGTTGCGGGCGCGGGCCTGCATGTTGTCGAGTCCGCGTCCGGTTCCGTCAAGGCGCTGGGAGGTGAAACCGCGGCCGTCGTCCTGAATCAGCAGCCCGACTGCACCGTCGCCGGCGTGGACGCGAACCGTGATGCGCTTGGCTTCGCCGTGGCGCAGCGCGTTGCTCACGGCTTCGCGCACGATGAGCAGTGACTGCGCCAGCTGGCCGTCATCGAGACGCGAGGCGGCCGTGTCGTCGACGCGCAGGTCGAGCTCCAGCGTGCGCCCGGCGCGCAGTTCCTCCGTGAGCCGGTTGACCGCGTCGGCAAAGCCCTGGCGGCGCACATTGTCGGGCGCCAGGCCGGTGATGTGGTTGCGCACATCGCGGATGCCCGCGTTGATCAGATCGATCCCGGCCTGAATCCGTCGCGCGGCCTCGGCGGGGTCGCGCTCGGCGACATCGCGGGCGGTCTCGAGCGTAAGCCCGGTCGCGTAGAGCGATTGGATGAGCCCGTCGTGCAGATCGCGTCCGATGCGGATCTTTTCCTCGAGCGCGTGGTTGAGCATGACCTGGCGGAGGTGGGCGTCCTCCTCGGCGCGCTGGCGGCCGCCGCGTTCGTGGGCGAGTTCGGCTCCCTGGGCAACCGAGGCGCGCGCGAGGTGATGCAGGCTCTCGATTTCCGCCCGGGTCGATCCCCACGGCGCTTTGGATCCGGCGTCGCCGGTGCGCCCGCTGCGAGCGAGGAGAATCAGTCCGACTACCGCGACCATGACGACCCCCAGCAGGAGCAGGGCGAGCAGCACGCGTTGATAGAGGAAGAGCAACCGTTCGCCGGCGGGCGCGGCGAAGACCACGGTGGCGGTCCGGCCGTCCGGCAGCGGGGCCTCAAGGCGCAGTTTGCCCTCGTCAGGCGGAAGTTGGGCGGCCTCGGCTGAACCAATGGCGACCGCTCCGTCGAGGAGATGGCCCAGTTCACGGGCAAAGGCCGGCGAGAGGGGATCGGTCCCGGCTTGCGCGACGAGGGCGACCGCCGCGCCAAGCTGGTTGCGCTTACCCTCGATCGCCGAAGCGCGCAGGCGCTCGTCCTGCCCTCGGAGCCACGCCTGCGCCCCGGCGGCCGCCGCCAGGAAGGCGAGCAGCAGCACCAGCGAGAGCCCGAGCAGGCGGGGGACGGGATTCATGCGAAGGCGGTCAGTCTGCCTCCGGATCGGCCCGCGTCAAAACCTTCGACATTTTCCCCTCCGTGGCTTTGGTTCTTCGGTCCTGTCCATGAAGACCTTCTACATCACGACCGCGATTTCCTATCCGAACGGCCAGCCGCACATCGGCCAGCGGCAGGCCAAATTCACCGGCGACGATCTGGCGAATCTTGGTGTACAGGCCCTGGCCCATCTCGGTGCCGCCGTGCGAGGCCAGCACGGTGCCGTCGGTGTAGACATGCACCAGCGCGCCAGCCTGGTTGAAGTGGGTGGCGTTGAACGAGATGCCAAATTTCACCGGGGTCAGCGCCAGACCGCGCTTGAGCGTGGGGCTGGCAGCGTTGAATTCGGCAATCGCCTGGCGGCGCTGGGCGTATTGGCAGCGCGCGGCCAGCTCGGCCACCAGCGCCGGGGCGAGATTGTCGGTGACCGGCATGCCGTAGTGGGTGACGCTGCGCGCGCCGCCCGGCTCGCTGTCGTAAAAATTGGCCTGACGCACCGCCAGCGGGTCGAGCTGCAAATGGCGGGCGATGTCGTCCAGCACGGTTTCGATCAAGAACATGCCCTGCGGGCCGCCAAAACCACGAAACGCAGTGTTGGACACGGTGTGGGTTTTGCAGCGCAGGCTGCGCAGCGCCAGCGCGTCCAGATAATAGGCATTGTCCAGATGGCAGATGGCGCGGTCGTTGACCGGGCCGGACAAATCCGCCGAAAACCCGCAGTGCGAGGCCATCTCCAGCTTGAGCCCGGCCAGCCGGCCATCGTCGGCAAACGCCGCCTGCCACTGATACTGAAAGCCATGGCGCTTGCCGGTGGCGCTCATGTCCTCGTCGCGGTCCAGCCGCAGCTTGACTGGCCGGCCAGTGCGCACCGCCAGCAGCGCCGCCAGGCAGGCCCATTGCGCCGACTGGGATTCTTTGCCGCCAAACGCCCCGCCCATGCGCCGACAGCTGACGGTGACTTGATGCGCGCGCCAGCCCAGCGCGTGGGCAATCAGCTGCTGCATCTCGCTGGGGTGCTGGGTGGAGCACCAGACGTGCAGGCTGTCGTCGTCGCCGGGCTGGGCGTAAGAAATCTGCCCTTCCAGATAAAAATGCTCCTGCCCGCCCACCCGCGCCTGGCCAGACAAGCGGTGCGGCGCGGCGGCAAAGGCGGCGTCCACCTCGCCGCGGTGCATCTCGAACGGCGGCAGCA
>CAYWRG010000004.1:36368-125959 GCA_964460715.1 uncultured Opitutus sp. | reverse complement strand
TCTTCTTCGATGACAGCCCGGTCTTCAACCGTCCGGCCGACACGTCCACGGTCCATGCCTCCAAGGTGGCTTGGTTCGAGGGCAAGCAGGCGCTCTACAGCGGCTGGGCCGTCGGTCAGGAGTACCTCGACGGCGGTGAGCTCGCCACTGAGGCAAGCGTTGGCGCCGGCAAGCTGGTTCTCCTCGGTCTCGAGGCGACCTTCCGCGCGACCCCGCACGGCACCTACAAGCTGTTCTTCAACGGCCTGTACTACGGTTCGGCCACCCCGACGACCCTCTAAGGGATTTCGTCCTTCGTTAGCTTCGAGCCCCGCCGGCAACGGCGGGGCTTTTTTATGAAGGGTGCTCACTCCCCAGGGTGTCCTGTCCGCCTCCGTTCGTTTGTCCGCCGTTTCTTCCCTGTTGGTTCCAGCACCCATGTTGTCTTCGCCCTCCGTTTCCTCGGTGGCCGGCCGTCTGGCCGGCTTCGCCGCTTTTGCCTTCGCCAACGCCACGCACCCGGTGGTTGCGGCCCAGGATGCTGCCGTCGCGGCTCCAGCCACGCCGGCTTCGCCGGCGCTGGCCACGTCCGCGGCGCCTGCCGAAGCCGGCACCGGCGCGGTGGAGAGCAATCGCGAGCGGAACCGCGTGCTGCAGAAGCGCAATCCCATCGCGTCGGAGTACCAGATATCCGGTGAGTTGGGCTTTGCGCCCGGCGCTCTCGCGGATGGCGAGAGTGTCGATTTCCGCAGCCTCCTGCCCGTGACCGGAGCGCTGCTCGGCGGCGCCGAGACCACTCAGCTGGGGTTCAGCTATCTTTATCACTCCGCATCCGAGCGCGGCGAGCCGGGCTTCAACGCGACCGTGAGCCGCACGTTCGGCTCGGCGGAGCGGCCGACCACGTTGCAGCTTCGCGCCAATCTCACGGCGGCCGAGCGCGTCATTGAAACGGCCCTCTGGAACTGGAATCCGACGAAGTTCACGTTCGGCGGCGAGCCGGTGTATTTCCTCGATCGTCCCCGCATGCAGTCCGACCGGATTGAAACGCGCACCCGGTCAACGCTGATCCACCTCGAACACCGACTGGGCGCGGATCACACGGTCTATGCGCAGGTCGAGGGCTGGTACTACACGTATTTCTTCGGTCGCTAATTGCTGGAGTACCGGCTGGGCTGCGGCACGCCGCTGCCGGGGCAGGGCGACGCCCCCCAGGGGGGCACCACCATCACCGACGGCGCCTACCGCAACGCGCGGTTCCGGCGCGTGGCGACCGAGGAAGCGGTGGACCGCGAACGCGTGCGCCTGCAGGTGGGAGGCGAATCGCAGCTGGGTGACTGGGAAGTGGACTACGCGCTCTTTCACGGCCACTGGCGCGAGAAGCGCGACTCATTCTGGGCCGCCTTTGACAACGACGGTTACGATGTGGCCTACCGCATCGGGACCGATCCCTACTTTCCCGAATTCACCGCGCTGTCCGGTACGGACATCGATGACTCGCGTCTCAGCCGCTTTCGCGATTCGCGACCGGTGAAGAACACGACCCGGGATGTCGACTGGGCGGGCCGGGCGGACGCGGTGCGGCGGTTCGATTTTTCCGATGCGCGGATGTCCGTTAATGTCGGCGTGCTCCATCGGGAAAAGGAGCGCGTGAAGAGCCTGGTCCACAAGGACGTGTTCCTGCGCAACGACGCCCTGCTGCTGCCGATCGACGGCCTGCGCATGCCGGGAGCGCCGCTGTCCTTCCTCAAGGACCGCTACCTGCTGCCGCGTTCCGTGAACCTGACCCTCTTCCGGCAGCGCGCCGAGGCGGGGGATCCGGCCATCGTGCGTGACGAGGCGTTGTCGATTCTCGAGGGACTGCCCGACAACTACACATCAAGCGAGGCGGTCGACTCCGGCTATGTTTCCGCTTCAGCGCGCCGCGGGCGCTGGTCGGCTGAGGCCGGGCTGCGGGCGGAGCGGACCGAGACCGATACGCTCGGCACGGTGATTGTGCCGATCGCCTTCGATCAGGGCGTTGGCGAGATCCTGGCGGACGTCGATAACCGTGGTGAGCGGACGATTGCCCGCGCGGTTCCGACGTCCAATCGCTACAGCACCTGGCTGCCGACCGTGGCGCTGGGCTTTGACGCCTCGGAGGCTTGGGCGTTCCGGACCAGCTACTTCGAGCAGCTGATGCGTCCGCAGTATTTCGACATCGTGAACTACCGCATCATCCGCACCGGCATGCTCCAGGTGGACGAGGGCAATCCGAACCTCGCTCCGACCGACATCCGCACGCTGTCCGTCGCGGCCGATTACCGCGATGCGCGGCTGGGCACGCTTTCGCTGGAGCTCTACCGGCTCGCGGTGGACAAGTTTTTCTACACGGCGCAGAAGCCGGAGTTGGTCGACGGCCTGGTCTACACGAACAAGCGGGTGGAGAACGGCGGCAAGGCTACGCTGCAGGGCTTCCAGGCGCAGTGGAGCCGCGATCTGACGGCCGCAGGCTTCAAGCTGTCGCCCTCCGCAGCCTACACCTACTCGGAGAGCGAGGCGAAGGTCCCGACGCGGCCGGCGGACGAACTGACGCTGCCCCAGCGGTCGCGACACCTGGTGCAGGTTGCGCTGGAGTGGTCGCGCGGGAAAGTGGGCGGCAACGCCGAACTGAGTTATCAAGGCCGGGCGCTCGACGAAGTCGGGCAGGGGCCGGATCGCGACATCTACCGCGACACGGCGGTCAGCCTCGACGCCGGGTTGTGGTGGCAGGTGACCCGCACCTGGCGGGCCTCGCTCGCGGCCCAGAACCTGACCGACCATCCCGAGCGTTCCTATGAAGGCAACCCGCAGCGCGCCGTGCGCAATGAGTACCTCGCGACGACCTGGACGCTCGGCCTGAGCGGCCGGTTCTAGGGCAGCTCAAATCGAGTTGTCGCCGGGGTCGCTGACCCCGGTCTGGGAGCTTTGAGAGGAAAACTCAATCCCTGGGGTCAGCGACCCCGGCGACAACTCGATTTCAACCGCTTTCTCGCGCCAGCCTCCGCTCAGAACGGCCAGATCTTGGGGACAACCAGCAGCGTGGTTACGAAGCAGGCCACGTTGAGCGGAAGGCCGATCTTGAGAAAATCGCCGAAGCGGTAGCCGCCGATGCCGTAGACGTAGGTGTTGGTCTGGTAGCCGATGGGCGTGGCAAAGGCGGCGGAGGCGGCGAAGGTCACCGCGACGATGAAGGCGCGTGGGTTCACGCCCATCTCTGAGGCGACGTTCAAGGCGATCGGGGCCATGAGGGCGGCGACGGCATTGTTGGAAAGGATTTCCGTCAGGACCGTCGTTACCAGGTAAATGCAGGCCAGCATGACAATCGCCTGATACGCTGCCGGCACGTAGGCGAGGACCCCGTCGACGATGCCAGCCGCCAGCCAGGCGGCGGCGCCGGTTTGCTCGAGGGCGAGTCCCATCGCCAGCATGCCGTAGATGAGGAAGAGGATGTTCCACTCGATCGAGGCGTACGCCTCGGTGGTTTTGAGGACGCCTGCAAGGCAGACGATGACACAGCCGGCCAGCGCGCCGATTTCGATGGGCACCCACTCCAGCGCGGCGGCAGTGACGATGGCGGCAACCACGCCCGCAACCAGCGCGATGCGGCCCGGACGTGTCTTGGCAGGGACGCGGGCCCGGTCGAACAGCATCAGATCGTCGTTTTGCCCGAGCGCATCGATGGCTTGGTCGGTGCCCATCATCAGGACGACATCGCCACCTTGCAGCGGCAGGGAGTCGAACTGCTCGCGGACGTTCTCGCCCTTGCGATGCACGGCCAGCACGACCATGCGGAAACGCTGGCGAAACTGGACCTCGCGGAGGGAGTGGCCGACGAGCGAGGAATGCGGCGTGACCACGGCCTCGACGAGCGAGCCCTCGTGTGCGGCGATCTGCTCGAGGCCGAGGTTGAGCTCCGAGGCGAGGTCGATGCCCTCGAGCCGGCGGGTGTGGGCGATGCCCTTGAGCCGGCAGGAGAGGATAAGGCGGTCGCCCGCCTTGAGTTTGACCAGGTGGGGATCGATGTAGAGGGCGATGCCGTCGCGGACGATCTCGAGCACGCGGACGCCGCGGCCCTTCGTCAGCCCGGCTTCCTGCAGCGTTTTGCCCAGCACGGGTGAGTTGGGCTGAACGAAGGCCTCGGTGAGGTATTCGCGGCGTTCCTCCTCGCTGAGGATGGAGGTGAGCATGGCCCGGTCGGGCAACAGGCGCTTGCCGAAGAGGGCGAGGTAGACCGCCCCGACGATGGTGACGGGCAGACCGAGCCAGCCGAGTTCAAACATGGAGAAGCCCGGTTCCCCTTTGGACGTGATGATGCCGTTGACCACGAGATTGGTGCTGGTTCCGATCAGGGTGCACGTGCCGCCGAGCACGGCTCCGTAGGAAAGCGGGATGAGGAGCTTCGACGGCGCGAGCTTCATCTTGCGGGCCAGCGTAAGGACGACCGGGAGGAAAACAACGACCACCGGCGTGTTGTTGATGAAGGCCGAGATCGCCGCGACGACGAGGACGAGGACCAGCAAAACCACGGGATAGGGCCATTTTGCGCTGCGCTCGACCAGGACGGAAATGCGATCGATCGCACCGCATTTCACCAGGGCGGCGCTCAGGATGAACATGGCCCCCACCGTCATCGGAGCGGGATTGCCGAAGACGGAGAACGCGTCCGTCGGCGAAAGCAGGCCCAATCCGACCAAGGCAAGGAGGAGCCCGACCGCGGTCAGGTCAGGGGGAACTTTTTCCCACAGGAAACTGGCGAAGACCGCAGCGAGAAGGAGAAAGACGAGGGCGATTTCCCAGGTCATGGACGATCAGCGTAGGCCCGCGCAGGGGCCAGCGCCGAGCCCAATCAGCGCGAAATTTTGGTCTCGTTCTGATACCAGTCGTAGAAGGCGACGGCGAAGGCGATCAGGGTGACGGACAGGCCGCCGAGCTTCATGATCGCCCCACCTAGGAGCTGGTCGTCCGTGGGACTGAAGGAGGCGAACAGGCGCGGTGCGTATTCGTAGGTCGGATAGAGCACATCCGAGGAGAACGTGATGAAGGCGAAGACCGGGGTCATGCCAATGGTCACGGCGATCAGGTAAAGCATTTGGGCACCGCGGCCGGCGGGAGGGAACTCCTTCGACGGACTCAACAAGGGCCACCAGTAGAAGAGCGCGGCGATGAAGAACGTCACGTGCTCTAGCACATGGACAAACTTGTCCTGCAATGCCCAGTCATAGAGGGCCGGAACATGCCAGGCCGACATGATCAGGGTGTAGAGGAGGCCGCAGATGATAGGGTGGGTCAGGACGCGGAGCAGGGATCGGAGGCCGGGGCGGCCGGTTACGGTGCTCACCAGCCAGGACGGGAGCCCGAACAGCATGAGAACGGCGGCCGGATAGATCAGCAGCTGGTGCTGGATCATGTGGGCGCTGAGAAGAAAGCGTTCGCCGATTTGGTCCAGCGGGGAGCCGACGGCGAGGTAGAAGATGAGGAGCGAGGTGTAGAAACAGGCGGCCTGGCGGCGGGGCCAAGGCTGGCCGGGGGCGATCAGGCCGCGGAGAGGTCCACACGCGACACCGTAGGCCCATCCGAGGAAGATGAGCCCCCCGACGAGGTAGGGTTCGTTGTGCCAGTGGCGCCAGTCGATCATCTGAGAGGTAAAGCTCGAATGACGAAGCCCGAATGACGAATCCAAACCTCGGATTTCCGCCGGTTATTCGTCATTCGGATTTCGTCATTCTGATTTCTGCTCTTCAAGGCCGAGGAAATAAAAAAAGCCGGCCCCCTAAGGGACCGGCCTTGAAAGTGCAGACAAGTGCAAGCGTCAGACTTCCTCGTAGGCCGCTCCGACCGGCTTGCTGGCATCGGCCCCGTGGACCGCGAGGAGGGCCCACATGGTCCCGCCGGCCAGCACCAGTCCGATGAAGAAGAGGATCGTGCAGAAGAGCTTATCCCACTTCAGGTGCATGAAGATGAAGATAACCAGCATGAACTTCACCAGCGACAGGACGATGAGCGTCGCGGTGATGATCCACTTGGCCAGCGGCAGGTAGATGACGAGGATTTCCACGCCGGTGATGACCGCGAGGATCATCGCCAGCTGGACGAAGACATGGAACTTACCCTGATGCTCGCCGTGACCGGCGGCGTGGGAGGAGGAGTGGGCGGCGGGAGCGCTCATGCGAGGAAGACGTATTCGAGCAGATAAACGACCGGGAAGATCACGATCCAGACGATGTCAACGAAGTGCCAGTAAAGGCCCATCGACTCGACATCGATCGCGTTGGCCTCGCCGAACTCGACCGCACCGCGGTCGCGGCCAAAGGCGAAGAGGATGCCGACCGTCGCGAGGAAGCCCGCGAGAGGGAGGAAGTTTGCACCCAAGAAGGAGGCGGTTTGGCCGTCAAGGACCGCGTGGACCAATTCCAGCGAAACGTAGATGCCGAGGATGACCGCGGCGATCCAGGTGGCGAGGTGGGCCAGGCTGACGAGAACCCAGGGCTTGGCGGTGTTGGCCACCGTGGGCTTGAAGGTGCGGATGTACATCAGCACCAGCCACAGCACGCCGATCGCGACGTGACAGCCGTGCGTGCCTGTCAGAGTGTAGAAGGTCGAACCGAAGAGGCTGCTGCTGAGGGTGAGTTCGTACTCGTGGACGAAGTGATTGAACTCGTAGACTTGGCAGCCCAGGAAGATGAGGCCGAAGACGATCGTGCCGAGGAGCATCTTGCGCGTCGACTTGACGTTGCCCTTCTGGATCGCATTCACGGCGAGCGCCATGAGGAGCGAGGACATCAGGAGGATGAACGTCGAGAAGGACGTGAGCTCAATCGAGAACAGATCGCGAGGATCCGGGGATCCCGCTGGCGGGTGCAGGCGGTAGATCAGGTGGGTCGAGATCAGCGTTCCGAAGAACATGCAGTCCGATGCCAGGAAAGCCCACATGAAGAGCTTCTTGTTCGGAATGCCCGTCGTCGTGCTCGGGTCGTGATGGTGGTCGATGGCGCCAGCGCCGGCGTGACTGCTCATGGAAGGTGGAGGAAGAGGATTAGTGCTTGGAACCGTGGCCGTGGTCGGAGCCGTCTTCGGACTCGTTCGGGTGGACATGGTAGCCACCCGGGCCCTCGAGCGCCCACATCCAGGCGCCGAAGAACACGAGTGCGCCGCCGGCGATGGCGCCGAGCATGATGTGGTTGGTGAAGAAGAGACCGCCGATCAGGAGGCCGGAGGCCGTGAGGATCGGGAACCAGGACTGGCTGGGCATGTGAACGCCGCCGTGGGCCTCGTCTTCCTTGGCGTGCGCGGCCTTTTCCTTGGCGATCTCCTCCTTGTGGTGCTTCTCGTACCAGAAGGCGTCGCGGGCGTGCACGGTCGGGGTGACGGCGAAGTTGTACTCCGGCGGGGGATTCGGGATCGACCACTCGAGCGTGCGACCATCCCACGGATCGCGGCCGGACTTCTCACCCTTGAAGTAGGTGTAAACCATCACCGCAAAGTAGACGAAGATGCCCACGCCGAGGATGAGCGAGCCGATGGTCGCGATCAGGTTGGCGTTGTTCCAGCCCATGTTGCCGTCGTAGGTGAACGTACGGCGGGGCATGCCGTTCAGTCCGAGGAAGTGCATCGGGAAGAACGTGACATTGAAGCCGATGAAGATGACCCAGAAGGAGAGCTTGCCCCAGAATTCCGAGACCTTGCGGCCGAAGATCAGCGGGAACCAGTAGTGGATGCCGGCGAGGAGCGCGAAGATCGAGCCGCCGATGAGCACGTAGTGGAAGTGGGCGACGACGAAATAGCTGTCCTGCTGCTGCGCGTCGGCGGGAGCCGCCGCGTGCATGATGCCGGAGAAGCCGCCGAACATGAAGAGCCACACGAAACCGAGGGCGAACATCATCGGCGTGCGCATCATCAGATGGCCGCCCCAGAGGGTGCCGACCCAGTTGAAGATCTTGACGCCGGTCGGGACCGCGATGGCCATCGTGGCGACGGCGAAGGCGGCGGTGGCGACCGTGCCCATGCCGGTCGTGAACATGTGATGGCTCCAGACGCCGAAACCAAGGAAGCCGATGGTCGCACCCGAGAACACCACGATCGGATAACCGAAGAGCGGCTTGCGCGAGAAGGTCGGAAGGATCTCCGAGATGATGCCCATGGCGGGCAGGATGAGGATGTACACCTCGGGGTGACCGAAGATCCAGAACAAGTGCTGCCACAGGATCGGGAGACCGCCGCCGGACACCTCGAAGAAGTTGGTGCCGAAGGAGCGATCCATCATGAGCTCAACCAGCGCGATGGTGATTGCGGGGAAGGAGAGGATGATGAGGAAGGCGGTGAAGAGCGTCATCCAGGTGAAGACCGGGAGGCGCATCATCGTCATGCCGGGTGCGCGCATGTTGATGATCGTCACGATGAAGTTCAGCGAACCAATGACGGAGGAAACACCGAGGATCTGCAGGCCCATGACCCAGAGGTCGGTGGACATGTCGCCGGAGAACTGGGTGGAGTAGGCGGTCGAGGTCAGCGGAGCGTAGCCGAACCAGCCGATATCCGGGGCGCCGGACTTAACGAACCAGCCGACGTTGAGGATGATCGCGCCGGCGAGGAAGACCCAGAACGCGAAACCGTTGAGACGGGGGAACGCGACGTCGCGCGCGCCGATCTGCAGCGGCATCATGTAATTGAAGAACGCGGCCGAGAGCGGCATGACGGCGAGGAAGATCATCGTCGTCGCGTGCATCGTGAACATCTCGTTGTACTGCTGGGCAGTCAGGAGCGTGTTGTTCGGGACAGCGAGCTGGAGACGGATCAGCAGAGCCTCAAAGCCACCCACGAGGAAGAAGAAGAGCGAAGAGACGCCGTAAAGCAGTCCGACGCGCTTGTGGTCGACGGTGGTCAGCCAGCTGACCAGGCCGGTCTTGGCCGTTGGCCGGGTGAAGAGCCACGAGCGCTTTTCAACGCCGGCGTGCCCCTCTTTGCCGATGAAATCGGATTTAGCGAGTGCGTCCATGGAAGGTGTAGGCTGGTGGTTTGAAATTACTTGAGGCTCTCGAGGTAGGCGACGAGGGCCGAAACGTTGTCAGGCGTCATCTCGATGATGCGATTGCCCGTCTCGCGATCGGTGTAGCCGCCGACCCACATCTTGTTGCCGGGCTTCACGTGGTTGGGCTCGGAGATCCAGCGGTAGAGATTGCGGGTGTTGTTTTCCAGCAGGCCGCCTGCGATCGTGGTGCGGGAGCCGATGTGCGTGAGATCGGGGCCGGTGATGCCGACGCCCTCATGGCCGCGGATCGTGTGGCAGCCGGCGCAAGCCTTCTCGGTAAAGAGCTGGCGACCCTCGGCGATGAGCGCGGGGCTCTCATTGCGCTCCGGGAACTGCTTCTGGACCCAGTTGCCAAGCGGATCGGCGTCGAACTCGGGCGTCCAGCCCGGCTCGTTGACCTTGAAGCCGGCGAACTGCGCGCGGGGCGCCTCGGCGGCGGCGCTGGCGGTTGCCTCGACGGCGCGGCCGTCCTTCTTCTGATTGGCCGTCCACGCGGCGAAGTCAGCCTCGTTGAGGGCGATGACGCGGAAACGCATGACCGCGTGAGACTCGCCGCAGTACTCGGCGCACTGGCCCCAGAAGTAGCCTGGCTCGTCGGCCTGCAGCCACAGGTGGTTGCCGCGGTTGGGCATCATGTCGACCTTGCCCGCGAGCTTCGGAACCCAGAATGAGTGAATGACGTCGATCGTGCGGAGGTTGATGCGAACCGGTCGGCCGGCCGGGATGACGAGTTCGTTGGCGGTCACCAGCGAGCCGGCGCCGTCGATCTGCTCGGTCGGGTATTCAAATTTAAACCACCACTGGTAGCCGATCGCGGTGACCTCGTAGGCCTGCTCACGCTGATCCTCGGGCACGTCGTAGGTGTACCAGATCGCCTTGAGGGTCGGGACCGCGATGAAGACGAGCGCAAGCACGGAGGCGCCGATGAGGCTGAGCTCGACCAGCGGATTGCCGTGACCCTGCGGCGGCGGCTCGGCATGCTCATCAGCGGCGCTGCGCGCCTTGAACTTCAGCGTGGTGTAGGCCAGCACGGACGCGACAATCACGAAGATGATGCCCGTGACCCAGAGCGTGACGTAGAATACGTCGAGCTGGGAGGCGGCAACCGGTCCCTTGGCGTCAAAGGTCGATTGAGGGCCGCCGATCCAGCCACCCGTGAACAGCGGGATGCTTGCGGCGAAAAGCGCGGAAAGACCGCGGCGGATCGAGTGTCGGGAGGAAGCGGAGGAACTCATGTGGCAAATTGGCGCGTGTCCGAGGGTAAAGAGGCGGAAGAGCGTCGTGAACCCGTCGTCCATTTCAAGCTATTAAACGAGACGAATCTCTCACGGACGCGAGGGCGCGTGCAAACACTCATTCCAGCTATTAATCCCGACCGGTCATGGCATAAGGTGGGCGTCGAGGAGGGAGGTCGGGGAGTAGCAGGAGGTAACCTGGGGCTTGGTGGGTTCAGTGGGTGACCACGCCGGCACCGCCCAGGGTGCCTGCGGCCGGCCACCAGCGATAAAGGAAGAAATAGACCAGGACGCCTGTCACGCTCACGTAGTACCAGATCGGGAAGGTCCACTTGGCCCAGGCGCGGTGGCGGTCGAAATCGCCCTTGATCGCCAGATAGAAGGTCCGGGGCACGAGGTAGGCGATGCTGATGGCGAGGATGATATGCGATATGAGCATCGCGTAGTAGATGGCCCGGATGGCGCCTTCCCCGCCGAACAGGGTGTGGACCCCTCGAACCATGACCTTGTGGCTGACATAACCGACCAGGAAGATCGCTGAGACGGCGCCCGCCGCCAGCATGCTGGCCCGGTGGGCGGCCTTGTTGCCGGCCTTGATGAAGACAAAGCCCAACGTGATCAGCACGGTGGCGATGGCGTTGAGCGTGGCGTTGAGGCCGGGGATGTCTTGGACGGTCATGGAAACCGGGATGCGGGCAATCAGGGGATCAATAGAAGAGGACTCGGTCGGTCACCAAGGCGCCGAGTTGCAGTGGCAACCAGAGGATTGAGACGAGAAAAAGGCTGCGCGCGGTCCGGTCGCGGTCCGTGCTGCGGGTGAAGGCGACGGCGCGAATCAGAAACCAAAGCCCGAGCAGAACGGTCACGGCCAGGTAGTAACGGCTGGCCAGACCGAGGTAGGTTGGCGCGGAGCAAAGGACGACGAGAATCACCGTCGCGACGAGGGACCAGGCCGCGACTTTGCCGCCCTCGGTATCGCGTACCGGCAACATCGGAAAACTGACGCCGGCGTAGTCCTTCCGGTACGTCCAGGCGACGGCCATGAAGTGCGGGATTTGCCAGAAGAAGAGGATGCCGAACAGAATCCAGCCCAGCGCTGTCACGCCGCCCTCCGCTGCGGCCCAGCCGATCAGCGGGGGAAACGCCCCGGCAATGGCCCCGATCTCCGTGCTCCACCGCGACCACCGCTTGGCGGGGGTGTACCACGCCAGATAGGTGATGATCGTCATCAGCGCGAAGAAGGCCGCGGGACCATTCGTCTTCGCGAAGAGAATACCCAATCCGACCATGTTCAGCAGCCAGCCGAGCACGAAGGCCGATCCACTGGGAATCTTGCCCGCCGGCAGGGGCCGGTCCGCCGTCCGCTTCATGCGCGCGTCGGTATCGCGTTCCATCCACTGGTTGATCGCGGCGACGCCGCCCGCGCAGAGCGAGGTGCCCACGGACATGGCGATGAACTCGCCCGGCAGCCAGGGCGGCCGGGCTGCCGCGTAGCCGACCAAGGCGGTCGCGACGGACAGCATGCTCAGCCGGGGCTTGGTCAGCTCCAGGTAGTCGCTAAAACGTGCCTTGGAGACCGGTTCGGCCAAGGTGGTGGCGGCCGGGCTCATGCGCCAACGGTCTCCAACCGTGCGCGTCCGGCCGGAGCTGGATTTGGCCTAACCTCTTCAATCCGATCACGATGCGCCCACCACGTCAGGCTGAAGGTCGCGGCCATGAGGGAAGCTCCCACAATCACGTGGGCCGTGGTGTAGTAGGCATTTCGCATGGTCCAAATCGCTGCAGCGCCGAGACTTACTTGAATAATGAGCAGGGCGGTGATCGTGGCAGCGGCTAGCTTGATCCCGTCAGTCGTCTTGGCCCGCCAGATCTCAACTGCAAGCCAGACAAGGATTACCGTAATTACGAGGGCCATGGCCCGGTGCGCGAAATGGATGCCCACGCGAAAATCCCACGTGCTGGGGATCAGGCCACCCTCCGGAGTGAGGGGGAAGGTCGGAATCGCAAGACCGGCGTAGTTGTGGCGCATGGTCGCGGCGATCACGAGCTGGGCCAGAATCAGGCCGGTGCTCAGGATGGCGAGCTGTCGGATCCGCTCCGGGAGTTCGCTGGAGGATTTGCGTTCAATCCAAGGCTTGGAGAGACCGGCTGCGATGGCAAAGAGCGTGCAGACAAAGACTTGGGCGAGAATGCCGTGCGGGATACGCAGGATCTGGCCGAGCGACATGTCGAAACCGGGCAGCTGGGTCGCGTCGAGGAGGACGCGTTTTCCGCCGATCAGGCCCTGGACGATGACAATGAAGAGCGCCCACCAGCCGAGGCGACGGAGCCAGGCGCGGCTTTCAGACCGCCAGAGCCAGACCGCGAGACCGATCGTGATGAACCCCATGGTGGCGCCCGACAGGCGGTGGGAGTGCTCGGCGAACATCGCGATATCCGTCAGCCAGCCCTCGGGATTGATGGAGCCGTTGGAGAGCGGCCAGTCGGGGAAGGCCATGCCAGCGCCGATGCTGGTGGTGAACGCGCCCAGCGTCACCAGCACGAAAACCCAGGCCGCGCCACAGGCGGCAAACCAGGCAAGCGCCGGCTTGTAGTGCGCACTGCGGGAGGAGGAAGGGGAGGCGGGCATGAGCGTGAAGACTGGAGATAAGAAGGGAACTCGCTACCGGCCGCAAACCCTTTGACAATTCGATAGTGGAAGGAATCCGTTAGGGCATGAACGCTTATGCCCGCCGCACCAGTTTGCAGCTTGTGTGCCTGCTGTTCCCTGTGCTGCTGGTTTCCTGTCGCAAGGGAGAGTCCACCGCCACGGCTTCCGCATCGGCGGCTTCCCCGGCGGCCGCGGCTTCGACCGAGATCCGGCATCCGTTGGTCGGCGCCGTGGTGAAGGCCGACGTCGAGCGCGGCACCCTGCTGATCGATCACGAGGCGATTGTCGGCTACATGCCGGCCATGGTGATGGAGTTCAAGGTCAGCCCCGGCGATCTCGCCAACGCGAAAGCCGGCCAGCGCCTGCGCGGCGAACTGGTGCAGGAAGCGGGCGGCGAGTTCCGTCTCGAAAAAATCTGGCCCATTGATGCGACGGCCGATGCGGCTGTGGCCGCGGGGGCCAACGCGCTTCGCCAGGATACAACGATCCGCGGCAAGCGCGCCTACCGTGAGGTGGGGGAGAATCTGCCGGATTTCGCGCTCTATGATCAGTCCGGCGCGGTCGTCTCGCCGGCCCGCTTTCGCGGCAAGCGCGTCGTCATCAATTTCATCTACACGCGCTGTCCGATCGCGACGATGTGTCCGGCCGCGACTGAGCGCATGACCTCGTTGCAGCGGCAGGCCAAGGCGGCCGGGGTCACCAACATCGAGCTCATTTCGATTACGCTCGATCCCGAGTTTGATACGCCCGGCGTGCTCAAGCAGTACGCGGACGACCGCGGCATCGACACGTCGAACTTTTCCTTCCTCACCGGACCCGAGAGTGCGATCAAGGACCTGTTGCGGCAGTTTGGGGTGATCGCGATGGCCGAGGGCAGCCTCCTTCAGCACACGCTCGCCACCTTGCTCATCAACGAGAATGGCCGGATCGTGCACCGCGTGGATGGCAGCAGCTGGGACGTCCAGGAATTCGTCGACAAGCTCGCCCGCTGATTTTTTCGCCGGCATTTCTTTTCTCACGTCCACCATGTCGATCACGCTCGCCCGCCCGCAGAAAGTCCAATTCGCCCTGATCACGGCGGCCGCCATCGGCCTGTACGCGCTCTTCCGCGTCATCCCGACGGGCACGAATCTCAATCACATCGACTTTCGCGTCGAGGGCACCAACACGCTTGAGTTCTGCGATCCGTCGAATCCGCAGTTCATTCCGGTGGTGACCGTGCGCTCCCCGGTCGGCACGAAGCTGGCGTGGGATGTTGCGCCGGCCGTGGGCCGCGAGTCGACGCTCACGCTCAGTCTGGCCACGGCCAGCGGCAAACCGATCGGCGAGCCGGATCTGCTCGTTGCCCACACGCGCCGTCTGCACCTGATGGTCGTCGATCCGACGCTGCGCGATTATCAGCACCTGCATCCCGATCCGGGAGCGAAGCCGGGCGAATGGGTGTTCAAGCACACGCCACGGCTGTCGGGCGAGTACCGCGTGTTCGCCGATTTCACGCCGGCCGCAACCGCGCGCGGATTGTACGCCTCATCGGCTTTCACCGTTCCGGGGGAGGTTGCGGTGAACCCGACGATCCTCGACTGGACGGCGGAGCGCGACGGCTATGCGTTCACGCTTACGCCCGATGCGCCAATCCGCGCGGGCCGGACGGCCAATCTCGCCTTCACCGTGACGAAGCAGGATGGCGGCGCGGTGCCGCTCCAGCCCGTGATGGACGCGTTTGCCCATCTCGTCGCGTTCGACTCCGCGCGCAATGGCTTCGCTCACCTGCATCCGAATGAGGTTGATCTCACCAAGCTGCCGGATCCGACCAAGCCGCGTCTGACGTTCATGGTCACGATCCCCAATCCCGGCCTCTACGTGATCTGGGCCCAGGTGAACATCGGTGGCACCGAGGAGTTCGTGCCGTTCTGGTTCGAGGTCGCGCCGTAGAGGGCGCCTGCGGCGCGGTTGTTGGTTACTGGTTAAGGGTTATTGGGCCGGATCTGCCGATTAACAAATAACGATTAACCACCAACTACGGCGGCGAAGCCGCCGCTAGAACTTCAGGTGCTTCACCGTCAGCCCCTGGTTGATGAGCTGCTTGAGCGAATCGATGCCGATCTTGAGGTGATCGTTGACGTAGGTCTCGTCGACCTGGGCGTCACTCTCCATTGTCTTCACGCCCTCCGGCACCATCGGTTGGTCGCTCACAAGCAGGAGCGCGCCGGTGGGCGTCTCGTTGAAAAATCCGGTCATGAAGATCGTCGCCGTTTCCATGTCGACGGCCATCGCGCGGATCTTGCGCAGGTACTTCTTGAACTTGTTGTCGTGCTCCCAGACGCGCCGGTTGGTCGTGTAGACCGTACCGGTCCAGTAGTCGCGGGCGTGGTCGCGGATCGTGGTCGAGATGGCCTTCTGCAGCGCAAACGCCGGCAGCGCGGGGACCTCGGGCGGAAAGTAGTCGTTGCTCGTGCCTTCACCGCGGATGGCGGCGATGGGAAGGATGAGGTCGCCGATCTCGGCGCGGTGCTTGATGCCGCCGCATTTGCCGAGAAAGAGGACGGCCTTGGGGTCGATCGAGCTGAGCAGGTCCATCACCGTTGCGGCGGTCGCGCTGCCCATGCCGAAATTGATGATCGTGATGCGACCCGCGGTTGCGCTGGGCATCGGCTTGTCCTTGCCGTCGACTTTAACCCGGTGCCACTGGGCGAAGAGTTTTACGTAGCGCTGGAAGTTCGTCAGCAGGATGTAGTCACCGAACTTGTCGAGCGGCACCCCGGTGTACCGCGGGAGCCAGTTCTCAACGATCTCTTTGCGGGATTTCATGGTGAGTCAGTAAGCGGTTCGTACTGCCGAGGCGACGGGAAAGTGGACTGAGTTGGAACGCCCGCGAATCACGCGAATCGCACGAATTCAGAGGGGAGACCACGAAATACACGGAACACACGAAAACAGGACTAAGACCAAGGTTCGGAACCTTTCGTGTGTTCCGTGTATTTCGTGGTTCCACTCCGGATCGGATTCGTGGCGATTCGCGTGATTCGCGGGCGTGCCGGGGCCGATGCCATCACTTCAACTCCGACGCCCTGATTGCGTGCTCCCAGCGCAGCGTGTTCGTCTTGTCGTAGCAGCGGATCGTGAGCACGCGGTCGTTGGCCGGGCCGCTGAGCGAGAGTTTCGTGTAGTTCTGGTCGATCACCAGGGTGCCGTCGACCCGCATCGGATCGTGCAGGCGGCCGGCGCGCTCCACGTTGTGGACACCTGAGGAAAGCGGCGAGGAGGTCAGCTCGTAAACCCACTGCGTGTCGGTCAGCTTGGTTCGGGCGAGCTCGGTGAAATGCACGTCGCCGCTCAGGAAGATGACGCCGGTGATCTTCTGGTCCTTGATGAACTGCAGGATCTCCTCCCGTTCATGACGGAAGTAGTCGAAGGTCTCGCTCGAGCCGCCGAAGCTCGTGATCACCTGGCCGCCGGTGACGATGAACTTGAAGGCGTAGTGGCTCAGCTGCTGGGCGGCGAGGAGTGACTGCTTCAGCCAGTCGAGTTGCTGCGCGCCATACTGGGTTTTTCCGGGATGCTTCGCCTGGTCGAGATTCGAGTCGTCGCGGTGATAGCGGTTGTCGAGCAGGATGAACGCAGCGTCGCCCCAGTAGAATTTGCCGTAGACGCCGGGATTGTCCGGTTCGCCCCAGGTGGGGTTGCCCCAGTACGCCTTGAAGGCCGCGAGCGTCGTCGCCTTGAACTCGTAGGACTTGTTGGCGTCGTTGGGGCCGTAGTCGTGATCGTCCCACGTGGCGTAGTGGTGCATCGAGGCGAACAGCTTATGCAGGTCAGGGGTGGCCCGGTCGTGCGCGTAGCGGTACCAGATGCCGCTCTCCGAGGAGAAATCCGCCTCGCGGAGATAGAGATTGTCGCCGCCCCAGAGCGTGAAGTCTGCGCCACTGTCGCCCATGTGGCGAAAGATCTCCGTACCCTTGCCATAGGGGGTACCGGGGCGGTCGTAGGGCTCGTCGTTGAGGTAGGCGCAGGTGCCAAAGAGAAAGGAGAAATCCGGCGGCGGCTTCCGCCACTCCCACTGGTCGGCGGTACGGAACGTGAGCGGGTAGGGGAAAGCGAGCGGCTGTCCGTCGACGGAGAGGCGGTACTCGTAGGCCGCGCCCATCTCGAGGAGACCGGGCCGGAAGTGGATGATCTGCCCGCCGCCGGGCGTGGGTGCGGGCGCATTCACGCCGATCGTCTTCCTCGTCTCGGGCCGGCCGGCGAGCCAGTAGTCGAGCGCGACGACGCTGGCGTCCCGGACCTCGACCCAAATCAAGACCTCGCGATGGGCCCGGTAGCCGAGCATCGGCCCGGAAACCAGCTGGCCGGCGAACAACGCGGCCCCGTTCAGGACCAGGGCGAGAACCAGCAGAAGCGAGCGGAGGCGCATGGTGTCACGATGCAGCAGGCCGTGGGCCGGTGAAGGGAAAACGCCGGTCGGTCACTGCGATTAAAGTAAATCAATTACAGACTTGTATTCAAACCAGACTTGGTCTGGTCTACATTTTGTGAAGACCGTAAACATCCAAGCGGCCAAGACCCATCTTTCACGGCTGGTTGAGGAGGCGGCGGGCGGTACGGAGATCGTCCTCGCCAAAGCCGGCAAGCCGATGGTCCGGCTCGTTCCGTATTCTGTACCGCCTAAGGCGCGCACGCCGGGGCTCTTGGCCGGGCAGGGCTGGGAGGCAGCCAACTGCTGGACGGACGGGGAGGATCTGCTCGCCGGTTCCGTTGAAAGTCCGCTCTTTCACGGCGCAGTGGAGGAGCCGCCAGCGAGTCCGTTGTCAGGAGCCGCCTCACCATGAGGCTGCTGCTGGATTCGCACGTGATCGTGTGGTGGGCGCTCTACCCGGGGCGGTTGCGCGCGTCCACTCGAGCGGCAATCGCTGCACCGGAGAACGAAGTCGTTATCAGTGCGGCCTCGGTGTGGGAGCTGGGCCTAAAGATCGCTCGGCAGAAGCTGTCCTTGCCCGACAACTACGCGGCCATGCTTTTGGGTGACGGCTTCGTGGAGCTCCCGGTTGGCATTGGTCACGCGCAACGCGCGATGAGCCTGCCGCCGCTGCATGGCGATCCTTTCGACCGTCTGTTGATCGCCCAGGCGCTCGCTGTAGGGCTCCTGCTCGTGACCAGCGACCAGGCGATCCACCGCTACGACGTACCAACTCTGGAGGCGTGACGTCCCGCCTCTTTTGGACGTCTCGTACGCCGCCACAAGTAACCTATTGGGTTACACGATGCTGGTGTGGCGCCTTGGTCGATGTCCAGCTGGGTGGGATTCTTGCTCGTGGGAGGTGGTGAGAATCCTGCCACGCGTGCGGACCCAGCGGAATCAAGTAACCCAATAGGTTACACGTCGGCCGCGCTTAAAGCGCGGATTTCGCCTGTGGGCTGAGGCGGCGCGTGCCGCCTTCATCGTGTGCGCTCAGACGCCCGCGAGGGCGTTCTGGGTGTTGAGGTGGTCGACGCCCGTGTACTTCTGCGACTGCTCGTCGGCGTGGTAGCTGGAGCGGACCATGGCGCCGCTCTCGACGACCCCGATGCCGAGGGAGAGGCCGAATTCCTTCCAGTGCACGAATTCCTCCGGCGTGACCCAGCGGGCGATCTTCCAGTGCTGCGGCGTGGGCTGGAGGTACTGGCCGATTGTCAGGATGTCCGTTTTGTCGGAAGCGATGTCGCGGAGTGTCTGCTCGATCTCCGCTTGCTCCTCGCCGAGGCCGAGCATGATGCCGGTCTTGGTCGTGAAGCCGCGGCTCTTGGCGTGACGCAGCACGCTGCGGGATCGGTCATAGCGGGCCTGCACGCGCACGGGCTTCTGCAGGCGCTCCACCGTCTCGAGGTTGTGGTTGTAGATGTCGGGCTTCGCATCGAGCACCGTGTCCATGTGCTCAAACCGGCCTTTGAAGTCAGGCACGAGCACCTCGATCGCGGTCTGCGGATTGCGGTGGCGCACGGCGCGGATCGTCGCGGCCCACACGCTGGCGCCGCCATCCGCCAGCTCGTCGCGGGCGACGCTCGTGATGACGCAGTGCTTCAGATTCATCTTCGCCACCGCGTCGGCGACGCGGGCCGGTTCGCCGAGGTCGAGCTCCGTCGGACGCCCAGTCTGGATCGCGCAGAAATTGCAGGAGCGCGTGCAGATGTTGCCGAGGATCATCACCGTGGCGGTGCCGCGGGACCAGCATTCGCCGAGATTCGGGCACTGGGCGCTTTGGCAGACTGTGTGGAGCTTGTGCTCGTCCACGAGCTTGCGCACGGCTTGGTAGCCGGGGCCGGAGGGCAGTTTGGCGCGGAGCCAGGCGGGTTTGCGGGAGGTGTCCATCAGCGCGGGTGGGAGAGCGTGGAAATTCCGCCCATGAATGCACACCAATTCTCATAACGCAAAGAGGCTGTTTGATCGCTGCTTTGCCTCATAAGTCGTTCGCACGGCCGGAGCGCCAGGTGCGTTTGTCCCTTGGTCGTCTGCTTGATGGTATTCATGTAAATATACTTAGGAAACTGCAGGAATTCACCATTTCGGGGGAGCGCCCTCAAGCCGGAGCCCGAGCGTTCCGTTACTTATAGTCTCCGGGAGGTATCTCGCCGGCTTCCGTCCCATCAAGTCATCGACCATGAAATCCCTTGTAGCTGAGAGCGTGAACCTGACCGTTGCCAACCGCGATGTTCACGAAATCGTCCATCTGTGGAACGCCATCAATCGTGTCCAGGCGGTGATTGAATTCGATCTTGAGGGACGTGTGCTCGACGCCAATGCGAACTTCCTCGACCTGATGGGCTACGCCCTGACCGAGATTCAAGGAAAGCACCACCGCATCTTTTGCCCGGCGGACTACGCGGAGGGCGATTCCTACCGCGAATTCTGGCGCTCGCTCAGCCACGGGGAGTTTCGGAGTGGCGAGTTCAAGCGCGTGACTAAGGGTGGCGAGACCATTTGGATGCAGGCCTCCTACAACCCGGTTTTCGATGTGGGGGGGGAAGTGGTCAAGGTCGTCAAATTTGCCACCGATGTCACGGCCTCGAAGCTGCGGGATGCCGACTTTGCCGGCAAGATTGCGGCCATCGACCGCGCGCAGGCCGTGATCGAGTTCGATCGCGAGGGCCATGTGCTCGCGGCCAATGAAAATTTTCTCGGGTTGCTCGGTTACACGCTGCGTGAGGCGGCGGGTAAGCATCACCGCATCTTCTGTGATCCCGAGTATGTGAGATCGCGCGAGTACTGCGAATTCTGGACGACGCTGGCCCGGGGACAGTACCACTCCGGGCGTTTCCGGCGGGTCGGCAAGTTCGGCCAGGAAATCTGGATTCAGGCGACCTACAATCCGGTCTTTGATGCGGACGGGCAGATTGCGAAGGTGGTCAAGTTCGCGATGGACATCACCGACCAGGTGCATCGCGAACAGGACATCGTGAAGAAGGCGGCGGCGATGGCCTCCTCCGTGGACGAGCTTTCCGGCGCGATTCATGCGATCGCCGACAGCACCCGCGATTCCAACCTCCTTGCGACCCGGACCCAGAACGAGGCGGAGCGCGGCTCGTCCGCCCTCCATGAACTCATGAATTCGATGATCGAGATCCAGAAATCCTCGACCGACATTTGCGAGATGGTGAAGGTGATCGGCGAGATCGCCAACCAGACCAACCTGCTGGCGTTCAATGCTGCGATTGAGGCGGCCCGCGCCGGTCAGCACGGGGTGGGGTTCTCGGTTGTAGCCGAGGAGGTCCGCCGGCTCGCCGAGAAATCGGCGGAGGCCACGCGCGAAATCACCCGGCTGATCAACAGTTCGGTCGAGCGAGTCCAGGCCGGCAATGACGTTTCCGCCCGGGCCGTGGAGGCCTTCAAGCTCATCGCCGACGGCGTCGCCCGCACGACGACGTCGATCGCGGCGATTGATGAGGCGACGGATGAGCAGACCCGCGCTGCGCGCCGGGTGACCGAGCTGATCCGGCAGCTCGCTCCCAGCTCCGCGAAGGTCGAGCAACCCGTGGCAGTCTGAGCACAGGAGACACGACCATGACGGCGATCAGCGCCCTTGGGTTGGTCCGAATTGGCCGGCACGACGTCGGCATTCCGGCCGATCTGGTGGTTGAGATTGTGGCAGGCCCGATCGACGTCTCGCCTTTCCCGTGCTCCGCCCGCCACGTCCTGGGCGCATGGGTGCAACGCGGTGCGCCGGTCCCGGTGATCGACCTTGCCGCGCTCTTGCGGCGGGAAGATGAGCCGGATCCGGCCCGGCCCATGGCGTTCGCACTGGTGATCCGGATGCCGCGCGGCGTTTTCGCGGTGCAGGTGGAAACGGTCATGGGCGTGATCCATCCGGCCGCGAATGACGTCACGGCTGTGGACGTGCCGGGCGATCCGGGATTGGCCCTTTTTTCCCGCCTCTACACTGACCCGACGAACCGGAAAGTGGCCGCCATCCTCGATCTCGACGCCATCCTGAGGATTCACGATCTGTACACGGCGATCGCGAGTGAAGCGCCGATCGAGCAAACCGTTCGTGCAGCCAACCGCATTTCGCATCTGATTTTTTCGGTCGGCGGGAACTCCTACGCGGTGCCGATGCGAAACGTGCGGCACGTGTGCCTGCGCACAGCGGAGCTGGAGTCGACGCTGCAGGGCAGGATCGTGCGCGGATTTCATCGGATCCAAACCGACAACCTTCCCGTGGTCGATTTCGCGGCCCTGATGGGAGGAGCTGACGCCGACACCGGTCAATCGCTCGGTCCGTGTTTCCTCGTGCTGGAGCGGAACGGACGATCGTTTGCGACCTGCATTGATGAACTCCAGGCCATCGAATCGGTGGAGCCGGAGCGGATCGAACCCCTTTCCACGCTGGGTCGTGCCGGTGCCGATTGCGTCGTGGGGACCTTCCTTGAGCGAAAGGGGCGGGTCGCCCGGGTGGTGGACACGGATGCGCTGTTCGCGCGAGCGGATGTCGTCGATCGCGATGCGCTGTTTGCGGAACGGACCGAAGGCGTCGAGCAGGCCAGGGTTGTGGAACCCGCGGTTCCCTTGCTGGTCTATCGCGTGGGCTCAACCCGGCTGGCAACCCCGCTGATCGGGTTGCAGGCGGTGATTGCGCTTCCTCCGGACCACGTGTCCACCGGACAGACGGAGGCGGGAGCGGCAGGACTCTGTCCGTACCAAGGGAGAACCGTGAGCCTGATCGACCTCGGCCGTTTGCTCGGTCGTCCCTCGGTGCCGTTGGCGGCAGGACAACCGGTGCTGGTGGTGGATGGGGGCGAGGGGCTGCGAGGATTCCGGGTTGATACGATTGATTACCTCCACTCAGCACCGCTGGTCCCGCTGCCCTTTCCCGATCTGACCCCGCACGGGGTCGTGCCGCCGTTCACGCAGATGGTCCGGGCTCGTCGTGACGGCCGCGATTACGCGGCCTGTGTGCTCGATCTCGCGGGCCTGACGGCAGCCGCTCCCGGAGCGTCACCGGCGGGGGTCGCTGCCTGAACCCGCGGGCGGGCCGGCATCGAGAAAAGCCGGCAGCAGTTCACCCAGCTCATCCGCGAGCAGGCGCTTGACGACAGCCAGATCGAGAGGTGAACCAAGTTCGGCTTGGAGGGATGTGACCGTGCCTTCACCGGCCGTGATGCCGCACGGCACGATCCCGCCAAAGTGATCGAGGTTGACGTTCACGTTGAGGGCAAAGCCGTGGTAGGTGATCCAGCGACGCACGGCGACGCCGATGGCCGCGACTTTGCGCTCGCCCAGCCAGATGCCGGTCAGTCCTTCACGCCGGGAGGCAGCGAGTCCGATTTTCCCCACCACGTTGATCATCACCTGCTCCAGCAGGCGCAGGTAGGCGTGGAGGTCGCGGTGGCGGTTCAGATTGACGATGGGGTAGCCCACAATCTGCCCGGGGCCGTGATACGTGATGTCACCGCCGCGATTGGTCTTCGCGACCGCAATGCCCTCGGCGCCGAGGCGCACAGGGTCCCAGATGAGGTGCCGGTCGGCGCCGCTGCGCAGCCCAATCGTGTAAACCGGATCGTGCTCGGTGAAGACGAGGGTGTCGCCGATCTCCCCCGCGATGCGCCGTTCCACGAGCCCGGCCTGAAGTTGGCAGGCTGGTTCATACGCCGTGCGGCCCCAGTCGAGGACGGTCAGGGCAGGAAGGGTGGAGGCAAGGGACACGTGTCAAGGATTGCGCGGCCGCGGTCGCGGCGCAACTCAGACGAGCAGCAGGCCGCCGAGTCCCGTCAACGCCGTTAGTCCGAGGATGATGGCTACGTGGCGGCGCAATTGCGGTGCGCCGAGGCTGACGGCGAGCCCGGCCTTGAGCAGGGAATTGGCGACGGCGGCGATCAGCACGGATTTCGCCGCGAGGGTCAGGGGCACTTGATTGGTGGCGGCGCTGCCGGCCATCGAAAGGGAGATTGCATCCATGTCGGTCAGACCGGAAATGAAACTCAGCGGCAGCAGGCCGGCCTGGAGTTCGAGTTCGGCTGCAGACTTCACGAGGAAGGCAATCACCGCGTAAAGCAGGGCAAACTTGATTGCCGTCAGCAGACTGAGGGGATTTCCGATCTGCGGCGACGTGAGCTCACGCGCGTCGGCCCGGCGCCGTCGCCACAGCCAGAGCCCGTAGCCGACGGCGGGCAAGGTCATGAGCACGAAGGGCAGGATCAGCGTGCGGGCCAGGGTGAGATTGAGCACGCCGATCGCGATGAGCACGCGCGGCATCATGACGGTGCAGGCGCTGACCACGGCGAACGCGTACTCCGAGGCAAAGGCGGGTTCCTCCTTGCTGCGCCGGCTGAAGGCGAGGGTGGAGGCGGTGCTCGAGGCGAGCCCACCAAGCAGGCTGGTGACAAAAATCCCGGCGCGCGCGCCGAGCAGCCGCATCGCGATGTAGCCGATGAAACCCAGTCCGGAAATCAGCACGACCATCATCCAGGTCGTGTAGGGGTTGAAGCCTGCATACGGCCCGAACGCGCGATCCGGCACCAGCGGCAGGATGACCCCCGTCACCGCCACGAACTGGAGCGTCGCGCGGATGTCAGCCGCGGTGAAACGCCGGGTGAGGGCGTGGATGGGGTGCTTGAAACCGAGCAGCACCATGGTCGTGGCCGCGACCACCACGGCCGCCTGCGTGTGGCCCCAGGCGACCAGCGAACCCGCAAACAAGGTCAGCAGGGCGGCGGCAAAGGTGGTGCCGCCGGGCGATGAACCAGGCTCGCCGGTCCAGCGCAGCGCGATCAAGTGGCCGGCAACCGCCAGCATCACCACCGGCCAGGCCAGCGGCACATAGTCACGGCTGGCGAAGGCTCCGAGGCAGCCCAACACGGCCCAGAGCGTGTGGGTGCGGACGCCCACAAAGGTGGTGACCGTATTCTCACCCGTACGGTCCGATTGTTCGCCCCACTGGCGGATGAAGCCAATCAGGGCGCCGAGGCCGGCGCTGGCAGCAATGGAGGCGATGAGGGTGGGCATCCGGCACCAAGCTAGGCGTTTGCCCGGCGCCCGCAAGCGCGTCCGGACTCGGTTTTTGCGTTTGCGCGAAGACGGCCTGCGCGCCACGCTTGCGGGTTCCATGAGCGATTCCACGCCCGATATTTCCCACGACCAGCATGCCGTGCGGCGCCAGAAGCTCGCCGACTTGCGCGCCTCGGGTTTTGACCCGTTCCGGGCGAACGTGGCGCAGACCCATTTTTCCAACGAGGCGATCAAGGCCTACGTCGACGGGCAGGACTACACGGTCAACGTCTCGGTGGCCGGCCGCCTGGTTGTCATTCGTGACATGGGCAAGAGCCAGTTCGTCAAGATCCTCGACCAGCAGGGGCAGATCCAGCTTTACGTGAAGAAGGACCTGGTGGGTGACGAGGCCTACGCGGTCTTCAAGAAGCTCGACCTGGGCGATATCGTCGGGGCCGAGGGGGCGCTCTTCAAGACGAAGACCGGCGAGGTCTCCGTCCGCGTCGACCGTTTCACGCTGGTTTCGAAGGCGCTGCGTCCGCTGCCCGAGAAGTGGCACGGACTGAGTGACCAGGAGCAGGTGTATCGCCAGCGCTACCTCGACCTGATCGTCAACGCCGAGTCGCGCCAGCGCCTGCTGAAGCGCAGCGAGATCGTCGCGAGCATCCGGCGCACGCTCGCGGGCGGGAAGTTCATCGAGGTCGAGACCCCGATGCTGGAGAGCGTCGCGGGCGGGGCCGCCGCGCCGCCCTTCACCACGCCCCACAATGCGCTGGGCGCCGATTTTTTCCTGCGCATCGCGCTCGAGCTGCGCCTGAAGCGCCTGCTCGTCGGTGGCCTCGACCGCGTGTTCGAGATCGGCCGCGTCTTCCGCAACGAGGGCGTCTCCCGCAAGCACAACCCCGAGTTCACCATGCTCGAGGTCTACCAGGCGTATTCCGACTACCGCGGCATGATGGCGCTGTTGAAGGCGATCTTCGCCGACCTGTGCCGCGACGTCATCGGCACGACCGAGATCAAGCACGCCGCCAGCGGCCAGATGATCAATTTTGCCGGCGAGTGGCGCGAGGTGCGCTACTTCGACCTCATTGACGAGGCGGTGGGCTTCAAGCTCAGCGCCGAGCGCGCCGCCCCTGATTACCGCGCCAAGGCCACGGCCGCCGCGCAGAAGCTCGGTCTGGAAATCCATCCGGGCTGGGAAACGCATGAGATCGTGAACGAGATCTTCGGCAAGAAGATCGAGCCCACGTTGATCCAGCCGACGTTCGTTACCCACCTGCCCAAGGAGCTCTGCCCGCTGGCCAAGCTCAACACCGAGGACCCCGGCCTGATCGACGTCTTCGAGTGCATCATCGGTGGCATGGAGGTTGCCCCAGCCTACTCGGAGCAGAACGACCCCGACGTGCAGCGCGAGATGTTCGAGAAGCAGGTCGGCGAGGAAAAGCAGAACCTCGACAACGACTTCCTGCTCTCCCTCGAGCACGGCATGCCCCCCGCCGGCGGCATGGGCGTCGGCATCGACCGCCTCTGCATTCTCCTGACCGGCGCCGAGAGCATCCGCGACGTCATCCTCTTCCCGCAGCTCAAGCCGGGAAGCGGCGCTTGAGGCGCCACAGCTTAAGGCGATAAGCTTTAAGCAATAAGCTCTCGCCACCACAGTCCGGGCTTACAGCTTAGCGCTTAAAGCCTACCGCTCCTTCATGCCTTGGTACCTTTACCTCGCCCTCAAGCAGCTTTTCCCGACTGGGCGGCGGTTCCCGTTTTTTACGGTGATCTCCGTCCTCGGTGTGGCGCTGGGGGTGATGCTGCTGGTGGTCTCGATCAGTGTGATGGGCGGCTTCGGCCGCGAGATCAGGCGGATGATCGTCGATACCCAGGGCGACGTGCAGATCCGGGCGCGCGGCCTGATCGCCGATCCGGCGGCGGCGCTGGCGGTGGTGGAGAAGGTTCCGGGCGTGGCGGGCGTGACCCCGTTCGCCGAGGGCATCGTCGGACTCGAGTTCGAGGGCAAGCCGGCGTATCCCGCGATCCAGGGCGTGGATCTCGACCGCGTGAACACGGTGGTGCCGCTTGCCCGCTATGTGCGCATGGGCTCGCTTGACTTGCTTGATGACGACTCGGTCATTCTCAGTTCGCAGCTCGCCTATTCGCTCGGAGTGAATCTCGGCAGCCGCATCGAGGTGGTCTCGCCACTGCTCTTTCAGAAGCTGAAGAGCAATGAGGTGTACCTGCCGCGCGAGCTCGAGGTCGTGGGCCTGTTCGAAATCGGGCACCAGCAGCTGGACAGCAACACCGTGCTGGTGACGCTGCGCACAATGCAGGATCTCTACGGTCTGGAGGGCATGGTCCACGGGCTGAACGTCAAACTGGTCTCGGAGGCCGATCCCGATGCGGCCGCGCGTGAAATCAACGCCGCCCTGGCGGGCGTGGTCCCGGGCGCGATGGCGCGCTCGTGGATGGAGGCCAACCAGGATTTTCTGTTCGTCCTGCAGCTGGAGAAGAACCTGATCTTCTTTCTCCTCGTCTTCATCATCGTCGTCGCCGCGTTCTCTGTCACGAGCTCGCTCCTGATTGCGGTTGTCCGCAAGACACGGGAGATCGGCCTGCTCGGCGCGCTGGGCGGACGTCCGCTTCACGTTGCAGCCTGTTTCTGCTTCCAGGGCCTGCTCATCGGTCTGGTCGGCACGGCCACCGGGCTGGCGCTGGGGTTCGGTGCGCTGCATTTCCGCAATGACATGGTGCGCGTGTTCACGCAGCTCACGGGAAGCGAGGAGGCGTTGGTGCGTTTCTATCAGTTCGCCAATCTGCCGGCCTATCTTTCCCGCGGGGATCTGGTCATGATCATCGTGTGCTCGGTAGTGATCTCGACCCTCGCCGGCCTGCTGCCGGCCTGGCGCGCGTCCCGCCTCAAACCCGTGGAGGCGCTGCGCAACGACTGACGTTGCGAAACGCTCAACGTTTAACGTTCAACGCTGAACGCTCAATTTCCCTAACCCGTGTGCGCTGACTCCCATTTCTTGAACGTTGAGCGTTCAGCGTTGAGCGTTGAACGTTCCACCGCCGTCCTGACGGCGACGGGCCTGACCAAGACCTACCTGAGCGGCGACCGCCGGCTCCAGGTGCTCTCCGGCGTCGACCTTGTGGTGCGGGCGGGCGAGAGCGTGAGCATTCGCGGCGAGTCCGGCTCGGGCAAGTCGACGCTCCTGCACCTGCTCGCGGGACTGGATGCGCCGGATACCGGAGAACTCCGCTGGGACGGCTCGACCGACACGGGTGTGGCCCGACGTGCCCGGTTCCTCGGCATGGTCTTTCAGTCGTTCTATCTCATTCCGGAGATCGACGCCCTGCAGAATATTTTGATGGCGGCGCGCATGCTCGGGAAACCCGGCGAGGCGGAACGCAAGCGGGCGGCCGCATTGCTTGCCCGCGTGGGGCTCGTGGACCGGGCGCACCACCTGCCGTCGCAGCTGTCGGGCGGCGAACGTCAGCGAGTCGCCGTGGCTCGTGCCCTGGTGAACTCACCGCGTCTGCTGCTGGCCGACGAGCCCACGGGCAATCTCGACGAGCGCACGGGCGAGGAAGTCATCGATCTGTTGCTGGGCCTCTGTGCGGAAACCCAGACCGCCCTCGTGCTCGTGACGCACAACGCAGCTCACGCCGCACGCACGGCCCGTCAGCTCCGGCTGCATGCTGGCGTGTTCGCTTAAAGAGTTCGGGTAAATGTAGCCGGGGTCGCGGGCCCCGGGGGTGGAATTTGCCTGCCCAAATATATAGGGCCCGGGGGGGCGCCCCCCGGGGGTACCTAATACCCCCCCCCACCCCCCCCCCCCGGGGGCCCCCCCCCCCGGCTACACCATCAGTTGTAGAAAGCGCGGTCGCCCTTCTTGTAGGGCTCGGCGCCGCTGAAGCGGCCGGGGACTTCCATGTAGCGCAGCGCCTGGCTCGCACCGATTTCCGAGGAGAAATAGCCGAGGACGGACAGCTCCTTCACGATCCGGAAATAATGGTGCGGCTGCTCCGGCCGCTTGGAGGCGGTGTAGCGCTTCTGCTCGGCGTCGAGTTCGTTCAGGAACGCCGTGCGGTTCGCCTGGGATCCGCCGACGAAGGCCTCGTTGAAGCGACGGCGGTAGGCGGTGGCGAGTTCATCGACGCCGGCGTTGACCGCGGCCTGCACGGGCGCGTCATAGCAGTCGGTCAGCATCATTGAGATAAAGGCGCCGACCTGGGCGGCCTTCGCCCCGGGGACGTCGGTTGCCGGCATGATGGTCTCGGCGATCTCGTCCAGCAGGGCGAGGTCGGCGGAACCGAAGACGGGCGCGGACGAGGTCGGGTGCGTGGCCCCGGCGGTCAGGACCTGCGGGGTGAGGGTGGTGACGCCCAGCAACGTGGCGAGGCGGAGGAGGGCTTCTCGGCGATTCATGTCCATGGCGGGCGGGATCAGAGGCTGCGGCGCTTGAGCTCCTCAACCGCGAAGCTGGCGGCGCGGGCGGTGAGGGCCATGTAGGTGAGGGAGGGGTTGACGCAGGCGGCGGAGGTCATGCAGGCGCCGTCGGTGACAAAGACATTCGGCGCCTCCCAGACCTGGTTGTTGCCGTTGAGTACGGAGGTCTTCGGGTCGCGGCCCATGCGGGCGGTGCCCATTTCATGGATACCCTTGCCGAAGTTGTAGCCGGTGTCGGCGGCGCGGACGTTCTTCACGCCCGCGGCCTCGAGCATCTCGGCACCGTCGGCCATCATGTCGCGGCGCATCTTCTTCTCGTTGTCCTTGATCTCGCAGTCCATCACGAGGACGGGCTGGCCCCACTTGTCGCGGACGGTCTTGTCGAAATAGATGCGGTTCTCGTGGTAGGGGAGAATCTCGCCGAAGCCGGTCATGCCGATCGTCCACGGGCCCGGCTCGGTCAGGGCTTCCTTGAGCGGTGCGCCGACGCCGAGCTCGGCGATCTCGCGGCTCCAACCCTGACGACTGGCATTGCCCTGGTAGCCGAAGCCGCGGGTGTAGTCGCGCTTGTCGCTGCCGATGTTGCGGAAACGGGGGATGTAGAAGCCGTTCGGGCGGCGGCCGAAGATGATCTTGTCTTCATACCCTTCCACCGAGCCGCTGGCGCTGATGCGGAAGTGGTGGTCCATCACGTTATGGCCGAGCTCGCCTGAGCTGCTGCCGAGTCCGCCCGGCCAGATGTCGGTCGCCGAGCTCATGAGGATGGATGCGGAGTGGAAGGCCGAGGCGCAGAGGAAGACGATCTTGGCGTCGAACTCGTAGGTCTGGCCCGTCTCGGAATCGAGCACCTCGACGCCGCGGGCGCGCTTCGCGTCCTTGTCGTAGCGGATCTTCGTGACGAGGGAGAAGGGGCGCAGGGTGAGGTTGCCGGTCTTCACTGCGGCGGGCAGGGTGGAAGACTGAGTGCTGAAGTAGGCGCCGAACGGGCAGCCGAGGGAGCACTTGTTGCGGAACTTGCAGTCGTTGCGGCCCTCGATGGGGGCGGTGAGATTGGCCGTGCGGCCAATGATCAGGCGGCGCTGGTCCTTGAAGTGAGTGCGGATGCGGGCGGCCACGTCCTTCTCGACAACGTTGAGTTCCATCGGCGGGAGGAACTGGCCATCGGGCAGCTGGGGCAGGCCCTCCTTGGAGCCGCTGATGCCGGCAAAACGTTCGACGTAGTCATACCACGGGGCGATGTCTGCGTAACGGATGGGCCAGTCGACGGCGATGCCTTCCTTGGCGTTGGCTTCAAAATCGAGGTCGCTAAAGCGATAGCTCTGGCGGCCCCACATGAGGGAGCGTCCACCGACGTGGTAGCCACGGAACCAGTCGAAGGGTTTTTTCTCGATGTACGGGCTCTCCTTTTCGTCGGCCCAGTAGGCATGGTTCGACTCGCTGAGGATGTAGTCACGGCGCTGGACCGGATGCGCGTCGCGCATCGCGGTCGGGATGCGGCCGCGGTGGGGGATTTCCCACGGCGCCTTCAGCGCGTTCTCGTAGCCGGTGACGTGCTCAATGTTGCGGCCGCGCTCGAGGAGGAGGACCTTGAGGCCCTTCTCGGTCAGTTCCTTGGCGGCCCAGCCACCGCTGATGCCGGAGCCGACCACGATTGCGTCAAAGGATTGGTTAGCCATGGGAGAAAAAACGGGCGAACGGGGTAACGGGCGGCCAAGGGGTAAGGCCGCGGGGTAATGGCGATAACGTGCAAGCTCGCGCCGGAATCGCCAGTCATAATTTCATCGCGGGCGTTGATCCGGGGAATGGCTTGCGCGAGGCGGGCCGGAGCGGCACACCGGTGAGATGGTGCCAATCACGCGATTTCGACGATGGCTGGGCAGGGGGTTCGCGGCGATTTTTCTGACTTTGGCCGCCTCCGCCCAGCCGAGTCCCTCCGCGCTGGATCCCGTCGCGGAGGCCTATGTCCGGCTCGTGCTGGCGGTGGGCGTGCACGACCCTGACTATGTCGATGCCTATCACGGCCCCGCGGAGTGGCGCACCGACGCGGCTGCGGCCAGACAGCCACTGGAGGCGATTGCCCGCTCCGTAGGCGAACTGCGCACACGACTGGCCACCATCAGACTGGCCAGTGGCGAACCGATCATCGGTCAGCGCCTGGTCTTCCTGGATCGCCAGCTCGCCGCGCTTGAGACGCGGGTTGAACTGCTGCACGGGAAAACACTGACTTTCGACGAGGAGTCACAACGGCTTTACGACGCCGTGGCTCCGTCCTACACGGACGAACATTTTGCGGTCATTGTCGCCGAGCTGGAGTCGGCAATCCCGGGGACCGGGCCGCTGGGCGTGCGACTGGAGGTGTTTCGCAACCAGTTCCAAATTCCACCCGAGCGCGTGGATGCGGTCTTTCAGGCGGCGATCAAGGAAGCGCGGGCCCGGACCCTGCGGCACTTTCCGCTCCCGGCTGACGAGAGTTTCACGGTCGAGTACGTCACCGACAAACCCTGGGCGGCGTACAACTGGTACCAGGGCGACTACCGCAGTGTGATCCAGGTGAATGTCACCCGCCCGATCCTGATCGACCGGGCCATCGATCTCGCCTGTCACGAGGGCTACCCGGGGCATCACGTGGCCAACGTGCTGCTCGAGCAGAAGCTCTATCGCGAGCGCGGCTGGGTTGAGTTCTCGGTGCTGCCGCTGTTCAGCCCGATGGCGCTGATTGCCGAGGGCACGGGCAACTACGGCATCAAGGTCGCCTTCCCGGGAGACGAGCGGCTGGCCTTTATCCGCGACGTCCTTTTCCCACTCGCGGGTTTGGATCCGGCGAAAGCGGCCGAGTATGATCGTGTCGATCGTCTCACCAACCGCCTTGCGGGTGCGGGCAACGAGGCGGCGCGGCGCTTCCTCGATGGCCGCGCCACGGCGGAGGCGACGGCCGACTGGCTGGTGCGCTACGCGCTGTCCCAGCCGGAGCGGGCAAAGCAGACGCTTTCATTCTACCGCCGATACCGGAGCTATGTCGTCAACTATGGTCCCGGCGAGCAGATGGTCGCGGACCACGTCGAGCGCCGCGCCGGCGGCGATGCGGAGAAGCGGTGGGCGATCTTCGGCGAGCTGATCTCGTTGCCCACGGTGCCGTCGGACCTGAAATAGACGGCGCGTGGAATCAGGCCGGCAGCGTCGGATGCCGGTCCGCGATTCCGTTGGCCATCTGGAGCTGGTGCGCCACGGACAGCAGCACATCGTCGCGGTAGAGCGCGCCGATCAAAATGCCGCCGATCGGCTGCGCCTTGAGATCGAGCACGGGGTTGGCGTTGGCCGCTTGGGTCGGCACGGCGAACGTGTAGGGCACGACGACGCAGGGGTGCCCGGTTTGTGCATTGGCGGCGACATCCCAGCCCGGCGCACTGCTCACGAAGAGGTCGAGGTCGCCCATCACCTCATGGTACTTCTGGATATAAAGCAGGCGGCGGCGCTGTGCGTTGAGGTACTCATGCGCGCTGATCGTGCGTCCGTTGACGAAACGCGGGTTCCAGTTGGCCGGGGCCATCGGGCTCTGCGTGTACGCCGCCGGCATGTTGCCGTAGGGCGCGCTCACGCCACCGGGCTTGGCTGCGGGCGGAACCAGGGTGCTGAGATTGAGCCCGATCTCCTCGGCTTTGCGCTGCACGAGAAAATCAAACGCTGCGGCGTACTCGGCGTTGAGTCCACCCATGCCCAGCCCGTAGTCCTGCGGACGCGGCCGCGCGCCGATCAGGACCGGGTTGGCGCCCAGCGCGCGGAGGCCGTCGACCAGCTCTGGTGGCGAGGCCTCGTCGTAACCGATGCGCAGCGAGGAGAGTTTCAGCTTGGGATTGAAGGCAAAGGGCATTGTCACCGTGCTCGCGTCCTTCCGGTCCACGCCGTGAATCGCGCTGAAGACCATCGCGCAGTCCTCGATCGTACGACACATCGGGCCCACGCGATCCTGCGACCAGGCCAGCACCATGCCGCCGTGCCGGCTCACGCGTCCGAACGTCGGACGGAGCGCGCTGATGCCGTTGCGGATCGAGGGCGACGTGATCGAGCCCTGCGTCTCGGTGCCGATCGCAAAGGCCACGAGCCCGGCTGCGGTGGCCGAGCCCGGACCGGCGGACGAGCCGCTCGAGCCCTGCACTGGATTCCACGGATTGTTGGTGCGGCCCCGAAACCACTGGTCGTTCTGCGCGAAAATCCCGGTCGACAGCTTGGCTACGAGCACGGCACCGGCGGCGCGCAGACGGGTCACAATCTCGGCATCGTAGTCGAGGACTTGGTCCTGAAAATCCGGCGATCCCCACGTGGTCGGGGTACCGCGGGCGGCGAACAGGTCCTTCAGGCCATAGGGCAGGCCGTGGAGCGGACCACGGTAGCGGCCGGCGGCGATCTCAGCGTCGGCTTGGGCGGCCTCGGCGAGCGCCGACTCGCGCAGGATGGTGACCGCGCAGAGCAGGATCGGATTATACCACGTGAGGCGAGCGAGGTAGATCTCCGTGAGGCGGACGGACGTGAGCTTGCGGGCCTTGATCAGCGCGGAAAGCCGGTGGGCCGGCAGAAACGCGATCTCGGCCGCGCTCTCCGGCACGGCCCCGGACCAGCGGGCCGGGGTGAAGACGGTTCGCTTGAAGGCGTCGGCCCCGCGCTCCCGCACCAATTTCTCCATTACGGCGCCGGTGCCCTCGGGGTGGGGCATGAACTGCAGGGCCGGCGCTTCACCATTGCCGAGGGGAGACGGGAAAGCCGCCGGGGCCGTGGTGGGTGGCGAGCCGGGACTGGCGGCGCGGGTTGCCGCAGTCTGCCCGTGAGCGGACTTGCCGCCGAGGGCCGTGGCGGTGGCGCCCAACAGCGAAAAATACAGAAAGCGGCGGCGGTCGAGATCGGCGGAAGGCAGGGAGGGATTCATCGTTCGAGACGGCTCAGGCGGAGATTCACGGGTGGGGTTGCCGAAGGGAGCACAGGCGTTGGCTGACGGTGGCGACGGCCACTGCGACGAGACTGGCCAGCAGGTAACCTACGGGCAAGCCCGGCGACGGGACGCCGGCCCCGACCGCGATAAAAACGACGCCGCGCCAAGGGTTGCCGCTCGCCGTCCCGGTGAGGACTTACCGTGAGAGGTCGGGACAGGGAGGGCGAGGAGTCTGGTCGGTTCGAGCCACGGCGCAGGACGAAGGGCGATAGGGCTCCATCCAGGGTAAGGTGATTCCCTAGGGTGTTTTCCCCTCAAGTTAATTGCAGGGTGTTACGATAAGCAGACAAACGAGCCATGTTCCGACTTGGCGGTCGTCCTTTTTCGATCGCCACGTTCGAGCCTTCTCGCCGCCGCGGCGTGAGGGTGGCGAGCGCTTGGCTCGGTCCCGTTGCCATCATGAACACCCCTAAATCGAAGCGCAGTCTCCAAACTCAGATCCTGATCGCGATCATCGTCGCGGGCGGGATTCCGGCCCTCCTCATCGCCACCGCCGCCTACCGCAGCAGCCGTCACCTCAACGACGCACTGATCGAAAAATTTCACCAGGTCACCGTCGACCTGACGGACAAGATGGAGCGCAGCCTGTTCGAGCGCTACGGCGACGTGCAGGCCTTCGGGACCAACGAGGTCGTGCACGACCGTGCTTCCTGGTACGTCGTGGGCAGTGAGAAAAACCGCATCGCCGCTGCCGCGAACACCTACGTCAAGCTCTACGGCATCTACCCGTTGGCGCTGCTCGTCGATCTTGAGGGCCGAGTCATCGCAGTGAATGACCGCGACCTCGCGGGCAACCCGATCGACAGCGCGTGGCTGTACGAAAAGAATTTTGGCGACGCCCCGTGGTTCAAGCCGGCCGTTGCGGGTGAATTCATGAAGTCACCCACGCTCGACGGCACCTATGTCCAGGAGCTGCACATCGATGCGGACGTGGTCCGCGCCACCGGCGGCACCGGTGCCGTCATTGGCTATGCGGCGCCTTTTCTCGACGAGAACGGCCAAGTCGCGGGCATCTGGTACAACGCAGCGGATTTCGGACTTGTGGGCAGGATCCTTCAGGAGACGTACGCCGGGATGAAGCACGACGAGATGCCCGACGCCGCCATCACCTTGATCGATCATGCCGGCCGAGTCCTCATTGAATACGATCCGGCTAATCATGGAGGGAATACGGACATCGCGCTGGATCCCTCCACTATGCTGAAGGTGAACCTCGTCGAACTCGGCCACGCGGCGGCGCAGGCGGCGGTCGCCGGCGAAGAGGGGGTCATGCTGGCCACCAATCCGCGACTCAATCGCGCGGAGTACGTCGCCCATGTCCGGAGCAAGGGTGCGCTGGGCTATGCCGGCTTGCAGTGGAGCGTGCTCGTCTCGATTCCGGAACGGACCGCCAACGCGACCCTGCGGGGCCAGCTCTGGCAGGCCGGAGGGATTTTTGCGGCGAGCCTTGCGCTCCTCGGAGGCGGTGCCTGGTACCTCGCGCGTGCGCTGGCCCTCCCGCTGGTCCGCAGCCTCGACCAGGTCCGCGAAAACGGGGCGAGTGTCGCCGGCATCGCGGCCCAGACCACGGCCGCGAGCGTCAAACTCTCGGAGAGCGCCTCGGAGCAGGCCGCTTCGCTGGAAGAGACGTCGGCTTCGATCGAGGAACTCAGCGGCATGACGCGCCTGAATGCGGAAAGCGCCCAAAAGGCGCGGACCGCTGCGGAGGAAGCCCGGCGTTGCGCGGATGCCGGCGCCGACCGAATGCAGTCGATGCAGGTGGCCATGGATGCCATCGCCTCGGCGAGTCACGACATCACCAAGATTCTCAAGACGATCGACGAGATCGCCTTCCAGACCAACATCCTGGCCCTCAACGCGGCCGTGGAAGCCGCCCGCGCCGGCGAGGCCGGCGCCGGTTTCGCAGTTGTGGCTGAGGAGGTCCGCGCGCTTGCGCAGCGCAGCGCGGCCGCCGCCAAGGAAACGGCCGACAAGATCGAAGGTTCGACGTCCCGCAGCCAGGAGGGCACGCAGCTCACCACGGCGGTCGCCGGCGACTTCCGGCAGATCCAGCAGCGCGTGCGTGATCTCGAGCAGCTGATCACGGAGATCGCCAACGCGAGCCGCGAGCAGAGCGAGGGCATCACGCAGGTCAACCTGGCCGTGGCCGCGATGGACAAGGTGACGCAGGCCAATGCCTCGACCGCCGAGGAAGGGGCTGCGAGCGCCGAGGAACTGAACCATGCCGCGACGGAACTCTCCCAGCAGGTGGCAGCGGCCATGCAGCACATCGGCGGTCGCCGGCAGAACGACGTGCGCGGTGAGGCCGGCCCCGTGCGGAACGGCGGACGCCGTCGCAGTGACCCGAAGGGACGCGCCGGAGATGCGGCCGCGTCGTCAGGTTTCCCGGATCGTCGCTCGGGCCGTTCCCATGAAGCCAAGCCTGCGGTTGCTGCTCGTTGACGACGAACGCCTGCAGCACCGCCTTGTTGCGCAGATGCTGCTGCGCTTCACGGCCCTGCAGTTCGAACTTGAGGTTGCGGCGACGCATCGCGAGGGGTTGGAGCGTCTGCTGACCGGAGGGTACGCCGCCGCGCTGCTCGACTATGAGCTGCCCGATGGCGACGGACTTTCCCTCCTGCGCTCGGCCCGCGCCCAAGGCTGCCGGACGCCGGTGATCTTCCTCACCGCCAACTCGGGGGCCGACCTCGATGCGGCCGCGCTCGAGGCAGGGGCGGAGGATTACCTGGAGAAGGCGAGCCTGTCGCCGCGCGGTCTCGAGCGCTCCCTGCGCTACACGCTCAAGCTCGCGGAATCCTTCGAGCAGCTGCGGCGCCAGGCGACGCGCGATCCGCTCACCGGGCTCCTGAACCGGCGTGAATTCGACCGGCTCCTCGCCAGCGAGCTCCGGCGTGGTCGGCGCTTTTCGCATCCGGTCTCGCTCGCGCTGATCGACCTCGACCACTTCAAGCACATCAACGACACCCATGGTCACGTGGCGGGTGACGAGGTGCTCCGGCACGTGGCCGACGTGGTGGCGAGGTACGCGCGCACCGTGGACTTTGTTGCCCGTTACGGCGGGGAGGAACTGGCGATGATCATGATCGAGGTCGATGCGGAGTCCGCCGGGAAGGTGATTGAGCGCATAGCCCGCGCGGTGCGGGATCTCCCTGCTTTGGCCCAAGGCGTCTCCATTCCCGTGACGTTCAGCGCCGGGTTGGCCTGCTCCGTGGACGGCGAGGATGATCCAGTCGCCCTGATCGCCGCCGCCGATCGGGCTCTTTACGCCGCCAAGCGGGCGGGGCGTAATCGAATCATCGTGGCCGGATGCGAGGATGGGCTGAGCCACCCGCGTGCTGCCGGTGAGGAGAGCGGTCCTGGCCTGATGGTTCCCGGTGAACTGCAACTCGGGTCTGGCATCTAGTCAGGCGTGAGGCGTGGTCGGGACCGAAACCGGCCGCGGAATCCCGTTTTCCCGCGTTGCATCCCGGCCTGCGACCGCGTGCGATGGGGAGTCATGTCCAACCCCAAGATCAAATGTGGTGTCGCTGGTGTCGGTTCGCTCGGGCAGCACCATGCCCGCATCTACGCCGCCCTGCCCGGTGCGGAGCTCACCGGCATTTATGAGACGAGCGATGCCCGCGCTGCGGAGATCTGCGCCAAGTACAACTGTCGCCGCTTCGCGACGATCGAGGAACTGGGTGAGGCCTGTGATGTGGTGTCCGTGGTCGTTCCGACTGACCGGCACGCGGCGGTCGCGCTTCCGCTCCTTGCCAAGGGTTGCCACCTCCTGATCGAGAAGCCGATCTGTGCTTCGCTCGCCGAGGCCGAGCAGGTGCTCGCCGCCGCGCAGGCCGGCGGGCTGCTGGTGCAGGTCGGGCACATTGAGCATTTCAATCCGGTGATGGGTTTCCTCGAGAAGGAAGTCATCGCCCCGCAGTTCATCACGGCCGAGCGGCTTGCGCCGTTCACGCCGCGTGGCACGGAAGTCGGCGTTGTTCTCGACCTGATGATCCACGACATCGGGATCGTCCTTGAACTCGTGAAGTCGCCGATCGTGAAGATCGACAGCGTGGGCGTGAACGTCCTTTCGAAGACTGAGGACATCGCCAACGCCCGCATCCAGTTCGCCAACGGCTGTGTCGCCAACCTGAGCACGAGCCGCATGAGCCTGAAGAAGGTGCGTGAGATCCGCGTCTTCCAGCCGACAGGTTATTTCTCCTTCGATTTCATGAACCAGAGCGGCCACCTCGTCCGCAAGTCCGGCATGCTGGCCTATGCGGCCCAACTCATGGGCGGAGCCAAGCCGGCCGAACTCGCAGTGCCGGTGGAGGAGATCCCGCTGCAGAAGGGCGAGCCGCTCGCGCTGGAGCTGGCGCACTTCCTCGAGAGCGTGGCGCTGGCCAAGCAGCCCAAGGTGGGCGCGGCGCTGGGCAAGACCGCGCTCGAGGTGGCGATCACGATTACGGAACAGATCCGCGCGGCGGCGCGTGCATAGGGTGGCTCCACCGATCATGGCTGAAGCGCTTCCGTTTCGTCTTCCACCGCCCGCGCAGGGTGGGGTGGACCTCTTGGTCATCGCCGGTGAACATTCCGGCGACCAGCACGGTGCTTCGATGGTGCGCGCGCTGCGCGGGAATCATCCGGGTCTGCGCGTGGCCGCGCTCGGTGGCACCGAACTGGCCGGCGCTGGCGCCCAGCTGTTGCACGACCTCACGGCGTCATCCGTCGTCGGCCTCGTCGAGGTGCTGAAGAACTACTCCTTCTTCAAGATGCTGTTCGAGGAAATCCTCCGCTGGATCGCGGAGCATCGTCCGCGGGTGGTCTGCTTTGTGGACTATCCCGGACTCAACCTTCGTCTCGCGGCTGCGCTGCATGAACGCGGACTGTCGGTGAAGGGCGGCGGGGGGATCCGGCTCGCCTACTACATTTCGCCACAGATCTGGGCGTGGAAGGCCGGCCGGCGCTTTACGATGGCGAAGCACCTGGATGCCATGGCGGTGATCTTCCCCTTCGAGGTCGAGAGTTACGCGGACACCGATCTCCCGGTGGAATTTGTCGGTCATCCGTTTGTGGCCGACGGCTACGCCGCTCCAGTGCGGTTTGATCCCGCGGGTCCCCTGCTGCTCCTGCCCGGCAGTCGGCGTCAGGCCGTCGCGCGCATTTTCCCCGTTCTGCTGGCCGGACACGCGGCGCAGGGCAAACGTCCGGCGATCGTGCTCTATCCGAGTGAGGACATCCTCACGGTGTTGCGCGCGGCGAATCCGCCGGCGGGGATCGAGTTTCGCCGCACCGGCGAGCCAGTCGGCGCGTCGGCGGTCCTGACTTCAAGCGGCACGATGTCGATGCATTGCGCGCTGGCGGCGATTCCCGGCGCCATTGCCTACCGGGCGAATCCGCTGACCTACCTGATTGGCCGGATGCTGCTCAAGGTTCCGTATCTCGGCATCGCGAATCTGCTGCTCAAGGAGCCGATGTACCCGGAGTACATCCAGGGTGCGGCCACGCCGGAGGCGCTGGCGCGCGAGGTGCAGGACTGTCTGGATAATCCGGCCCGCCTCGCCCGCACGCGCGAGCAGGCCGCGCGGCTGCGCGCGGGCCTGCGCCGCCCGGCGACAGGCACGGCGGCGGACTGGCTGGGGCGGCAGTTGGCGCAAGCTCGGGTGTAGCCGGTGTCGCTGACCCCGGGGATCGAGTTTCTACCCTAAATATCCGGGACCGGGGTCAACGACCCCGGCTACATCGATCCTCAAACCTGCTCGGACGGCTTGAGCGCGGGTGCGCCGGGCGCGGGATGAATTCCACCGCCGCACTGCGGCTCGACCTGACGCCAGAGTTGCTCCGCCTTGCCTGAAATGATGGACCGGGCGTGGTCAACCTTGGCCGCGCGCGCCGCGCGGTTCTCCTCGGCGATCTTGGCCAGGTCATCGAGATTGTAGAGAAAGACGTTGGTCAGTTTCGCGATATCCGGCTCGACGTCGCGGGGCATCGCGAGATCAATGAAGAAAAGGGGCTGGGCAGGCCGCTTGCGCATCGCGGCGACGACCTCATCGGTGCGAATCACCGCATGCGGTGCGGCGGTCGAGCAGACGACGATGTCGTACTGCGCCAGGTGGCCGGACACATGCTCGAAGGGCAGGGCGGTGGCGCCGAAGGTCGTGGCCAGCTCCATCGCTCGACCGAGCGTGCGGCTGGCGATCGTGAGCGACCCGGCGCCGCGGCTTTGGAAAGCCTTGCCTGTCTTCTCGCCGATCTCGCCGGCGCCAACGAGCAGCACGCGCGCAGCGGAGAGCTCGCCGAAGATCGTGAGCGCAAGGTCGACTGCCACGTTGGCCACGCTGATCTGGCCCTCGGTGATCGCGGTCTCGGTGCGAACGTGTTTGGCGGCTTGGAACGCCTTCTGGAAAACGCGGTTCAGGACCGGCCCGACCGTGCCACGCTGTTGCGCAGCGGCGTAGGCTTCCTTGACCTGGCCGAATATCTCGTTCTCGCCCAGCATCTGGGAATCGAGGCCGGAAGAGACCTCCAGCAAATGGCGGATGACATCTGGTCCCGCGGCCTGCTTGCGAATCCGCGCGAAATCCTCCGGGGAAAATCCCTGGAATCCGCAGAACTCGCCTTGCAGGCGCTCGATCGCGTCGGGCGATTCCGCCACGCCGTAAAACTCGACGCGGTTGCAGGTATTGAGCACCGCGTACTCGCGCAGGCCGGCCAACGCGCCGAGGCGGCCGTGGAAAGTCGTCATCTTCTCCTCGGTCAAGGCGAGCTTTTCGCGCAACTCCAGCGGAGTCGTGCGGTGGCTCGCGCCGATGAGGAAAAGCGTGGGGCTGGCCGTGCTCATCGCGTGGACTCGAGCCGGGCGGTCGGCAGGGTGTGCCGGCTTGAGTTGACGGGCCACAGCGAAAGCAGGGCGACGCCGTAGAGAATGATGCAGGCCCAGGCGAGGCGCTGCGCAATCAGGCGGCCGCTCATGCGCAGACCAAGGACCGCGCCGTAGGCGAGCCAGACCACGATGGTGGTGATCAGTTTGGACAGATTGACTGTTTCCGGGTGGCGCAGCCACCACACGGACCCGACTGCGAGCGCTGCCGTCATCAGCACGACACCGGCCCCGAGCAGACGCAGGCCGATCAGATCGAGGTCGCGGATCGACGGGAGGAAGGCAAAGGAGCCCGTGAGATGCTTGTGCTTCAGGCTGTGGTTCCGGAGCAGGAACATGATCGAGGTCAGCGCGAGCAGCGCGAAGACGCCGTAGCTGAAGAGTGCGAGGGCGGCATGGAACTCGATCCAGGCGTTTCCGCCAAACACGCCGACCCGGCGGGTGGCGTCCCAGGCGGGAATGGAAAGCGAGCCGGCGGTCAACGTGGCCGCGAGCATGGACGTGAAGTAACCGAGCAGGCTCAGGCGGAACGTCGCGCCGATCACCAAGTAGAGCACCATCGCTGACCAGGCAGTGAACTGGAAAATTTCAAAGGTGTTGCCCAACGGGCACCCACCGACCGCCAAACCACGGATGTAGAGACCGACGTTCTGGCAGAGGAATCCGATTGCGATGATGATATAGATCGCCCCGGTGGAGGATCGCTCCCGTCGAAGCGCAGCCGTGCCCAGCACGAACGCCGCGAGGTAGAACGCGGCGGCGAACCAGAGCCAGGTACGATCAGTCAGTCCAAACATGGAAGGGTCAGCTTGCGCCGGACGGCGACGGCGCGCAAGCGCGGGCGCGAGGCAGCTTTAACGCGCTGGCGGAGCCCATTTTGCGAGGAAGGCGAGCACCTTGGCCGGGTCGTGGCCCTTGCCCTCCTCGAGGACTCCGGTCTCCTGCGTGACCAACGGCTGGTCGTTGGCGTCGAGGACGACCAGCACCGGCAGACCGTGCTGGATGGGGTTGCCGTACTTGAGGTTGACCGCCTCGTTGCGCTTCACGCCCTTGCGGGTGTTCACGTCGATGAGGACAACGACATAGTCTCGCGTGAGCGCCGCTTTGACGTCTGCGTTGGTGTGCATGAGTCCGTCGAGCGCGCGGCACCATGAACACCAGTTGGCGCCGAACTTCAAGAGGACGCGCTTGTTCTCGGCCTTGGCCTGCTTGAGCGCCGTTTCAATCTGGGCGGCACCGTCGGCGGTCGGATCGTAAATGTCAGGACCCGATTGCGGGTACTCGGCGGCGGCGCGCAGGAGCGTTGCCAGCAACAGGAAGGAGAGGATCAAGCGCATGATCGAAGCGTGACTTATTCCGTTCGTATGGCCACCCAGAAGCGGCATTCGTCGGAGAAGTCCTTCACGGCCTTGGACTCGCGGGCGATATCGCGCCGCATGGAATCGAAGACGTGACTCCAGCCCGTGGCCGCGAGGTCCTCGAGGATCTCCGTCCGGGTTGGCAGGTGCATGAAGGTGCGCCCGCCGTTGTCATCGTTGAAATAGCGGTCGCCGAACTCGACCAGCCGAGGATCCTGCTCGCCCCGCTCCCAACGTCCGGCTTCGAGGCGCCAAAGGGCCCGCTCAGCGCGTGAGTCGTCGCGGTCGTGGGTCGTGAACAGCAACGGTGCGCCCAAGGTGCACCTGGTACCGATCTCACGCAGCGCCTTCCGGCGGCTCTCCCGTCCGGGAATCTGCATCAGCCCGTTGAACAAAAACAGGGCGCCCTCAAACCGGGTGTCACGGATTGCGTGACACTTGCCGAGGGCGGTCGCGTCGGCGTGGAGGAAGCGGATGCCGTCGACGCCTCGTTCGGCAGCGAGGTGAAGCGCCTGGTCGATCAGTTCCTCGGCGAAGTCGAAGGCGGTGAGGTTTCGGTAGCCGAGATCCCAGAGCCCAAGGGTGGCGCGCCCGGCGCCGCAGCCGGCCTCGAGCAGGCGGGCGGATTTCTCGGGGAAGAAACGCGCGATCAGCGCCGTCTCCGATTTCCACAGCCCGAGAAAATGCGCAGCCCGGGCATAGGCCACGACAGTGACCGGGTCGTTGAAGTCCGCACGGACCGTTTCGGGGGTGATCTTTTTCACGGCAACAACGGAAGGAACGGAGAAATGGCCGTGAAGATGCCCAGAGGGCGCAAAACGAGGCGATCCGTCGTTGGTCTCCTCATGGGTCGGTGTCCTCTCCGTTCTCTCTGTTCCCTCCTGTAAAAACTACGCCTTCCGCTTCCACGCGGCGATGAACATGCCGTTGGCGTTCACATCCTGGGGCCAGAGGAAAACGGAAGAGGTCAGAGGTCGGAGATCTGAGGTCAGGGGCGGATCGGCACGGTCTGTCTGACCGCTGACCTCTGACCTCTGACCTCTCGATCCGGCAAAGACCGGCATGGGCTCCAACTCCGGATGGGCGGCGCTGAAGGCATCGACCACCCCGGTCGTTTCGCTGCGCGTGAGGGTGCAGACGGAGTAGATGAGCCGCCCTCCGGCCTTGAGCGAGCCCGCGACGTGGTTGAGCAATTGCATCTGCAGATCGGCGAGCTCCTTCACGTCCTCGATCGTCGTGGTCCAGCGCGCGTGCGGGTTGCGCTGCCAGGTGCCGACGCCGCTGCAGGGCGCATCAATGAGGATGCCGTCGAACTTCGTCTTCGTCGGCAGAAAGGGACCGCCATTCCAGTTCACGGCGCGGTAATTGAAGACTTTGGCGCGGCCGGCGCGCTTCTTCAGCGCAGCCAGACGGCGCGCGGAGCGATCGCTGGCCCAGATCACGCCCTTGTTTTCCATCTGATCGGCGAGGTGCAGCGTCTTGCCGCCTTCGCCTGCGCAGGTGTCCCACCACGTTTCACCCGGCTTGGGTGCGCACGCCAGGCCGACCAGCTGCGAGGCAAGGTCCTGGATTTCGAAGAGGCCCTTGTGGAACTCGTCGGTGCGAAAGAGATCGTTGAATCCGCCGAAGCGATACGCGGTGGCCGGCGACGGCGTGCTTGCGAGGTAAGGGGATAGGTCGGCCGGCGTGCAGTTGCCGAGCGCACGCGGCACGGAGCCGGCGAACTCGCGCTGGATGCGGATCCACAATGCGGGATCGCGCTGTAACTGCTGCAGCCAGGTGAGCGGAACCGGATCCATCTCGGATGCGACCCAGGCCGGGACCGCGCGGGCGGCGAGGGCCTCGGGCTTGATCGAGGACTCGTCCGCGTCGTAGCGGGCCTGGAGGGCGAGCGCGCCCGCCAGCCGCTGCTGGGTCGTGCCGCCCTGGTCCAGCCATTGCAGCCAGCGGTAGTAGATGAAGACCGCGCGGGCGGCGGTGCGCTTTTCGGACGCGCTCAGTTCGTGATTGCCCGACAGCGCTTCGCGCAGGGCGGCATCCGCCGGGAAGTCAGGCATGACCTGATCGATGATGCTCGCGGCGCGATTAAGGGTGACGGAGTCGGACATGACAAATCAGGGGACAGGGGCAGGAAGCCAGAGGCCAGAAGAAAACAGAGGTCGGATGTCAGAGCTGGAGATCAGGAAACGGAGGCCAGAAGTCAGAGATCAGCGGTCGGAGCGGGCGGATACGGATACATGACCTCTGACTTCTGATCTCTGAAACGCAGCGTCAGCTGCGCTTGGCCCACTTGCGGGTTTCCTTGAGTTCGAGGCGCTTGGTCTCGATCTGGACGCCGGCAACCGCGGGATGGCCGCGGAGGGATTGGAACGTGGCGGAATTGAGCTTCCAGCCGAGGGCGGAGGAGACCTCGGAGACCGACGCGACGCGGCCGTCGAAGAGGAAGCCGAGCTCGGTCTTGGTGTCACCAGACTGCTTGTTGAGCGTTTCGCGGAGCGTCTGCAGAAACGCGGGCAGTTCCGGGTGGTTGGGGTGGAGGATCCACGTGACGCGCTTGACGATGCCCGAGACGAAGTTCTCCAGCGGGTAGCACTCCTTCACGTTGATGCGCGGCCCCTCGTCGCCCTTGATGATGTTGCCCTGGACGAGCACGGGTGTGTTTTCCGCGAGGGAAGCCCCGTAGGCCGCGTAGGAGTCGGCGAACATGTTGAGCGCGATCGAGGCCTTCTTGGTCGCGAGCGTGAAGGCGACCCACGGGCGGTTGTCCTTCTTGGAGAGTTTCTTCACCAGATTGCCGGCGATGCCGGCCAGGCGAAACTCCACGCGGTCACCTTGAAGCAGGAGCTCGTCGACGGCGTACGTGTCGATCGCCTCGGCCAGGCCGGTGTAGGCGTTCATCGGGTGTCCGGTGACGTAGAAGCCGAGCAGCTCCTTTTCGAAAGTCAGGCGCTCCTGCGAGGTGAACTCGCCCGACGCGTCCGCACCGTGCGAGGACACAGCAACCGGCTTGGTCTCCGGGGCGGGCGGGGCGGCGAGCATGTCGAGGAAGTTGTTCTGTCCGGCCGCGCGATCACGCGCATGCGCGGCGGCTCCGGCCATGGCGCCGTCGATTCCGTCGAAGAGCCGCTTGCGGCTGGCCCCGCTGAAGTCGAACGCGCCCGTCTTCACGAGGTGCTCTAGCACGCGCTTGTTGATCGCGCGGGCGTCGACCCGGGTGATGAAGTCGTCGAAGTCGGCGAACGGCCCGTTCCTCTCCCGCTCCTCGATGATCTTCTGCGAGGCGGATTCGCCCACGCCCTTGATGCCGGCGAGGCCGAAGCGAATCTCGCCGCTTTGCGGCGAAATGCCCAATGACGAATGACCAATGTCCAATGGGGTGGACTCTGTCGCGCCGTTCGCGGGAGCCGACTTGGACTGGTCATTGGTCATTTGCCGGAACACCGGCGTGAACATCGCGCGCGACTCGTTCACATCCGGCCCCAGCACCTTCAGCCCCATCGCCTCGGCTTCGGCGACGAAGTGGGACACCTTTTCCGCGTTGCCGAGTTCGGAGCTGAGCATGGCGGCCATGAACTGCACCGGGTAGTTAGCCTTCAGGAAACCCGTCTGGTAGCTCAGGATCGCGTACGCGGCCGAGTGCGACTTGTTGAAGCCGTAGCCCGCGAACTTGTTCAGAATATCGAAGATGGCGTTGGACGTCTTCTCGTTGATGTCGTGGATCCGCTTCGCGCCTTCGACGAACTTGGTGCGCTCCTTCGCCATCGCGTCGGCATCCTTCTTGCCCATCGCGCGACGCAGCATGTCGGCGCCGCCGAGGGTGTAGCCGGCGATGACCTTGGCCGCTTCCATGACCTGTTCCTGATAGACCATGATGCCGTAGGTTTCGCGGCAGACCTCCTCGAGGAGCGGGTGCGGGTAGGTGACGGTCGACGGGTCCTTCTTGCCGCGGACGTAGTCGGGAATCCAGTCCATCGGACCCGGGCGGTAGAGCGCGATGAGGGCGATGATCTCGTCGATGGTCGCGAGGTTGATCTGGCGGCAGAGGTTCTGCATGCCGCCGGATTCCAGCTGAAACACGCCGGTGGTGCGGCCGGAGTTGAGCAGGGCGAAGGTCTTGGCGTCGTCGAGCGGGATCGTCTCGATGTCGAAGGTCGGATTCGCGGTGCGGCGGATGTTGTCGACCGCGTCGGCGATGACGGTGAGCGTCTTGAGGCCGAGGAAGTCCATCTTCAGCAGGCCGAGCTTCGACACGGCATTCATGTCGTACTGCACGGTGACGTCGCCTTCCTGCAGCGTCAGCGGGACGAATTCCTCCAGCGGCTTGTCGGTGATGATGATGCCGGCGGCGTGCTTGCCGGTGTTGCGCACCATGCCCTCGAGGACGAGCGCCTGATCGAAGATGCGTTTCGCGATCGGATTGCGGGCGACCTCGTCGCGCAGCTCCTGCGACTTCGTCAGCGAATCCTCGAGCGTGATGTTGAGCTCGTCGGGGATCATCTTCGCGAGCCGGTCGGCGTCGGCGAACGCGAGATTGTGCACGCGCGAGACGTCGCGGATGACCATCTTGGCGCCGAGCGTGCCGTAGGTGATGATGTTGGCGACGCACTGGTCGCCGTACTTCCGGCGCACGTAGTCGATGACCTCGCCGCGGCGGCGCATGCAGAAGTCGATGTCGAAGTCGGGCGGCGAGACGCGCTCGGGATTCAGGAAGCGTTCGAACAGCAGCTTGAACCGGATCGGATCGAGATTGGTGATGCCGAGCAGGTAGGCGACGATGCAGCCGGCACCGGAGCCGCGGCCGGGGCCGACGGGGATGCCGTGCTTCTTGGCCCAGTCGATGAAGTCCCAGACGACCAGGAAGTAGTCGATGAAGCCTGTCTTTGAGATGATCGAGAGCTCGTAGTCGAGGCGGGTGCAGAGGGTCTTGGCGAGATCAGCCTGCGCGCTGGGCTCGACCTTGGCGGCCGGACCGAACGTCTGCGTGGCGTAGTCGAGGTCGTAGCGCTGGCGCAGTCCCTCGATGCACAGATCCTTGAGGTAGCCCCCGCGGTCGGTCTTGACCTCAGGCGGCAGGGGATAACGCGGGTAACGCTCGGAGCCCTTGGGGAAGGGGATCGAGAGGTCGCACATCTCGGCCACGAGTTGGGTGTTGGTCACCGACTCGGGCACCTCGCTGAAAAGTTTCTCCATCTCCGCGCGGGACTTGAGGTAGAACTGGGTCCCGGTGAACTTCATCCGGTTCTCCTCCGCGACCTTGGCGCCGGTCTGGATGCAGAGCATGGCGTCGTGCGGGCCGGCATCGCTCGAGTTCACGTAGTGAACATCGTTCGTGCAGATGATCTTGAGGCCGAACTCCTCGGCGATCTTGAGCAGGCCGGGGATGATCTTGAGCTGCTCCGGGATGCCGTGGTCCTGGATTTCGACGAAGTAATTCTCGCGGCCGAAAATATCGATGAAACGGGCGGCTGCTGCCCGGGCCTCATCAACCCGGTCATGCAGGAGGTGCTGGGGGACGAGCGAAGCGAGGCAGCCGGTGAACCCGATCAGGCCCTCCGCGTGCTTGGCGAGTGTCTCGATGTCAGTCCGAGGCTTGTAATAAAAGCCCTTCAGGTGGGCGTCGCTGACCAGTTTGAGCAGATTTTGGTACCCGGTCAGATTCTTGGCGAGGAGACCGAGGTGGTAGTAGCTCTTCCCGTCCTCGGCCCGGCCGTTCTTTTCGAGGCGGGAGCCCTCGGACAGGTACAGCTCGCAGCCGATCAGCGGCTTGATGCCCTTGGCCTTGGCCGCGTTATAGAACTCGATGGTACCGTAGAGGTTGCCGTGGTCGGTGAGCGCCAGGGCGTTCATGCCGAGGGCGGCGGCGCGGTCCATCAGCCGGTCGATCCGGCAGGCCCCGTCGAGCAGGCTGTAGTCGGTATGGACGTGAAGATGGACAAAGCTCGAATCGGCGGGCACAGGGTCTCAGGCAAGGCCTCGCGGGCCTCTGCGCAAGCGCTTAAACGACTCTCGGGAAAAAAGCCATTGACGCCATGCTCCCGGTTTGGCGTATTCCAACCCTTTTACCTTCACAAACCCGACCGCCCACTCATGTCCATCGAGATCAAAATCCGTAAAAACGAGCCCGTGGATCGTGCGCTCCGCCGCATGAAGAAGAAGCTCGACCGCGAGAACATCATCAAAGGTGTTCGCGCGAAGCGCTACTACGAGAAGCCCTGCGAGAAGCGCCGCCGCAAGGAGAAGGTCCAGGCCTTCACCCAGATGCTGCGCCGCCGCTACGCCGAATAAGGCGCGGTCGCCCCTGTCTTTCCCGCCGCGGTCCGTTGGTCGGACCGCGGTTTTTTTGTGCCTGGATTTTGACTTTGCGGTGCAACCGCATGACGCTTCTGTAGTTGGGTGTCATCTACCTTGAAACCGACCCTCGCCCTTTCCAGCTGCTGGTGCTCCCACCGCCACATGGACGGCTATGCGATGGTCAAGGAGATGGTGTCCCTCGGCTTCGAGCACATCGAACTGAGCCACGGTATCCGCATCGTCCTGGTCCCGGGCATTCTGCGGGCGGTGGAGGAGGGGCTGGTCAAGGTCAGCTCGACCCATAATTTTTGCCCGCTGCCGACGGGCATCACCCAGGCGGCCCCCAATCTGTTCGAACCTTCGGCGGCCGACGCTCGTGAGCACGACCAATGGCTGCGTCACACCAAGCGGTCGATCGACTTCGCGGCGCAGGTGAAGGCCAAGGTCCTCGTGTTGCACCTGGGTCGCGCGAAATTCTTCTGGTTCAACCCGAAGGCCAAACTCCAGCGCTACCTGGAGGAACATCCCCGTGCGGCCTACGAAAACGATCCGGTTTACCGCAAGCTGCTCGATCGCGCCTGCGGCCGGCTGCGCGATCGGATGGTCCCGTATTGGGACCAGGTCATGCGCAGCCTCGAGGAGATCCGCCAGCATGCCGTGGACAAGGGCGTCGCACTGGGTTGCGAGAACCGCGAAAAATTTGACGAGCTCCCGATGGACGGCGAGTTCGAGGGGCTGTTCACGAAGCTCAAGGCCCCGCACACTGCCGGTTACTGGCACGACACCGGCCACGCGCACCTGAAGGAGGAGATGGGGCTCCTCGAGCACCGCGCCCACCTCACGCGCTACGCCGACCGGCTCCTCGGTTTTCACCTGCACGATGTGAGTGAGGACGGTCACGACCACCAGCCGGTGGGCTCGGGCGCGATCGATTTTGAAATGGTCAGCTCGTTCTGGCGTCCGCACCACCTGCTCACGCTCGAACTGAGCCCGCGCGTGGACACCGAGGGCGTGCGCTCGTCGAAGGAGCGCATCGAGAGCCTGTTGGCGCGCTGAGGAGTTGATGTAGCCGGGGTCGCTGATCCCGGTCTGGAAAGATTCGCGATCTTCAACGCACCGGGCTCAGCGAGCCCGGCGACACGAAGCCTCACGCGCCGTGGCGTACGCGCAGCTCCCCGATCCAACGCTTGTGCGGGCCGGACAGCGTGACCGCTTCAAGTCCGTCCCACGTCACCCACTCGAGCGTGGCGTCGCCCGCGATCCGTTTGAGCAAGGCAGGCACGGGCTTCACGGCGTGGATCGACTCGGTGATCTGGAAACGCGTGATCGCACGGCGCTTGATCGCGATGAGGGTCTCGGGCTGCGGTTGCAGCCCCAGCGCTTCCGCCGTGGGTAACTCCAGCAGGTTCGACAGCCGCCGGGCCCCGGGCGCCGCACGGTGCAGGAGCAGCCGCCCCTGGTGAACGCACCACGCCCGCGTGACGGCGCGCTGCTCGATCTTTTTGGCGGCGAGCGCCGGATAGGATTCGGGATCACCCGCGCGGGCGGCCGCGCAAAAAGTCCGGACGGGACACACGGTGCAAAGCGGGTTGTGCCGCGTGCACACCGTGGCCCCGAGTTCCATCATCGCCTGATTGTGATCGCCCGGGCTCTCCTGGGAGAGAATCGCGTCAGCCAACGGGGTGAGAACCTTGGCGGCAGTGCCGGAATCGCGGAACAGCGTGTCGTTGGCCGTGAGCCGGGCGAGGATGCGGACCACATTGCCATCCACGCAGGCCACGGAGGCGCCGAACGAAATGCTGGTGATCGCGGCCGCCGTGTAGGGACCGACCCCCGGGAGCTCGCGCCAGGCGGCGGGATCACGCGGCGGGGCGGGCAGGGCGGCGATGGCCTGCGCGAGCTTGTGCAGATTGCGCGCGCGCGAGTAGTAGCCGAGCCCTTCCCATAACTTGAGGACGCGCTCCTCCGGCGCGGCGGCCAGCGCGGCGAAATCGGGCAGGGCCTCCAGCCAGCGGGCGAAGTAGGGCAGCACCGTCTTCACCTGCGTCTGCTGTAGCATGAACTCGCTCACCACCGTCTTGTACAACGCGGGCGACTCGCGCCAGGGCAGGCTGCGGCGCTGCTCTCGGTACCAGTTAAGGAGCGCATGCTGGAAAGCCGCGCGGTTGGCGACGAGTCGTTCGGAGGGGGTGGCCACGAGAGGACCAAAAGGCATAAAAAAGGACCGGACTGAAGCCGTGTTTTCTTTTTCGTGCGTTTTTGCGCGTTTTGTGGCCATTGAACCCATGGCCAAATTGTCCGGGGACGACGACGCACCCAAGAAACTCAGCACCTACACCGCGAAGCTCACCGATGAGCAGATGGAGAAGCTGCGGGCGGTGTGCGCGGGTCGCGGCTGGGAGCCGTTCGAGGTCGCCTACACCCGCTTTGCCTTCAAGGGCACCAACGTGAACGTTTCCGCCTATAACAGCGGCAAGGTCGTGATCGCCGGCAAGGGGACGGAGGAGTTTGTCACGATGACCCTCGAACCCGAGGTCACGGGCGTGGCCAAGCTCGGCTACGACGAGGTGCTCAACCCGGACTGGTTCGAGGCCCACGCGGGTCTGGACGAAAGCGGCAAGGGTGACTTCTTCGGCCCTGTGGTCGCGGCGACCGTGATTGCGGAAAAGTCCGCGATTGATGCCTGGCGCAAGGCCGGCGTGCAGGACTCCAAGAAGATTTCCGAGCCGCAGATCCTGAAGCTCGACCAGATCATCCGGGCCACGCCGTGGGTCGTGGTGAAGACCTGCTATTGCAGCATGCCGAAGTACAACGAGCTGATGGCGCGGCCGCGGGCCAACCTCAACTCGCTCCTCGCCTGGCAGCACGCGACCGCCCTGCAGCAGGCGCTGGCGGAGAAGCCGGTGCCGTGGGGGCTGCTCGACCAATTCACCGAACAGCCGCTGGTGCAGCGTGAACTCACGCGCAAGGGCGTGAAGGATTTCGAGCTGCGCATGCGCACCAAGGCGGAGTCGGATCCGGTCGTCGCGGCGGCATCCGTTGTCGCCCGCGCCGAGTTCGTCCGCCTGATGCGCGGCTTGTCCGAGCGCTTTGGCGCGCCGCTGCAAAAAGGCGCGAGCGCGGCGGTCAAGGTGCAGGCCAAGCAGATCATCGACCGCTTCGGCGCCAAGGCGCTGGGCGATTTCGCCAAGCTCCATTTCCGCACCGCCTACGAGGTCGTGCTCGACGCCGGCAAGCTCGACGAGCTCCCGCTCAAGCCGCCGCCGCCCAAGATGGAGTGGTGAAGGGAGGCTGAATCGCGACATGTCCAAGCGCCGCCAGCTTCGCGGATTTGATCTCAAGCAGATCGAAGGGGTCTCCAGCCTCATCGGCGTCGATGAGGCCGGGCGCGGCGCGTTGGCCGGGCCCGTGGTGGCCGGTGCGGTGCTGGTCTCGCGGGAGTTTCTCGACAGCCGCTGGACTGAGGCGAATGCGCGGCGTATCAATGACTCCAAGCAGCTGACGGCGGCCGAGCGCGATGCGCTCTGGCTCGATTTCGAGGCGCTCGTTGCCGAGGGCCAGATCCATGCGAACTTCGGCATCGCGGATGTCGCGGAGATCGAGCAACTCAACATCCTCGGTGCGACCAAGCTGGCCATGCGCCGCGCGCTGGAGGGGATCTATCCGCCGTCGTCGTTCGAGCTCAAGCGCGAGCCCGACCTGTTCGCGTCGGCGGACGAGATCGCGGCGTTCAAACCGCAGGTGTCGGCCCGGATCCTGGTCGACGGGCTCCCGCTGCGCCACTTTCCGTATCCGCATACCGGCGTGGTCAACGGCGACGCCCGCTCGCTCTGCATCGCGATGGCCTCCATTGTCGCCAAGGTGACGCGCGACCGCCTGATGAACGATCTTGACGCCGTGCTCCCGGGTTACGGTTTCGCCCAGCACAAGGGCTATGGCACCGAGGAGCACCGCGAGGCGGTGCTTCGTCTCGGCCGCAGCCCGCATCACCGCGAACTCTTTCTCCGCAAGCTGCTCGCCGCCCGCGTGGATCCGGCCCAGGTCGATTTTCTGGAGGGCATGGAAGGGCCCTGATGTGCCGTCACGGTTGCCATCCGCCTCAAACTGCGTTTTTCCGAAATCATGCCCGGCAAGAAGCACACCTCGCTTGATCGCGTCCTTGGACGCCTCGACACGCTCGATGCCGTCAACCTGGCCCAGCTGGTCCAACGGCTCGCGCGCGAACGCGGCTTGTTTGAGGACATTTTCAACACGCTGCAGGAGGGTGTGCTCGTCATCGGCACCGGCGGTGAGATTGAGTACGCCAACGAGGCCGCCCAGCGCCTGATCGGCCTGAGTGACTCCGTGCAGGGTGAGATTCTCTGGCGGCTGGTCCCCGGTCTGCGTGCCTCCCTGGGCGCGGCCCTCGACGACGTTGGCGATGGTGAGGGTGCCGCGCTGCCCGTCATGTCGCGCGAGTTCGAGCTGGCCTATCCCGAACCGCGCACGGTGCGGCTCTACATGGTGCCGTTCACCGGCGGTACGGGCGACGACCGGCGCTATGCGGTCATTCTATCGGACATCACCCGCGACAAGCAGACGACGGAGGAGCGGATCGAGAACGAGCGGACGTCATCGATCCTGCTGCTCGCGGCGGGCGTGGCGCATGAGCTGGGCAATCCGCTGAACTCGCTCACGATTCACCTTCAGCTGATTGAGCGGAAACTCAAGAAACTGAAGGCCTCGGCCGATTCCGAATCGGTGGCCGAGTCCATCCGCGTCTGTCGCGGCGAAGTCGCCCGCCTGGATGGAATCATCAGCAATTTTCTTGAGGCGATCCGCCCGCGCACACCCGACCTGGCCGAGACCAATCTGGCCGAGGTGCTGGACGAGGTACTCAGCTTTCAGCAGCGCGAGCTGGCCGATCGCGGGATTGCGGTCGAGGCGGAGACCACGGCCGAGCTCCCGCGCGTCATGGCCGACCGCAACCAGCTCAAGCAGGTGTTCTTCAACGTCACCAAGAACGCGATGGAGGCGATGCAGCCGGGCGGACGCCTGCGCATCCGCACGCGGGCGGATGACGACCATGTGTATCTGCTCTTCGGCGACACCGGCAGCGGCATCAGGCAGGAGGACCTGATCCGCCTCTTCCAGCCCTACCACACAACCAAGCCGGGCGGGCACGGGCTCGGACTGATGATCGTGCAGCGCATCCTGCGCGAGCATGGCGGTCAGGTCGGGATTGAGAGCAAGGAAGGCGTGGGCACGGTCGTCACGCTGCAGTTCCCGCGCAAGGACCGCCGCGTGCGGATGCTCAAATAAGACGCGGGCGCCAGACGGCACCCGTGAAATCCCAGGCGGCCAAATCCTGAACGGCCATGCGCGCCTTCGCGCGGGGATCGGTGTGGCTGGCCTCGCTGAGGTCGGTCCGGTTGATCGCCGAGCGGAATTTTCTGACCGGCCTCAACGAGACCAGTTACACCCGGATGTTTTACCTGACGATGTTTCCAACCTCGTTGGTATCCGACAACCGGATCAGGACCTTGCCGCGAGTTTCGCGATCGATGTGATTCAGGCCGGCGGCGGACATCGCGGTGAGGAAGGGTCGCAGATCGCCGCTGATGCCCTCGCTCGTCACGTCGATCGTCCACAGCTCCTCACCCGGATCTCCGAGCGCGGAGCCGGAAGCGGCCCGCCCGATCACCAGCAGGCGCTTGTCGTGGACGAGGACCGGCATGCGCTTGGTCTCGTAGCCGACCGTCTCGAGATCCGGCGGCTTCATCAGCTGGGTGTCGGCGTTGTGGGCGCCGAGTTGGACGTTGGCCCCGTTGGCCTGGATCTTTGGCGCGCTCTGGTAGACGCGCTTAATGATGGGGGAACGGTAGATTTTTTCCGCGGGTTGCGGCGGGCTCACGGAATAGTCGATGGCGATCACGACCTCCGGGGTCTGGTTGGGATTGGCGGGCTTCATCCCGCGGCGGTTGAGCGCGCGGGCCACGGCCGCGGCGGCTTCCTCGTAACGGAGGGCACCGGGCGCGGACTCCGTTCCGTCCGAGGGCAGAATGCGATAGCTGAACGTCTGGGCCGGGGCGGCGCGAATGATGGGCTCAACCTTGGGGCTGCTGGCGCAGCCGGCGAAGGTGAGCGCGAGGGCGAGTGCGGACGCCAGAACGACGATCCGCGGACGCGATGGAAGGCGGGAAGCAGGGGTGTTCACGGTTGGGGGTGGACCGAGGGGACGTGGGGTGCACGTCGCCGGCGATAAACGCCGATGTGAGAGAGTTTGGAAGAATTTACCCGCGAGGCAACGGCAAAGCCTCCACGGCGGCTCACGGTGTGCCGGTCGGCGGCGCGAGATCGCGAACGACCACGGTCTGGGTTTCACCCAGGCCGGCGGGAAGTGGCGTGATCCTGAGAGGGGGCTCCCTGGTCGTATCGGGGGGTGATGGCGGCTGGCGCATCCTGACACAAACAAGAGGTGGCGATGGAGCACCCGGGGCGAACGCAGGAAGGAACGATCATCGCCGCCTGCCCATGATAAATTGCTGGGCGGTCAGCTGCATCGTTGTGGGTTGGAGGCAGCGATTTCTCGCGGTGATTTAGTGTGACAAAATTTCCCGTTGACCCCGATGGTGGACAGGGAATTGATGACGACATGGTGCCCAGCGTTCTGATCGTCGACGACGAGAAGCACACCCGCGAAGGCCTGCAGCAGGCGTTGGCGGACTCGTATGACGTCTCGGTGGCGGCCAGCGCCGACGAGGCTTTCAACCTGATGGACGTCCAGGAGTTTGACGTGATCCTGACCGACCTGCGCATGCCGGGAAAATCGGGCCTGAAGGTCATCGACAAGGCCTTGGCCCTGCCCAACAAGCCGGCCGTGCTGATGATGACGGCGTACGGCAACATCGAGACGGCGGTCGAGGCGATGAAGCGCGGGGCGGTCGATTTTCTGACCAAGCCGGTCAATATCGAGCGGCTCGAGGTCCTGATCCAGCGCGCGCTGAAGACCCGCACGCTGGAGGTCGAGGTCAAGCAGCTGCATGAGCGCCTGGATGAGAAGTTCAGCTTTGAGGGCATCGTCGGCAACTCGCCCAAGCTGCAGGCGGTGATCGACCGCGTGCGTCTCGTGGCGCCGTCGCGGGCGACGATCCTGATTGAAGGTCAGTCCGGTACGGGCAAGGAGCTCATCGCCCAAGCGATTCATCAGGTCAGCACCCGTGCGCGCGGACCCTTTGTCGCGGTGCACTGCGCGGCGCTTTCGGAGAACCTGCTGGAGAGCGAAATCTTCGGTCATGAGCGCGGCGCGTTCACGGGTGCGATCGAGCGGCGGGTCGGCCGTTTTGAGTCGGCGGATGGCGGCACGCTGTTCCTCGATGAAATCGGCGAGATCTCGGCGAGCACGCAGGTGAAGCTGCTGCGCTTTCTTGAGACGCGCACGATCGAGCGCGTCGGTGGCTCCAAGTCGCTCGAACTCGATGTGCGCCTCGTCGCGGCGACGAACCGCAATCTCGAGCAGATGGTGGCGGAGGGGAAATTCCGCGAGGACCTCTTCTTCCGGCTCAACGTGGTGCGCATCCAGATGCCGGCTCTGCGCGAGCGCACGGAGGACATTCCGCTGCTGCTGGCGCATTTCATCAAGAACTTCGCCCAGGAAAACGGGCTTCCTCCGCTTGCGATTGAGCCGGGCGCATTGCAGACGCTGCAGCGGTATGCGTGGCCGGGAAATATCCGCGAGCTCCGCAATTTCTGCGAAAACATCGTGGTGCTGCACCGTGGCGGGAAATTGTCTGAGTTCGATCTCGATCCGAAATTCCGCGGCGGCGCGCCGGCCGGATCAAACGGCGGTGGTGCGCCCATGGCCAATCCGCTGTCGGTGGAGGAGAACGAGAAGCACCTCCTGCGCGAGGCCCTGATCAAGGCGCGCGGCAATCGCACGCGCGCGGCCGAGCTCATGGGCATCAGCCGGCGCACGCTGCACCGGAAGCTCGCCCAGTGGCCTGAACTCGACACGACCGATTGATGAAGCTTCCGGCGACGGCGCAGGAGTGGGTCCACTGGCTCGAGTCCGGCGCCGGCGCTCGCTGGTTCGTGCGGGGCGCGATCATGCTCGGCCTCGCCCTGCTCTCCGCGGTGGTGTGCGTCAAACAGTTCCGCGGGCCCGCGAGCGAGCTGACGTTGCTGCAGGCGGGGGTGGGCCGGCAGTTCGCGGCCGGCGAAGGCTTCACGACGCCGGTCAACTATCCGCAGACCGCCGCCTTCATGGAAGCGCGCGGTGGTCCGCCCGATCCGGCCACGGCTTACCCTGAACTTGCGCAACCGCCCCTCTATGCCCTGGCCGTGGCGGCGGTGCTCTCCGTCCTCGGGCCGGGAGTCTGGACGACGCCCATTCCTCCCGCAGGCTTCGGGGCCGACTATGCCCTTCTCGCGCTCAATGTTGTCCTGCTCTGGATTGCGGCGCTGCAGACGTGGAGTCTGGGCGCGCGACTCTTTGACCGTGCGGCGGGTGCCCTCGCTGCGATCGCGCTCCTTGTGTCGGCTCCGATCTGGCAGCAAGCCGTGGCCGTCAACGGGACGACCCTGGCAATGGTGCTCCTCCTCGCGTTGGCGCAGGCGATCGAGCGCATCGAGGCTGCGCTCGGAAGCGAGCGTCCGATTTGGCGCGGGGCGGTGGTGGCGGGTGGGGTCTGCGGCGCGCTGTTCCTCACCGATTATCCGGCGGGATTGCTCGCTCCCTTGGTCGCCGCGTATGTCGGCTGGCGAAGCGGGAATGTCCGGGCTGCGCTCCTGGTCGCGCTGGTGTTTGCGGCGGTCGTGACTCCGTGGATCGTTCGCAATGTGGCGCTGACGGGCAGTCCGGTGGGACTGGCCTGGCAGGACGTGGCGCTGCGCGCGGGCGATTCGACGGCGGAGCCAGCGAATCTGCGGGCGACGCTGGCGGCGACGGCGCCGGGGTTCGACCTCAACAAATGGGGCAATAAGGGACTGACGGCGCTGCAGGTGGGCATTCGGGATCGCGTGTGGGGCGGGGGAGCACTGCTGCTCGCGGCCTTCTTTGTCGCCGGATGGCTCTATCGCTTCCGCTCCGACGGCGCGAATCGCGTGCGCCTGCTGGTGACGGTCGCCTTGGCGGTGTTGCTCGTGAGCCAGGCATTTCTCAATTCCGGCGAAGGGGAGCGTCACCCGCTGGTTTACGGCGCGCCGCTGCTGATGATTTTTGGCGCCGGGTTTTTCACGGTTTTGGTGGCGAGCAATGAGGCCCTCTCCGCCCGCGCCGGTTGGGCCGCCCTGGGGCTGTTGGCGCTGCAGGCCACGCCCCTCGTACAGGACGTGCTCGAACCGCGCACGGTGCCGTTTCATTACCCGCCTTATCATCCGGCGATCTTTGCGAACCTCGGTGACGAGTTCGCGCGCCGCAGTGAAGGCGAGCCCGTCTGGATGGCGGACGTGCCGGCGGGAGCCGCTTGGTACTCGGGCCGGCGGGTCTGGGCCCGGCCGTCCACGCTGCGCGATTTTTATACGCTGGCCCTCAACCGACCGTTTGTGGCCCTCGTGTTGACGCCGCGGACGCTGGATCGGCCTTTTTATAGCGAACTGGCGGCCGTCAAGCCGGACGCGCCCCGCTTTGGCGACTGGGATCGGATTCACGCCGGCCTGGTGACGCAACGCTTCCCAGCGGAGTTTCCGCTCAGCCAGCCCCAGAAGCTCGCTGATAACTTCTACGTACTGATTGACCTCACGCGCACGCTCCGACCGGGAAAGTAATTGCGCTGGCTAGGGTGTTTGCTCTAATCGATGGCAATCCAGCCAGTTGATGCAGCCACTTCGCGCTCTCATTCCTTTCCTTATCGCGGGCGCAGTGCCACTCGGTGCGGTTTACGCGCCCATCCCTGAGCCCGAGCAGGGCAAGGCCTGGGCGGTCACGCTCACGGGAAACATTTACAAGGACAGCAACATCTTCGGTGCTCCGGCCGGGGAGATCGACAGTGTGGTGTATTCGTTTTCGCCGGAGGTTGCCTTCAACGCCTCGCTTACGCAGCAGACGTTCCTGTCGGCCAGCTACAAGCTGGCGTTGGATTACATCGAGGATCGTCCCGGCGATAGCACGGTGGACAGCCATGACCTTTCGGTGCGGCTGGCCCATGCCTTCCGGCCGGGTACGACGATCGATTTCACCGAGACGTTCCAGATCTCACGCAATCCGGAGTCGCTGCTCGCTGGCGTCGCGCTCAACACCGACCAGTCCTTTCGGCGCAACCAGTTCGACGGCCGTTTCGACCACACGATCAACCCCAAGCTGGTCGGCTCGGTCAAGGCTCGCACCATTCATTACGCCTACGACAACGACACGCTCGCCGACAGCCTGGATCGCGCGGAACTGCTCTTTGGCCTCTCGGGCGCCTACGCGCTCCTGCCGGAAGCGAAAGTCGTCGGGGAGTATCGCTTCCAGGACGTGGCGTACGACACCGGCGGCGCGGTCAAGGACAAGGACTCGCATTTTCTCCTCGTGGGCGTCGACTACGCGCCCGGTCCCAAGCTGACCGCGTCAGCCCGCGTCGGTGCCGAGTTCCGCTCCCGCGCAGGTGAATCCGGCGAGGACGCTCCCTACGTCGAGCTCAGCGGCAAGTACGACTACGCCGAGCAGGGTTTTGTTTCGGCCGGTTACGTCTATACGCTGGAGGAAACATCCAACGTCGCGCTCTACACGGACACGCAGGTTCATCGCCTGTTTGCCAACGTGCAGCACGCCTTCTCGCCGGCGCTCATCGGGTCGGGTTCGCTCAACTACGAGCCGAGCACGCTGCAGGGCCGCCGCTCGGTCAGCCCGGACCGCGATGAGACCACGGTGCGTTTCGGTCTCGCGCTCACCTACATGGCGCGGCGCAACTGGTCAGTCTCCGCCACCGCGGACTTCGACGATGTCAGTTCCGACGACGTCACCCGCGGGATGGATCGGTCGCGCTACGGCGTGAGCGCCCGCTACCAGTTCTGACCCGGGCTCTCGCCGCGGGTAGAACGGGCTTGCGGCAGGGGTCCGGCGACCGTTCGCTCCTCTCACCACTCATGGCCGCACCCTCCGCCAGCCACGATACCGCCAGCCTTGCGGACTTTCTCCTCATCCTGCGCCAGCGGCGCGCGCTGGTCTTTGTCATCGCCGCGCTGGTCGTGCTGACGACCGCCGGGGTCACCGCGCTGTTGCCCAAGTGGTACCGGGCAACCGCCCAGGTCCGGGTCGAAAAACCCGAGGGCGACGTGAAGCTGTTCCAGGCCCAGAGCACCGGGGCCTATGACCCGTTTTTCCTGCAGGATCAGTTCAAGATCATGCAGTCGTCGAAGATCCTGCATCCGGTGATCGAGAAGCTCGGCCTGAACGCGCGGATCGGGACCATGCTGGGCAATGACGGGCCGCTGCCCACGGACATCACGACGTCCTTCCTGCTCGGGCGGATGTTGCGTCTGGAAAGTCCCCGCAACTCATCGCTGATCGACATCGCCGTCGAGGCGCGCGATCCGCAGCTCGCGGCCGACATCGCGAACGCCATCGCGCAGGTCTACTCCGACGATCGCATCGACTTTGCCACCTCCGGCCAGCGCGAGGGCCTTGCCCAGCTCCGCCGCGAACTCGACACGCAGGAGCGCAATGTCTCCGCCCAGCGCGACCTGATCGAGAAACTCCGCAACGACCTCAGCCTCGCCGGCGTGGACCTCAGCGCCCGCTACTCCGACATGGAGATCGAGACGCTGCGCCAGATGCAGAATTCCCTCATCGCCCTCCGCGTTGACACGATCGGCCGCAAGACCCGCTGGGAACGGTTCCGGGGCATTCCCCAGGCTGACCGCATCAACCTGGTGAATTCGGAGCTGATTGAGGACGCGAATATCCAGAGCCTGCTGCAGGCCTACTTTGTGGCTGACCAGAATGTGAGCCGCCTGCGTTCCCGTTTGGGCGAGGCGCACCCCGATCTGGTTGCGGCCATCGGCAACGTGGAAAAAATTCGCGCGCAGCTCGACGGCCAGCTCCGCGGCTATGAGAGCGCGCTGGAGATCGCCTACACCGAGGCGCAGGCCCGCGTGGCGGAACTTGAGCAGCAGCTCGCACGGGCCAAGGTGGACCAGATCCTGTCGGCCCGTGAACGCGTCCGGCCCTTTGAGGAAGCGGTGCAGAAGCTCGACGACGAGACCCGCCTGCTGACCACGCTCAAGGTCACCCTGCGCCAGCGGGAGATCGATTTTCAGGTGCCCAAGCGCACGATCGAACTCCTCAACCGCGCCGAGCCCGCCCGCCAGCCATCCCGGCCCAACTGGACGCTGAACCTCACGTTCGCGGTCCTCTTTGGTTCCCTGCTCGCGGTGGGCGCGGCGGTGCTGGTCGAGTACCTCGACACGAGTTTCCGCAACGTCGCCGACGTCGAGTCGCGCCTCAAGGTGCCGGTGCTCGGCGTGATCCCGTACTCGACCGCCGGACCGGCAGACAGCTCAACGGATCCGGCCGCGGCGGAGCCGTTCCGCGTGCTTCACACCAATCTCAACCTCGCGCGCGGGGCCTCGGCGCGGCCCTTTGCCTTGGCGCTGCTTTCGGCCGGGCCGGGCGAGGGCAAGTCGACCTCGCTGCACCACCTGGCGCGCGTGATGGCCGCCGCGGGCGAGCGGGTTTTGCTGATCGACGGTGACCTGCGCCGTCCCACCCAGCATACGCTGGCCGGACGCCCCCGTTCGCCCGGCCTGGGCGAGGTGCTGCTCGGGCAGGTGAGGGCGGAGGATGCAATCCAGACGGGCCTCGCGCCCGGGCTCGATTTTCTGCCCTGTGGTGCGGCCTCGGGCCTGACGCTTGGCCTGCTGCACGCCGCACCGCTCAAGGCCCTGCTCGCGTCGCTGCGCGACCGTTACGACCGGGTCCTGATCGATTCGCCGCCGATCATCGGCGTGAGCGATGCGGCCGTGTTGGCGAGTTCGGTCGAGGGCCTGATCCTGCTCATCCAGCACCGCCGCAACCCGCAGAGCATGGTGGTGCGAGCCCAGCAGGTCATCACCAGCCTCGGCACGCCCCTGATCGGCGCGGTTCTGACCCAGGTCCCGCCGAAGTCGGGCGAGGATTACGGCTACTACACCAATAATTACGCTTATTACCGCGACGATCAGTCCAAGGCTTCACGTGCCAGCGGGAAGGGCGTGGGGAGCCCGGAGAAAATCACCCTGTCCGAACCGAAACGGAAGTGAGGCCAGGCAGCGTTTGGTCGGTTCGACCTCGTTCTCTTTCTCATAATCGTTCTCGTTTGCCCAGATTGGACCCGGCTCGAATTCGATTCGGATGCGAGAACGAGAAGGAGAACGAAGAACGAGAACGAGTTAGGCGGCTGGGCCGTCGGACAGGGGTGGGCACAAAGCCTTTAAAAAACCTATTGACGCGGACCGGGTAACGCCTACTTCTGATCCCCTCATTTGCGGACGTAGCTCAGTTGGTAGAGCACCACCTTGCCAAGGTGGACGTCGAGAGTTCGAGTCTCTTCGTCCGCTCCATTTTCGGAACCCCTTCTCTTTAGAGGGGGTTCTGCGTTTTTAGGGCCTTCGATCATGACCAAAAACGAGGAAAGAAATTTTGGTCATTGCAGCTTATTGCAGGCGTTTTCTGCAATGGTGCGGAAGAAGCGGTAAGCGGTGTGATTTCAGGCGGGTGTAAACACTAGAGTGGGGCTTGGCGGGGCTCGCAACAATGGTTGAATAGCCCAGCTTCGGGGAGAGTACCCCGCGCAGCCTCACTCCCTGCGGTTGGATGCCGAACGCTCGCGGTGGACCGGCGAAGACCGGCTATACCGTCCGGCCATGGGCGTACCTTCCAGCAGCGCAACCACGGCGGCATAGCCGCTGCCGCGCGCGCTGGTGCGGCCGCTCTAGGCCGGTGGTTTCGTTCTGGCTCCTGAGGCCCGTGGGACGCCCCCGCTGCCGAAGTCTTACCTCCGTCCTTTGAGCAGTGTCGGCCTGTGATAGGGTAGCGATTGCGGTAGCCGCGGTTCGCGGGTCGAAGCCCGGCGACGCAGGTAACCTGGGGCATCAGAATGGACACGTAGCGCCGGCCGGCTGGGCGCCACGAACACGTAAGAAAGGCCCTGTGTCGCTTGAGAAGAGGTGTCTGGTTTGTGTTGAAAATCCGTCCGATTTTCCAAGTTGGAAACCCGATGAATTTAGAGGAGTGCGTGTTTGGTTATTGTGAATTTACCTATGAAGAAACGTATCCGAAAAGTGGATGTCATTTAAAATCGGATACTAAAAATATTGACACGGCTGTTTTGTCGCGGTCAGGGTGTGGGCGTGAAAACAAACCTTCCCTCCGCTTCCGCTCGCACCTTTCGGGGTGTTGTCGTCAGTCCTTCCCAATGCCGCACCATTGCGGCTGGCTTCGGTGTCTCCGCACGCTCACTGCTCCGGGACCTTGTGAGTCAAGCAGCAGCGGAGGCCCCATACCGCGCGCGTTTGAAGTCTGCGAGAAGAGCGGCAGGAGGCGCGGCAGCGGTCTAATTGCCGTCCGGCCCATAGGCCGAGACGAGAACCACAGGAAGGCGAGTCTCTAACGGGGCTCGCCTTCTTTGCGTTTGGACTTTGTTGGGTCCGGTCTACGTCAAGCGATTGACCCTTAGCCCCTGCCTTTCACCGGCCGGGGCTTCTTTGCGCCCCTATTGTGAGCCTGGTTCGCGCTTGGCGGCCCCGGTCTTGGCAACCCTTAACACGCAATGACGCCGCAATGATTGCGGCCCCTCCCTCTGTAAACGGCCACCTTTACAAGGGGGTGTAGGCGGAACCGGGTCTATCTAGGCGAGCTTCTGGCCCGCTTTTGATCCTCCGTCGTTGCGGAGGGCAGGGCTAGGGATCGGCCTAAGCACGGGACTTCAGCCGAGAGATTTTGTAATGGCTGGCGTCGGAGAGGGCACGCCCTGCCTCTGTGGCGCACCGGAAACGGTGAGCAAGTGACGGGATTTCCTACGCGCGTCAGGCCCGCGGTAGCGCGTTACGCCACGCCCCTGCGCGCGTACGGACGGGAAGGGTGGGGGTACGGGGGGAAACTGCGACCGGCTAAGGAGCGTATCCCTGCACGGATTTTCCCGTAGAATTACGGGCGTACTCCTAACGCTTGCAGGGCGCCCGTTACTTGCTTGATTGCAGGGGTGGCTTCGTCCCCGACTAGAGAGCAGCTAAACGCGAGGTTTGTTGCCAACGCCGCCCTTGTCGCTGCAGCAGGTATTTCATCTACATTGCTGGACAAGCTGGCCTGCTGGTCGCTTGCGGCCCTAGGTGCTGGACTAGCTCTGATCCTTTCAAATCTTTCAGACCTTGCGGGTTTTATTGAGACGGAGGCTGTCGTCACTTCAGGATTCCTGTTTAGCGGCGGCGCGCTGCTTTGCTTTCTGCAGCGTTACCTTTCGATGATGATATCTAGCGGCGCGCAGTTGGCCAAAGAAGCGCGAAGTCTTCGAGGGATCTGGAGTCCGGTCGATGAGGACGAACTCATGCGACAAATTTTCAAAGGAATTCCTGCCCCCCTGCGCTGGCTATATCACGATCAATTTGACTCGCTCAAAGCCGGCGACATCGCCGCAGGGGGCCGAAGCTCAGTTCGGCTTTCACTTTTTCAGGCCACGCTTGTGACGCTGGAGATGGGATTAATTCTAGCGGCAGTGGTCACACTGATCGACGGCATCTCCGTGTAGGACATGGCGAAGAGATTGTCCGAACGTAAACAACATTGAATCCAAATGGCACCTGAGGCGCACGTAGACGATATCTACGAGTACTTGAAAACCGTGGTGACGCTCCAAGGCGGCCACAATATGCTTTGGTTTCGCGGCACAGCTAGTCCCGACTATGAATTGGTCCCTGGCTTAATTTGGCGCAATCAACTGTCAGACGAGAGGAGTTATGTGCACGATTTTTTGGTCAGCTATCGTGCATATGTTGAGAGCGTTCCCGACAATCCTTGGGACCTGTGGGGACTGATGCAGCACCATGGAATTCCTACAAGGCTTCTGGATTGGACGAAATCCCCCTTGCAGGCCCTCTTTTTCGCGCTGATGCAGGAGCCGGACCGCGATGGGGAGCGCGCTGTCTGGATATTGCCGCCTTTTGCGCTAAACAAGAGGACCTTGGGAGTGGAGAGTGTATTCTGTCCCGCGGGTCTTCAGAGCAGGCGGATTCGAACCAGCAAAACTCGTTCGGTAAACCTCGATGCATACTTGCCGCAGGCGCTTGATCCTGCCGACCACTATCGTCTGCCCCGAAAACCAATCGCCATCGAGGCGCCGCTAACGCACAGAAGGATACGGGGACAGCTCGGTTGTTTCACGGTACACGGGAGTTCCGAGAAGCCTTTAGACCACTATTTCGGAGACAATCCGGAGCCACCGTTCGTCGGGAAAATTGTTCTCCGCACAAAAGGAAAACGTGAGTCGTTTTTGACGCCACTCCTGTCATGGCGCATTGATGAGGAGTCAATTTATCAGGACTTAGACTCGCTGGCGGCCCGGCTTACGCGTGAAATTAGCACTTCGTCGACTCGTGTTTCGTCAGACTAGGGACCCGGGAAGGCGGCGCTTCCAGCGAAATGTAAGACTGCTATCCCTTGCTCTTGCGGGGATCAGCGCTCCGCGGGTAGGTGTGCTCAGTCTGGATTACTCCATCGCCGCGGTGTACCTTCATGGAACCGCCGTGGTCACCCATGAACTTACGCGCCTGTTCCAGCGCTTGCTGCTTCGTCTCAGCTTTCAAGGTCGCTCGCTCGGCTCCCTCTTTCTTGAGCTGCCAATCTTCGCCTTTCTTTGTTAGGTGGTAGTTGTCCATGGGGGCTTTCTGAGTTATTCTCTGCTCATCTTGGAAATAGGCATGTAGGCAGCGACCTCACTTGTTGTGAACGTGGCAGTACGAGCTTCCTGCCTGCTTGTTGTTCCGGCACGGGCTCCCGTCACGCGTGGTGGCAGCGCACCTGTTAACCTCGCGCAATGGCGAGCCAATGAGCTGCCGTACCTGTGGATCGTGTCAGACGATGCCGATACGAACGTTTCTACGACTTCTGTGAGGGCCTATGATCGCATCGTGGTGACCGATGGGATGGCGGCGAGGTACACGAGCCGCTGGGGTGTCGATCGCTCCTTCACGGCAGGCGCGGTCTCGGACCATTGGCCGGTATGGGCGGAGTTCAGCCTGTCGCGCGCGCGGTAGGCCTTTCCGAAGCAAGTTCCGACTTTCTGGGACTGCGCACTTGGGATAGATAGATTCGGGGTGACTCGCTGCCAGAACCTGAGTACAACGCCTTGATAGCACCGTTCCCGGCCGAGTTGATGCAGACCCGGCCCGTCAGCCGGTGCATGAGTAATTCGAGGAACGAAGGTCCGAAGTGTTTGGACCCGGTGGAAGTGGGGACGGATTTGCCCGAGCTATTCTGAAGCAAGATTCGTCGCGGGTATTACGAAACCGGAGGCGTGACAGCCATCGGCGCTGACTCTGGCCGCTGGTTGGGCTCTTTTTCCTTAGGAATACTCAGAACGCCAAACGCAACGGCCAGCAAAAGACCGAGGATTCCCACGACAAACCCCCAAAAGGTATAGCGCCCTTGTTTGGCGAGTTCGCGCTGATTCTTCAAGTAGAGGTCTGTTAGCGAGGTAGCTAGATCCCTCAATCGTCTGCTTGCCTGAGGAATTTCTACCTTAAGGGCTTCAAGTTGGATTTTGATGTCCTCAGGCAGTTCGGAAAATGGGTTCTCATCTGCGTGCCAAGCGAGATAGTCCCGGAACACATCGGCTTCCGCTTTATCCTTATGAGGGTCAGCGAGGGAATCAGAGAGATGCTGCCGCAAAGCTCGAAGGAGTTCGGTATCGTCGACCTGATGCAAATGCATGAGATGATGCACATCTGCGGTCGCCATCTTGCCGGACTGAATCGCATTTTTTAATGCGTCGCTGAATCTCCTGAAGCGTTTCGCTCTCAAGCGACCCTCTAAAACGCTTCCCACTAGATAACCATTGCGCTATCATTGCTGCAATGATGTAGACCCTTCTATGGAGCCCTCCGGGTGAGCGCGTCGTAGTCCGGGCCGGTGAAGCGCATCGTGCCGTTGTCGAGCGGACGGAACTTCGGGGAGCCATCGACGTTCGTGGCGCGCCGCGTGGCTTCGTCAACGTAGCCGGCGAGCTGCACTTCGATGAACTTCTCGATGCGGTTGGAGTAGACGCCAATGATGTTCCAGTAGGAAGCAACGGCGTTCGAGGAGGTGGGGATGGATTTGGAGAGGGCCATGAGATTAGTTGTTGTAGTACGGAATCTTGGCTTGGGTTCCGGCGACGTTGGCGATGATGTACCCAAGGGGGGTGGCAGGGAGTGCCGAAGCCCCACCTGCCGCGCCGACCGTAGAGGCCGTGGTGCCGCCATATGAGATTTTGCCCGCACCAACAGCGGTAGCGGCATTGTTGGCGATGAAGTCCCCAGCGCCGAATGAGGTGAACGCTGTATCGTTCGCGAGAACCGCTTGAAGAATAGTGCTATTGCGCTTTAGCGCCGGATAGCTGGCAGAGGTTCCACCGAATTGGAGTCGGTCAAAGCTCGTGCCCAAGTTGTCGGCGGCCAGCAAACACCCGGCCGCGCTGCCGCGCTGAAGCGACGTGTCATTCCCCCACTGAATCTTACCGCTACCGTGGATATGAACCGCGCTGGGTCGGTTTCCGCCTGGATTTCCAATGCTGTAAGTATTGTCGGAGCTAAAGACGATGTTGGAGGTGAACGTGAGCGTAGTCGCGGCGGAGCGGTACACTGACACATCCGCCCCGAACCCAATGCCGCCCGCGGAGGTCGTGTGGGAGGCGAGCTGGAGGCGCCCGGTCCCCGGTTCCGTGTAGCTACCAATCACTACGTTTCCTGCGCCGTTGCCTAGTAGAGCAAGCCGGGAGATTGCGTTGCCGGAGCGATAAGCGCTGAAGAATGAGCCGCCAGAGGTGCCTGCATCATTGAGGTGACTTAGGGTAAAAGCCCCCGATTCGGCTTGGATGCTCCAGCCCTTTGCGTCGGCAGACGCATCTGTTTCGTAGAGCGTGAACGCCGGTTTGGTTGAGCGCGCGGTAAAGGCTCCTACGTTTTGGTCACTGCCTGTGGGAATCTTCGCGCTCTCCTGCAAGACCCAGGACGGCTTCCGTCGTGAGGTCTGCGAGACGTACAAGGCGAACCGCAAGGACACCCGCAAGCCCGTGGCTCACGGCCCGCTCCGCGAGTGGCTGACTTCGCGGTACGACACCGCGGTCCGACCTAAGTTGGAAGCCGACGACATCCTCGGCATCCTCTCGACCACGCCCACGAACGAGAGACGCATCATCGTCTCCATCGACAAGGACTTCGCCGGAGTTCCCGGCTTGTTCTACCGCCAGCTCGGGGCTTCCCCGGAGCTTGTTACTATCACCCAGGACGAGGCCACGCGCTTCCATGCCATCCAGACCCTCATGGGTGATGCCGTGGATGTCGATCTACAACGCCCTCCCGAGTCGCGGCTACGAGATCCGGGTGTGGCCCGCACGATATCCCGACGAGCGCCTTCTCTCGCGCATGCGGGAACGCTTGGCGCCTTTCATCCTGAAGCGTCTGGAGGAAGATCCGACCCGGGCGGGAACACCCACGGACCCCCAACGCTTCTCTGACCTCGACCTGTGCGAGCGAGAGGCGTCTTACGGGCGCTCTGGTTTCGCCCTTCAGTTCCAGCTCGATACCTCCCTGTCCGACATCGACCGCTATCCACTCAAGCTCTCTGACCTCATCGTCATGGACGTGGACCCAGAGGTCGCCCCGGAGAAGCTGGTGTGGGCCTCGGCGCCACAGCTTGCCCACCCCGAGCTGCCCTGTGTGGGCCTCACGAACGACCGCTACTACCGGCCGATGGAAGTGGTGGGAAAGTGGATACCGTACCAAGGCTGTGTCATGGCAATCGACCCAGCCGGTCGAGGCGCCGACGAGGCGGCCTATTGCGTGGCGAAGACCCTCAACGGGTACATCTACGTGGTGGCCTGCGGCGGTCTCAAGGGTGGGTACACTCCAGAGAACCTCCAGTTCCTCGCGGAGCTGGCCAAGAAGCACAAGGTCCACCACGTCGTCATTGAGTCCAACTTCGGTGACGGCATGTTCACCGAGCTGTTGAAGCCGGTGCTGTCACGGGTCCACCCCTGTGCCGTTGAGGAGGTCCGCCATTCTACCCAGAAGGAGCGCCGCATCATCGACACGCTGGAGCCTGTGATGAACCAGCACAAGCTGGTGATCGACTCCAAGGTGGTCCACGCGGACTACAGGAGCGTCAGTGAGTACTCCGAGGACGCCCGGAACAGCTACATGCTGTTCTACCAGATGTCCCGGGTGACCAAGGACCGTGGCTGCCTCCGCCACGATGACAGACTGGAGGCCGTTGCGATGGCTGTGAATTACTGGACCACGGCACTCGCGCAAGACGACAACAAGAAGATCCAGGAGCGGAAGGACGCAGACCTCCGCAAAGAACTACAAGACTTCAAAGGGTACGCTTTTGGCGCCCCTGCGAAGACAACCGGGTGGTTTAGAAAGCGTTAGCTTCTATCCCCACCTTATGACCTATGAACAACACCCCCACCCAGCTCTTTAACTCGCAGGCGTCGAACGCCTCTTCGAGTACCTTCGTTTCACGGGGCGGGTTCGTCACGCTTCTCGCAGCCGGCACCTTCGGCTCGGGCACCATCACCGTACAGGCCTCGCCTGACGGAGGCACCACCTGGATTGACACCATCGCCACCCTTACGGCGGCCGGGGTGGTCAACTTCATCAGCGGCGCTGGCGTCACCTATCGCCTCAACCTCACCGGCTCTACCACCCCCAGCATCAACGCTTGGGTCGCGTATGAGTCCTAACTGATGCAGGTTCCTTTTCTTCTTTCTTCCCAGCGGCTCGACCGAGAAGCAACCCCGACGTTCAGAAGCGTTCTCGGTACGTTTTCCGCGAGCTTTCATGAGATTCTGGCTAAGGTCCGCGAAGTGGATTCGCTGGTGGCCGAGGTCGCCAATGCTTCCGAAGAGCAGAGCGGCGGTCTGTCGCAGATTAGCAGCTCAGTCGGCCAGATCGACAAGCAGACCCAGACCAACGCCGCCGGTGCGAGCCAGACTGCCAGTGCGGCCGGAACCCTCAAGGGTCAGTCCGAGGCGCTGCGTCAGGTGGCTTCCCAGCTGATCTCGATGGTCACCTCGGCGACGATCCCGAAGCCGGTGACGAAGTATCCTGCGCGCACCGAGGAGAACCCGGTTTCGAGCAAGCTGGCGCGTTCCGCCCTCACCAAGGCAACCTCGGTCAAATCAAAGGTGGTCAGCTCGACCCGCGAGTCCGCGGACTTCTTCGCCTGATCGGCAGACCGAGTGGCGGCGAAACCCTGTTAAGGTTCGCCCGCATGGATCCACGTCACGTCATACGACGACCGGATGTGGATCCATGTGACATCAAGGGTGTTTGGGCCGTGCTTCTTGCGTTTACTGTGGAGAACGTGTCGTCCGGGCCAGGGCGATTGCCTGCCCCTCTATTCTTGTCGAATCGTCGGATGTGCGGATGGTCTCAGTCCCTGCGGCCTACGGCTGAACGGGAGCGGGCGGCAATGCCTGCACCCGCAGGAGAAACTTCATCGCATAGTAGCGGGCGCGCTCGCGGATGGCCTCGAATTCGCTCGTGCGGACCTCGATGCCGAGCGCCATGACGTTGTCGGCGGCCATGAGGCTGCCGTGGACCGGGTTGAGCACGATCCAGCCAAGGATCTTGGCAAGATCGTCGCGCGGCGTTGTGGCGATCAGGTGATCCAGAATGAGCGGGCCGAAGAATCGTTCGAAGGGATCCATTTGCACGACGTCGGGCACGGCGGCCGCGTAGAGGTAGTTGCGCACGCGTTGCACCGGATCCTCGACCTTGCCGGATTCCCAGTCTGGGAGCTTGGGGCGGATATAATCGAGCCAGGCGAGCGTGTCGGCGTCGGGCGTCTCGCCCGGAGCGGGCATGGGGGCGACCACGCCGTCATCGGGCGGCAACACGATATTGATCGCGGCCAACTCGGCCGGCGTCAGGTCACGCCAGGTCTTGGGTTGGGGCGCGGTCACCACCGGCGCGGTCTGAACTGGCGGGGGAGGGGGCGTCGCGACGGTCGCAACCGCTTGGGCTGGAGCCGGGTTTGCCTTCGGCGTGGGCTCGGCCCCGGTGCCGTAGGGCGATTCCTTGATCGCTGCGAGCGCCGCGGCCGAGGGGCCCATCGGGCCGATGTTGGTGAAGCGCGTTGACGCGAGGCCGACGGCGACGAGCGCGAGGGCGGTCACGCCGGCCCATGCAACACCGCGGCCGGATTCGCGCCGGGCCTGCGTGTCCCAGCGGAACATGCGCACGGATGAGACGAAGGCGGCGGCGCCGACGCCTAGCAGGGCGATGAGCGCGAAGCCTTCCGACGCGAGGCCGTCGCCATTGGCGCAGGTCTGTAGGAGGTCGACGGCGTAGCGACCCGGCAGATACGTGGAAAGGATCTGGGCCCATACGGGCAGTGTGGCCGGTTGCACAACCACGCCGCCGAAGACCAGCATCGGCAGGAAGACGCACTGCCCGAGGGCCTGGGCTGCGGGCACGCTGTTGGCTATCATCGCCAGCAGCAGGCCGAGTCCAGAAAAGGTGAACGCCACGACCGCAAATCCGAGCGCGAGCTGGAACGGATGGTCCGGGAACGGCATGCCCGCCACGGTGGCGAGCGCGAGCAGCAGCACGGCGGATGCGACAAGGAGGATGAAGCGCGCGGTGATCATGCCGGTGATCAGCGTGGCCGTGGGAACGGGCGCGAGCCGGTAACGGCGCCAAACCCCGCGCTCCCGTTCGGAGACGAGAATGACGGGCAGGCCCAGACAGGCCCCACTCAAGACGACAACGGCGAGCAGTTCGCCGACATGACGGGCGAGGGGAACCGCCTCCCACCGGTAGAGCGCGCGGAACGCCCCGAGGAAAATCAGGGGGAACAGGAAGCTGTAGAACAGCGCCAGCTTCTGGCGGAAATGAAGCCGCAACGTGAGATCGAGATAGGGCAGCAGGCCTCTCATGTGGGGGTGGACGCCGGGGCGACGCGCGGCCATGGCGCATGAATTCCGGCTGAGGGTCAATGGATTCGTGCGGCCGGCCGCGGATTCGTTCCGGCGCGATCAGTTCCTCCCAGATCGTTTCGATTGCGCTGTAACCAGGCCAGGGGCCACGCGTCTCCAGCAGGGTTGGTTGCCCCGGATTCCTTTACCCTTGGCTCAGCTTGGTCTGACGTCGTCGCGCCTCGCGGCCGCCCGGCCTCCGCACCCACGCGTGGGTGCAACGTACGCCGCGCATGATTCAAGGGATGCCCATTTTGAGCTTTCGTTCTGTCAAAAAGTGTCACTATCTTTCATTTCGATCCTGCTTCGGACGTTACCCCTCGTTCCCAGCCCCTCTGTTTCCGCCTCTCTCCACCCCTGAGCCGCGGGCGTCCCCTTGGTCGCGTTCGTGGTCGCTCTTCTTGGTCTGTCTTTCCGTCTGTCTGTCCCTTGGTCGCTCAACCCTGTCCCTCATGAAAAAGCCCCTCCTGCCTCGTCGTACCCCGTCCGCCCTGATGCTCGCCGGCCTATCTCTGCTGCCGGCGTTTTCGTTTGCCCAAGCTCCTGCTGCCGCCCCGGCGGCCGCGCCCGCCGCGACGCCGCCGACGATCGTGGCGACGGTCGCCCCCAACATCATCGGTTTGCCGGGCGCATCGAACGCCCAGAATGCGGCGGTGGCCGAGATTGAGTCGGCCATCATTCCCATCCTTGCGGAAGTGGGCGCAGCGCGCAGCGCGCTCATCTTTGCCACCTACAGCGCCCCGGCCAATCCCGCCGAGATCAAGGCAAAGGCGGAAGAGGTTCGTGTGGCCGAGGAGAAGATGGCGTGGGCCCGGGCTCAGGGCTTCGCCGCCATTCAGGCGTCCTCGAACAAGCTCAATGCCGAGCAGGTTCGCGTGCTGATCTGGCAGGGAATTCGGCCTGAGGGCGGACGGCGGGTGAACTATGGCGGGCGTCGCGGCGGTCCTCCTCCGGTGGCGGCCGGTGCAGGCGGCGATGGCTTCGCCGGTCTCGGGGTCAATAATCGTGGTGGCCTGGCTACCGGCCCGGAGCCGGTTCGCATGCGCGATGTGCAGCTGACCGAGGTCATGCGCCTCAACGAGGTGCCCGCGGTCGAAAAGCTGGCGCAAGAGGTTCGCACGGCGAAGCGCGCCGTGGTCACGCAGATCTACCAGGACAAACTCGACGAGGCCGCCCTCAAGGCCAAGGTCGCCGCCTGGGCGGCAGCGGAAGGACGGCTCGCCGAGGCCAAGGCCGCTGAGTTCGCCAAGTTCCAAGCCTCGTCGCCGCTCAAGCTCAGCGCCGACCAGGTCACGACTCTGGCGACGTGGAACATCAACGCCAAGCAGGGCCTGTAATCGGCTGCCTCCACCCATCCTCTTTTTTTCTTCTTCATGAAACTTTCCCGTTCCTCCTCCCGCTTCGTCGCCGTGGCTCTGGCCGCCCTGACGATGATGCCGGCCCTGCCGTCATTGGCCCAGTCGGGCGTGGCCTCGGCGCCGATCTCGGCCGTCGGCAATCTTCGCGTCGCGAGCGGCTTCAAGGCCGAGATGATCTACTCGGTTCCGCGCACCGAACTCGGCTCTTGGGTGAGCATGTGCTTCGACGACAAGGGGCGCCTGATCGTGGCCGACCAATACGCCGGCCTCTATCGCCTGACCCTTCCTGCCATCGGCTCGAATGAGCAGGTCAAGGTCGAGCCCATCGATGTCGACATCGGCGGCGCCCACGGCCTGCTCTATGCCTTCGGCAGCCTGTATGTGATGGTCAACGAGCGCACGCCCCAAGGCCTCTACCGGCTGCGCGACACCGACGGCGACGACCAGTTCGATGAGGTGCGCGTGCTGCGCAACATCCCGGGCACCGGCGAGCACGGCGTGCACTCGCTCACGCTCTCGCCCGACGGCCAGTCGATCTTTGTTGTGGTGGGCAACGCCACGCAGCTGACCGATGTCGACGCGTCCCGTCACCCGGCCGACATCAACAACGACAACCTGCTGCCCAACATGACCGGCTTCTCGGACGGTCAGCAGCCCAACGGCGGCTACGTCCTCAAGACCGACAAGGACGGCAAGACCTGGGAGCTGATGAACTTTGGCTTCCGCAATCCGTACGACGTCAACTTCAACGCCGAGGGCGAGCTCTTCGCCTACGACGCGGACATGGAGCTCGACATCGGTCTGCCGTGGTACCGCCCGACGCGCGTGATGCACCTGACGAGCGCGGCCGACTTCGGCTGGCGCACGCTGGTGAACAAGTGGCCGGCCTACTACTTCGACAGCATGAACGAGGTCGCCAACATCGGCTCGGGCTCGCCCACCGGCGGCACGTTCGGCACCGGCGCGAAGTTCCCCGTCAAGTACCAGCGCGCCTACTACGTTTCCGACTGGAGCTGGGGCAAGCTTTACGCGGTGCACATGACCCCGTCGGGCTCGACCTACACCGGCACGGTGGAGGAGTTTGTCGGCGGCGCGCCTTTCCCGGTGAGCGATGTGGTCATTAGTCCGGTGGATGGTGCCATGTACCTCACGGTCGGCGGACGCGCGACGCAGTCCGCGCTCTACCGCGTGACCTACGTCGGCACCGAGTCGACGACCAAGGCTCCGCTGGATCTTCGTGGCCAGTCTGACCGCGAGGCCCGCCGCAAGCTCGAGGCCTTCCATGGCGTGCAGCACGAAGGTGCGGTTGACGCCGCCTGGGCGCAGCTCGGCAGCCAGGACCGCGCGATCCGCTACGCCGCGCGCATTGCGCTGGAGTGGCAGGACCGCTCCAAGTGGGAGCAGAAGGCCCTCGCCGAGACCAATCCCCGCACCGCGATCGCCGCGATCGCGGCCCTCGCCCGCGTTAGCACCAAAGGCACCGGCTACCTTCCCCAGATCGCCCCGAAGGACAATCCCGAGCTGCAGGCCAAGATGCTGGCCACGCTCAACAAGATCGCCTTCGCCAACCTCAACGACGCCGATCAGGCCGACCTCGTGCGTGCCTACACGCTCGTCTTCACCCGCACGGGCAAGCCGAACGAGGCCACGCGCAAGCAGCTTGCCGACAAGTTCGACGCCCTCTTCCCGGCCGCGACCAAGGAAGTGAACACGCAGCTGGCGCGCATGCTGGTCTATCTCGAATCCCCCAGCGCACCGGCCAAGCTTGTCGCGGCGATGCGCACGGCGCCGACGCAGCAGGAGCAGATCGACTACGCCCTGCAGCTCCGTCTGCAGACCGTCGGCTGGACGAAGCCCCTGCGCGAGGAGTACTTCAACTGGTTCATCAAGGCCTACGCCAACTACCGCGGCGGCAGCGCCTTCCTGCGCGGCCTGGTCTCGATCCGCACCGCCGCCCTCGCGACGATCTCGCCGGAGGAGAAGGAGCAGCTGAAGGAAATCCTCGCGATTGTCCCGAAGCAGGTTTCCCCGCTGCAGCGCGTCGTCGACCGTCCGTTCGTCAAGGACTGGTCGGTCAATGATCTCACCCCCATCGTCGAGCAAAAGCTCGCCAAGGGTGGTCGTGACTTCGAGGCCGGCCGCCGTCTCTTCGGCGAAGTCGCCTGCGCCGTGTGTCACGCCTACGGATACGAGGGCGGCACGGTCGGTCCTGACCTGACGGGTGCCGTCGGCCGCTACACCGTGCGTGACCTGCTGGAGTCGATCATCGAGCCGAGCAAGGTCATCAGCGACCAGTTCGCCGCGACCGAGTTCCACATGACGGATGGCACAGTCATCACGGGCCGCGTCGCGAACGCCAACACCGAGAACATCACGATCTCGCAGAACATGTTCGATTACACGGATACTTCGGTGATCATCCGCGCGAACGTCGTCTCGATGGAGGATTCGGCCACGTCGATGATGCCTCCCGGCATGATCAACAACCTGAACGACGAGCAGGTCACCGACCTCGTCGCCTACCTCCTGTCGGCCGGCGACCGCAACGGCCGCGTCTTCAAGAAGTAAGCGCTTCAACGACAAGCATCCGTTCGCCGTCAGTTCCCAGGGCCCCGACGATCCAGGTCGCCGGGGCCTTTTTATGGATTGATGTCGCGGGCCCCGCGGGCGGGGCGGGCGGGGGACCCACCCCCCCCCCCCCCCCCCCCCCCCCCGCGACACCGGCTTATCACCATCCGTAACCGCCGAATCGGAACTTTCGTCTTTTCATCTCCCAAAAGGTTGCAGTATTTTCCAACTTCCGTTTCTTAGCCTCGTCCATCTGCGCCTTTCCCCGCGTACGATTTGCCGCTCAAACCCCCTGTGTTCGTGACCCTCCACCCAAGCGTGTCCGCATTGTCGGACTGATGCGCCCGTCGGTTCCTTTTCCCGCTTTGTCCCGTCCCCCTACTCAACGCCCAATGAAACCCGCTAACATGCCTCGTCGCTCCCCGTCCTCCCTGATCTTGGCCGGCTTGCTTCTGCTGCCGTCCGCCGCGCTGCTTGCGCAAGTCCCCACCGTCGCGCCCGGCGTCGGCTCCAACTTCAGCCTCAAGAGCGCCACCGCCGCCCAGCATGTGGCCATCGCGCAGTTTGAGAATGCGTTCGTCGAACAGGAAACGGCTGTGTCGCAGGCCCGTGCGAACCTGACGTTCGCCGTCTACTCCGACCCGACCAACACGGCCAACATCCGCGAAAAAGCCGCGGCCGTGCAGGTAGCGGAGCAGGCGCTGGTGGAGGCGCGCGCCGCGGCCTTCGCCAAGATTCAGGGTTCGCCCGAGAAGCTGAACAAGGAGCAGGCCGGTGTCCTCGTCTGGCAGGCGGTCCGCCCTGAGGGCGGTCGCCGTCGCACAATCGGTGGCGCGGGTGGCGGCCGCGGTCGCGGTGGTCCTCCGGCTGCCGGTCAGGCCGCCAACACGGGGGACGGATTCGCCAGCCTCAATGTCGGTCGCGGCATGGGCGGCAACCAGGGCCCGGTCGTGGTTTCGCTCAGTGATATCCAGCAGACCGAGATCACCCGGCTCAACGAGATCCCGGCCGTCCGCGACGCCATCCGTGGCGTGATGGATGCCAAGCGCACCGTTTACGTGCACCTCTTCCAAGGTTCCGGTGATGCCGCCGGCCTGACCCAGGGCATCGCGGCCTGGGGCGCTGCCGAGACCAAGCTGGCCGAGGTCCGCGCCGCCGAGTTCGCCAAGTTCCAGGCGTCGTCGCCCTACCGCCTCAACTCCGACCAGGTTCAGACCCTCGCCTCCGGCATGACCGGTGGTCGTGGCGGCCTCTGATCCGGTCGTTTTGATCCCTCTTACAACGTCCCAACGCCTGACCCAAAAACCATGATCAAGTGTATCCCCGGTAAGCTTCTCAGCGCGCTCGCGCCCGCTGCGTTGTTCCTGGCCGTCGCCGCCCCGCTCTCGGCGCAGTCGGTCGCCAATCCCTCGGCCGTCGGCAACCTCCGCGTCGCGGAAGGTTTCAAGGCCGAACTCGTCTACACCGTTCCCCGCGCGGCCTACGGCTCGTGGGTCGGTCTCACCATCGACGACAAGGGCCGTCTCATCGTCACGGACCAAACGTCCGGCCTCTACCGTGTCACGCTTCCGCCCGCCGGCAGCACCGCGGAGGTCAAGGTTGAGCCGATCGAGATCGATCTCGGTGGCGCCCACGGCCTGCTCTACGCCTTCAACAGCCTCTATGTCATGACCAACGAGCGTGGCACGCAGGGTCTGTACCGCGTGCGCGACACCGATGGTGACGACAAGTACGATGACGTCCGCATCATCCGCAACCTCTCCGGCACCGGAGAGCACGGCGTGCACTCGATCACGCTGTCGCCGGATGGCCAGTCGCTGTACCTCACGGTCGGCAACGCCAGCTACCTCACCCAGCTCGATTCGTCGACCCACCCGTCGAACATCGGCAACGACAACCTGCTGCCCAACCTGATGGGCTTCTCGGACGGCCAGCAGCCCAACGGCGGTTACGTCGTGAAGACCGACCCGGAGGGCAAGCACTGGGAGATGATGAATTTCGGCTTCCGCAATCCCTACGACGTTTCCTTCAACGCCGAGGGTGAGCTCTTCACCTACGACGCCGACATGGAGTGGGACATCGGCACGCCGTGGTACCGCCCGACGCGCGTCAATCACCTGATCAGCGGCGCTGACTTCGGCTGGCGCACGATTACGAACAAGTGGCCGGCGTACTATTTCGACAGCTTCGGCGAGGTCGTGAACATCGGTTCCGGCTCCCCGACGGGCTCGGTCTTCGGCACGGGCGCCAAGTTCCCGGCCAAGTACCAGCGCGCGCTCTACATCTCCGACTGGAGCTGGGGCAAGCTCTACGCCATCCATCTCACGCCTTCCGGCGCCACCTACACGGGTGAAGTCGAGGAGTTCGTCGCCGGTTCGCCTTTCCCGGTCAGCGATGTGGTCATCAGCCCGTATGACGGCGCGATGTACATGACGGTCGGCGGCCGCTCGACGCACTCGGCGCTCTACCGCGTCACCTACGTCGGCACCGAGAGCACCGCTCCCGCCGCCCCGGAAACGCGCGGCCTTGCCGAGCGCCAGCTCCGCCACCGCCTCGAGTCCTTCCACGGCATTCAGCACGAGAGCGCCGTCGACACGGCCTGGGCCCAGCTCTCCAGCCAGGACCGCGCCATCCGCTACGCCGCGCGCATCGCGCTCGAGTGGCAGGACGTCGCCGGCTGGCGTGAGCGCGCGCTCAACGAGTCCGATCCCCGCACCGCGATCGCCGCGATCGCCGCCTTGGCCCGCGCGAGCACCATGGGCGCCTCGCACAAGCCGCAGACGGGTCCGGTTGAGAATCCGGCCCTCCAGGCCCGCATGCTCGCTGCGCTCGACAAGATCAACTGGGCCAGCCTGAACGAGGCCGACCAGACCGATCTGGCACGCGCCTACACCCTCGTCTTCACCCGCACGGGCCGCCCGTCGGAGGAAAACCGCCGCCGTCTCGCGACCAAGTTCAACAGCCTCTTCCCGGCCCGCGCCAAGGAGATCAACGGTCTGCTCGCGCGCCTCCTGGTTTACCTCGAGTCGCCTGAGGCCACACCGAAGCTGGTCGCCCTCCTGAGCACCGCGCCGACGCAGCAGGAGCAGATCGACTACGCCCTGCAGCTCCGCCTGCAGAAGGCCGGCTGGACGAATGAACTGCGCGAGACCTACCTCCGCTGGTTCATCCACGCCTACGCGAATTACCGCGGCGGCAATGTGTTCCTGCGCGCCATCGTCGCGATCCGCACGGGCGCACTCGAGACGTTCACGGACGCCGAGCGCACCGCGCTCAAGGACGTGATCGCGATCACGCCGACCCAGGTTTCGCCGCTCCAGCGCGTCGTCGACCGTCCGTTCGTCAAGGACTACACGGTTGATCAGCTCACCCCGGTGATCGATGCGAAGCTCAAGGCCGGCGGCCGTGACTTCGAAGCGGGCCGCCGTCTCTTCGGCGAAGTCGCCTGTGCGGTTTGCCACGGCTTCGGGGTCGAGGGCGGCACGGTCGGTCCGGTCCTCACCGGCTCCGGCGGCCGCTACACGGTGCGCGATCTGATGGAGTCCATCATTGAACCCAACAAGGTCATCAGCGACCAGTTCGCCGCGACCGAGTTCAAGCTCGATGACGGCACCATCGTCACCGGCCGCGTGGCCAATGCCTCGGCGGACAACATCAGCGTGTCGACGAACATGTTCGACTACACCGCGATCACCCAGGTGCCGCGCGACAAGATCGTCTCGATGGAGGATTCGGCCACGTCGATGATGCCCCCGGGCATGATCAACAACCTCACCGAGGATCAGATCGCCGACCTCTCCGCCTACATCCTCTCGCTCAACAACCCGAACGGGCCGATGTTCAAGAAGTAAGCGGCAGGGCTCACGCTCTCTCGTGAATCAAGGCCCCCGGCATTCGTGCCGGGGGCCTTTTGCTTGGGTGTAGCTGGCCTCGCTGAGGCCGGTTCTGGGGTGAGCGCCGTGCCTCAAGGCGCGGGTTTGAACTCAGCACGATCAAACCAACGCGGTGAGGGCAACGCGTTCCACCTTTCGATCCCCGGCCTCCGCGAGGCCAGCGACACCTTTTGTAGGAATAACGTGGAACTGTAGGCCGGAATCACCGAACAATGAGGCTGTGAAAGCCGCTGATTTCTTCGATCTGCCCCAGTCGCTGGCGCTCTTTGCCGCGCATTTTCCCGCCGACGTGGCGCCGTGGGAATGGCTCAAGCGCATCGGGCCGGCCCTGGCTGGCTTCCGCTTCGATGCGCCCCTGCCGAAAATCCCGCCCGGCGTGCACATCGAGGGCCATGTGTACATCGACCCGTCGGTGAAGTTGCCGGCCTATGCGACGATCATCGGGCCCGCGTGGATCGGACCGAACACCGAGATCCGCCCCGGCGCCTTCATTCGCGGCAATGTCATCGTCGGCACCGGCTGCGTGCTCGGCAATGCGTGCGAATTCAAGAACTGCCTGCTGATGGACGGCGCGCAGGTGCCGCATTTCAGCTACGTGGGTGATTCCATTCTGGGCTGCGGCGCCCACCTCGGCGCCGGCGTGGTGTGTTCGAACCTGCGCCTCGACCAAAAGACGGTGGGCGTGCACCTGCTGGGAAAACTGGTCGACACGGGCCTGCGCAAATTCGGGGCGATCATCGGCGAGCGCGCCGAGGTGGGCTGCAACGCCGTGCTCAATCCCGGCACCCTCCTGGGCCCGCGCTCGCTTGTCATGCCCACGGTGGCGTTTGCCGGCTACCTGCCGCCCGCCACCATCGCCCGCACCCGGGCGACCGTCGCGCTTGTCCCGCGGCGCGAATAGGCCCTGCATTTTTTTGCTGGCTGAAATCGGAAATCCGAAATCCAACTACGCGAATGCTTCGCATCCTCTCTGGCATCCAGCCCTCGGGCACCCTGCACATCGGCAACTACTTCGGCATGATGAAGCCGGCGATCGAGCTGCAGGAGCGCGGCGAGGCGTTCTACTTCATCGCCGACTATCACTCGATGACGTCGCTTACCGACTCCGCCGAGCGACGAGCCAACACGCTCGGAGTCGCCCTCGATTTTCTCGCGTGCGGACTCGATCCGAAGAAGGCCGTGTTCTGGCGCCAGAGTGACATCCCTGAGGTCTGCGAACTCATGTGGATCCTCGGCACGCTCACGCCCATGGGCCTGCTGGAGCGCGCCCACAGCTACAAGGACAAGACGGCGAAGGGCCTGTCGCCCAACTTCGGCCTGTTCTCCTATCCGGTGTTGATGGCCGCGGACATCCTGCTCTTCGATTCGAACATCGTCCCGGTGGGCCGCGACCAGAAGCAGCACGTCGAGATGACTCGCGACATCGCGATCAAGTTTAACCTCACCTACGGCGAGACCTTCGTCATCCCCGAGCCCTCGATCAAGGCCGAGGTTGCCACGGTACCGGGCCTCGACGGCCAAAAGATGAGCAAGAGCTACGGCAACACGATCGAGCTCTTCGGTGACGAGAAGGCCGTGAAGAAGAAGATCATGTCGATCGTCATGGACAGCCGCACTCCGGCTGAGCCCAAGCCCGATGCGGACCAGAACCTTGCGATCCAGTTGCTCAAGCTCGTGGCGCCGGCCGACGTGGCGCTCGACTACGAGAATCGCCTGCGCGCGGGCGGCCTCGGTTACGGCGACCTCAAGAAAGCGCTCTTCGAACACTACTGGACCGGCTTTGCCGCTGCACGGGCGCGCCGCGCGGAACTGGCTGCGAACCTCGATTATGTTGAAGGTGTCCTGAAGGAAGGTGCCGAACGCGCCCGGGCGATCGCCAGTGGGGTGGTGGGGCGGGCCCGAAAGGCGTCCGGGCTTCAGTAAAAGATATTCGGTTGCGTTAAGATTTATTCGCGATAAGTCTGTTTCTGTGAGCCTGCAACATATCCTCGATGTACTTCACGGCAGCCAGCCGTTCGTGCTGCGGATGGTGAGTGGACGGGCCATCCAAGTTCCGCACCCGGACTTCGTGGCGATCAATGCGCCGCAAGGATTTATCGTCGTGACGAGGGACGTGTCGCCGACGGTTGAAGTCATTCGCCTCAACCAGATCGAAAGTATCGAGACTGACGGCGGTGCTGCGGCCTGAGGCCACCCGGGGATGGCTCAGACCACCACAGTGCCCGGCTGCTCGATCTTCGCTATCGCTGCCATGATGACCTCGCTGGCACGCTGATAGCGCTCCTTGCCGGCCTTGGGATCATCGTAGGCGGCAGGGGCGAGCGGTTGTCCGAAAACCACCGTGACCGGCGTGCCCAGCCGCAGCGGGCCTGACCGACCAAACGCCTCGAACGAACCGAAGATCCGTGCCGGCACGACCGGGACCTGCGTCCGGCAGGCGATGAGGCCGACGCCCGGCTTGGCGCTCTGCAGCTTGCCGTCCGGCGAGCGCGTGCCTTCGGGGAAGAGAATCAGGGCCTTGTTGTCGCCGAGGGCGCGCAGCACGCGCTTGATCGCCGACACATCCGAGCCGCCGTCGCGATCCACCGGAATCGTGCCGACCGCATCCAGCCACCACGAGGCAAGCCCGGGTTTCCACAGGGTTTTGCGGGCAAAGAAACACATCTGGCGCGGCACCTGGCTGCCGATGATCGGCGGATCGAGGTGACTGGCGTGATTCGACGCGATGAGGAAGGCGCCGTTCTTCGGCAGGTTGTCCAGGCCGAGAACATCCCCGCGGAACGCCATGTCGTACACGATCGCGGACAGGTAGTGAAAGAACCCGTACACGCGATCCATCGCGCCCTGGTTGTAGCGGCGGTTCATGCGGCGGGGGGCAGGCGGGTGGCGATGGCGGCGGAAACGCGGTCCACGACCTCGGGCAGCGTGAGCAGCGTCGAGTCAATGTCGGTCGCACCGGGCGGGCAGGTGAGGGGTGCGGTCTTGCGCGACGAGTCGAGGCGATCGCGCTCGGCGATCGAGTCGGTCTGGCCCTCCTGGGCACGTCGGCGTGCACGCTCGACCGGATCGGCGTGGAGGAAGAAACGGAAGTCAGCCTGCGGAAAAATCACCGAACCGATGTCACGGCCTTCCATCACCAGTCCGCGGAAGCCGTGCGCCTGCGCCACCTCGGCCTGTCCGCGCTGGTAGGCGAGCAGTTGGCTGCGGACCTCGGGGATCGCGGCAAAGTGGGAGACTGCGGCGTTGACCTCCGGGCTGCGGATCTCGGCCTCGGGCACGACGCGCCCGCCGATCTCCATTTGCGCGCTGCGGCCAGCGACGCGGGTGCCGAAGGCGAGGCGGGCAAGCACGGTCTTGACGGCGCCAACATCCTCGGCGCGCGCCCCCTGGCGGAGCAGCTCTGCCGTGACCGCTCGGTAGTAGGAGCCGGTATCGACGTGCATGAGCTGGAACCGCTCGCTCAGCGCACGGGCGGTCGACGACTTGCCGGAAGCGGCGCCGCCGTCGATCGCGACAATGAGAAAAGAGGAGGAGCCCATCAGGAGGCCGAGGATTTTGTGCGGAGCGACTCCAGCAATTCAAAAAAGTGCGGAAATGTTTTCGCGCAGCAGGCGGGGTTGATGATCGACAGCCACGGGCGGCCGTTGCCGAGCAGGTCGTGACACCCCAGGATGCCAAAACTCATCGCGAAGCGGTGGTCGTGATACGTCTCGATCTCGACTCCGGTCTTGAGTGGTCGCGGGGTGATCGTGATCGCACCTTCCTCCTCGACCACCTCCTGTCCGAGCTTGCGCAGTTCCTTCACCATGCCCGCGACGCGATCCGTCTCCTGCTTGCGGGTGTGCGCGATACCGGTGATGCGCGTGACACCTTTGAGCAACGGCGCGATCGCCGCGAGCGTGAGAAAGGTGTCGGATATCTCATGAAAGTCCTCCTCGATCGCGACGCCCGCGCTCCGTCCTGCGGCGCGTGTCAGGACATCGATAAAGGCGGAATCCCCCTGCAGGCCGGCGCCCGGCGGGCGGAGTCCGGGGTAACCCAAACGTCCACCGACCACGACGGGCAGGGCCTGAAAGTAGCTCGCGGCTGTGGCGTCGGGTTCGATCACGTAGGTGCCTGATGAGCGGTAGCGTCCGGGGCTGACCTTGAACACCTGGGTTGCAGCGTCGACCTGCGTGGCGACGCCAAACTCCGCCATCAGGCGGCGGGTCATCTCGACAAAGGTCCAGCGCACCTGGCTCACGAGTTGAACCTCGATCGGTCCGCTCGCCAGCGGGGCCACCATGAGGAGTGCCGAGAGGAGCTGGCTGCTGGCACTTGCGTCAATCGCCACCGTGCCGCCGCGCAGGCCGCGGGCCTTGATTTCGAGCGGGAAGAACCCCTCTTCGCCGAGACAGCTAATGTCGGCGCCCAGCCCACGCAGCGCGTCGATCAGCGCCTTCATCGGGCGGTTGCGCATTTGCGGCACGCCATCGATGCGATAGGTCCCGCGGGGAGCCGCCGCGCACAACGCGGTGAGAAAGCGCGCCGCCGTACCGGCCAAACCGACAAACAGGGTGTGCTCACCGTCGGGAAACGCCTTGTGCTGTCCGGCCACGCGCATCGTTCCCGCCAACTCGTCGAGGGCGACCTCGTAGCCGAGTGTTTGCAGCGCGGCGCCCATGAGGCGGGTGTCGTCGCTGAAGAGCGCGCCGGTGAGTGACACGGGCTCATCGCACAACGCAGCGAACAGCAGCGCGCGATTGGTCAGGCTCTTGGATCCGGGCAGCACGACATCCCCGCGCACCGGGTGCGTGAAGGGCTGGATCGGAAGCAGATCGGGCAACGACATGGAAGGGATGGTTTAGCCGAACTCGTCCGACCTTGGCGAGGCCTTGTTCGCGCAAAATTCCGCGCCGCTTTCAGATCGGAGGATGGCCACGAAAAGCACGAAGGTCGTCAACGCCGAGCACGCAGGCTGTCCGAGCGCCCTATAAGGCGCCGTGAGATCTACGAAATCGATCCAGGATTTTTTGCGTTTCTCGTGGCCAAACTCCGGATTCGCGCCGAGTGCCGATCGGATCAAAGCGGGCCCGCGCTCCCGAGGACCAGCCCGCGCTTACGGCCGGAAGCCGTCGCGCCACGCCTTGCCGCGCTCAAGCCGCGTGCGGAGCTCGGGCCAGTCGCGGTTGGCGAGGGCGGTTTGGAACTGGTGCAACTCGTCCTCGTAGGCTCGGAGTGCACGCAGGACCTCGTCGCGGTTCTGCTGAAAGATCTCGATCCACATCGTGGCATCGCTGCCCGCGATGCGGGTCGTGTCGCGCAGACCGTTGCCGGCGAGATTGCGCCAGGCCGGATCCTTGGCGCCGAGAAATGTCCCGAGGCTCGTTGCGATGGCTTGGGGCAGGTGGCTGATGTGCGCGACGATCTCGTCGTGGCGATCCGGATGCAGGCTGGTCACTTCGCCGCCCACGTCCGCCCAGAAGCGGGCCACGGTCTCGGCGGCCTGGGCGTCGGTTTCGGGCAACGGCGTGACGAATACGGTGCGCTTCTCGAACAGCGACGCGGAGCCGTGTTCCCAGCCGGTCTTTTCACCGCCGGCCATCGGGTGTGCACCGACAAAGTGCGCGGCGCCATGAATCGCCGCGTGGCCGGCGCGGCAGACGTCGCCTTTGACGCTGCCGACATCGGTTACGATGGCTCCGGCGGGAAGATGCGGAGCGATCTGCCGCGCAAGTTCCACGATGCGGTCAACCGGCGCGGCCAAGACAACCAAGCTGGCTCCAGCCACCGCGGCCTCAGGCGTCGCGGTGGTCGCGTCGCACCAGGGCTGGCTTTCGAGCTTGTGCCGGACCTCCGGGCGACGGGCCCAGATCACGATGCGTCGGGCCAGACCACGCGCGCGCGCAGCCTGGGCAACGGAGCCGCCGAGCAAGCCCGGCGCGAGGATGACGAGCGTATCCAGCACGTCCTTTCAAAACGCGATGCCGGGGCTCGTGTCGAGCCCGCGGTGGGGAACGAGTGCCGCGCACTCAGCTGCCGAGCTTCACGATCTTCGCGAAATCCGTTGCGGACAGCGGGACGACCGAGAGCCGGCTCTGGCGTAGAAGGCCGATGTCCTTGAGGGACGGCTCGGCCTTGATCGCGGCGAGTGTCACCGGTTGGGGCAGGGCAGGACCGGCCTTGAGTTCGACCGCGACCCAGCCGTCCTCCTCCGCCGTCGTGTCGGGAAAGGCGGTCTTGCTGACCGTCGCGCGGCCGACGACGGCCTTGGTCGTGACGCTTTCGTAGAAGAGCACTTCGTCGCCCTTGCGCATCGCGTTGAGATGAATGCGCGCCTGGTAATTGCGCACACCGGTCCAAGCGGTCCGCTTGTGTTTGACGAACTGGATCCACGCGTAGGCCTCGGGTTCGGATTTCACCAGCCAGTATTGGGTTGTCATGAAATGCGCTCAGCGCGAGCGTGGGTATATGGAGCATCTCCAGCCTGAAAAGGCAAAAGCCGGTCCTTGCCTTGGGATATGAACAAGACGCTTCTGCCGATCCGTCTGGTTTTTGTCCTGCTGTGTGCGGCCGCGGGCTGGCTGTTGTGCTATTCGATTCCCGATTGGGATGACCGGCGCCTGCTTGCGATCTCGATGGGCTCGCTCATCGGCATCCTCGTCGTGCTCGTGGATATTCTCCTCAAGGGCTTTTCGCTCCGGGGCCTCTCGGCGATCACCTTTGGCCTGGTCGTTGGCTCCGTCGTGTCCTACCTGATCAGCACCTCGCCGCTGCTCGAGGAAGGAGACCCGCAGACCATCTACCTCGTCCGGCTGGCGCTGTTCATCATCCTGACCTACCTCTGCACGGTGATCGCCTTGCGCGGCAAGGATGAGTTCAACCTCGTCATTCCCTACGTGCGTTTCGTGCCGCACGAGGTCGATGTTCCCCTGGTCGTCGTCGATACGAGCGCGCTCATTGACGGACGGATCACCCGGATATGCGAGTCGGGCTTCCTGAGCGCCGCGCTGGTCATCCCGCGTTTTGTCCTGAACGAACTCCAACGTGTCGCCGACTCCCCGGATCCCCTGCGCCAGGCGCGCGGGCGGCGCGGGCTCGAGATGCTGGGCGAGCTGCGCAAGATCAAGAACCTTGATCTGCGTATTCCGGAGAGCGACGTGACCAAGCGCGCCGAGCTCAACGCCAAGCTCGTGTTCCTCGCGCAGTCGATGAACGCCAAGCTGCTCACCACGGACTACAGTCTGGCCAAGATGGCGGAGTTTGCGGGCGTCCAGTGGCTCAACCTCAACACGCTTTCCAAGGCCCTGCGTCCAGTCTTGGCTATGGGCGAGCTGATCGAGGTGGAACTCGTCAAGCCGGGCAAGGAGGAGGGGCAAGCGGTGGGCTACCTTGAGGATGGGTCAATGGTGGTCGTCGGTGGTGCCCGTGATCGGATTGGCGCGCGGGTGCAGGCTGAGATCACGAGCGTGCTGCCCTCCGCTGGCGGCAAGATGGTCTTCGCACGGGTCGCGGGCGACACCCAGTCTCCCTTCCCGGCAGCCTGAGAAATTTGTGTTTACTCCCGGCGGTGCGTTGACCAAAACGACACCTCCCAGCACGGGGCAGTAGCTCAGTTGATAGAGCGCGTCGTTCGCAACGACGAGGTCGTCGGTTTGATCCCGATCTGCTCCACCATTTTTTGTTAAGCACAATCAGTTTGGACGATGCGCCCGGCGGTCCATAAAAGGCTTATGGTCAACGGTACTCGCTTTTTGCGGTATCCCCCTTCGTTAGTGACTCCGCTCAAGGATGTGTGATTATTGACACAAAATAACGGGCCGCTGAGAAGCTGTTAAAGCCAGATAGTACCGAGCTTTAACGCGATCCGGATCGCAAAGGACATCGGGGGGACGAATGAAAAAATTGAAACTTCCTCAAGGAGTACGCACCAAGGTTCCTTGGTTTATTCCCCACGGGTTGCTCGTCCTTCAGGGGTTTTCGCGTTCGTTTGTTAACCTAGCTCTTACGCAATTTCGGTATCCCTATTACGTTGATGAAGAGGATTATCCGATCATATTCCCTTTTGACCCTCTTCTCAGGGACGCGATTGGAGTCGAAGACGTTGTTGAGGAGAAGGATATCCTAACCGGATCGTTTTGCCTAGCCCAAGGGAAGCATTGCTCCGTCATGCCCAGCGCTACCGTCTGTTGGTTTACGATGTAGGCCGGGCTGAAGTGATTTTTACGGAATTGAAGGATCTTTTCGGGCATAGCTCACCCACGGTCAGACAAACGTCTGACATGCGCCATATAGCTATGTGTGCAGCCGCCGACGCGGAGGTCTTCCTTACCCGCGATGAAGAGCTGCTAAGTCGAGCTTCAGAAATCACCGAACGCTACGGGCTCCAGGTAATGCGTCCGGTCGAGTTGATTTCGCGTCTCAACGAAGCCGAGCAGGCCGCCCTCTATCAGCCTTCAAGATTCGCCAGCACTGATATCCAAAAAGTCCGGCCGAAGCCTGATGACGCCGAGGCGTTGGCTGAGACACTGCATTTGTCTTCTCAGAGAGAGACGCGTGACCAATTTGCGGCGAAGATTCGAGCGCTCCTTTGCGATGTGAAGACGACTGTTCTCGCCGCAACAGCCGAGGGCGCGCCGCTATTTTTAGTCTCACATCGTCAGGCTTCCAATCGGTTCGAGCTCACGGCTCTGCGGTGCAAAAGGGCAGCGCTCGCGACGACAGCACTGCGTCACGCGTTACTCCTTGTCATCACCAATGTCGCAGGTAGCGGAGGAGGCGTCATCGTGGTACGCGAAAAATTCTTATCCGAGGAGGTTCAATCGATCTTGTATGAACTTGGATTCCGAGTTGGTCCCGAGGGCTGGGAAAAGATCACCCTGCGGTTTCTCGGTGAAGTGCCTGAGTTGGGGCAGATGCTTGCAGCAAAGGGGTATCCTTCGGTTCCAGCAGACGCATCCGGAGAGGAGATCGAAGCTCAGTATTGGCCGGCCAAGACCCTTGGCGCAAAGGTGAACACGTGGACTGTCCCGATTCGCTCCTCATGGGCAACTGCGCTGTTCGAGACTTCCTTTGCCGACGAACAACTCTTTCGTCCGAAGCGCGAACTCATCCTCAGCCGAGAGAACGTGTATTACAGCGCGGCGATTCAATCAGGTATGGAAGGCGCGACTGGACGTCTGCTTTGGTATGTTTCCGGCAATGATCCGTACCAAGCCGGATCGAAGACCATCAGAGCATGCTCTCGCCTGCTTGAAGTGCGTCGCGGTCCGGCCAAAGTTTTATTCAACGCATTTCGGCGTCTGGGTGTCTTCGAGTGGGAGCAGATCCAAGAAATGGTCGACGGTGATGCGACTAAAGAGATATTGGCGCTTCGTTTTGCGGATACAGAGCTGTTCGAATACCCGTTTCCTGGAGACCAAGCGAAGGTGTTGGGGATTCGCAATAACTTCACCTCCCCAGTGCGAGTGCCAGAAACAGCCTTCGCCGAAATCTATCGCCAAGGTGTCAAGATACCGGCCACCAGTTGAGTGAATTTCATGCCTAGTCAGAAAAACGTCTCCTTTCCTTCCTCTGCCAAATGGACTGCTGCGCTACAAGGTCTGCCCGCACTCGCGATCCGGCAGCCCTATGCATGGCTGGTGGTAAACGGAATCAAGGATATCGAGAACCGTTCCCGTCGTACACATTACCGCGGGAGGGTGCTGATTCATGCCTCGCTCAGTGAGGCGCTTTTGTTCGACGACACGGTGAGCGCACTGGGTAAGCGCGCGGGCGTGGATTTCCCGGACTCCTTTATGACGGGCGGAATCGTTGGGTTTGCTGAAATCGTCGGATGCGAACGCCGCCACGATTCTGAATGGAAGGATAGCTCTTCTTGGGGGTGGGTACTCGCAAACGCTCGTCCACTGCCATTCCGCGCATGCAAGGGAGCGTTGGGTTTATTCCGCCCTCGATTCGGCTAACGCGAACAATCAGGGCTCATCGCTTTTGGGTAGCAGACCGCAGTGGCGACCGCTCTGTTCAAATACGAGATTCTCTACAACGCCGCTGGGTGGCCATCGAAGCACCTTGTGAGACTACTGTCTGCCGCAAGGAACCACTGAAAACCTGTAGCTGTAGTTGCGGCGGCACGGGGGTGGTGGTTGTGCTCCTCATCTGCTCCTTTTTCGGGGCCTTTGCTTCCTTGGATGGAAGCATCCGCCACACAATACCGCTTCCAAAGAGGGCGCTCACGCATACCCCCACTAGGGTCATGAGCGAGTGTGTCCGGGCGGTAACTCCGAGTGAGGTCAGGAAGTCCACGTTCAGATCAACCATGCCTCGGTTTACGTCTATGGCCCATCCCTCCTCCCGGTATGTGGGCGTCTGTTTGGTGAGTACCACCTCGCGG
>CAYWRG010000004.1:0-36358 GCA_964460715.1 uncultured Opitutus sp. | reverse complement strand
GGCGCCGGTCCGGACCGTGCTCCAAGCTGATGCGATGCGAAGTACCGTTTGCATCCACATACTGCACAACCGGCTCGCCATTGCGCATGAGCTTCGTTGTTGCGCTATCGGGAAGCCCGGCCCACGGCAAATCCACGTTCAGGACGAAGCGTCCAGTGGCCCCTCGGCTGATAAACCACCGATGCTCTCCACTGATTCGGCTTCCAGGCAAATTTCGAACTTCAACGGATTGAGAGGATAGTAGGCGGGGCTCTCGCATCGGTACGTAGGAGGTCTCACCTTCGGTTACTCGGGGCGCTTGATGCCGGATTGAAGATCGAATTTGGTAAGCACGATCTCTATTGGGACCGTGCCTTTCTTCACGAAGACATTCAGCGCCCATTTCTGAAGGACCCTGAGGCGATGGCGAAATTTGCAGCCGCGGGCTGGGAGTAAGGCTGCTTCGCTCTCGTTGGGCATGGCATTCTGGAAACTACCAACTAGGCTGTCCTGCGAAGGCGTCTAGGCGGGCGATATTCATATTCAATGAGTTCCGGCACGAGCCCGAGAACAATTGACCCGCCGGCCCGCGCCCCTATCTTATCTGCAATGAAAGGCTTTCTGGCCATTATCATGCGTGCATTTAGCAGGTCCATGGATACGGACCTGAGCGATGCCGTTCGTGCAGAATCGAGGGCACGCATCGCCCGACAGGTCGCCAGCGGTAATGCGTGGGACGGATTGAAGGAGAACGCGGCCCTACTTGGGATCAACGCGGATTCTAGCACCCGTCCGCGGATGGTGTTCGCCGCGCGGAGATAATGTCGGACGGCGATATTAGTCAGCCGCACGACTACCGCGTATTGCTGCAAACCGTCCCTGGCCTGACGATCGTTGGTGGGCAAGCGGTCAATGTTTGGGCGATCACGTACCTTGATCCCGGGCAGTTGGGGGATACGGCTATCGGCTCGCGCGACCTGGATGTTACTGCGAAAGTCGCGATCGATCAAATAATCGACGCGTTGCCGGATTGGAAACCCGAGAAGGCGCCGTTAATGTCATTCGACCGCCGCCGGTTGCGGCTGAGTACCAAGGCGGCAGACGGGCGCCTCTTGGTGGTAGAAGTCCTCCGCAGCGTGAATGGGCTAGACAAAGAAGACCTCGAAGAGACCGTCGTGGTCAGGGACGATGGCGTGGATTATCGGGTTTTGGACCCGATTGCATTGCTCAAGGCAAAGGCCGCGAATCTTCGGGACATCGATCAGGTGGGGCCACCGCCACGGCAAGATCGCGCACATCTGCGCGTGATTGCTAAGTGTCTGGCCCCATTCCTGAGCGATGCACATGCGCAGTCCATGGAATCAGAAGAAGCGCAGGGCGATTTTGCGCGCACCGTTTCTCGGACGTTCGCTACGCTGACCGATCGAAAGACATTAAAAACTCTGCATGACGAGGGAATTGATCCGGTTGGCTTGCTTCCGCAAGACCTGGGGAAATCGTCGATCGCAAAGGTGGCGAATGCCTGGAAGTATCAAGTCCCAAGACTACGGGACCAATTCAATAAGCTCTCCGCGTAATAAGCGGCCTCCATTCCCTTATTGGTGATAACGGCCACTTATCGTCAGTAAAGGCTTGCCCTCTGGCGCCTGTTGGTGGATTTTTCCCGCTGACGAACCTCGGCCAGAGATCATCAAAAGATGCTGGGCGAGGCGCGAATCGGTAATCCAGAAAAACCCCACCATGACGCACCTCTGCAAAACCGCCCTTCTCGTTGTTGCTTCCATCTTGTTCGCGGGGTGCGCGACCAACTATTTCTCGAAGTTCTACAGTGATGACACGGCCGCTGTTCCTCCTGAGTCTGTTGCAAGGACGCTGCTTCCATATAGCGGGAAGACAGAGATTTTCTCAACGGAAAATCAGAAGGCCGATCATCGCAAGATGACCGAACGCGGGTATGTCAGAATCGGATACGCCGGGTTTGAAGGGGCGGGCGGCGTCACCCATGGGCAGATTCTTGAGCAAGCGAAGCGCGTTGGCGCCGACATTGTTCTCTATTCGTCAGGCCATACCGGTTCGCAGATAGTCACGTCGCCCTTTATCCAATACAACCCCGGCACAACCTCCACGACTTACAACTCGGGCACCGCTCAAGCGAACGTCTACGGCACTGGCGGAGCAGCTTATGGAAATGCGACCTACTCGGGGACATCAACCACCACGACCCCGGGTACATACTCGACGACCATGATCCAGAGCACTGTCGACACTTACGAACACGGAGCTTCGTTTTGGCGAAAGGGCCGCCCACAGAGACTCGGGGTGGTCACAGCGCCCATTCCCGACGAGCTACGCAGGGTTTTGGGCCGAAACACCGGCCGTGTTGTCGACATAGTTGTTGAGGGGTCGAGTGCCTTCGAGGCCAATATACTGACCGGGGACATCATCATCCAGATTGGCGAGTATCCAATTACTACGCAGGAGAGCTTCACCGCTGCGCTGGACGCGCTTGAGGGGCAGAAGGTAGAGATCACGCTGCTGCGCAATGGAACTGAGAAGAAGGTTTCGACTCTGCTTAGAAAAGTTACCGCGCCGTGATGCTCCAAACATGAAGCCAGCGCGTGTAGAATCGAAAATCCTCGAACTGATCGAAGTATTTCGTGGCCGTGCGCCTTGCCCTGGCTGTAGTCGCAAGGGCGGCGGCTTCGCGAAGCACCCGCACGCGTTTGGGCGCCATGATCCGTCCAAGCTGAAGTGCAGGTAATGACAGACGATATTCAAACGTGACGAACACATCAAGTCGTCGTGAAAATCACCGTTCCCGAATCACAGCGGCAGTTCGAGCGTCTGCTCAAGCGCGGATCGCTACATACCCGGCGAGCGTACACAACTGACGTCCAGCAGTTTGCCGACTGGCTCAAGGCCGAATTGCCGGCGGCTGGTCTCTATGCGCTCCTTCGTGCTGGCCGCGTTGGAGCACGCGAACTTGTTGAACGGTACGCTGCATCCCTGATTCGGGGCTCTGCCCATAGCACGATCGCCCGACGTGTCAGCACGCTCAAATCATTCGTCTCAGTCGCCTTCGCGTCTGGCCTCGTGGATTGGAAACTTGAGGTTGATCTCCCGAAGCCAAAGACGGTTGAAGGAAAGAAAGCGGCCATGAAGCGGGACATGGCAGGACCAAAGCAGGATGCCTTCGATGCGGTCATCGCACACCTTGCCGGCGAGCTAGACGACCCGGCTCTTCGTCCGAATGCTCTCAGGGATCGCGCGATCATTGCCCTCCTCGAAAACCCGATGCTGCGGCGAAGCGAAGTCGCGCAATTAAACATAGACGACATGGAGCTTTCTCGCGGGGCAGAAGAGGTAACGGTCTTGGGCAAGGCCCGGGATCTGCCGGAGAAGCTACCTCTCCCTCCAAAGACCGCGGCTTATCTCAGGGAATGGATCAATTTCCGCGGCGGCAAGGGTTCTGACGCTGTCTTTACCCGCATCCGAAACACGTTTGGGGGCGGGCCACAGGTTCATGGCAAAGAACGGCTCAGCGTTAGTGGGATCTACGCAATGACCATTGCCCGCGGCCGGGCTGCTCTAGGCAAGAAATCGAAGCGGCTAAACCCCCACGCCCTTAGGCACACAGGGATCACTCAGCTTGCGAACCACATCGCAAAAAAGGGAATTCCTGTCGCCGCGGGCATGAAGGTTTCCAGGCACAAGAAGGCGGAGACATTCTGGAGCTACGTGGATCATCAGGACGAGGAGAAGCGGAAGCTCGTGACCGCCATCGAGCGGTAGATTGTCGCAGGCGAGCTCAGATGGCTGCGGCCGCGACCGGGCCGCGATTATTGACGAGGATGGTATCCTCGGTGATGCCTAGAACGCACGACGGCTACCTAAACGATCACCATAGAGAAATCCATCGGCTCGCGAAGTTGCTGCTACTCGACGAGGCAAAGAAGTCACCACGGCCTCACAGCGAGGCCCTTGTGCAGGCTTTGCGGATTCGCAGAGAGTCATCACGAGAGATACCGCCGGAGGCGAAGAATGCAGAATGAACAGTCGCTTCGCGGGGCGCTATTCGGAGAGCTCGTCGCGAATGTCCTCGACGGCCTCATTCGTTGAGCGCTGGTAGTCTAGCGACTTGCCGGCAGCGAACATGCGGGCCGCTTCGGGGCTAAATCTGAAACTAGACGCATCTTTCTGGCTGGCGAGCTGGGCGTTCGTGTGGGCTGCCTTCGGATCAGACTTTAGACTAGGTGCTTCACCGCTCGCCATGCTGATAAGAAAAATTGCGACCCCAGTGCAGGCGACTGTCCCAATGATGACGTAGCCGATCAACCCTGGGTCGATATATGAGGCGCCGGCGATACCGAACACCATGATGCAACCAGCCGCAAAAAGAGTTACGGCTACGGAATTGGTCGGCGCCGGCTTGGATCGGGTAGTTTTCAACTCCCCAACCGTACCAAGGAATTTAAGCGACCGCACCAGCATGTCCCGGTTGCGATTTACCACTGGTGCGTCCTCAGGACTCACGGTGTAGTAACCGTCTTCGATGTTTACCTTTACGCCACATTCCTTGAAGACAGAAGACACCTTTTCTGCTGTAGCACGGCGTGCAACCGCTCCCTGCAACGCAGCTACGACAGATGGATCAATCTCCTCAGGTTGCATACGGGCAAAGGTTTGGGCGATTCAAGGTGAGCGTTGGACGCCGCTCTCGATAATGAATGTCAGCAGGTGCCGACCGCTCTTGCAAACCCGAACACGGAGCTACTCGAAGATGTCGCACCGAAACTAATGGACGACGAAAGCGTCTGCGCCTGCAACGCTCTTGAGGAAGGATACAGCGTGGAAGCCGATGCTATCGGTCCGTAAAGAGATATGTACCTGCGCTGCTGTCTGGCGGTTTTGGCGCATTCCTGTCCGGTACCACGCTGCTGCAACATGCTAGTTTACGAGGGAACACCAGCAAAGGGTGCTGGCATCTAACCAAAAGAATAAAACACGATGTCAAAAACGCACATGAGCCAACAGGCTGCGGCGCGTATTCAAAGTGCTGCGGCGAAATCTACCTGCAACGTAAGCCAGAACAGCTTCGCTGCCCGAGCCCAAGCGGCCGCAGCAAAGAATTCTGGGCCTTCTCTGTCCGGAAAGAAGTAACGATGGCAATGGACAAGCAGCACCAGATCGCCCTTGTCCGTTCCGACGGTACCGTCCAGCTGCCGTTCCCCGGCGGCTGGATTCTGGCGATGTTCGCTGCGATGGATCGCTTCGCTCCCGGCCTAGCGTCCACGCATCGTCCAACGATCAGTAGGCGCACCGCGGTGCGCATCGGCAAGGGTGACTCTGTAAAGCAGCTCACGTACGACGGCATCGAACTCCAGTTGGTCGCAGTCGTTACGGAGCTGTTCCCATCTCTCGCGAGGGTGGAAGGATTTCTTGCGGCTTACGTCAGGGAATACTTCCAGCTCTGGGCGATCTCGGGAGTTGCTGCGCCCGCGTGGGCGCAATCATTTGGGTTCGAGCCAACAGTGTCAGGCGTACTTGCCCGCCCACTGCTCCGGGATCTCGTCCTCAGGATCTGCTATTTGGAAAGTTGCGAGCGGAACCGCAGGTCCACGGCGTTCGGTACAGATGAACTGGCGCTGCTGCGCCACGATTCACCTCACCAAGTGTACGGTGCATTGATCGCCAGTCAGAAATCCCGACATGGACTGACAACGGAAGGGCTCGCCGTGGAGATTAAGTCGTATGAGGAAAAACTCCGGCGACTGAAGCGGGGGATGATCGCATCGACGTATGCGCTCTTGAAATCGCTGTCGTCCGACCGCACTGACACGCGTGTGCTCGTGGGGATCGGATACATTGATGCCGTTGCGCGGGAGATCGGACTGGATTCGGGTGTGGCTCTAACCGACTGCATGCACGCGGCCGAGGTCCTGCTGGCCCAGCACCCGTGCGCACTGCGGACTGAGGACCTCGAATCGTGCGCTTGCCTCCTTCTTCACCCGGGGGTCCAAGAGATCCGTCCCAAGATGCCGAGCGCTCTTTGGCGCGCCCATCTTTTCACGCTCCAATACGCACGGCTGGCCGATCTCGCCCAAGCCTACTTCCAGTGCGCGAACGAGGAAAACGACCGCGATCTCGAACTGTTCCTTTCGAAGGCAGAAGGTGATTCAGGCGGCAGCCCGAACCATTGGATGCGCGCGCTCCAAAAACCCAGCAACATCACGCCGTTTCCGGGAAATGCGACCGACGAATGCTAGTGGGTTCAGGCCGGACTTCACCGCGTGAGAATCATTAAATGCTATAAATCAGCGATTTATAAACTCAGAGGTGTTGCTCTATTCTGATTTCTCGTCGGACCATAATCGTGGCAACGGGTTTTAGCCGGACTGGTTATGTGGCAAATCGGTCATCAATCGGCCCGGTTTTCACGAATTTCCGGACCCAATATCTGGCAATCCTGTTTTTTATGTGTCGCCCGCCAGTCCCGATCGCGACTTTCGAGTCACCGCGCTCAAGTCGCCACAGTGTGGCCCGGCTGACAAAGAGCCTGGAGGCCATGTCCTGCGTTGAAATGCCTCTTTTGCGCCGGGCGATAGAGAGATCACGGCCGAGCTTGCGAAGCGCGTGTAGGGCTGGACGTGGCGTCGTATCGAGAGAGGGCATGACCTCTTAGTGTTACTTATATTAATCACTACGTCGATACGTGTCTCGTATACGAATCATTATCCGCTCTCGCTCGGGCTCTTGTGCAGTCAGCAGCGAAGTTAGTGCCCCGGACAAATCACGTAGACAATGCCAGCTGTGGTCGCTCTACCAGTCGCGCAGATCCAGTCCACACCACGGCCAAAAATTCCCGCCCTCACGTCGGCTAACAAATCCGCGGCCGTAGCCTTTGGCGCACGCCGAGAATGCGTCGAACCACGGCCGAAAATGACTCGTGTTTCGCTTGCTCGCCCTGAGACGTGTAGGCATTTCGAAACGACGGTGTGCTTTAGAGCATTTTAAATAAAACTGTACCCGTTAGGCGTGGGATGTGCATGCTGGGAAGCATGAAGACACTGTCGCTGGATTTACGGGAGCGGATCGTCACAGCCTACGACCAGAAGCAGGGAACCCGGGAGGAGATCGGCCGTCGCTTCAGGGTGTCGGTCGGGATGGTGAAGAAGCTGCTTCAGCAGCGAAGCAAGACCGGAGAGATTGGAGCCAGACACCACCGTTCTGGCCGCAAGGCGCTGATCAAGCCGGAGCATCGTCAGGAGCTAAAAGCGATGCTGACGGCGAAGCCTGATCTGACACTGGCGCAGATGCAGGCAAAGCTGGGGGTGGCCTGTACGGTGCAGGCGATCCACTACGCGCTGGAAGCGATGGATCTGACATATAAAAAAAGACGCTCCGTGCAGCTGAGCAAAGGCGACCGGACATCGCCCGGGCTCGGAGCCGGTGGATCCGCCGGCAAAGCGGGCTGGATCCAGCGAGGCTCGTCTTCATCGACGAGTCGGCGGCCAAGACCAATATGACCCGGCTGCGGGGCCGCTCGCCCCGTGGCGAGCGTCTGCTCTCCAGCAGTCCGCACGGGCACTGGCAGACGACCACCATGATCTCCTCGGTTCGGCTGGATGGCAGCACCGCTTGCATGACGATCGACGGAGCCACCAACACGGAGGTCTTCTACGCCTACGTTCGTTCCATCTTATGTCCCACCCTGCGGCCAGGCGACATCGTCATCATGGACAACCTCGGAGCGCATAAGAACGAACGGACCGCGGCTTTGATCAAGGCCGCCGGCGCACACCTGCGCTTCCTGCCGGCCTACTCCCCGGACCTAAACCCCATCGAGATGATGTGGAGCAAAGTAAAGGCGCTGCTCCGTGCCGCTGAGGCCAGAACCCAACCCGACCTCCAAGCCGCGATTGGCCAAGCCTTACGCGCGGTCACGCCGCAAGACGCCCTCGGTTGGTTTACCGCTTGCGGCTACAGTTTTATTTAAAATGCTCTAGTGCGGATTCGTCCGCATCGCGGCAGCCAACACGCGATCGGTTTGGTGATCTTGGATCGCTTGCAGGTAGGTAGCTCCGTCGAGGTTGGTACGGGGGGCTACGAGAAAACCCACCAGCCCTATCCCGTTATCACCATAGGCCTCAATCAGTGGTTTGACCCAATCATAAACCTTCCCGTCTCTCGCGAACTGCATGGCGGGTAACAGTAGCTTGGTCTGATCGGGCTCCGAACCGAAGCCAATAAGCTTACGAGCCTTAACTCTTCTGCGAACCGTCACGACGGTGATGCACTGTGCAGCGGCAACTTTCTTCGCTGTGAGCAGGCGGCCGCATCTCTTGAGGATGGTCGCCTTTGCGCGTGCTCCTCGGATCCGAGCGATGTTGAAAGCATGGTTACCCAGTGCCCTCGGCTGGTTGAGACTGGCTGTTTTATTGGCCATCTGACGCATCGGGAAAATGTGGAATCGGCGACGATTGGCCAGCGATCTGATCGCGATACACCCTTTCGTCCCAAGAATACCCGACTTTCGTCCCGAGGAACCCCGGAATTGGTCGTTACTGACCTTGCGGCGTCCAAATTCGAAGTCCCAGATGGAGTGTAGCCAAGCGTCCATTTGCCCAAATGAAAACACGTCCAACTCCAGGAAAGCATTCGCGTAGTTTGGAGGCGGGATTCACGGCACTCATTCGCCACCTCCAGCGTTGCCAGCGTCATAGCGTACATATCGATCCAGAAATCTATGCCGCAGGACGGGACCTCTTCACCAGCGACGAGGCTCTCGCCGACTGGCTGAGTCAGCCGGCGAGCGCACTTGGCGGCAAGGTCCCGATTTTATGCGCTCGAACCCAAAAGGGCCGGCGCCAGGTGCTACAGATCATCCGCGCAATTGAGCATGGTGTTTGCTTGTGAATCAGTCGGAGCACTGCTGCGAAACTGGGAATACTTTGGGTACGAAGTCGCCCGTAAATTGCTCCCGGAGACCAGGAATGCGTATCCTCCACGTCACTGAAGCTGCTAGCCAGACTTTAGTGTCAGCCGAAGTTGATCGTCACTGAAATGCATACCGGTCCTCGAATTTTGACTGGCGTCTGTCTACTGATCTTCGATCCCCATCAAGACGCGGCCTGGGTTCAAGAAATCGTTCGAAAGGAGCGGCATCGGGCCACCCACCTCCTGCTTGGCGGGGACTATTTCGACACATTTCGCGAAGCGGACCTTCCCGGGGTAGATGACATGTGCGACCTGCTACTGGAGCTTCGCGAGTCTTGGCGCGGGCGTGTCACCATTCTCCTCGGCAACCACGATGTCCACTACATGGAAGCCAAACGCTGGTGCGACCTGCACAGGAATCCTAAGGCCCTAAACTACAAGTGCTCGGGATACACGAACAACAAGGCGAAGCACATTTCCAAGAAGCTGAACTGGGACTTTTGGCACTCGTGTCGGCTCTTCCAAGAGGTTAACGGGTTCCTTGTTAGTCATGCCGGTGTTGCGAAACGATTCTGGTACTCAGAACTCGAAGCGGCTGCTGCGATTGAGGCCTTGGACGCTCACTGCCTGGTGGTGATGGAGCGATTGCCCTTCCACCGGTTCGCAATCCTGAATCCAGGACACGCGAGAGGGGGTTCTGAGGAACAGGGTGGTATTACGTGGCTTGATTTCGATTCCGAGTTCTCGGACTCGGATATCCCCTTTCCCCAAATCGTCGGTCATACACCATCAAGGCAGGGATCTCGTCAGAATGGTCGCTCTTGGTGCCTTGATGGGGCGCAGTCCTGTTACGGAATCCTACATAGATCGGGCCAATTGGATGTTTGTGCCTTATAAACCGCTTAAGATTTACCGGCCGTAGTGCGCGATGCTGCCCTTGGCGTCGGCCACTTGAACCTTGCGTGTTAGGATCGCTGGGTCTTTCCCGCCCCCGATTCGGCTCCGCACCGATAGCCTTGGATCGAAGCGTTAAAGCTGGGACCTTTAACAACTCAGGCCAATGTTTGCGGAGATCCTTTAACGGCTCCCGGTGCGTGTCAAAGGCAAGTCTGGTCCACCATCCTTCGCTCCGAGGAGCTTCGGATGGCACGGCCACCCTTCGATCGAGCCGGGAATGTCGCCATGATGAGGATTCGCCTCGCGAAGGATGCCCTCTGAAGCCTTGGCGAAGGAGGGCCCCCACGAAGTCCGTTTTCGCGAGTATTTTTATCTTAAGATTCTATCAGATAAAGGGATATATCGTTTCCGTCGTGAGCGCTTCCTGTGACGGACGCGAAAAGATTCCCGGCCATCCTGCATGGTCTCCAATTTGCTATTGAAGGTCTGAATCGTGCGAGAACCATGGGGTTGTCGTACGTCCAACGCTACGCAACCATCCTCCGTCATGAAGAAGAGCACCAAGTCCACCAAGCCTGCCGCCCCACAGGTCAAGTCCATCGTTCCGAAGCCTGTGGCGCCCAAGCCGGCCAAGCAGACCAAGGCTCCCAAGCAAGCGGTCGCGAAAGGCGCCAAGTCCGCCAAGTCGCCCAGGGCCGTCAAGTCCGCGCCCAAGCCACTCCCGGTTTATCCGGTGGTTGCGCCGCGGGTGACGACCATCACGGCCAAGATCGACATCGGCTTTGGCAACACGCTCTTCCTCCGCGGCGAAGGCCCGGGGCTGAGTTGGAATCAGGGCGTCGCCTTGGACTGTGTGGACGACGACAAGTGGTCGATCACGCTCCCCGGCGCGGTGCGCGCGGTGATTTTCAAGTTCCTCGTCAACGACCTGACGTGGAGCGCAGGTAGCGACTACGTCGCCGAGCCCGGCTCGGCCGTGGTCCTGGTGCCGACGTTCTGATCGTCGGCGTCGTCAGACGATCGCCGGAACCTCGGCCGGTGCGTCGGGATTGAGCGCCGCCAGTTGCGCCTCGATCCCGGCGACTGGATTGTCCTGTCCGCCTTGCGCGGCGAGGGGCACGATCGTGCCGCGCATGCGCACACGCGAAAACGGGCGCGGGAGCCGGAAGCGGTCCCAACTCCGCAACTCCCAAGCCGACTCGAGTTCGAAACCAAGCAGGAGGAGGGGGACCTTGGCGCGGCGTGAAACGATCAGGGCGCCCGGCTTGAACGCATAAATCGGTCCGCGCGGGCCGTCCGGGGTGATGCCGACATCGTGTCCGGCCTTGAGCACATCGACCAGGGCGAGTGCCGCTTCGCGTCCGCGCTGACTGCTGGAGCCGCGCACGGTCTGGATTCCCACCAGCCCGAAGAAGGCCGCGAGCCAGGCCCCATCCGTGCTCGCACTGACGAGGGCAAAACAAGGGCGGCCCTGGCGAAAAATGCGGAAAAATTCGGCCGCGAGGAAGAGCCGGTTGTGCCAGAGGATCATCGACACCGGCTGCTCTCGCCATTCCAGCGCCTGCCGGTCCGCGGGCGAGGCCTCGAAGCGCAAGGTCATGCCCCAGAGCCGCATGATCAGGCCGAGGGGCCAGAGCACGAAGGCGCGCCAGCCGCTGAGCGCGTGGACAGGATGGGGTTCGGACGACGATACAGCCACGGGCCGGTTCTCGGCGAAGTCGCGGGTGTCGCCAAGCCTTCTTTGCGGTGAAGGCGTTTGTGTTGGGCTCCTGCTGGTCCGACCTCGTTCTCATTTTCGTTATCGTTCTCGTTCTCCCGGTTTGAGATTGGGGGGCGGGGAATCCGTGGTGCCGGCCGAAACTCGAGCCGGCAGCAAGCCGGGAACGAGAAAGAGAACGGAGAACGAGAATGATTTCGGAGGGGAGGGTTCATGGCATGAACCGCGGTTGACGCCTGTCGCTCGACCCGCCACGGCTTGCGCCCGTGAACCTGTCGCCCTGTCCGCATCTGCCGTTCCCGCGTGCTGCCATGGACTGGCGGGCGTTCGCCAGACACGGCGAGGAGCGGGGGGCGGCTTTCTACGGCACGGCTCTCGAGTACGGTCAGTACCTTTGGATGGGCGGCCGCGTGGCCCGTGCGATGCTTTGTCTCGACCGCGCCATGGGTGCCGATCTGACGGGCGATGAGGCCGTCGTGATGTCCTGGCCAATACCCTACGCGGCGATGGCCTGGTTTCTGGCCCATACGCCGGAAGGCGTGTTCACTGGCAACCCGCGCGTCCATTTCCAGCACTATGCCGACCGGATGAACGAGCCCCGCCGCGCGCCGCGCCAGGCCAGGGCTTGGGCCTGCTGGGCGCTGGCCCGGCGCGTGCGCCCGGATCTGCCGGGCGATCCACGGCATCGGGTGGAGGAGCCGTCTGAGGCCGCCATTGAGGCGGCCTTGCGTCGATGGGGTCTTCCGGGCGAAGCCACTGAGTGGCAGAGGGTACTGCAGGGTTGCCGGGAGCGCCGGGCCGCTTGAACCGCGCGTTCAACGCGGGATTGTGGGACTCTTCGAAAGGACGCTTGACTTGTGTTTCTCGGATTCTACGTTCCGCACTCTTTCCCGTTTCCACGGGGTGGTAGCTCAGCTGGTTAGAGCGTCTGCCTGTCACGCAGAAGGTCGCGGGTTCGAGTCCCGTCCATCCCGCCAGTTTTTAGGCCCTGATCGCAAGATCGGGGCCTTTTTGTTTTCGAACGTGGGAGGGCCGGCGTGGACGGTACTCGAGCCGCGCCCACGCCATCCGTTGCGATGCGTGAAGATCGACCATCAGGCGAAAACGGTTGTGGGGTTCTCCGATCAAGGAGAGGCCGTGGGGAGATGGTCAGGGTATGATCGGATAAAACGCCCCGTCCTTTACGCAAAGATGTGGCTGCAGCCTGTGGGTTCGGTTGCCGGCGGAATCGTCCTGCCGGCCGAAGGCGACGACGTCTTGATCTCGATCAAGGGAAGCGTGCTTCGGGTTTAGGTGAATCGTCGGGCCGTCGATCCAAACCGAATAAGACTTCGTCCCGCCGACCGCGGTGGTCGGGGGTAACCCTCACCGATTCGTTCACCATGAGCCAATCCACCATCGCGCAGCGCATCACCCTCTCCTCGGGGTTTCTCTGCCTCGTTATCGTCGTGCTGAGTGCCTTTGCCATCAATCGCATGCAGAGCTTGCGGCGAATCAGCCAGTCCATCGTCGACGCGTCTCTCCCCGGAGTCATCCAGGCGGGACTCCTGAACAATTACCAAGCCGAGGCCCAGTTGCGGGTCCTGCGGCTCCCGCTCATGAAATCGAGCGAGGAGCGGGTGCCACTGAGGAGTCAGATCGCCGAGCTCTCGCAGCGGATCTCGCTCGCGGCCACGGCCTACGAGGAGAACATCGTCGACGACGAGGACCGGGCGAATTTCGCCGTGTTCAAGGCACGGCGTGAGGCGTTTCTCGTGACGCGGAAGACGTTCATGGACCTGATCGATATCGATCCGGTGGCCGCGGAGCAGCACCGTCGCGCTTCGATGGCTCCGGCATACGATGCCTTCAAGATCTCGGCGGAAAAGTTGCTGATCTGGAACGCGCAGCAGGCGACTGCGGCTGGGGCGACGCTGGGTTCGCAGGTGTCGCGCAACGTCACGATCTTCATGGTCATGGGAGTGATCACCGCCGTGATTGGCGTGCTGTCCTCGGTCTTCGTTGTGCGGAGCGTGAGCGCGGTGCTCAGGCGGGTCGCGTCAACGATCGCCGATGGCTCGACCCAGACGACGGCTGCAGCCAGCCAGGTCTCCGCCTCGAGCCAGTCGCTCGCGGAGGGGGCAAGTGAGCAGGCCGCTTCGTTGGAGGAAACCAGCGCGACGCTGGAGGAAATGGCCTCGATGGCCAAGCGGAACTCCGACTGCGCGCTCCAGGCGAATGCGTTGTCGCGCGAGACGCGCCAGACTGCCGAAATGGGCTCGCGGAGCATGGGCGAGATGAGCCGGGCGATGGCCGATATCAAGGCTGCTTCGGACGAGATCGCCAAGATCATCAAGGGAATCGACGAGATCGCATTCCAAACCAACGTCCTGGCGTTGAATGCCGCCGTCGAGGCCGCGCGGGCCGGTGACGCGGGCGCGGGTTTCGCCGTGGTGGCGGAGGAAGTGCGCCGGCTGGCCCAGCGTTCGGCCCAATCGGCCCGGGAAACAGCCGACAAGATCGGCGACGCGATCGAGAAGAGCGACGAAGGCGGACGCATCTGTGGCGTGGTGGCAGGCACGCTTGAGGAGATCGTGGGCAAGGCCAGTCGGATGGACACGCTCGTGGCCGAGGTGGCCTCCGCTTCCCACGAGCAGACTCAGGGCGTGCTTCAATTGAACACGGCGATAGCCCAGCTCGACAAGGTTACGCAGGCGAACGCCAGTGGCGCGGAAGAGACCGCCGCCGCGGCCGAGGAACTCAGCGCGCAGGCCTATGCGATGCAGGAAACCGTGGTCGAGCTGCGGCAATTGGTCGGGATTCAGGGAGCGGACGATTCAGAGGCGAAATCCGTCAACCCGCGGAAGTCGGGGCTGGTGAAGCGCGGGTTATCCCGCGGTCGCAGCCGGGACGGTGATCTTCGCGTGCGGGTCGAACGCGTCTCGTGAGCCGCCCGGTCGGCCGGCTGCAACCAGTCAGCCGCGATTCAAATGAGTCGCGGCTGGGCTGGCTCACTGCAGCACCCGACCGAGCAGCAGTACGGCGGTGATCCCGGTCAGTCCGGCGATGCCCGACGCGACCGTCACCGTGCGGTAGCCTTGGGCAACCGTCATGCCGGAGAGCTGGGTAATGACCCAGAAGAAGCTGTCGTTGACGTGCGACACCATCATCGCACCGGACGAGATCGCCAGGGTGGCGAGTACCGGGCCGTAGCCATCGGCCAGACCCAGACTGCCGAGGAGCGGGGCAACGAGCGACGCCGTCGTGATCATCGCGACGGTCGACGAGCCCTGCGCGGTCTTGAGGCCGGCGGCGATGATGAAGGGCACCACGAGGCTGAGCGCACCAAGCTTGAGCGAGCCCAGCGTCGATCCGATCAGGCTGCCCAGCGGGGTTTCGCGGATCACACCACCAAAGGCGCCGCCAGCCGCCGTGATCAGGATGATGGTGCCGGCATCACGGAGGCCGTCACCTGTCCAGGCACTGAACGTCGCGCGGCCGTGGCGGCGGACCACCCACCACGCGGTGAGCACGCCGATCAACAACGCGAGATTGGGATCGCCGAGTGTGGACAGGGCGACGCGTGCGGTGCCGTCACCCAGCGGACGATCCGGGGCATCGACCCATGACTTCAGCGCGATGAGCACGACCGGCAGGAGGATGGGGGCAAAGGCAGCCATCGTGCCGGGTGTGGCCACCTTGTGCTCGTTGGCGGGCGCCGCAGCCTTTTCCTCGCCGGGTTCGATGCACAGGCGTCCGCCGATCCAGCGCGCATAGGCGTAGGTCGCCGCGACAACCGGGATGCACACCACCAGCCCCAGCGCGATCACGCTACCCAGTCCGGCCCCGAGTGCACCGGCAGTGGCGATCGGACCCGGCGTGGGCGGCACCAGACAGTGCGTCGCATACAGTCCCATCGAAAGCGCGACCGCGAAGCCGGCGAGCGACTCGCCGGTCTTGCGCGCGAGCGAGCGGGCGAGCGGCGAGAGAATCACAAATCCGGAATCACAAAAGACCGGAATCGAAACCAGCCCCCCGGTGCCCGACATCGCGAGCATGGCGCGCCTTTCGCCGGTGAGCCGCAGCACCCACGCGGCCATGACCTGGGCGCAGCCGCTCTTCTCCAGGGCGAGGCCGATGATGCAGCCGCACGCGATCACGATGCCGATCGAGCCCACCGTGCGGCCGAACCCGCCGGTGAGCGCGGTGAGGGTTTGGGCCGGCGCGAGTCCGCCGCCGGCGCCCACGGCGGGCGCGGCGAAGAGCAGGGCCCGGCACGGGTGGAGGTTCACGCGCGGGGCAGCAGGCCCTTGCGGATCAGCGGGGCGAGCAGGGCGAGGAACGGGTGCAGTTTCCAGCGCGTCGTCGCCACGACGATGAAGACGACGCTGCCGACGAGAGACAGGAGCAGGAGGGTTCCGTTGTTCATGGGGTGGGGGCTCGGCGCAAGTGGGGTTGATCTGGAAGCCTGAGTTTAACCACAGATTTCACCGATGGGCACAGATGCCGGCGTTTCGTGCCGTCGCTCGTTGTTGCGCGACTGCGTGCGGGATCTTGGCTTCAAAGACTTTTCTTCGTCCGTCGGAATCGGTGAAATGAGTGCTATTTGTGGTCGGTTCAACCCGTGATTGGGCAGGCGGGTTCAGCTAGGGCAGGTGCGCGACCTGCTCCATCGGGCGCCATTGTGCACCGGCGGGCGTGCCCGGGAGGCGGATCTGGCATGCGTCGGTGAGCGGCCACCACTTGTCCCGTGTCACGGGATCGCGGGCGATGGAGGCGAAGTCTGCCTCAGGGTCCGTTCCGGTGTATTCAAAATGGCTGAACAGGTAACGCCGTCCCTCGATCTCCGTGATGAAGATGTTGAAGTGGTGAACATGCGCGCGGTTAAGCGCTGAGAGGACCTCAGGCCACGCTTGGGCGTGCAGCTCGCGATAAGTCTGTTCCTTGGCTGGATCCAGGCCGATAACGGCTCCGTAATATTTGACCGGTGCCAGCGCCGCTTCGTCGGGCGGCAGATTGGTCGGTCCATAGACCGGCGGAACGATGGGTAAAGGGGACGGAGCAGCGGGCAAGGCAGGCTTGGTCATGGCGTCGTCGAAGGTAGGGGCAGAGGGAACGACGTCTCAAGCCGAACGGGAGTCAGCGCGGAAGACCAGTGCAATACGTGCCTCGACGTGTTTGTCACACGAGGCCGGTGGTGGGAACGCGCTCAGTGCAGGGAGCGACGGATCACGCCGACGAGGACACCCTGGCACTCGAGTCCGCTCTGCGGATGAAGGTCGGGGTAGCGCGAATTTTCCGGGTGGAGCACCGGCTGGCCGCCCGCGTAACGCAGACGCTTGAGGGTGGTGGTGTTCTCGTCGATCAGGGCGGCGATGATGTCGCCTTCGCGCGGCTCGCGGCGTTCGAGAATCGCGAGGTCGCCGTCGAGGATGTGGGCCTCGATCATGGAGTCGCCGCTCACGCGCAGCGCCCAGAGCTGGCGGCGGCGGGCGTGCTCGATGCCGAAGAGGCGCGGGTCAATCGGCAGGGATTCGTCGGCGGTCTGTTCGGACGAGACGGGATTGCCGGCGGGGATCGTGCCGTAGACCGGGATGGTGAAGAGCTGGCCCTGGACGGCGGTGGCCTTGAGGCCCCAGGTGCGGCCGTCGATCTGCGTGATGGCGCCTTTCTTGGCGAGCGCGCGGAGGTGATTCATGACGGCGTTCTGACTCTCATAGCCGAACTGCTTCTGGATATCGCGGGTGCTGGGAGGCATGCCGCGCTCGGCCTGCACCTCTCGCACGTAGTCCAGAATCGCCTCTTGTTTCTCGGTGAGCATAAAACGATATATGTTCATATGAACACATATCCCGATTTGGCAAGACTTGATGAAAATCGGGGAGTGCGGGCCCCTTTGACGGACGGCTCAGGGGATTGAATCCCCCCCGATCCTGGCGAGAGCGGTCGGGGCCAACGATTCCGGCTCGATTAAACCGAGATCGCTTCCGACTCAATGATCCGCCGGCCGGGCTCGGCCTTGAGCGCGGCCTCGAGCAGGGTGCGGGCCACGGCGGCCGTCGTGACCGGCCGGATACGCCGGGGCAGAAGGAATGCGAGCGGCTTCATCACGGCCAGCACGAAACGTTCGCCCGGGCGGGAGTCGGGGCGAGGACCGGCGTCGAGCAGCGAGGGCCGCACGTGGATGAGCGAGGCAAAGCCGAGCGCGGCCAGTTCGGCTTCGATGCGGCCCTTGGTGCGCGGGTAGAGGCTGCGCGCAGCGGCGTTGGCGCCGACCGACGAGTTGTAGATGAAGACCGGTGTGCCGGCAGTCCGGGCCCATTGCGCGGCGGCGAGGACATACCCGCGGTCGATCCGGTCAAACGCCTCAGCCGAGCCCGCTTGGCGAAGCGTGGTGCCCAGGCAGCAGATACAGGCGTCGGCCCGCCACCAGTCGGCTGCAGGCAGAGCCGCGAAATCCACGATCGGGTTCAGCAGCTTCGCGTGGGCGGGCAGGGGCTTTCGCGTCGGGCAAATGCCGCGGCCAATGCGCGGATCTTGCCGGGCCAGCGCCAATACCTGCGAACCGACGGCGCCGGTCGCGCCGAGCAGGAGGAGGGTGGGGGGCGTGGACATCGTGCAAGGGATCTGATTCGGACGGGTGGCAGGAGACACATTAAAAAACAGGGGTGCCAGATATCGGGTCCGGAAATTCGTAAAAAACTAGCCCGATTGATGACCGATTTGCCACATAACCGGTCCGACTAAAACCCGTTACCACGATTGTGGTCTGTTTAGAAAGCGGACTGAAGCAAAGCCGAATATTGCACAAGTTCCTTGTTAATAATCGATAGTAAAAATGAACCGTTGGATTCGAGCCCGAATCCCATTGGTATTCATTTAGCGCTTTGAGGAAACGGCGCGAAATGGCCGCTTCTCGACGGCGCACGCATCCAACCGACAGGCTGCCGCCTTTCGGCCGGCGCATGGTGGAGCCCTGGCATGAGTACGGGAAGGAGATCAGAGACCGCGGCCCTCACGTTGGGGTAGTACCCGTCGGTGACGGGGCCTTGGAAAAAAGGAACTGTCCGGTCTTCGCGAACGGTATCTTCGTAGGCGGCAGGGGCAGTCTGGAAAAACCTGATATTCTGGGTGGAGGCCCGGGGGGCCGCTGTAAAAGCCTCGTCCAGACCCGAGATGTCGGCAAACGCGAGGTCGCCGTAAATCATCTCTTTGCGGATAACCGCATGGTACTGGCTAACCGGTAAGGCCAAGCCATGTATGCAGGCGGCCCTTTTTGTGTGCTATCGATTCGGGGTCAGCCTAAGCGAGTTGCTGTGTGGTCAGTGTCCAGTTGAGCGAAGTATCGGCTCTGCGCAGGGACAGATTTATCTCCGGCCTTCACGTTGTTCCGCGCCAATCGACTGGCTTACTATCGAAGGCAACATGCGAACACGCTTGAAGGGGCCGCGCATCCAGGCGATTTCTCTCGCCCATTTTTCCCGGGAGGCAGGCATTGCAGTGAGGACACTTCGGTCCCGCTTTCCTAAATTGTGTCGTCGTATGGCAGCGGCCTACCGACGTCGGCGGGAGCTTGAGATTGCACGAGGTGAGCGAGTCCTTACCCGAAAGATGCGGCTCTGTGCGCGTGTGCTCAGAAAGAGCGGATGCGAAATCTCACAAAAGCGGATCGGAGTGTTACTCGGCGAACCGCGATTGTTCGATCGTCATGCACCTCGGCGGGTCTTCGTGGCCCTCTTCATTCACTAGGGTGTGTCACAATTGCTTTTGGGGAACCTGCGATTCTGAAGTTAATCTATGTAGCCGTATGCGTCTGTGATCACAACGGGTGATCATCGACACATACTAAAACCGACCTTTTGACGCAAAGGTTGGTCCTCGTTTGCGCCGTGAGTAGCGAATCACAGTAGTTTTCAGACGCATACCTTGGGTCACGTGAAGCTGCTGACGCAATCCTTGGACCTAGGTTGCGCGTGGCGGACTTGAATTGTGCAAGCCAGCCCAATGGCTGAGCCGATGGAAGACGCTGTATCGCTGAAATTTAGAAAATTTAAGCACTACTTGGAGGTGCAACTAGGCCCTGAAGAGCCTGAAGCTCACTTCGTAACGAAAAAATTCGATGTTCTGTGTGACTCGGAGCGCTCGGCGGATGCGTTGGTCGTCCTCAAGGGCGATGATCACACCTTTCACTGTCTGGTAGTCCTCCGCCATCTCATCGAGTACGAAACCCATATAGCGTTGGACGGTGCCTGGAGTCCCCGCTGAGTTTCGCAGCCCCTGTGTCATGCTCTCGCGATCGATAAAGATGTCAGTCCATTTGACCGGGCGACGATGGAAAAGTACCTGACCTGGGGCGTAGTAGTACTCTCCGGTCACCTCACCCACCCGGTAGCGATCATTTCCATCAGGGCAGAGCACATAGTCTCCGATCAGAATCCCGCGTGCTACGGTCCAGAGAAACCCACACGCCAAGCCGGCGCCAATTTTGGACTTTCCAGGGTGATTCTCCAAGTAGATCGGTATGTACTGGCGATTGAATTCTCTCCAATCGGCAGGAAGCTTTCCTGTGAGATCCTCCACAATTCCAAAGTCAGTGCCGATGAAACCGCCTCGGAAACATTCCTCCGCGTGTAGGCTACCCTTTCCGAGCATCACACGGTAGTACTGTCGGGATGGCGTCGTTTCAGCGCCCGTAGGCACGACGAGCGCCGCACTAGCGAAGGCAGACGGCTGAAAAATTGTCCGTCCCTTTTGCCGCCATTCCGCGCGAACCAACTGGGTTCGCGCTTCATCGGCAAAAGTCAGCCGTGCGACTCCGAGCAACATGTCATGGGCCTGGTTAAACTCACGATAGGGCTCGTAATCCAACTCTGCGGTCAGGCCCTTCACACGCACATCGCATTTAGCCTGGGCCCACGCACCACGGGTACCGGCGACCAAATGAATTTCCGCCTGAAGTAACCCCTCCGATGTAAAAAACCGAAGCGGGAAGATGTCTGGATCTGGGCTGTCCCCTTTCCCGGCCCACCTGATCTGAAGCGAAGGCTCGCGCAGAAGTTTGTCGGATAAAATTGGCTCAGGCATGGAAGGGCGTGAATTGTGACGTAGACTGACTACTCTTCGTTAAAGTAGTCGCTATCTATGTCTGGGTGCAAACTAGACTGGGCGTGCCAGCGGCCCCATTTCCTCCACCTGCTTTTGAATCTCTGCGCAAGTCGCAGGGTTGGCGAGATAGCACTCAAACTTGCGCTGATTCAGCATGCGAAACGCACTCGGAATTTGGCGATCTTTGTGGTTTTTGATTCGCCGCTGAAGCACGGTATGCACTGTGGTCCCGGGAGCATGTGCATAGTCTTTAACCTCTTGGCCAACGTCGGTCTGATCGCTTTGGAAAGTCCGGTTGGCCTCCTCGGTCCAGTAAGCGGCGAGGTCCAGCAGACCATTCAGATTCTCCACGTGGTTTTGGTAGGCCGGCGAGGTGGCTTTAAGGCAGACACTAAGGGCTTCTCCAGGAAGACGCTTATCCGAGTAAGTCATTCGCTACTGTCGGCCGTCTGAGCCGTTGGCTAGATATGACGTAAACCTTGGGCCTGCGCAGACTGACGTAAACCTTGGGTTTTGCGGGGGGAGGTATGCGTCTGTGATCAACGGGCGGGCGGCACAAGGACGGCGTGGCGTGCCCGGCGGGATTCGAACCCACGACCGCTCGCTTAGAAGGCGAGAGCTCTATCCAGTTGAGCTACGGGCACCCAAGGCGCTGTTGTCCTAGGCGGCCACGCCCCGGCCTACAAGGGCAAAGCCGGGTCCGGCTCCGTCCGGCCCGCGTGCGTGGCTAGTGTGTTCACCGGTGCACAGCCCGGGAATTTGCCCCAGAGAGGATATTTCTGCGTTTACTTGGTGGAGATGCAGTTGCCTTACTCATCGCCGTCTATGGTCAAAGTCACGGGAGAATACCAAGGGGATCTGCACTGCGTCGCCCTGCACGGGCCATCGGGCAATTCGTTGGTCACGGATGCCCCCAAAGACAATCAGGGCCGGGGTGAGGCGTTTTCGCCTACCGACCTGGTGGGGACCGCGCTCGGTACGTGCATCCTCACGACCCTGGCGATTGTCGCCCGTCGACACGGCGTGGAGCTCAAGGGGGCGCGCATTGAGGTCACCAAGGAAATGTCGGCGGATGCACCTCGCCGCATTGTCCGTCTCGCGACCGATATCTGGCTCCCCATCGCGATCACTGCGCTGCCGGAAGGCCTGATGGAGCGTACGGCCCATGCCTGCCCGGTCCATCAGAGCCTGCACCCGTCGCTCGACCGCCCGATCGTCTTTCACTGGGTTTCCTGATTCGACTCATGGCCGACTCCAACCCCGCTCCAGCCCCGATCGATTTTTCCGCGCTGGCGGCTTCTGCGTGGCAGCAGGTGGATGTCGGTTTCTGCCTCTCCGACGCGGCCGGCAGCATCTGTTCGGTCAACCCGGCGTTTTGCGCGATCACGGGCTACACGGCGGAGGAGCTGGTGGGCGGTTCGCTCGTGCGGCTGCATCCCCCCGAGGTCGCGTTCACGGCGTCCAGCGCGCATGCGTCGATCATCGCAGGCGAAACCTCCGTGCCGCCGGTCACCTACCTGCACAAGTCCGGCCGGCCGATCTTTGCGCAGATTTCGGATCGCCGCCTGACGGCCCCGACGGGGGAGGTTTTTCGGGTCACCACGGTGGTTGATCTTGAGCGCGAGGTCAGTCGCGACGCGCGCCTGGAACAGATGCACCGGGCCCAGAATTTCCTCTCGTCCGCCAGCTCGATCAGCAACGACTACAACAACCTGCTCGCGATCATCATGGGCTACACCGCCTTCCTGGCGGACAGCGGCAGCGATCCGCGCCGGATCCAGACGGCGGTGCAGGGCATCGACAACGCCGTCCAGCGCGCGGCGGATCTCGTCAAACAGACCCTCTACATCACCCGCCAATCGGTGCCGGCGCTGCAGCGCATTCATCTCAATGTCCTGCTCGACGAACTCGCGCGCAACGTCGGCGCCAACGACACCTGGCGCGCGGCGGTCGAGTTGGTGACGGAGCCGCTGCTCGGGCCGGCCGGACTCGATCCGAAGCACATGGCCTACATGGTCAACGAGCTGTGCCGCCGCGCCTACGAAGTGATGGGCCGCGGGTTCCACCTGCGCATGAACACGCAGCGCGTGAACGGGGCGGCGCTGCAGGCGAAGTTCAGTCACGCGCGCGAACCCCTTTATGCCGGCCTGGAGATCCAGCTCGCGCCTTCAACCCTGAGTCCGCGCCGCACGGCGCGGATCCCGTGGGAAAACCGACGGGATCTCTCGCTCGCCTCAATCGAGAGCATCATGGCCGGTCATCGCGGCTGCGTGGAGCGCGATCAGCTGCCGGGCGATACGGTGGCGTTTCGCCTGTATTTCCCCATGCTCGCGGAACCGGCGGCGCTGACCGAGCCCATCCCCAGCGCCAGCCTCGGTGCCGGCGCGACCATCCTCGTGGTGGACGACGAGGACTCTCTGCTGCATGCCCTCGGTTTCGCCCTGGAGCGCCATGGCTTCAAGGTGCTTAAGGCGCGCGACGGGGCCGAGGCGGTCGAGACCTTCGAGCGACATCACGCCACGATCTCGCTCGTGCTCTGCGATCTCGGGCTGCCGCGGATGAGCGGCTGGGAGGCGTTCATGCGGATGCGGCAGATCCGCTCCGACATCCGCGTCATTCTCATGACCGGCCAGCTCGGCCACGCCTTGCAGGAGGAGATCAATCGCGCCGGCGCGGCGGGCTTCCTGCAAAAGCCCTTCGCGATTCCCGATGCGGTGGCCGAGGTGCGCGCGCGGCTCGGCGCCGCGACGGCGACGTGACGGTGATCGATGTAGCCGGGCTCGCTGAGCCCGGAGATTGAGCGAGATGCCTCTCGGACCGGGGGCAGCGACCCCGGTTACAGCAAGCCCTTGGAGCGCCTACCGGCCGGTGAACCGGTAGCGCGAGTTGAAAATCAGCTCGATCTTCGGGCTGACCCAGACGCGCACCTTGATCGTGCCGGAGAGCGCATCGTCCGGAGTCGCGTGACCCTCGACCCGGCGGGGTTCGCCGTCCAGATTCTCGGCCTTGCCCGTGAACGGGACGCGCTCGCCGGCCGCGAGCTTGCGCAGATCGTCGTCCGTCAGGTCGATCTCGATCCGGCCCTTTTCGTTGTAGAAGAAATAGGGAAAGACCCGGGCCGCATAGGTCGACTCGTAGCGGCTCTGGCCGCGCCGGAAGGGCGGCATGTCGAGGGTCACGCTGCCGACGTAAATGGACGTTTTCACCTTGTCGACCGTTGCCTCGGTGTAAGCCGGCGCGAGGGCGGCCTCCGGCACAGTCGCGCCCGCCGGGACGGCGGCGAGGGCGGCGAGCAGCAGGGGGAGGGCAAACCAACGGCGCATGTCCGCAGCGTGCGAGGGAAGCCGCCCTCGGCAAACCATCTTTCGCGTTGCGCCGGTTGCGCCGGGGTTCTGTGCTGGGATCCAATTATGGCTAAGAAATCCCAGGCCACGTGGGGTGGGCGGTTCTCCGAAGGTCCGGCGGACCTCATGCTGCGTTTCAGCGAATCGGTGTCATTCGACCACCGACTCGCCCCGTTCGACATTGCGGGGAGCAAGGCGCACTCGGCCATGCTCGCGCACGTCGGCCTGATCACGGCCGCGGAGCGCAACGCGATTCACAACGGGCTCGACGCCATCCTCGTCGAGATCGAGGCCGGCCGCTTCAGCTGGAACACCCAGTTGGAGGACGTGCACATGAACATCGAGCAGGCGCTGACCAAGCGCGTGCCCGCCGCGGCCAAGCTGCACACCGCCCGCAGCCGCAACGACCAGGTCGCGACTGACATGCGCCTGTTCTTCAAGCACGCCTGTGCGACCCTCTCCGCCAAGCTCCTCGCGGCCCAGCGCGCGATCCTTGCGGTCGCAATGCGCGACGGCGACGTGCTCATCCCCGGCTACACCCACCTGCAGCGCGCGCAGCCCGTCTCGCTGGCGCATCATCTCTTCGCCTACCTCGAGATGCTGGAACGCGACCGCGAGCGTTTTGCCGTGGTCGCCGATCACGCCAACTGGTGCCCGCTCGGCTCCGGCGCCATCGCCGGCACGACGCTGCCGATCGACCGCGAGTTCACCGCCAAGGCGCTGGGCTTCGTTGACGCCAAGGGCAAGCCACGCGTCACGCAGAACTCCATGGACACGGTTGCCGACCGCGACCTCTTCATCGAGTTCGCCGCCGCCTGCGCCCTTGCCGGCGTGCATTTCTCGCGTGTGGCCGAGGACCTCATCATCTGGTCGAGCGTGGAGTTCAAGTTCATCGAGCTGCCCGACGCGTTCTGCACGGGCTCGTCGCTCATGCCGCAGAAGAAGAATCCGGATTCGTGTGAACTGCTGCGCGGCAAGTCGGCCCGGCTGCAGGGCAACCTGCACACGCTGCTCACCCTCGCCAAGGGTCTGCCGCTCACCTACAATCGCGACCTGCAGGAGGACAAGCCGCCGGTCTTCGACAGCTTTGACCAGACCGCCCTCTGCACCGACGTCCTTGCGGGCACGATCGCCGGGATGACGATGCATCGCGAGCGGTGCGCGGCGGCGGTGGCCGATCCGGCGCTGCTGGCGACTGACCTGGCCGACTACCTCGTGGCGCGCGGCGTTCCCTTCCGTGAGGCGCATCATGCGGTCGGTGCGGTGGTGAAGCTCGCGGAGCAGAACAATGTCCGTCTCGACCAGCTTCCCGTGGACGAGGTGCGCAAGATCCATCCGGGCTACGGCGCGGACTGGCCTTCGGTTTTCAACCTCTCGCGCGGCCTGAGCCTGCGCCGCGGCACGGGCATGCCTGGGCCGGCGCAGGTGAAGAAACAGTTCGCCCGCTGGCGGAAGCGGCTGGCCTGAGCCGGCCCAGCCGGCTTCCGACGTGCTCTCCCGGCTGATTCCCACCGCCAACGCTGACCCGGAACTGGCTCCGTTTCGCGCGGGGCTGGTCTTCGGATTTTTCAATGCGCTGTCGTGGCAGATCGGCATCGGCACGCCCATGGTGCTCTTTGCCGAGCAACTCGGCGCGTCACCCTTTCAGGTCGGGCTCGCTTACTCGTTCGTCTTCATCCTCACGCCGATCCAGATCATTTCGACCGCGCTGCTGCCAAAGCACGGGTACAAGCGCGTGATGCTGGGCGGTTGGGGCATGCGCAGCCTGTTTCTTTCGGTGCCTGTGCTGCTGGCGGTCCTGGCGCCACGCTATGGACCGCAGGCGTGGATGGTCGATGCCCTGGTCGGCAGTGTTTTTCTCTTCTGTTTTTTCCGTTCGATCGGCGCGGCAGCGATCATCCCCTGGCTGTACTCGATCCTGCCGATCGGCGTGCGCGGACGCTATTTCGCGAGCGACCAGTTTTTCTCCGGGGTCGGCGGGGTCGGCACGCTGATCGCGAGTACTCTCTTGTTTGCCACGCTGCCGGTCTACCTGGCCCTGCTGCTCCAGTACGTGATCGCGCTGGTGGGATCGACCCTGAGCTTTTTTGCCCTGCGCAAGCTGCCGGATACACCGAACCCGACCGCGATCAGCCTGGCCACGGTGCTGCGCGACACGCCGCGGCACATGTTCGCCCCTTCGCCGTTTCGGAGTTTTCTCTGGCTGTCCGTCTGGGCGGCGGTCGTGACGACCTCGATCCCGCCCTTCACCGCCTACTACCTCAAGGTCGTGCCGGCGCTGGCCGCCTGGCATATCATGGGCTTCGAGGTGCTGCGTTACATCGGCGTGATTGCCGCGGCGTGGGTGATCGGACGGCGCATCGACGCGACCGGCGCGCGGGGGTTTCTCCTCCTCTCGGTCGGGCTCTACGCGGCGGTGGCGGTTTTCTGGTTCTTTTTTCTGCAGACCGGTGCGGGCGGATTGGGTGCGATTGGCGGAGCCTACCTCGTGCTCGGCACGGCGGTGGCCTGCTGGAATGTCGCCTACCTCAATTATCTCCCGAAGGTGGTCCCGGCGGAGGATCGCACGCTCATGGTGGCGATCTACGGTGCGGTCACGGCCTGCCTCGGCGGCTGCTCGCCGATCCTTTGGGGGCTTTTTCTCAAGGACGGCTCCGGTCCGGGCCCGGCGATCGATGTGAAGGTGTTCATGGCGTTCTTCGTGTTCTCGCTGGTCAGTGCGGTGGTGATCTCGTCGCGCGTGGCGCGGCTGCCGGAGGATACCCGGGCCTCGCCCGAGCCCTTGGTGATCGGCAATGCGATTCTCCGGCCGTTTCGCGCCGCGACCTACCTGGCCAACCTGATCGACCTGCAGTCGATCCGCCCGCCTGGATCGGCGAAGGACGATGCTCAGTCCAAGTCATGAGTACGCGTTGGCAGAGTGTCCGATGGGTGTGGTGCTCATTTCGTTCTCTTTCTCCTTCCGATCCGAGAACGAGTAAGAGAACGAAGAACGAGAACGATTTTTCGAACCTCGAACCCTGAATCTGAATACGACTAACCGATTCTCGCGATTGACGCCCGCGCGGACAGCCCGACGCTAGGGCGTTCCTCATTCGTCTCCCTCCATGTCCAAAGTTCGCATCCTTCCCGACCGGGTCGCCAATCAGATCGCCGCTGGCGAGGTGATTGAGCGCCCGGCTGCGGTGGTGAAGGAGTTGGTGGAGAACGCGGTGGACGCGGGGGCGACGCGGGTCGAGGTGGAGTTTCGCCATGGCGGACGATCCTTGATCCGCGTGGAGGACAACGGCGGCGGCATGTCGCGCGATGACGCGATGCTGGCGCTGGAGCGTCATGCCACGAGCAAGATCATCGAGGCGGACGACCTGAATCGGCTGGCGAGCTTCGGGTTTCGCGGCGAGGCGCTGCCGTCGATCGCGAGCATTTCCCGGTTCACGCTGCAGACCCGCGAGACCGGGGCCGAGGAAGGGACGGAGATCGTCGTCAATGGCGGACGGCTCGTGCACGTGCGTGAATGCGGCCGTCCGGTCGGCACGCGCATCGAGGTGGCGCAGCTCTTCAATTCGGTGCCGGCGCGGCGCAAGTTTCTCAAGACCGACCAGACCGAGGCCGCGCACATCGTCTCGGGCGTGCGGCTGTACGCGCTGGCGTTTCCCCGCGTGGCCTTCACCCTCATCGAGGACGGTCGCATCATCTTTCGCTCGCCGGAGTGCACCGATCTGGTGGAGCGGGTGGGGGAGATTTTCGGGCGGCAGCTTGCCGAGGGCCTGGTGCCATTGTCGGCCGAGGAACCAGGGATGCGCCTGAGCGGATTCATCGGGAGACCCGGTGCGGGCCGGGCGACGCGGCACGAGATGATCACGTTTGTTAATCACCGGCCGGTCGACAGCCGCACGCTGAACTACGCGCTGATCGAGAGCTACCATGAGTCGCTGCCGAAGGGGCGTTACCCGGCGGCGTTTGTCTTCCTTGATATCGATCCGGCGGCCGTCGACGTGAACGTGCACCCGGCGAAACGCGAGGTGCGTTTTCGCAGCGAGCCGGTGGTGCGCAGCTTTGTGATCCGTGCGGTCCTGCAGCGCCTGCGCGAACTCGCTCCGGCGGCGCAGATCGTGGAATCGCCTTTGGTGGCGCCGGTGGCTCCGCCGCCTTTGCAAGTGCCTCCCGCTCGCTCGCCGGCCCTCACGTCGGGCGGCGCCATCATGCGTCCGGCGCCGGGTGGCGTCAGCAGTTCCGCACCCGCGCCTCGTCCGGCTCACGTTGCGCTGTCGACTCCGTTGTCAGCCTCGCCGTTGCCGGCGGTGGCCCCTGTGAATCCGCTGCCGCCTCCGGCCGCGGCTGCGCCGTCGGCTCGCGATGCGATCGCCGCGTGGCGCTATGTCGGACGCGTCCACGGCACGTACGTGCTCTTTGAAACCCCGGCGGGCGTGGTCGTGATCGATCGTCGCGCGGCCCATGAGCGCGTGTGGTTCGAGCGCCTGCAGGCTGAGTTCAAGGCGGGCGCGGTGGCCAGCCAGAGGCTGCTGCTACCGGTGCCGGTCGAACTCGATCCGGTGGCGACGGCCTTGTTGCTCGACCGCCTGGCGTTCCTGAACGCCCACGGGTTTGAGATCGGTGAATTTGGCCGGAATTTCTTCCGCATCGAGGCGGTGCCGGCGTGGATGGAGCCGGCCGACGCCGAGCCATTCCTGCGTGACCTGCTCGGCGCGATCCGGGAGGGCCGCTTTCCGGAAGGAGCGGTTGATCTGGCGCGGGACGAACTGGCCCGCCTGGCTGTCGCGAAGGCCATTCGTTTGCCCGACGTGGCGGGCGAGACGGACATGCGGGCCTTGGTGACGCAGTTGTTTGCCTGCCGTTCGCCGCTGACCAGCCCGGCGGGCCGGCCGACGCAAGTCGAGTTAAGCTTGGGTGAACTCGCCCGGCGCTTTCAAAAATAGCCTTCCCCCGGGGCAGGGGTGGCACGAAACTTGGTCATTGGGCCAATCCCTTTCCCTATGCCGACTCCCTCGAAGAAGAAAACCGCCTCCGCCAGCCCGTCCGCCCCGGTTGCCACCGTCCGCCCGCCTAAGGATACGGCCGTGGAGATCCTGCGCGCGCTGATCCAGCGGCACCTGGTTTCGACCCTGGCGCGTGACCCGGTTTCGGCCCAACCCCGCGACTGGTGGGTGGCGACCGTCCTGGCCGTCCGCGACAAGATGCATGAGCGCATGATTGCGACCCAGTCGGTCCACAACGCCCAGAACGTCCGCCGACTCTACTATTTTTCGCTCGAGTACCTGATGGGCCGCCTGTTCGGCAACAATCTGCTCGCGACCGGCATGTTTGACACGGCCAAGGCGGCGTTGGCCTCGCTCGGGCAGGACTTCGACCTGCTGCGCGAATCCGAGGTCGACATGGGTCTTGGCAACGGCGGTCTGGGGCGTCTGGCGGCGTGCTTTCTCGATTCACTCGCCACGCTCGATTATCCGGCGCTCGGCTACGGCATTTATTACGAATTCGGCCTCTTCAAGCAGACCTTCGTCAACGGCAACCAGGTCGAGTCGCCCGACAACTGGATGCTCTTCGGTGATCCCTGGGAGGTGGTGCGTCCCGAGTACACGCAGGAGATTCACCTCTATGGGCGCGTGGAGAACGTTTTTGACGACCGCGGCAACTACAAGCCGAAGTGGGTCGGCACGAAGCGCATCATCGGCGTCCCGCACGACATCCCGACCGCGGGTTACGGCACCAATACCGTCAACCTGCTGCGCCTCTGGGCCTCCAAGTCCACCGAGGAGTTCGATCTCGCGGCATTCAATCGCGGCGGCTACGTCGAGGCGGTGCATGACAAGGCTGTCGGCGAGACGATCTCGAAGGTCCTTTATCCGAACGACAAGACCGAGAACGGCAAGGAGCTGCGCCTCGTGCAGCAGTACTTCTTCGTCGCCTGCTCGCTGCGCGACATCATCCGCCGCCACTTCCGCAACCCGGCGAATTCCTGGAACAATTTTTCGGACAAGGTGGCCGTCCAGCTCAACGACACGCACCCGACGGTCGCGGTGGCCGAGTTGATGCGCATCCTGCTCGACGAGCAGGGGCACGGCTGGGACGAGGCCTGGGCCATCGTCACCAAGACCTTTGCCTACACGAACCATACGCTCCTGCCCGAGGCGCTGGAGAAGTGGAGCGTTCCGCTGTTCGAGCGCGTGCTCCCGCGTCACCTCCAGATCATCTTCGAGATCAACGCCCGCCTCATGAAGGTGGTCGCCGCACGCTGGCCCGGAGATTCGGAGAAACTCCGCATCTGCTCCCTCGTCGAGGAGAACGGCCAGAAGATGCTGCGCATGGCCAATCTCGCGGTGGTGGCCTCGCACGCGGTCAACGGCGTTGCCGCCCTGCACACCGCGCTGCTGAAGAAGGATCTCTTCCCTGAGTTCGACGCGCTTTACCCCGGCAAGTTCCAGAACAAGACCAACGGCATCACGCCGCGGCGCTGGCTGCTGAAGACCAATCCGCGCCTTTCCGCGCTCATCACCTCGACCCTCGGCTCCGCCGACTGGGTGCGTGACCTTGATCTCCTGCGTGGCCTCGAGAAGCACGCTGACGACCGCGCCTTCCAGAAGGAATTCATGGCGATCAAGCGTGCCAACAAGGTCGACCTCGCGGCGCTGATTGAGAAGGAATGCGGCGTCACGGTTTCGCCGGACGCGCTCTTCGATGTCCAGATCAAGCGCCTGCACGAGTACAAGCGCCAGCACCTGAATCTGCTGCACATCATGGCGCTCTACCGCCGCCTACTGCAGAACCCGTCACTCGACATCGCGCCGCGCGTTTTCGTCTTCGCGGCCAAGGCCGCCCCCGGCTACGATCTCGCGAAGAACATCATTCGCGCGATCAATGTGATCGGAGCGCACATCAACGGCGACGCCCGGATCGGCGGCAAACTCAAGGTCGCCTTCCTGCCCAATTACCGCGTCTCGCTCGCCGAGCGCATCATCCCGGCGGCCGACTTGTCGGAGCAGATTTCCACTGCGGGCAAAGAAGCGTCCGGCACCGGCAACATGAAGCTCGCCCTCAACGGTGCCCTCACCATCGGCACGCTCGATGGCGCCAACGTTGAGATCAAGGAGGAGGTCGGAGACGACAACATCTTCATTTTCGGCCACACGGTGGACGAGGTCGAGGCGCTCTGGGCCCGCGGCTACAATCCGTGGGACCTTTACAACGCCGACGAGGAACTGCGCGCGATCATCGACTGGCTCGGCTCGAGCTACTTCACGCCGAACGAGACCGGGGCATTCGGTCATGTTCATCACAGCCTGCTGGGCGGCGGGGATCCCTACCTCGTGCTGGCGGACTTCCGTCGCTACAGCGATGCGCACGCCAAGGTCGATGCGGCCTACCGCAACACCGCTGCGTGGGCCAGGATGGCGATCCTCAATACCGCCCGCGTCGGCAAGTTCTCGAGCGACCGCACCATCCGTGAGTACGCCCGTGAGATCTGGAATCTCTCGGCGGTTCCGGTGAACTGATCCGGCTGCGAGCTGCTTGTCGCCGGCTGCGCTGCGGCCGTTCTTTTTCCTAAGGGGGCAACGCATTGCCAGCAATGCGTGAGCTTGGACTTGTCGCCGGCGATTCGATCCAGCGCCTTGGGAACAAGCCGTTCCACCTCCCGAAGGTCCCAGGCTGGCCGCGCTGGGCCTCCGTGGCTCGCGCAGGAGCGGCAACCGCTGTCGTCGGATGCACATCAAGCTAGCAACCTTTGCGCCTTTTTCGAATCCTATCCGGTGTGCGCTGGCTCACCCTCTTCGTGCTTGGCTCGTTGTTCGCCGCCGTCGGCTTGGCGGCAGGGTGGAGGCTGCCACCGCTTGCGGGTGAGCTGCGTGGCGAGTTCAGTCCGGTGCCGGGCCGGACGCTGCAGTGGCAGGTTTCGCTCAAGGGCTCCGCGGAGCCGCTGCGCCCGGGGGAGTTGATCGTGACGGGCGAAGGGGTCGAACTGCGCGTGGCCTTTGACCTCGACTCAGCCGCCGGGTTGGTGCGCTGGCGGATCACGGAGGGGCGGATCGATCTCGCGACCTGGCTGCCGGCGCTTGCGACCTACCTTGAGCGCACGGATCTGCTCGATCTCGAAGTGGAAGGCACGCTCGTGCTCGCCGGCGAAGGTGAAGCCGGGGACCAAGGCGTTTCGGGCCGGGTGGTGGCCGATCTCAAAGACGTGTCGGCCCGGCATGGGGTCTGGGGCGTTCAGCTGGACGGGATCGAAGGCCGCATCGGCGGACCGATCGACGACCTGCTGGCAGGCGATGTGCCGTTTGATCTTTCGGTCCAGACCATCACCACGCCGCGCCTCGGTGCGCGGCTGCTCGCGGTGCGCGGCAAGGTGGTGGGGTTTTCCTCGGCGGACATTGCGACCGCACGGGTGGAGATCGCCGGCGGAGCGGTGGAAGCCGATCTGTTCAGTGCGACCTTTGAGCCGCTGGCAGTGGCGGCGCGCATTCGGGTGACGCGCGTGGGGCTGCAGGACATCGTCCAGTTGATTCCCGCAGTGCTTGCGCAGGTGAACGGACGCGTGAACGGGGATGTCCGCGTGGCGTGGAGTGAGGCCGACGGCTTTCAGATTGGAGAGGGCCGGTTGCGCCTGGACGCGTCGGAGCCGACGACGCTGACGCTGGCGGCGAGTCCCGGTTTTCTGACCTCCCAGGTGCCCGCACGCTTCGTTCTGCTCCCCGCTTGGCTGGGTCCGCTTTCGCGTTGTCTTTCCCCGATCAACCCTGCCCATCAAACCCTGCGTGAAATCGAGCTCGGGCAGATTCCGCTTCAGGTGCAGTCCCTCTCGGTCGAACTGAGTCCGGATGGCGATGCCGCCGGTCGGACCGCCAGCGTGTCGATTCGGGGGCGACCGGTGGGTGACGGCGGAGCGGTGGAAGTGGTGACATTTCAGATCAATGTCGCCGGCCCCCTTTCCGAGGTCCTCAAGCTGGGCGTTGAGCAGGATTTCTCGGTCGATCTGCGGTAGGGCAATCCGAATTTCGTGTGTTCCGTGTATTTCGTGGTGGTGAATGGGTTTTCGGTGATTTTCCAGGGAGGCTTTCCGACGAAACTTTCGTTGCCAGTCCGGGTCACATCAAGAACCCTCCTCCCATGCGCCGCTGCCTTCCCCTCGTCTTGATTGCCGGTTTGCTGACCGGCTGCCTGCACGTCAAACTCGACCCGATTCAGGTTCACGCGACCGTCGACGTGAACGTCAAGGTCGAGCAGGCGGTCACCAATCTCCTGTCCGATATCTACGGTGATTCCTCCACCGTGAACACGCCGTCCGCCGCTTCAACCCCTGCTGCACGATGAATGCCTCCACCCGCTTTCTGTCTGCTCTGTTTGCCACGGCCCTTGTCTGCGTCGCCCCGGCTTTCGCCGTGGACGCCAATGCCGCCAAGGCCCGGATGCGTGAGCGCGTGCCGGTGATTGATCGCCTCAAGGTTTCCGAGTCAGTGGGCGAAAATAACCGCGGGTTTCTTGAAGTCCGATCCGGTGGCGACGAGGCCGCTTCCGTGGCCGCGTCGGAAAATGCCGATCGTCAGGAAGTCTTTGCCGACACCGCGTCGAGGACGGGCAGTTCCGCTGAGGTCGTCGGCCGGGCCTTTGCCAAGCAGATCGCCGCAGCCAGCGCCGCCGGCGTCTGGGTCCAGCGCGAGAACGGTCAGTGGTACAAAAAGTGACGCGGGTGCTCGCGGTAGCCAGGCTTGTCCGGCTACTTCGAACGCGACTTCACGTCAGCATCGCCGCCACGCAGGCCGTGAGGAAGCAGGCGATGCTGCCACCGAGCAGCGCGCGCCAGCCGAGCTGGGCAAGCTCGCTGCGCTTTTCCGGCGCGAGAGCGCCAATGCCGCCGATCTGAATGCCGATCGAGACGATGTTGGAGAACCCACACAGCGCATACGTGAGAATCACGCGGGTTCGGTCATCGGTGAGCGCACCACTGGACTGCAACTGGTTCATCGAGAAGTAGGCCACGAACTCGTTGAGCACGGTCTTCTCGCCGAGGAGCTGGCCGGCCACGAGGAGGTCGGAGCTTTGCACGCCCATCAGCCAGGCAACCGGGGCCCCGACGATGCCGAAGAAGAACTGCAGCGAGAGGGAATCGTAACGACCGCCAGAGACCGAGGCGATCACGCCATTCAAACCCGTCCACGAACCGAGCAGGTCGCCGAGCATCCAGTTCACCATCGCGATGAGCGCGGTGAAAACGATCAGCATGCCGCCGACGTTGACGGCGAGCTTGATGCCGTCGGTGGTGCCGAGGCAGATCGCGTCGAGCAGGTTGGCCCCGGGGCGCTCGGCCGTCATCTGCAACTCGCGGTCAACCGTTTCCTCCTGCGGCATAAGGATCTTGGCCGCGATGAGGGCGGCGGGGGCGGACAGGACCGACGCGGTCAGGAGGTGGGTCGCCCAGCGCACGCGCTCGGCGGGATCGTTGCCTCCGAGCAAGGTGATGTACACCGCCATGACACCCCCGGCGATGGTGGCCATGCCGCCGACCATCACGGCCAGGAGCTCGGACCGGGTCATGGTCTTGAGGTAGGGTTTGATCAGCAGCGGTGCCTCGGTCTGGCCGACAAAGACATTGCCGGATGCGTTGAGAGTCTCTGCACCGGAGAGCTTCATCGTGCGCGACATGATCCAGGCAAATCCGTAGACCACCAACTGGAGCACGCCGAGGCGGTAGAGGAGGGAGGTCAGTGCGGCGAAGAAGATGATGGTGGGCAGGACCGTGACCACGAAGATGGGCCCACCCTGCGTAAAGCTCAGGCCCTCGACGTTTCCACCGGCGATGCCATTGAGCCAGCCGAACACCAGTCCCGTTCCCTGTTGGGTAAACCCGATCACCTGGTTGAAGACCCAACCCATGGCCTCGAAGGCCTTGCGCACCGGATACACGTGCAGAACGAGCAGGCCGATGATGAGCTGGAGCAGCATGCCGGCGCCGACCAGCTTCCAGTCGATCGCCCGGCGGTTGGTGCTGAACAGGGTGGCGATGCCGATGAAGGCGACGATGCCGAGGATGCCACGCGCCAGGTGGGTGAGTTGCTCCATAGGTGACCGGTAATCGGGTTTGAGGCCGAGCTTGCGTGGGCGGCGGACCGGGGCGAGAACCAACTTTGTCATGACCGTACAGGAACGCCTCGCCCGCCATCTGGGCCGCACCCCGGACACCGCCCGCGCCCTCTGGGTCGCGGCCAATGCGACGGTGGTCGGCGACGTGACCCTTGGTGAGCGCAGCAGCGTGTTCTATGGCGCGGTTCTGCGCGGCGACATTGCGCGGATCGTCGTGGGCGAGGGGAGCAACATCCAGGACAACGCCGTCGTCCACCTGGCTGACGACCTCGACGCCGTCATCGGCGCATGGTGTACGGTCGGCCACGGTGCCATCGTCCACGCCTGCACGGTGGAGGACGAGTGCCTGATCGGCATGGGCGCGACGATTCTGGACCGGGCCCAGATCGGAACCCGCAGCCTCGTGGGCGCCAATGCGCTCGTACCGCAGGGCTTCACCTGTCCGCCGGGTTCGCTGGTGCTGGGCTCGCCGGCGCGAGTCGTCCGGACACTCTCCGCCGACGAGCAGGCCGGGCTGCGCCGCTGGGCCGAGAAATACCTGCCGGTGGCTGAAGCGCACGCGCGCCTGCAGCGGGGCGCAGGTCGGTTCGGCTCGTAATGTCGTTCCGATTTGCCTCGGTGCCGGCTGCGGCTAGACTGCGGGCATGGTGATCGGCGTCCCCAAGGAGATTAAGGACGGCGAAATGCGCGTTTCGCTCACGCCCGCCCTGTGCCGGCGTCTGACGGGGCTTGGTGCCACCGTTCTGGTCGAGAAAGCGGCCGGGGCGAACGCGGGGTTCACCGATGCCGAATACACCGCCGCCGGCGCAAAGCTGGCGCCGACTGGCCGGATGGTCTGGAAGGCGGCCGACCTGATCCTGAAGGTGAAGGAGCCGCTCGCCTCGGAGTACGCCTTGATGCGAACCGGACAGGTGCTCTTCACCTACCTGCATCTTGCGGCCGGGGTCGACCTCACGCGTGTCCTTCTGCGCAAACGGATTCTCGGCATCGCCTATGAAACGGTGGAGAGCGTGGATGGCTCGCTGCCGCTGCTTAAACCGATGTCGCATATCGCCGGCCGGCTCTCGGTGCAGGTCGGTGCCTTTTTTCTCCAGTCGCAGAACGGAGGCTCGGGCGTGCTGCTGGGCGGCATTCCCGGCACGCTGCCCGGTCATGTCGTCGTGATCGGTGCGGGCAATTCAGGAGCGCATGCCGTGCAAATGGCGGCGGGGATGGGCGCACGCGTGACGGTGCTCGACCTCGACGTGCGCAAGCTTGAGGCACTTGACACCGAGTATCGCGGGCGCGTGGTGACGTTGCATGCAAACCC
>CAYWRG010000003.1:94935-131677 GCA_964460715.1 uncultured Opitutus sp. | reverse complement strand
GCCAGGATCACCGCGAGCCAGGGCAGCCCGAGGCTGGCCGGGAGGTAGGCCCAGAGTCCCGCGACCAGCACGATCGCGAGCACGACATTGGAAAAGAGTCCGAAACCCGCCGAGCGGTAGAGCAGGCGGGTGAGCTCTCCTTCAACCCGGGACTCGATTCCCGGTCCGGAGCCGGGAGTCGCAGCGGAGGCGGAGACAGGGGCCTGACTCATGAATGAGCAAGCATCCCTAGGTCGAAATCCAGTCGCAAGCCATCTGCTCAGGGGAGGTTACCCTAGGCCGGCCTCGTGAGTCCGGCCGATTTGAAATTTGAAATCGGCGCCATTGGCGCCGGCCTCAGGTCCGGCTGCGCTGCAGCCGGCGATACTTGACCGCGTTATCCGCACGCTGGTCGAGCCAGCGGATGATGCCAAAGCGGGGGCGGGGGCTGACGAATTCCTCGGGCTTGGCCGTTTGACCGTGACGATAGAGCGTCTCGGGATCGACGTACGTACCGAGCACCCAGTCGACGACCGGCAGACCAAAGACCCCGGAGATGGCCTCGTTGCAGCGGATGTCGGCGTGGTGCCGCAGGTGGAAGGCATAGGCCTTGCGCCAGAACGAGCCGAAGCGGGGATGGTCGATCAGACGATCCCAGGTGGCCTGTGGCCAGTGCTCGACGGCGTGAATGAGCTCGTAGAGGCACATCGACCACGTCACGGCGAGGAATCCGCCGAGCATCACCGGCGCCGACGGCAGCAGGATCTGCGCGGGAATCAGGAAGATGCTGGCGAAGGCCGAGAATCCGATCAGCGAATACCAAGGGAAGTAGGACGCCTCGAACTGCTTCTCTTCCTCGATCGGATAGCGATTCTCGACCAAATAGGGGATTTCACCGTCACCCTTGCGCGCCTTCTGGAAGCCCACGCGCGTCAGGGCGTGATGCAACGTGTGCTGCTTGTAGAAATAGCTGAGGAACGGAACCAGCGGTGCGTGGAGCACATAGCGGTGGAAGAAAAATTCGGCGACACCCGCGGCGGCATGCACGACGAGAAACACGACGAGCAGGGAGAGCCAGCTCGCTTGAATCTGGGCCTGCCAGACACTCGGGGCGATCCACGCCATCGCGCCGCAAAGCAGGGCGAGGCTGAAGGCGACCGTGACGAGGAAAAGGGGGGCGGAAAACTTGGGCTCGCTCTTGCCCCCGTGGCTGTGGCTGTGGTCTGACATAGGAATCGGAAGGTGTTCGTGATGGGATGGTCTGCAACCCGAAGGCGCGACCGACAAGGAGGCCGTCACCATCTTGGCTGAATTGTGAAAATCCGAGGACAAAATGGGTTAAATAAGGATGACATGATTTGCCTTGCATTGGAAACTATAGAAACCATAGTAGTTTCCATTGTAGATGACTTCTGATCACACCGATTCAACCCGGGATCATCCGTCCGACCCCGCGCGCATCCTGCGGGCGGCGCGGCACCAGCTTTTTGCGCACGGATACCGCTCCTTCACCATGGATGCGCTCGCGCACGAACTGGGCATGAGCAAGAAGACGCTCTACGTGCATTTCGATGGCAAGGAGTCGATCCTGGCGGCGGTATTCGACGATCTGGCCCGGAGCTTGAGGAGCGAGATGGAGGCGGTCCTGTCGCAAAGCCCCCTTTCCTTCGCCGAGAAACTCTGTGGCGTGGTCACTGTGGCGGGTGCCTATGTCGGCCGGATCAGCCCGGCCGTGTTGCGCGAGTTGCAGCGCTTTGCGCCGCGTCACTACGCCCGCCTCGAAGACCTGCGCCGCGAGCACATTCCGCAGATTTTTGGGCGTCTCATCCGTGACGGCATCGCTTCGGGGAGTGTGCGGCCCGAGTTCGATGCGGCCTTCGCGGCTGAATTCTGGTCGCACGCGATCCGCGGCCTCATGCAGCCGGAGGTGCTGGAGCGCACCGGGCTGAGTCCGCGCCAGACGGTCGATCGGGCCGTGCACCTCTTCTTCAGCGGGCTGCTGTCGCCCGCCGGACGCAAGGACTATGAAAACCACCGTCGTGAACATCCCGTCCACTGATCGCACCCGTGCCGCCCTTCGGCTGCTCGGTGCGGCGATGATCGCCCTCCTGCTGGGCGCCTGCCGTCCGGCCAAAACCGATTCGTACCAGGGTTATTTCGAAGGTGATTTTGTCCAGGTGGGCAGCCCGCTCGGCGGCCGGCTTGAGCAGTTAAGGATGGCCAAGGGAACGCGGGTGGCCGCCGGCGCGCCCCTTTATGTGCTCGAACACGCCGCCGAGGAAGCCACCCGACGTGAAGCGGAGAGCCGGCTCGACCAGGCACGTGCCCGGCTGGCGGATCTTCGCCGCGGTCAGCGTCCCTCCGAACTGGCCGCGCTGGAGGCCCGCCTGGCCCAGGCCCGGTCGGCGGCAGAATTGTCCGGCCTCGATCTCCGGCGCACCGAGTCCCTCTTCACTCAGGCGGTGGCCACGGCCAGTGACCTTGACCGTGTCCGCCTGACCCACGAGCGCAACCGGGCCGCGATGGACGAACTGACTGCGCAACTGGAGACCGCGCGTCTGGGCGGTCGCGCGGACGCCATCGCCGCAGCCGAGGCCGACGTGGCCGCAGCCGAGGCGGCGCACGCCCGTGCGGTCTGGGCGGTCGGGCAGAAATCCCCGGCGGCGCCGGCGGATTCGCTCGTCTTCGACACTCTGTACCGGGAAGGTGAATACGTGTCCGCGGGTGTTCCGGTTGTGGTGCTGCTGCCTCCGGCCAATCTCAAGGTGCGCTTTTTTGTGCCGGAGTCGGACCGGGCCGCCCTGCGGGCTGGTCAGGCGGTGCGGGTGACGGGCTCGGGCCTGGCCGCGCCGGTCGAGGCGAGCATCAGCTACCTGTCGCCCAAGCCCGAGTTCACGCCCCCGGTGCTCTATAACCGGGAGAACCGCGCCAAGCTGGTCTTCCTGATCGAGGCAACGGTTGTCCCTGAGACGGGCCGCGAGCTTCACCCCGGCCAGCCGGTCGATGTGACCGTGGTGCGCTGAGTTGTCATGAGCGCCAACGACCTCGTCATTGACGTGTCCGGCATCACCAAGCGCTTTGGCGCGCGCACGGTCGTGGACGACGTCGATCTCCAGGTCCGGCGCGGCGAGATCTACGGTTTCCTCGGACCCAATGGCAGTGGCAAGACGACGTTCATCCGCATGCTGTGCGGGCTGCTGACGCCCGACGCCGGCCGGGGCACCTGCCTGAGCTATGATGTCCGCACGGCGCAGGCGCAGATCAAGCGGCATGTTGGGTACATGACGCAGAAATTCAGTTTTTACGAGGACCTGAGCATTCGCGAGAATCTCGACTTTGTCGCCCGGATCTACGCCGTGCCGGACCGCGCCGCGGCGGTCGAGCGCAGTCTGGAGCGGCTCGGCTTGAAGGAGCGCAGTCGTCAACTGGCGGGCCAGCTCTCGGGTGGCTGGAAGCAGCGACTGGCGCTCGCGGCGTGCCTGATCCACGAACCCAAGCTGCTGCTGCTCGACGAACCGACGGCCGGCGTGGATCCCAAGGCCCGGCGTGAATTTTGGGAGGAGATCCATGCGCTGGCCGCCGGTGGACTGACCGTGCTGATCACGACTCACTACATGGACGAGGCGGAGCGCTGTCACCGGCTGGCCTACCTCGCCTACGGCCAGTTGCTCACGCGCGGAACGGTCAGCGAAGTCGTAGCGGCCGCGGGGCTGTCGACCTGGTCGGTCTCCGGCCCTGACCTGGTGGATCTGGCCGTGCGCCTGCGCAGGCAACCGGGCGTCGAGCAGGTGGTCGCGTTTGGCACCACGCTGCATGTCAGCGGGCGGGATGCAGCCCAGCTTGAGGCGGCGATCGCGCCGTGTCGCGACTGCGGGCACACGTGGACGCGGATCAACGCCGGACTGGAGGACGTTTTCATCAGCCTCATGGACACGGCCAAGGATAACTTCAAATGAGCGGATTTTCCCTCCAGCGCTTCTGGGCGGTCGTGCTCAAGGAGTTTATCCAAATGCGGCGCGATCGCACGACCTTCGCGATGATGATCGGCATTCCACTCGTGCAGTTGCTGCTCTTCGGTTTCGCGATCAACGCCGATCCGCGCAACCTGCCCACGGTCGTGCGCGATGCGGACGGCGGTCCGTATGCCCGGGCGCTCGTGCAGGCGATGACGCACAGCGGCTACTTCCGCGTGATCGAGGAAGTCGAATCAGAGGCGGAGGCCCGCCGGTTGATTGACTTGGGAGAGGTGCAGTTCGTCCTCAACATCCCGGTGGACTTCACGCGAACGCTTTTGCGCGGTGAACGTCCCCAGGTGCTGCTGGAAGCCGATGCGACCGATCCGGCCGCGACGGGCAGTGCGATCGCCGCGGTCAACACCGTCATGCAAACCGTGCTGGATCGGGAACTCCCGGCCACGGTGCGTGCGCTTCGCCGCGGTCCTGCGGCGGTCGATTTCCTGATTCACCGCCACTACAATCCGGAGGGCATCACGCAGTACAATGTGGTCCCGGGCCTGATGGGCGTCGTGCTGACAATGACGATGGTGATCATCACCGCGCTGGCGATCACGCGGGAGCGCGAGCGCGGCACGATGGAGAACCTGCTTGCGACCCCGGTGCGGCCGTTCGAGGTCATGGCGGGCAAGATCGTGCCCTACATCGTCGTCGGCTATATTCAGGGCGCTCTGATTCTGCTCGCGGCCCGCTTCCTGTTTGCGGTGCCGATGGTCGGCTGTCTGGGGCTGCTGGTAGTGGTCGCGCTGGTTTTCATCGCCGCGAATCTCGCGGTGGGCATCACGTTTTCGACCGTGGCAAAAAATCAACTGCAGGCGGTGCAGATGGCCTTCTTCTTTTTCCTGCCGTCGATCCTGCTGTCGGGCTTCATGTTTCCCTTTCGCGGCATGCCGGAGTGGGCGCAGGCCCTGGGCTCCGTGCTGCCGCTGACGCATTTCCTGCGCATTGTCCGCGGGGTGCTGCTCAAAGGCAACGGGCTGATCGAAATCCTCCCGCACCTCTGGCCGATGCTCCTCTTTGTCGCTGTGATCATGACGATCGCGCTCAAGCGCTACCGCCAGACCCTGGACTGAGGCGACGACCTGGTCAGGCGATGCCGAGCCACTCGCGCAGCACGCGCGCGTCCTTGCGGAACGCCTCGACGATGCCCGCCCGCTGCTCGAAGGGAACGGGGTAGAGGGCGCCGGCGGCATTGCGGAAATACTCGATGTGGATGCAGATCGGGAGCGGGCCGCCATGCGCGGCGATCACCTGATCGAGAATGGGCTTCTTCACCCGGCCCTGACCGAGCGGAACATCGACCACGCGTTCGTCATTCCAGACAAAGTCCTTTACGCAGAGGGCGACGGTGCGCGGGGCGAGGAGTTTGACTGCCGTGGGCCACGCGAGGCCCTGCTCGACCTTCACGTGGCGCAGATCGAAGGCCACGCCGAAGTGCTGCGGATCGATGCCGTCGAGAATCAGGTCGAGGTCCCAGGCCGCCGAGCCGGCCTGGTTGGCGCCGGAGTGGATCTGGTACACGGCCTGAATACCGATCTCCTTGTTGGCGGCGGCGAACTCCCGGGCCATCACGTTGAAGTCCTTGATCTGATCCTTCAACGGCCGGCCCGGACGGTAGGTGAAACCGCGGTGACGATACTGGGGAATGCCCAGCGCCTTGGCGGCGCGAACGGCCTTTTCCCAGTGAGGCTCATCGGGCCGCACGGTGTCCATCGCGACCCAGAGGATGCGCCGTTGCTTCTTGGCCAGGGCCGCGACCATCGCGGGCAGCTCGTCGGGCGCCTTTTCCGGCGTGATGTGGCCGTTCTTGCGCAGGGTCAGTTCGAGATCGAGTCCGATCTCGTCGAGCGTTTGTGCCATCTGGTCTGGCGTGTACTTGAGCGGACCGCCATCGCCGCCATCGAAGAACCACTTTTCGAGCAACCCGATCTCGTAGCGTGCGGCCGGAGCGGGAGGCGTCGCCGCGGCGGCCGGTGCGCTCGCACCTTGCAGGGCAGCGGGAGCGAGGCAGGCCGCGGCGGCGGTTAGGCCGGCCCGCGTCAGGAAATCACGTCGGTTGAGGGAACGTTCAGGGGTGGGGGTAGGCGCAGGGGTCATGAGGTGGGGTGGAAAGCAGCGTGTCCGGGCTAGGGTTGCCGTCGTCGGTTGAGCTCGTCGTCGAGACCGTGGGTTTCAATCCGGCGCACCAGCGGGTAGTAGAACTCAGGTGTCTTGAAGGGCCGCTGTTGCGGAATGAATTCCTTGCGTGCCAGCGCAAGCAGGGGCGAACCGCGGCGCAGGAGGTCGGCATTGAGATCGAGATAGGTGGCGGAATTCCACGGTGACGCCTGGCGCACGTCACGGTTGCGCGCGAGCGCGGACGTCACGAGGGCAACGCCGGTGCCTCCGAGGCCGAGAAAGTAAAGAATGCCGGCGTCGAAAAGATCACCCTCGCCAGCATCGCGCGCCGCCAGGTGGGCGGCAATTGCGGTCACGCCCCAGACCAGGCCAAGCGTGGTGGTGTAGCGGGCGGGCGAGAACCACGGGTTGTGCTGCAGCTTCACGTTGGGCACGCAGCGGGCAAACATTGCGGCCACCTCATCGTGGGGGTACTCGTGTTCGCCGATCTTGAGGGGAGCGTTGGTTCGTCGGGTCAGGCGGAGCAGCTCATGCGTGCGAAAAAATCCGGCGGGACCGCGCAGGAAATCATGGCGATCACCGCGATCGACGACGAAGGACGTGAGGGTGCTGCCGTCGAGGATCGCGCGCACCAATGGATTACGCGCCGCCTCCTGCTCGAAGTGCGTGCGCTTGTGGGCGCTGATCTCCGCAGCCTGCTCCGCCGAGATCGGCGGGGCGTGGTGGTTGTCCACCGAGCGGCACAGCGTGTAGAGGGTATCCATCAGATGGAGCAGGAAGCTCGGGCAGCTCGAAGGATGAACCCGATCACGCCCGGCGCAAGCGTGCATCCGGTGCCTCTAACTCGTTCTCGGACTTTTCTCATGCTGGTGATGCCGACCTCAATCAATGGAGCCGGAAATCGCGCAGAGGCGCAGAGCCGCAGAGAATGAGGGGAGCCACGTGCAAAGGCACGAGGCGCTTAGATGATCAGTTCTGCGCTTCTGCTGGGATGGAATGCTAATCCGACTGTCTGAACTCCGCAGCTCTGCGTCTCTGTGCGAGATTTTCCGGGATTGATCTTCGGATCGATCACTTCGTTCCCACCAGCGAGGGCAGCAGCGCCTCGAGTTCCTTGAGCGGGTGTTCGATTGCGTGGATCGCCTCGGCCCAGAATTCCGGTTGGGTGATGTCACGGCCCAAGGCCTCGCGCACGGCGTCCTCACAGGTGGCGCTGCCGGTCCGGCGGAGGAAGGCCTCGTATTTCGGGAGGAAATCCGGGCCTTCGCGACGGAACTGGGCGAAGAGGGCGTGGCTCAGCAGGTAGCCGAAGGTGTAGGGATAGTTGTAGAACGACAGGCCTGAGATGAAGAAGTGGAGCTTGGAGGCCCAGAAGTAAGGATCCTCGCCGCCGGGCTCGAGCGCGTCGCCAAAGACCTTGTGCTGCGCTGCAGTCATGAGCGCATGCAGTCGGCTGACGGGCACCTCGCCGGCGGCGCGCTCCTCGTAGAACGCCCGCTCGAATTCGTAGCGCGCGGTGATGTTGAGCAGGTAGCTCGGGGCGCGGCCGACTTCGCAGTCGAGGAGGAAGGCGCGCTGGCCGGGCGTGAGGCCGGGTTCGCGGAGCAGGCCGTGGATCAGGAGCATCTCGCCGAAATTGGACGCGGTTTCGGCCAGGGTCATCGGGTAGTTGGTCGCGAGCGGGCGCGTCGTGCGCAGCACGTGCGAGTGAAAGGCGTGCCCGACCTCGTGGGCGAGTGTGACGACATCATTCATCGTGTCGTTGTACGTCATGTACACGCGCTGCTCGCGAATGAGTTCGGATCCCGTGCAGAAAGCGCCCGGGCGCTTGTTCGGTCGCTTCTCCGACTCGGCCCAGCGTTTGATCAGCAGATCCTCAAAGTAATCACCGATCGCCGGGTAGTGCTCGGAAAAAGCCCGGTCGACCATGGCGCAAGCCTGCTCCCAGTTCACCGGTGGCTGAGAGGGAAGCTGCATTGGCGCTTCCTGATCATACCAAGCGATGCCCTTGGTGCCCTGCAGCCGGCCCATGAGATGAAGAATGCGCCGGGGCAGGGCGGCCTGCGCGTGGATCGCGGCGAACATCGCGTCGATCGTGCGTCGCGAGACCGCGGCATCGAAGAGCGAGCTGTCGAGAAAATGGCCGATGCCCCGGCGGCGGTTGAGCGTATGCCGCGTGCCGGCGATGCCGTTGAGCGCGGCCGCGAGGGCGTCCTCGTTGGCGGCCCAGACGACATTGCCGCCATCGAAGGCGGCTTTGCGCACCGCGCGATCCTGATTGGCCATGAGCGAACGGCGCTGGCTCATCGGCAGCGTCTCGCGACGGCCGTCGGGCCAGGCCATTTCGAACGTCATCTTGCCGGTCAGCGTATCGTAGAGACGGCCCCACGCGTGGAGGCCGTCGATCGCGAGATCGGCCGCCAGCGTTTCCTCGGCGGTTGACATGCGCAGGCCCGCTTCCTGACGCAGGCGGTGGAGAAAATATCCCGTGCCCTCCATGCCCGGAGCCTGCTCAAGTTGAACGAGGAGTGCCTCAGGCGCATGGTGGAGCGCCCGCAGCAGTTCACCCCGGAGCTTTTCGAATTCAGCGCTGAGCGTCGCGAGGGCGGCCTCCTCGGCGCGATACGCCTCGGAGGCGGCATCGGCGGCGGACAGGCAGCCGATGTAGGAAGTGAGATGCCCGATGCGGGCGGCAAGATCCTCGCCGGCCAGGATTTCATCCCGCCATGCGTCGAGCGTCTTGTCCGATAGAGGCGCGAGGAGCGCGGCGTGCTTGAGGTGGCGGGCGAGGTCCTCGCGGAGTGCGGTTTTGAATGCGGAAAACTCAGGGCCGTCGAAGCGCGGGAAATAGCTGCTGAGGTCCCAGGTGCGGGCAACCGTGACGGGGTGTGACATGGTCAAAGGTTAGGCGCATTCAGGAGCAGCGGCAACACTGGAAGGCCGTTGGATTCTGTAAGCGGCGGCCCGCGAATCTCGCGAATCCGTGCGAACGCAGCAGGGTGCATCTCCTAGACAATTTCCCGGGACAGCGAGCTTGGCCTCGGCCAGCGACGCGTTCAGTATCGGTCCAATCATGAGCGTACTGCCGCCGCTGACCCAGATTCCGCCGGATGTTGTCGCTGTGACCGACTACGAGCCGCTGGCGCAGGCGCGCATGAGCCCGGCGGCGTGGGCCTATTTCAGCGGCGGGGTCGGCGACGAGATCACCCTGGCGGCGAACCCGGCGGCGTTCGCGCGGCGACTCCTGCGTCCGCGTGTGCTGGCCGATCTCAAGGGTGGCCACACGCGCATCACGCTGTTCGGCCGCACCTACGAGCACCCGATCTTTCTCGCGCCGGTGGCCTATCAGAAGATGGCGCATCCGGAGGGCGAGCGCGCCACGCTGCTCGGCGCGGCGGCGATGAAGGCCGGTATGATCGTGAGCACGCAGTCCACGGTCCTGCTCGAGGACCTGGCGCGCGAGGCCCAGACTCCGCTCTGGTTCCAATTGTATGTGCAGCGCGACCGCGCGCTCACGCAGTCGCTGGTGCAGCGGGCGGAGGCGGCGGGGTTTGAGGCGATCGTTGTCACGGTCGATGCGCCGGTGCTCGGTCCGCGCAACCGCGAGCAGCGCTCCGGTTTCCGGCTGATGGCGGGCGTGGAGGCCGTGAACCTGCGCGGACAGCCGGCCGCCGCCACGCGGCATCTCGCCGCGGGATCGAGCGTCTTTTCCAGCGACCTGCTCGGTGTCGCGCCCACGTGGGCGGACATCGTGTGGCTGCGGTCGATCACACGACTGCCGGTGTTGGTGAAAGGCATCATGACGGCCGAGGACGCGGCGCGGGCGGTGAGCGAAGGGGTGGCGGGCATCGTCGTGTCGAATCACGGCGGACGCACCTTGGATACACTGCCTGCGACCCTCGATGTCCTGCCGGAGATCACGGCGCAGGTCGCGGGACGCATTCCGGTTCTCTTCGACGGAGGGATCCGTCGCGGGACGGACATCCTCAAGGCGCTCGCGCTGGGCGCCGACGCCGTGATGGTGGGACGCCCGTACCTCTACGGTCTGGCCGCGGCCGGCGCGATCGGCGTCGCGCACGTGATCAACATCCTGCGCACCGAACTCGAGTTCGCGATGGCCCTGACCGGCCGGGCGACGATCAAGGAGATCGACGCGGGTGTGATCAGGCCGGGCTGACCGGCGGCTGGCCGGCCGGGGCGAGATGGGTGGCGCGGAGTTCGCTGATGCGCGCTTCCGCGGCGGTGAGCGACTGGGCGATCTCGAGCAGGCGCGCCGCACCGGGTGTGCCGGGCGTGATCATGCCAGTCTGGTTCAGGCGGGCGCGGGTCTGGGCGATGGCTTCGGCGGCGACGCGATGAAATTCCTCCACGGCGGCGAAGGCGCCGGGGGTGGTTTCCGGATCGAGATTCTCGAGTAGAAACTCCGCCACGAATTGCGGCTGGTGGCGGGCGTAGAGACGGGCACCGAACAGGAACAGCCGAAGCGCCAGCGGACGGAAGGCCGGAAGCCCCTTTTGTTCCCAGTGGCGGACAAGTGTGAGACCGTCGTCCACCGCATCGCTCGCCTCGGCCGTGAGCTCGGCGACGTCATTCAAGGGATCCGGCGTGACCAGCAGCTGGCCGAGCGCGTCGCATTGCACGCGGCGGGCCTTGAGGCCGATGTCGGCGTAAATGGGCTCGGCCGATTCGTCCGTGACGACGAGGGCGAGCGATGCCTTGGCGGCGGCCCGGGCTTCGGACACACGGGTGGCGTCACCCAGGCCCATGAGGACATTCGCCTTGTTCATCCACGCGCCGGCGAGATTGATGCGGAACCACGGGTTGACCTCGAGGGGGAGCGTGCGAAGAACCTCGATCGATTTCGCATAGGCGTCCACGGCGGCGGCGATGGCGTCAGGGGTGCCGCGGCGATGAAGCGCGCGACCGCGGTTCAGCCAGGCGGCACCGAGGCTGTTGCCAAAGGCAGGATCGGCGGCAAGTGGCAGCAGGTTGAGCAAGGTGATGGCGCGATCGTAGGCGGCATCGGCGTCGGTTAACGCGCTGGGGCCCTCCTGGCGCTGCAGGACATTGCCGCGGTTCATCCACGCGACGCCGAGGTCGCGGCACACGCCGGTCGGCGGAGGCCCGGGCCAGGCGGACAGAATCCCGATGGCCTCGTCGTAGCCCTTGAGCGCCTCATCCAACACGCCCTCGGACTCACGGGCGTGGCCGCGCGCGAGCGCGGCATGGGCGGCCTCGAGGCGGGCGATTTGATCGGGAGGAAGCGCGGTCATGAAGCCTTCCAGTCACCGGGACAGCGAGCCGGTCGTCAAGCGCGGCTTCGGTGCGCTTGAATCTCGAATCGCCAATTGAAATTTCAGATCGGCTGCAGGTGCCTCAGTCCGACTTGGCGGAGACGACTTCGGGGGTCTCTTCGTTTTCTGTGACCGAGTCGGGCTTGCGGCGACCGAAGAAACGGCGCCACGAGAGGGCAAATCCCGTCCAAACGAGGACGACGCCGCCGAGGGAGCCGAGGCCGGCGATCCCCTGGCCGATGGGGCCAAGCGCTTCACCCGTGTGGAGGAAACGCGTCCAGGCGCGAACCTGGCGGCCGAGCGGAAGGTCGTCATAGCCTTCGCGGCGCAGCGTCTCGCCCGTGAACGGGTTGAGGGCGAGCGTCGTGGTGGCGGTGCGCGGCCAGGTGTTGGCCTCACGCACGGAGAAGGTGACGGGCTGGATTCCCCCGCTCACGCGAGCACCGCCCTGACCGCCGGGGCCGGTCTGCGCGGGGGCTCCGGCGCGCGGAGCTTCGTTGGAGGCGGTGGAGGCCAGGCGCTCGCCGCCACCGCGTCCGCCTTCGGGGCGGGGGGTGTCGGCCTGCGAGCCGGCCGCTGCGGGGGCTTGGCCACCACGGCCACCCGGGGCGGTAGCGCCACCGGGGCCGCCGCGACCGCCACCGCCGGCGCCACCGAGGTTGAGCGTGATCTGCTTCCAGTCCGGCATCTGTTGCTGGACGGAAGAAAGCAGAACCTGGTAATCGAGACGCTTGGTTCCGGCTGGCGTAGGCGGGACGGTGACCGCGGGCGCGGCTCCGGCCGGTCCGGCGCCGGCGGCGGGCGTGGCGACCGGGCCGTTGAGCTTGTTCAGGAGATTGCCGGCCCACTGGTAGGAAATCGGGAGCGCGGTCGCGGTCATGATGATGATCGGGATCGCGGACCACAGGCCGATCGAGTTGTGCCAGTTGAAGTCGCGGGCCTTGCCGCGGAGGTCGAACTTCATCGTGGTGATCGCGGCGAGGGCGCGCTTGGACCACGTGCGCGGCCACCAGAGGTAGAGGCCGGTGACGCCGAGAACGAGGAAGGCGGCGTTGCAGGCGCCGGTGATCGCTTTGCCGAGGGCGCGGTTGTCGCCGGAGAGGGCGATGTAGCGATGCCAGGAGACCATGGCGCTCATGAATGGGCGCCAGGCGGTCGGCTCAGGCTTGCGGACGTCGCCGGTGTAGGGGTCGACGTAGATCGCGCCGGCGCGGCCCAGGCTGAGCGCGACTGCGGCCTCGGGATCGGCCTTGATGATCACGCTGGCGGGCTGGGCGTCAGGCTGGGCGGCGCGGGCCTTGGCGATGAGTTCCTCCACCGGCAGGCGCGTGGCACCGGCCGGGACCGTGACGCGCTGGGCGTCACGCTCGGCCCAGGCGACGATTTCCTTTTCGTAGGCCAGAGCGACGCCCGTGACGGACATGATGAGGATCACCACCCCGGCAACAAGGCCGGCGGCGAGGTGAAGCCAGAAGATGGATTTGCGAAGGGTCATGGTGGTGGTTGCAGCAACAAGGAGAGAGAAGGGGGGCGACGTCGCGGATCAGGCGGCGCTCAGCACGAGCTGGAGTGCGCCCAGCGCCACGAGGGCGACGAGCACGCAGAGCGCGAACTTAAGATCATCAAAAAAGCGGTGGGAGCGGTCTTGCATGGCGGAGGACGACTTACATTTCCGCCCACTGGCGGAGGAGATTGTGGTAGACGCCGGTGAGCTGGATGACCGACGGATGGGTCGCCTGCTCGGCGCCGAGCCGCTGGATGGCGACGTCCATGTCGAACAGGAGCGAGCGCTGGCCGCCGTCACGGATCATGCTTTGCAGCCAGAAGAAGGAGCAGAGGCGGGTGCCGCGGGTGACCGGCGTGACCTGGTGCAGGCTGGTCGACGGATAGAGGATCATGTGGCCCGCGGGGAGCTTCACGCTCTTGGAGCCGTAGGTGTCCTCGATGATGAGTTCGCCACCGTCGTATTCTTCAGGACCGGCGAAGAAGAGCGTGCAGGAAAGGTCGGTGCGCAGGCGATGGCCGGTGCCGGGCACCTGGCGGATGGAGCTGTCGACATGATTGCCGAAAGTCTGTCCGCCGCTGTAGCGGTTGAACATCGGCGGCAGGATGTGCAGCGGCAGCGCGGCCGACATGAACAGCGGGTTCTGCTGCAGGGCGCGGAGGATCATCTCGCCGACCTGGCGGGCGGCGGGATGGCCGACCGGGATCTGCAGGTTGTCCTTCACCCGCGCGCCTTGGTGACCGGCCGTGGCCTTGCCATCGGTCCATTCGGCGGCATCGAGGATCGCGCGAGCCTCGGCGACCTGGGTGGCGGTGAGAACGTTGGGAATGGCGAGCAACATGAGGATGGGCGGAGGGCGGATGACGATAAGCCGGGGCGCGGGTGAGACGCGCCCCGGCATGGATCGGTCTGGCGGGATCAGAACGCGACGTCGGCGCTGACGAGGAACGAGCGTGGCGTGCCCGGATTGTAGCGGTTGGCGTTGTTGTTGAGACTCTTCAGGTACTCCTCATCGAGAACGTTGTTCACGTTGAGGCGCAGGGTGAGGCGGTCGGTCACCGGGTAGGAGGCCATGGCGTTGACCAGCCAGTAGTCGGGCGTCTCGGGCAGGGCGGCGGCCGGCGTGTTGGTGGTCTGGCGGGCGGTGGTGCCGGTGTACTGGACGCCGCCACCGAGGGTCACGCCGAAGGGCAGGCGGTAGGTCGTCCAGACATTGCCGGACCACTTGGGCGTCCACTGAAGCTGGGCGCCGTCGGTGCTGGCGTTGGCCGAGGTGGCCGGAGCGGAGTATTCGGTGTCCAGATACGAGAGGCCGCCGAAGACGAGCCAGGCGTCGTTGATGCGGCCGGAGGCGCCGAGCTCGATGCCCTGGACGATCTGGTCGTTCTGCTGCACGACCTCGCCGGTGACGGCGTCTGTGGAGGCGACCTTGGTGTTTTCGCTGCGGAAGAGGGCGGCGGTGGTGGAGAGGCGACCGCGGAAGAAGTCCCACTTGGTGCCGAGTTCGTAGTTGAAGGCCTCCTGCGGATCGAGCGAGAGGTTGTCGGCGTTGGTGGCGGCGGTGGACGCGCTGAAGTTGGCGCCCGGGGGCCGCAGCGACGTGCCGTAGGCGGCGTAGATGCTGCCGTTAGCGGCGGGCTTGTAGACGAGGCCGGCCTTCCAGCTCAGGGTGTCGTCGTCCGTCTCAAGCCGCGTGGCGACGCCGGTGGTGGCGACGCTGCGGTACTTGCCCTCGTAGGTCTCCCAGCGGAAGCCGCCGGTGGCCTGCCAGCGGTCGTTGAGCCGCACCGTGTCGAAGGCGTAGACGCCGACGGTCTCGATGCCGCCCCAGTTATTGGCGCCGCTGCGGACGGGATCGAGGTAGCGGGTCGTCGTGTCCGGTGCGGTAAGCGACGTGTTGAGTCCCGGAGCCATGGCATCGCTGACGGAGGCGTAGGAGACGGTGAGCTGCTTCTCGTACAGATACTCGAAGCCGGCGCTGAGCGAGTGCTGCAGGGTGCCGGTGGCGAACTGCGTGTTCAGATTGGTGAGGTTCGACACCGTGACGTTCTCGCGCTCGTTGCCCTGGCGGCTGCGCGTCACGAGGCCCGTGGCGGCGGTGTAGCCCGTCGGTGCCGTGAGGATGGCGAGCCGGTCGGTCTCGCTCAGGCGGGTCTGGTTGGAGAGCTTCACGGTCGGGCTGAAGTCGTGCTCCACGCGGGCGGTGAAAGCGTTGCTCTCGACGTCGTCGAAGTCGTGAACCGTGCCGTAGAAGGTGTCCTGGTCGACGGAAGGAGGGACCGGGCTGAAGCTGCCGGCGCCGAGCGGGCCGGGCAGGGCCGCGCGAGGCAGCCCGTAGTCCGGGATGTCGTCGTGCTTCGTGTACTGGTAGGACAGGTACGCGCGGGTCGGCGTGCCGAGACCGAGGGCGAAGGACGGGGAGATGCTCCAGCGGTTCTGCTCGACGGTGTCGCGGCCGGCGACGCCGCCGTCCTGCCACATGGCGTTCACGCGCACAGCGGCGGTTGCAGAAAGTGTCTGGTTGATGTCGGAGGTGACGCGGACCTTGTCCTCGCTGCCGTAGCTGACGGTGCCGGCGTGGACGGTATCGAGGCGCGGAACCTTGGTGCCGAGGTTGATGTAGCCCGAGGCGGATCCGCGGCCGATGTCGGCGCCGGCGGGGCCTTTGGCGATTTCGACCTGCTCGAGGTTGTAGACGTCGCGGGTGTACTGACCGGTGTCGCGGACGCCGTCGATGAAGACGCTGTTGCTGCTGTCGAAGCCGCGCATGAAGAACGAATCGCCGTCGGCGCTGCTGGCATTGCCGCCCTCGCCGGCGAGGAAGGTGATGCCGGGGGTGTTGCGGAGCACATCGCTCAGGGTGGAGCCACCCTGCTGGGTGAAGACCTCGCTGGTGATGACCGAGACGGTCTGCGGCGTGTCCACGAGGGGGGCGGTGAACTTGGGCGAGCTGACCTGGCGCTCGTGCTGTTCCTCGACGCGAACCTCAGGGAGCTTCGTCGGCTCTTCACCGGCAAAGTCGTTCATCGTGACGTTCGCACGCGCCTGGGGCGCGAGGCCCTGCGCCATGATCATCGCGGTGACAGCGGCTACGGCAGTCGTCGGGAGCGACGAGCGCGATTCTTGCGAAGGACGGTGAGTGGCGGATTCGGGCGTCATGGAGAAAGTAGGGAGGGTGGGACTCAGTCTCAATATATGAGAAAAAAAGAGTTTAGGTGAGTTGCGCAGTATAGCGGCGCGAACCCGATGAGTTCGCGCCGTGAAGTGATGAAGGAGAGGAGGTGCGCATGGAAAAGTGAGACCAAAGTGGTTCGGACAAGTAGGCCGCCGGGAACCACCCCGGCGGCCAGTGACCTTGTTGCCTAACCACGTCCGGCGACTGCCACCGAATATCTGATGCCAAAGTTGATGAGATGGAGTCTCATCGTCAATAGCAATTTGAGATAATGTCTCAAAAAATACCTAACCGGCTCAACCAACGCAGGGTGGGGCGCGGCATTGACCCTTTGTGGCGGGTGGCATTTAACCCGCCCATGGTCGAGAGCCTCACGGTCAATTTAGGCGAGCGCAGTTATCCGATTCACTTTGGAACGGATCTCTCTGCCCGCATTCAGGGTGACGTGCAGGCGATCCTCGCCACCGGGCGCAAGGTCGCGGTGGTGACCGATCGCCACCTGCTTGAGCGTCAGGCCGATGCGATTGCGGCGATGACGGGCGGTTGTCCGTTGCTCGCGCTGGCGCCCGGTGAAGAGACCAAATCGTTGGGCGAACTGGGCCGGGTCTTGGATTTTTTGGCTGAGCACCGGCTCGACCGCACGTCGGTCCTGGTCGCGATCGGCGGTGGCGTGATCGGTGACCTCGGCGGTTTTGCCGCCGCGAGCTATCTGCGCGGAATCGAATTCTGGCAGGTGCCGACGACCTTGCTGGCCATGGTCGACAGCTCGGTGGGGGGGAAGACGGGGATCAATTTGAAGGCGGGCAAGAATCTGGTCGGCGCGTTTCACCAGCCGCGGGCGGTGTACGTGGCGACGGGGCTGCTCGCGACGCTACCGCCGCGGGAGTTTGCGGCGGGCATGGCCGAGGTGATCAAGTACGGTCTGCTGGGCGACCCCGACCTGCTGGCACGTCTGGAACGCGAGCCTCTCACTGTGACTAGTAGCGATCTCGCCGCGGTGGTGCGCCGCTGCTGCGCCCTCAAGGCCCGCATCGTCGAGGCGGACGAGCGCGAGACGGCGGCCGAGGGCGGCCGCGCGCTGCTGAATCTGGGCCATACGTTCGGGCATGCCGTGGAACAGGTGACGGGCTACGGCGCCTACCTGCACGGTGAAGCCGTGGCGATTGGCACCGCCGCGGCGGCGCGGCTTTCGCTCAAACTCGGCGGGATCGACGAGGCGGCGGTGGCCCGGGTGGAGCGCGTGCTGGCCGCCCATGATCTTCCGGTGCGCCTGCGCGCGCCGCTGCCGGTGACGGCCCTGATGGCGGCCACGGCCCGAGACAAGAAAGTCCGGGCCGGATCCCTGCGTTTTGTCGTGCTGCACCGTTTGGGCGAAGCCGCGACGCGCGGAGGGATCGATCCTGCGCTCGCCGAGGCCTGCTTCCGCGAGGTGGGGGCCGCGTGAATTCTCGAAGGATGATTTTCGAATTTCGATTTCCTGCCCCAAGCGGTATTCTTAGGTAGAGCGTTGGTGTCCGTAACCGAGAATCGAAATTCCAAAACCGAAAACACCCCACCATGTCCGCCATCGATGAAGGCATTGTCCGGGAGTACTTCGAACAAAACGGATTCCTCGTCCGCCAGGTTCGCAAGTACCAGGTGACTGCCCGGCGCAAGAGCGGGGACGAGGAGATCGATCTGATCGTCTACAACCCGTCGTGGGAGCGGGGCGCGCGCAAGCCGGACTTCCTGCTCTTCTCCAACGAGCTGCCGCTCATCCAGCGGGCGGTCGTCTCGGTCAAAGGCTGGCACACGAACGTGTTTTCCCCAGGCATCCTCAAGAGCAGTCCGGAAATTTTCCGTTTTCTCGAGGAGAATGTGCTCAAGGAAGCCACGCGCCTGTTCCCGGCCGCGAGCGCCGATGGGGACGACGCTGATCTGACCAAGATTCTGGTGTTGCCCAGCCTGCCGACGGCGGAGCCGTTTCGTTCGCAGAGCGTGGCGCTGCTCAAGGAACGGGGCGTCGATGCGATCATCTCGTTCCGTGCGATGCTGCAGGACCTGATCGATCGCACCGAGATCAACCAGAACTACACGAAGAGCGACACCCTGCAGGTCATCCGGCTGTTGAAGAATTACGACCTGCTGACGGATTCGCAGCTGGATTTGCCGGGAACGAAGCCGCGCGCAGCGCGGCAATGAACAATGACCAATGAGCAATGCCCAATGATGGAAGCTCGGACCGCTGTCAGATTTTCGGATCATTGGATCCGATTGCCGGCGGGCCGGGTTGACGGCTTGATTCGTCCTCCGGATTTTCCTCCCGCCGTTTTCCATTGGACATTGGTCATTGGACATTGGTCATTCTCCCCATGATCCACCCCACGGCCATTGTTGAGGAAGGCGCGCAGCTCGGAGCAGACTGCGAAATCATGGCTGGTGCCGTGATCACGCGCCATTGCCGGTTGGGCGATCGGGTGGTGGTCCATCCCTACGCGGTGGTGGGAGGGGATCCGCAGTACCTGAAGTTTGACCGGGCGACCGTATCAGGGGTCGAGATCGGAGCGGGGACAGTCATTCGCGAGCATGTCACGATCAACCGCTCGATTCATGCCGGACAAAACACGGTGGTGGGTGCGCGATGCTTCCTCATGGCCAATGCGCATGTGGGGCACGACTGCGTGGTCGCCGACGAGGTGGTGCTGGCGAACAACGTGATGCTGGCCGGCCATGTGAGCGTCGGCACGGGTACTTTTGTCGGAGGTGGCGCTGGTATTCATCAGTTTTGCCGGATTGGTGAGGGTGTCATGGTGGCCGGTCTTGCGCGGGTGACGCTCGATACCCCTCCGTTCACCATGATGGCCGAGCGCGATGACATCATCGGTTTCAACGTGGTGGGGCTCAAACGTCGTGGATACGCGCGCGAGACCATCCGGGAACTCAAGGAGGCTTACCGGGCGGTGTATTTCACGCCAGGTAACATCCGCAACGTGGCGGCGGGCCTGCTGGCGACCGCGGTTTCGGCCGAGGCCCGCCGCTTTCTGGAATTCTTCACGCAGGGCAAACGCGGCATGGCCCGGCCCTCGCGCACGGCGATTGCCGCCGCTGACGAATCATGAACCAACGGCCGCTCGCGCTGACCTGTGGCGATCCGGCCGGAGTGGGGCCGGAGATCATTGTGACGTGGTTGAGGGCCAACCCGGCCGAGGCGGAGTGGGTGGTCGTGATCGGGCCTGCTGGATGGCTGGCAACGTTGCCGGTCCCGCCTGAGCGACAGATTGCGGTAGGACCGCCGGGCTATGTGGCGCACCCCGGCCGGCCGGATGCGGACGGCGCGCGGCTGGCGTGGGCGGCGATGACGCGGGCGGCGGCGGGTTGCAGGGCAGGAGAGTTTTCCGGCGTGGTGACCGGGCCGGTGAGCAAGGCCGAGTTGGCGCGGGTCGGTTATCCGCATCCGGGACAGACGGAGTTTTTTGCAGCGGAGTGGGGTGGAGAGCCGACGATGGCCTTTTGCGGGGGACGGATGCGGGTGGTCCTGCTCACCTGGCATATCCCGTTGCGGGAGGTTTCCTCGCAGCTGACGACCGTCAATCTCGCCCGGGCGGTGCGGGCTGCCGATGAACTGGCGCGTGCGGAAGGTGTATCCACGCCACGGATCGGAGTCTGTGGTCTGAATCCGCATGCCGGGGAAGGCGGGCTGCTGGGCACGGAGGAGATCGATTTTCTGGATCCGATCCTCGACGGTTTGCGCGCCCGGCATCCGGGGCTGTCGCGCGCCCAGCCGGGCGACACGCTCTTTGCCCGCCACCTGCGCGGAGAGTTTGATGTGGTGATCGCGCTCTACCACGACCAGGGCCTGGCGCCGCTGAAGACAGTCGACTTCGACGAGGCGGTGAACGTGACCCTCGGCCTGCCGTGGGTCCGCACGAGTCCGGATCATGGCACGGCGTTTGGCATCGCCGGCAAGGGCACGGCGAACATCACCAGCTTTGCGAACGCGGTCACGGTCGCGAAGCGGCTGATCGCCGCGCGACGCTAGGCTGCGAAGAGCTTCTTGGGTGCGGCGTGGCGGGGCGCATCTCCGGGAAGACCGTGGGCCCATTTGCCAAGCCTGGCCGGGTGGAGGCAAGGCAGGCGCTTCGCTAGCTAGAATACCACGTAAATGAACGGTTTGCTGGGCAGCCCGAGCCGGTAGAGAATGTAGTGGAGGATCAACGCGACGAGTAGTCCCACTCCGATCGAAAGGGCGTGGGACGCGAGGGCGGCCACGGGTGGTGGAAGTTTCTGCCACACGCGCGATCCGAGACGGTTGATCAGGGAGTCCATGGTTTAGCGGCCGATGTAACCCAGGCGTTCGGACATGGCTTCGACCTCCGCAGCGACCAGCGTCGCCAGTTTGCGGCCACCGCTCACGGTGAGGTGGGTTCGGTCGCCATAGTCGGTGTCGGCGAAGTCGCGCCCGTAGTCGATCGACGAGTAGCCAGCTTCGCGCCAGCCCGCGAGCGCATCGTGCACGGCGAGTTCTTCGCGGCTACTTTCATCGGCGTTGAGCTGTCGAGTGTAGTACGGGCTGTTGCGCGAAAGCACGATCAGCGTGCGCGGCTTGAGCTCGTCTGGGAAGGCATCACGGACGTGGCCTTTGAATCCTTCCTTGTAGGCATGTATCCACTGCCAGTTGCCGGACGGATCTTTTTCGTAGTGCACGGACGTGGCCATGCGGGTGATTTCCATTTCAACGGGGGCAATTCGATCGGTAAACCTCTCCTGGAAGGGAATATCGTCGAAATTAGGCTCCGTGTCCGGGAATGAACCCCGCGGTTTGTACGCTGCTCTGACGTCCGGGGTTCTAGCCGTCGGGAAGGTGAAAAACAGATTGGATGACCACCAATTCCAAAAATCGCGGTACCGCAGGATCCTATCGATGCGTGCGAAGAAGACCTTAAGTGCCGTGCCAGGGTACACGTCGGGATTGTCGATGTAGGTCTGTATGCTTTCATCGCGGCGCGGAAAATCGAGCAGCAGCCCCTTGTAGTAGGCATCGAACAGCATGAACCGATAGGAATCCGAGCCGGCTGGAGACGCCGCGCCCAAGGGAGCGACGTTGGCGATGTAGATTTGTCGAGGGAACTCCTGGCGTAGAACCTCCGCAGCGACGGCGCCGCCATCGGATGCTTCAGAGCCGCGAAAGGCCAGATTCACCACAGCATAGCGATCGCCCAGAATCTCCTGCAGGCGTCGGCTCCACAGCATCTGCCCGGGCTGGCCAACTCCCTGCAGGATGGAATTCCCTCCAATGATCACGAGGATCTGATCGGGCCGGCAGTTGGCGCGAACAATTGCGCACAGCTCTCCGATGGTTGGCTCGTATTGCGTCTCCGGCGTCAGATGAGGGGTGAAGCGATTGAAGTCGGGGTGCCAGTCTGTGTAGGGGACGACCCGTCCGGCGATGGAAAGCGTCAGTAATCCCACTCCCAGCCCAATGAGCATGGATTTGGGCCGGATGAATCTCGGATTAGACGTGCGTCGGTTCATTGGCCGAAGAGGAGCCGGGTCATCTGCCAGGCTTCAGTAACAGGGTAGAAGAAGAGCAGCCACCCGAACCAGACGAAGGCCTGGGTGAGCGCAAAGGCGAAAATAGGATCCTTTTCAAAGATACGACTCAAGGCAGGTCCGAGGCCGGGAATGGAGCGATAAGTCGCGCAAACACCAAGGCCTACGCCGTGGTATATGCCCCAGACCACAAAATTCCACGCCGGCCCGTGCCAAAGACCACAGAGCGCAAAGGCAATCAGACCGTTGAGTACCCGGCGAACGACGCCGTGACGGCTGCCGCCCAGCGGAATGTAGATGTAGTCGCGAATCCATGAGCTGAGGGAGATGTGCCAGCGTTGCCAAAAGTCCTGCAGACTGCGGGCGAGGTAGGGCCAGTTGAAATTCTCCGGCAGTTGGACACCGAGGAGTCGCGCAAACCCGATTGCGATGTCCGTATAGCCGGAAAAATCGAGCAGGATGCGAAGGGCGATGGCCGCGAAGATCAGCCAGCGCCCCCCTAGCTCCAGACCAGCGAAGCCCGGCTGGTAGTGCTCGATCATCGCTGTCAGATTATCCGCGAGCACGACCTTCTTGAAAAACCCCAGGCCAATCCGACCAAGGCCAGCCGAGAAATTATCCAGCGAAAAGCGCTGAGATCCCTCCTCCAGGGCGCTAACAAACTGCGGATAGCGCTTGATCGGGCCCGCAACCAGGGACGGGAAAAAAATCGAGAACAGGATGAACTTCAGAGGGGACCTGATGGGCTCGCCACCGCGGCGAATCTCGAGCAGGTAATGCACGAATTCGAAGACGAAAAAGCTCACTCCCAGCGGAGGGGCGGAAGGCAGCAGCGAGTCGGTTTGTTTGGCGAGCACGTCACCCAGTCCCGGTGCCAAGGGCGTGATCACGGCGCCGATCAGGAAGAGTGCGTACTTGTAGAAGCAAAGCGTGAGCACGCATAGAATCACTGCGGTCATCAGGTAGCTGGGCTTCCGGCTCAATCCGGCCGCATAGGTGACAGCCATGAGCAGGGCGATCGGAACTACGCCGGCAGGCCCGGCGAAATGCGTGTGAAAAACGGCACAGGCCGCGGCGAGAAACCAAAGACGACCATAGCGGGCCGGTACCAGCCAGTAGACCGGGACGACAATCGCAGAGAAAACAAGGAACCAGTAAGTGGTGAAGATCATCCGCCGATAGCGAAAAAAACCGCATATCCCACCCTGTCCATCACTTAGTGGATGTGATAACTTTGGGACACCGCGGATTTGGCGTCGCACTTGCCACGTTCGTTAAGTCCGGCAACCGTAGGGGCAATGTCCGCCATCCCGCTCAGTTCCCTGTCGCCTGCGCCGGCCGCCGTCGCGTCCTCCGGACCGACGCCGGTGCCTGAGGGCGTGAGACTTGGTAGCGAGGCCTTGGTCAGCCTGACCGAGTCCGCTGGTCGCAAGGTCGCGGCGCTGGCCGCCCGGGAGCAGCAGGGTGCCTTTCTACGCATCGCCATCAGTGGGGGCGGGTGCAACGGTCTCAGTTACAAGCTTCGCTTCGTCACCGAACCCCGGAAAGGGGACATTTTGGTGCGATCCGCAGGCGCCGACGTCCTCGTCGATCCCAAGACGGCGCTTTATCTCAAGGGCACGGTCCTAGACTATTCCAACAAGCTGATCGCCGGCGGATTCAAGTTCGCCAACCCCAATGCCAAGGCCAGTTGCTCGTGCGGGGAAAGCTTCAGCATCTGACCGCTCTTGGCGCGGCCAGATGCAAATCCTAAATCCTAAGCGTCCAACTCCTAAAAATATCGGCGGAGTAGGGTTGGGGAGGCGACTTTAGGATTTGTCCGGTTGGGATTGAGGATTTCCGGCGCTTGGTCGCCGACCTCACTTCGTTGTTGTCAACCTCTCGGCACTGGGAGAAAACCTTCCCTGACCCGCACCAAGCAAATTCCTTATTGATGGCCAACTCGTTTCCTTCCGGTGGCGGCCGCCCCGGTTACTTCCAGCGTCGCAACAACGATCCTTTTGCGAACATTCGGCGCAACAGCCGGATCAAGGTTCCGTCGATTCGGGTGATTTCACCCGAGGGAAAGCAGTTGGGCATTCTCGCCACGGACAAGGCGCTGCAGCTGGCGATCAGCGTGGGTCTCGACCTCGTCGAGGTTGCGCCCAACGCCCAGCCGCCGGTTTGCCGCATCATGGATTTCGGCAAGTACGTTTACGAGGAGCAGAAGAAGAGCTCCCACTCGAAGGCGACCGCCAGCAAGATCAAGGAGATCGAATTTACGGCGCGCATCGCCGACGGCGATTTCAACACCAAGCTTCGTCACGCCGAGGAGTTCCTCGCGCACGGCAACAAGGTGAAGCTCCGTCTCAAGTTCCGCGGTCGCGAAATGGCGCACACCGAGATCGGCTTCGGCGTCATGCAGAAGGCGCTCGATGAACTGAGTGGCATGGGCCATCCGGACAACGAGGCCAAGCTGATGGGCAAGCAGATCAACGTCATGCTCACCCCGCACCCGGCCAACAAGCGCAAGCCCAAGTTCCACGTCCCGGACAAGGAGATGCGCGACGCTCCCGAGGACGACAACGATCAGGCTCACGCCTGACCCGGCGCGATGCCTCGCCGCATCGCCCGTTTCCTGGGTGTCACCGTGGCCGCCTTGATGGCGGCCGTCCTTTTCAGCGGCGCGGCCGCGTCGAATCCGCTGCGCAACACGCCCGGCGCCGCGGCTGCCGGCATCGTTCGTCTGGGCGGGGTTGAGTACACTGACGCCCGGACCTTCTTCACGCGCTATGGCCTCAAGGGCGCGTGGATTGAGGCTGCGAGCCGGATGCGGCTCGAGAGCAGCTGGACGAAAGTCGAACTTGAGGCCAACTCCCGCGAGGCGTTGTTGAACGGCACCCGGATCTTTCTTGGTGAACCCGTCATCGCGCGCGACCGTTCCCTCTTTCTCAGCCGGATCGACGCGGAAAAATTATTCGCGGCGATTCTCCGCCCGGCCGGCATCACCGGAACCGTGCCCGCGCTCCGCACGATTGTGATCGATCCGGGGCATGGAGGCATTGATCCCGGCAAGCAGCATGCCGGACTCAAGCTCGACGAGAAGACCGTCGCTCTCGACACCTCGCTTCGTCTGAAAAAGCTCCTCGAGCGCGAAGGCTACAAGGTCGTCCTGACCCGCACCGATGACCGCCATCTCTCGACGGACAAGGCCGAGGACCTGCGCCGCCGGGCCGAGGTGGCCAATGAAGCCAACGCCGACCTGTTCATCAGCCTGCACTTCAACGCGGTCCCTGCGGTCGATGCACCCCGCGTTCAGGGCACCGAGACGTACACCTTCACGCCGCAGCACCAACGTTCGACGGCCGATGGGACCCGCGATGCGGCGGATCGGGTGGCGGCGCCCGGCAACCGTCAGGACGCGTGGAATGCCGTGCTGGGCTACCATATCCACCGCCAGCTTCTGTCCGGTCTGAAGACTCCGGACCGCGGACTGAAGCGAGCGCGCTTCGCCGTGCTGAAATTTGTTTCCTGTCCGGCGGTGCTGATCGAGGCGGGCTTTCTTTCAAATGACGCCGAAGCGCGGCGAATCGGGAGCGCGGCCTATCGTGATGATCTCGCCGAAGCCATCGCGGCGGGCATCCGGGCGTACGATGTTCAGCTGATCGCCGCCCGCAAATGAGTCCCATGCTGCTTCTGACCGTTGCGCTTGGCGGGGCCCTGGGCTCCGTCGCCCGCGTGCTGGTCTCCGTGGCGATCCCGGCGACGCGTCTGCCGTGGGGAACCCTGGTCGTGAATGTCGCGGGCTCGTTGCTGATCGGCTACCTCATGGGACGGCTGGGCGGACTCAATCCCGAGAACGCCCGCTGGCATGGCCTGCTGGTCGCCGGATTTTGCGGCGGCTTCACCACCTTTTCGACGTTCAGCTGGCAGACCGTGGATGCGTTTCAACGCGGGCAGCCTTGGTCGGCGGTGGCAAATGTCCTGCTGTCCGTGTTCGCCTGCCTCGCGGCGACGTGGCTCGGGTGGCGGCTTACCCGCTGACCTCGGCCTCCGTCGCAGGCACCAAACTCGCCTCTGGCCATGCGCTCGTCGAAGCAGCATGCTGGTCGCACGATGCGGATGATCCGTTTCCTTTTCGTGCTCGGTCTCCTGGTGCCGTTTGGTGCCGCCCGGGCGGCGACTGACGATCTGGCGGCACGGGTGATCATCCTGGCGAACAGCGATGAGCCGGAATCGATCCGGCTTGCGCAAGCCTATGCGCAGCGTCGGAGCATTCCGGAGGCGAACATCATTGCGCTGCGCATGCCGTCGAGTGAGACGATCTCGTGGACTGAGTTTGTCAGCACGATCTACGAACCTTTGCAGGACGAGTTGCTGCGCCGGCGATGGCTGGATGGCACGACGATGGACCTCCGCGACAACGTCGGCCGGCGCAAGGTTGCGATGGCGGGCCACCGGATTTCCTACCTGGTGGTGTGCCGGGGCGTGCCGCTGCGCATCGCGCATGCCCCGGCGCTGTACACGCCGGTTCCGCGACTCACGGACCGGGTGGAGTTCCGCACCAACAGCGGGGCGGTGGACAGTGAATTGAGCCTGCTGGCGCAGAGCGGATTTCCGATCAACGCGTTTGTGCCCAATCCGCTCTTTCGCAACGACCAGCCCCGTTCGCTGGAGACGGGCCTGATCGTCAAGGTCTCGCGGCTTGATGGGCCGACCTACGATGCGTCGCTGGCGATGGTGGAAGGGGCGCTGGAGGCTGAGCGCAATGGGTTGATTGGCCGCGCCTATGTGGACATCGGAGGGGTTCATCCCGACGGTGACCAGTGGCTGGAATCAGCCGCGCAGCAGCTCGCTGAGGCCGGCTACGATCTCGAGGTGGAGCGCGGCGGTGCGACGCTGCCCTCGACCGCGCGGGCGGATGCGGCGGCGTTTTATTTCGGCTGGTACGCGCCGCAGATCAACGGACCGTTCGCCCTGCCGGGGTATCGCTTCGCACCTGGGGCGGTCGCGCTGCATATCCACAGTTTTTCCGCCCAAAGCCTGCGGTCTGAAAACGGCGGCGGGTGGACCGGACCGCTGGTGGCCCGCGGGGTGGCGGCGACGTTTGGCAATGTCGGCGAACCGTATCTGCAGCTGACGCACCAGCCGCAACTCGTCCTGCGTGCCCTGCTGCGCGGCTGGACGCTCGGTGACGCCGCGTATTATGCCATGCCCGCGATCAGCTGGCAGGGCATCGTCCTGGGTGATCCGCTCTATCGACCCGGACTCGTGTCCTTTGCGCAACAGTGGGCGAACCGACGTCAGCTGGAGCCGGCGCAAGTACCCTACGTGGTGCTGCGCGAGGTCAACCGGCTGCGCGCCGAGGGCCGGCGCGAAGCGGCGATGGAATTGTTGATGGCGTCGGAAGCGGAATCGAGCGGGCTTGCCCTTGTCTTGGAGCGGGCGACCTTGCTTCACAGCCAAGGCCAGGGCGCGGTCGCGATCGAGATGCTTGAGCAAGCCGCGGCCAAAGGCCCGGAGGCGCCGGCGATGTGGGGCTTGCGGGCGGAAGCGGCGCGCCGTCTCAACTCTTTTGGTGCCACGCGTGCGGCGGTCGCGGCGTGGAAGGACTTCCTGACCCTTGACTCGATGCCGCCCGCTCCGCGACTTGCCTGGTTGCGCGAAGCATGGAGTACGGCGACCGAGGCGGACGACCTCGAACAGGCGACCCGCTGGGAGAGGGAGATCACGAGCTTGGGGGGAAGTGTGTCGCTGCCCTGAGGGGCCCAAAAAAGGGCGGACTCGCGTCCGCCCTGATGAAATCGCCGGTCGGTGCCGGGGTCGTCAGACCTTGTCGATGATCCGGTCCGCGAGACCGTATTCGATCGCTTCCTTGGCGTTGAGGTAGAAGTCGCGGTCGGTGTCCTTGTTGATGCGCTCCAGCGGCTGGCCGGAAGCGTTGGCAAGGATCTGGTTCAACTCGGAGCGCAGCTTCTCCATCTCGAGGGCCTGGATGTTGATGTCCGAGGCTGGGCCGGTGAAGCGGCCGGAGATGAGCGGCTGGTGAATCAGCACGCGCGAGTGCGGGTAGAGCAGGCGACGGCCCTTCTTGGCGCCGCTGAGGAGGATCGAGCCCATCGACGCGGCCATGCCCGTGACGACCACCGTGATGGGGGACGAGATCAGCTGCATGGTGTCATAAACCGCCATGCCCGCGGTGATCGAGCCGCCGGGAGAGTTGATGTAGAAGGTGATCTCCTTGCCGGGATCGACGGCCTCGAGATAGAGCAGCTTCTCGGTGATGTCCTTGGCCGAGGCGTCGGTGACGGCGCCCCAGAGGAAAATCTTCCGCTGCTGGAGGAATTTCCGCTGGACCAGCATCGCGACCGGCGCGGATTCCTTCTTGGCGGATTCGGGCTGGTCGTCCTCATCGTCATCTTCGTCGTCGTTCAGACGGGGAAGTGGTGCGGAGAGCCCGGGCTGGAGATTGGAGAAATGCATAGGATTTCAACCTTGGACGACTCCGGCCGTTTGGCAAGGGTCGGCGCGGCTTGTGGTCCCTGCGACCGGTCGCTGCCGGTACGTCAGTCGAGCGGGCTCAGCTCGACGTTGCGCAATTCGTAGGCCGTGCCTTCGAGTTGGAATCCAACCCGCCCTGAGGCCGGGGAAACGCGGGTGACGAGGTTCTGCCGCACGCCATTGACCGTGACCTCGATGGTGTCGCCGCGGCAGACGATGTCGCATTGATTCCATTCGCCCGGCGCATGTTCGCTGGAGGCGGCGAGGCGAAGGCGCTGGGGTGTGCGGGGTGATTGGGGATCCAGGGCCTCGGCGAGGCTGGCGCCGGCCATGGGCAGAATGTCCCCGGCCGCGAGATGCTTGGTCTGAACCTGCAGGCTCAGCGGCCACTGCCGATCCTTGGGCCCGGACGCGATGTGGAGGAGAATGCCCGCATTGCCCGTCTTGCCCGGCCAGCGCCATTCGACGTGGAGGCGGTAGTTTTCGTGGTTTCCGCGGGTGGCAAGAAAGGAGGTTGGGCTGCCATCGATCGCGATCACTCCACCCGGGAGATAATGGCAGACGCTCGCCGCTTCAGCTGCGGGATTTGCCACCAGTTCCCAATCACTGAAGTCGCGGCCGTTGAACAGGAGCGCTGAAGCGTCGGCGGCGAGTGACAAGGGCGCGATCAGCGCCGCGAGGAGGCAGGTGGAGAGAAGGGGACGGGGCACGCCTGAATCTGGCCGCGAGGGCCCTTTCGGCCAAGGTTAAAGCCGTCCACCGACGAGGCTCAGATGAGGCCGAGCTTCATCTTACCCTCTTCCGAGATCATGGATTGGTTCCAGGCCGGCTCCCAGGTGATGCGGACATCGGCTGCAGCGACGCCGGGGACGAGGAGGATCTTGGACTTGGCGTCCTCGGCGATGGCCGGGCCCATGCCGCAGCCGGGGGCGGTGAGCGTCATGGCGACGAGCACCTTGTAGCCCTCGGCCGGTGGCTCGGACTTCTCGATGTCCATCGAGTAGACGAGGCCGAGGTCGACGATGTTCACCGGGATCTCTGGGTCGAAGACCTTGCGCAGCTGATCCCACACTGCGGCCGGATCGGGTGCACCATCGGCGAGCGTGGCGGCCGAGACGGTGTCGATGACGACCTTTTCACCGAGGGTGTCCGCATCCTTGCTGTCGATACGGTAGAGGCCGGTCGTGGTCTGGACGGTGTAGCTGCCGCCGAGCACCTGATGGATGAAGACCTGTTCGCCCGCGGCGAGCGGGTGCTTGTCACCGGACGGGATCTGGGTGGCGACAACGTCGCGGGAGAGGGTGCGTTCCTTGTTGGTGCTCATGGGCGAGGGAGGAAGGGAATGGGACGGATAAGACGGATGGGACGGATAAGTCCTATAGGTCCCATCCGTCCCATGGGGCCTATGCGCAGAAACTCACTTTGCTTTGAATTTCGCTTCAATCAGATCACGCAGAACTGCGTGCAGCTTCTCGTCTTCGAGCTTGTTGAGGACTTCCTCGAAGAAGCCGATCACGAGAAGTTCGGCCGCCTTCTGCGGCGGGATGCCGCGGGATTCGAGGTAGAATTCCTGCTCGGGTTCGATCCGGCTGGTCGTGGCGCCGTGGGTGCAGCGGACGTCATTGGCCTGGATCTCGAGACCGGGGAGGCTGTTGGCCTCGGCGGTGTCGCTGAGCATGAGGTTGCGGTTGCTCTGGTAGGCGTCGGTCTTCTGCGCGTCCGGGTCGACGACGATCAGGCCGGAGAAGATCGTCCGGGCCGTGTCGAGAAGGACATTCTTGTAGAGCAGGTTCGAACTCGTGTGCGGCGCGGAGTGCGTCTGCAGCGTGCGCTGGTCAAACTCCTGATTGCCGCCGGCCACGGTGAGCGCGAGCATCTCGCTGTGCGCGCCGGGTCCGAGCAGGCGGGAGTGCGACTCGTGGCGAGCTTGGCGGCCGCCGAGGTGGACGTTGAGCGAGAGCACGCGGGCGTCGCGCTGGGCGACGATCGAGTTGGACTGGAAAGCGAAGGTGGTGTCGGACCAGTTCTGCGAGCCGACATAGGTCAGGCGCGCGCCGGGACCGGCGTGCAGGTCGTTCACGCCGGCGGCGAGGTGGTTGCCCTTGTCGCCGCTGACAAAGAATTCGACGAGGGTCGCGCGGGCGTTGTCCTCGAGGATGACAAGCGTGTGCGGGAAGGCCGCCTGGTTCGCGCCGGTGATCGTGTGCTGCACCACGAAGGGCAGCTCGACCTCGACGCCCGTTGGGACGAAGAGCACGACGCCGGAGACGGCGAAGGCGGTGTTGAGGGCGACGAACTTGTCGCCGCCGAGGCCGGCCGGGTGCTTCTGCAGGTAGGCGCGTACGAGGTCGCCGTGTTCGCGGAGGGCCTCGTCGAGCGGGCAGAAGATCACGCCCTTGGCGGCGAGCTCCGGCGGAACGGTGGTGCGGCCGACGACCTGGCGGTTGGAGAAAATGATCTCGGCCGCGTGCGGGAAGTCGGGCAGGTGGGGCACCACGCTGGCGGCGGTCTCGGGCACATCGAAGCCGTCAAAGGAGATCCCCTTGATGTTGCTGAAGCGCCAGCGCTCGTCATTGCGAGCCGGCAGGGGCAGCGCAAGGAAGCGATCCCAGGCGGCCTTCTTGGCGTCGAGCCACCAGGCAGGAAGGTAGGCGCGCTGCGCGAGGTGCGCAGCAAAGCGCTCGGCCGTGAGACCGGTGGTGGGGACGGAAGGGGAGGAGAGGACGGGAGCGGACATCTGGAGAATTAAATGACCAATGAAAAATGACCAATGACCAATGGAAGGACCTAGGACTTCTTGCCCGCTGAATCATTGTTCATTGGGCATTCGGTCATTGGTCATTTCCGTGGGCGTCAGCCCACGGATCCTTCCATCTCGAGGTCGATGAGGCGCTTGAGCTCGACGGAGTACTCCATCGGGAACTGGCTCACGAGGTCGTTGACGAAGCCGTTGACAGCCAGGCTCATCGCCTGGGCCTCGGTCAGGCCGCGCTGCTGCATGTAGAAGATCATCTCTTCGCTGACCTTTGACACGCTGGCCTCGTGCTGCACGGCATGGCGGTCGCCGCGCACGGTGATGGCGGGATAGGTGTCGGTGCGGCTGTTGGTGTTGATCAGCAGCGCGTCGCACTCGGTGTTGTTCTTGCAGCCCTTGAGATGCTTCGGGATGTGGACCTGCCCGCGGTAGGTGGCGCGGCCCTGGCCGACGGAGATCGACTTGGACACGATGGTCGAGGTGGTTTCGTCCGCGGCATGAATCATCTTGGCCCCGGTGTCCTGATGTTGGCCGTCATTGGCGAGCGCGATCGAGATGACCTCGCCGCGGGCGCGCTTCCCCTTCAGGACGACTCCCGGGTACTTCATGGTGAGGCGGCTGCCGATGTTGCAGTCGATCCACTTGATCTCGGCGTCCTCCATGGCGAGGCCGCGCTTGGTCACGAGGTTGAAAACGTTGTTGGCCCAGTTCTGGACCGTGATGTACTGGATCTTGGCGCCCTTGAGCGCGACCAGTTCAACCACCGCGCTGTGCAGCGTGGAGGTCGAGAACTTGGGGGCGGTGCAGCCCTCCATGTAGGTGACCTCGGCGCCCTCGTCGGCGATGATGAGCGTGCGCTCGAACTGTCCGAAGTTCTCCGCGTTGATGCGGAAGTAGGCCTGGAGCGGCATCGCGACCTTCACGCCCTTCGGGACGTAGATGAACGAGCCACCGGAGAACACCGCACTGTTGAGGGCGGAGAACTTGTTGTCCGAGGTCGGGATCACCTTGCCGAACCACTTCTTGAACAGGTCAGGGTGCTCGCGGAGGGCCTCGGAGGACGTCATGAAGATGACGCCCTGCTTGGCGACGATGTCCTTGACGTTCGAATACGCGGCCTCGGAGTCGAACTGGGCCTCGACGCCGGCGAGGAACTTGCGCTCCTGCTCCGGGATGCCGAGACGCTCGAAGGTCTTCTTGATGTCATCCGGCACCTCGTCCCACGTGCGCTTGGGCTTCTGGCCCTGCGAGAGGTAATAGCGGATCTTGTCGAAATCGATGTTCTCGAGGTCCTTGGTCGCCCAGTGCGTGGGCATGGGCTTGTCGAGGAACGTCTGGTAGGCCTTGAGGCGGAAATCGAGGATCCACGGGGCCTCCTTCTTCACCGAGCTGATGTAGCGGATGGTGTTCTCGTTCAGGCCGCTGCCCGCGTCGAATTCGTACTTCACGTCATAGGTGAAGTCGCCGACGGACTGGTCGATGCCGACCGCGGGATTTTCGACCGCGGGGTCGGAGGGAAGGGTGTCGATGTCAGCCATGGAAGGGAAGGTAGGAGGTTGCAGGGAGCGCGCTCAGACGGCGGCGAGCTCTTTCTTGACCCAGTCGTAGCCCTTGGCCTCGAGTTCGAGGGCAAGGTTCTTGTCGCCGGTCTTTACGATGCGGCCGTCGTACATGACGTGCACGTGGTCAGGGACAATGTAGTCGAGCAAACGCTGGTAATGGGTGATGAGCAGGACGCCCAGCTGGGGGCCGCGCATCGCATTGATGCCGTCGGCGACGATGCGGAGGGCGTCGATGTCGAGGCCGGAGTCGGTCTCGTCCATCAGGGCGAACGTAGGCTCAAGCATCGCCATCTGGAGGATCTCACAGCGCTTCTTCTCGCCGCCGGAGAAGCCGTCGTTGACCGCACGCGAGGTGAACTTGCGGTCGATCTTGAGCATGTCCATCTTGCTGTAGAGACGCTTGTAGTAGGCCGTCGCGTCGAGCTCCTCGCCCTCGGCGAGCCGGGCCTGGACCGCGGCGCGGAGGAAGTTGGCGATGGAGACGCCGGGAATCTCGCTCGGGTACTGGAAGGCGAGGAAGATGCCGGCGCGGGCGCGCTCGTCGGGCTCCATCTCGAGGATCGACTTGCCATCGATCACCACGTCGCCGCCGGTGATCACATAGCCGGGGTGGCCGGCGATCGCCTTGGAGAGCGTGGACTTGCCGGTGCCGTTGGGCCCCATGATGGCGTGAATCTCGCCGGCTTTGATCGTGAGGGTCAGGCCCTTCACGATGGGCTTGTCGGGCTGCTCAGTCAGGGCGACGAACAGATCGCGGATTTCGAGGGTGTGCATGACGATGATAAAGCGGTGATGGAATTGAAGATGAGGGAAGGGCGTTGCGCTCAGCGCGGCGCGAGCGTCTTGCCGCGGAAGGAGATCTCCACGTCTTCGACCTCGTAACCCGAAGGGAGGATGGCCTTGACCCGCGCCAGCACGTCGGCCGGGAGGTCAATGTCATAGGTGGCGCCGCTCGCGTTATCGTGAAAATGAGCGTGCGGGTGCAGATTCGGGCAGTAGCGCGTCGGGCCACGCTCGAAGTTCACTGCGCGGACCAATTCGCATTGGACCAGTGTTTCGAGACAGTTGTAAACCGTGGCCAACGAGATGCCGGGCAGTTCGGGCCGGACCCGGGCGTACACTTCGTCGGCCGTCGGATGATCACGCCGCGCGAGCAGCGCGGCATAAACGACCTCCCGTTGCGGGGTGTTGCGCAGGCCGCTGCCGGCCAGCTTTTGGGTAAGGGCGTCGTGAGAAGTGAGTGACATGGGGTGCGCGAGGAAGAGTGAGCGAACGCGTTTCCCCTTCTATTTCAAGTGATAATTGGAATAATTCTAATTAAAGAATGCCCCGATAGGGGACGCCGTGCAGTCCGGTGCTACTTGCCGTTGATTTACACGTTCGCAAGAATTTGCTTGAAAATGAGATGGGAAAAATGGTGCCCGCCCGCGGCCGATCACAGCCCAGCCGCGGAAGCGCGACGAAGGGGTGAACCATTCCCAAAGAAACATGTCTGGCATAACTTCCTGCACCTGAAAGCCTCCTCTTTGAATCCATGCGCGTCCTGATTGTTGACGACCAGCGAACCATTCGGATCACCACGTCTCAGGCGGTAAAGGCCGAGGGGCATGAGGCCGAGACGGCCGACTCCGGCCGCGTCGCCGTGCTCAAGCTTCAGGAGGAGCGCTACGATCTCGTCCTGCTCGACCTTCATTTGGAGGGTGAGGCGGATGGGCTCGATACCTTGTCGCGCCTGCTGAAACTCGCGCCCAATCTCCCGGTGGTCATGTGCACGGCGAACGCGAGCATCGCGACGGCCGTCGAGGCCATGCGTCGTGGCGCCCACGATTACCTCGAGAAGCCGTTCACCCCCGAGCAACTGCGGCACCTTTTTGCGCGCATCGAGAAAGCGCGCCGGCTCCATCAGCGGGTAAACGAGCTGGAACAGCAGGTCGCACATGCCGCCCCGGCAGCCGACTTCACCTCCGAGGATCCGGAGATGCAGGGCATCGTGTCCGTCGTCGAGCGGGCGGCGGGTACGCGGGCAAATATCCTCATTCTGGGCGAAAACGGCACGGGCAAGAGCGCGCTCGCGCGTCACGTTCACCAAAGCAGTCCGCTCGCGGGCGGCCCCTTTGTGACCGTGAGCTGCCCGAGCCTGTCGCGCGAGCTGCTGGAGAGCGAACTCTTCGGTCATGTGAAGGGCGCCTTCACCGGTGCGGCGGCCGACACGTGGGGCAAGGTGGAGGCGGCTCGCGGCGGCACGCTCTTTCTCGATGAGATTGGCGAACTGCCGGCCGAGCTTCAGCCGAAGCTGTTGCGCCTCCTGCAGGAACGCACTTATGAGCGCGTCGGCGAGACCAAGACGCGCACTGCGGATGTGCGCGTGATCGCCGCCACCAACCGCGACCTCGGCGCGGCCGTCAAGGCGGGGACGTTTCGCGAGGATCTCTTTTACCGGCTCAACGTGATCAGTGTCACCATGCCGCCGCTGCGCGCCCGCCCGCTTGATCTGGAGCGGCATGCGCGTGGCTTTGTTCGTTTCTTTGCGGAAGAGTCCGGGTCCTCGGTCACCGGCATCGCGCCCGACGCATGGGAGGCGATTCGCCGCCATGCCTGGCCGGGAAATCTGCGCGAGCTGCGCAACGCGATCGAGCGCGCCGTGATTCTTTCCCATGGCACCGAAATCGGGCTGGGCGACTTGCCGGATGCGGTGGTTGCCGCCGGTGCGTCGGGACCTGAGGTCAGTCTTGGCGCCCTCGTGCCGCTGGAGGAAATCGAACGGGCGCATCTCCGTCTCGTCATCGCACGGACCTCCACCCTCGAGGAAGCCGCGCGGGTCCTCGGCGTCGACTCGGCCACCCTCTATCGCAAGCGCAAGCGCTGGGCGAGCGAGGCGGCCGCTCCCCAATCGGGCTCATGAATCGCTGGAACTTCGCCGGCGGCCTGACCGTCACCCTGCTGCTGTTGCTCGTCCTCAGCGGATTCTGCATCTGGGCAACCCGCGGTCTCACCGAGGAGATGGGTTCGCTGATCGACCAGAATTATGACGCCATCCGCGCCGTGCGCGACCTGCGCTCGGCGGTGACCCGGATTGATGCGCACTACCTCGCCTCGAAGGATCCAGCCAGCCTGCCCGAGAACCGCGTGGTCTTCCGCCAGGAGCGCGACATCGTCGAACGCCGTCTCACGCAGTTGATCAACAAGCCCCCGCTTGCAGGGGAGGCGGAGCGCATCGCCCGGCTGACGGCGGCCTGTCAGGACTACTTTGCCTCTTACGAGGAGATACTCGGCCTGCGGGCGCGCGAGGACGAGCGCTACACGCGCCTCGCCGCCTCGCTGGCTGCCCTCAGCACATCGATCGCCGAACAGGCCGATCAGATCGGTGATCTCAATGAGGCGGCGATTTTCGCCCGTCGCGATGCTGCCATTGTGCGGGGCCGCCGTGTGACCTGGATAGCGATGGGCTTCGCGGTGTTTTCGCTCGGTGTCTACATCTTTACGTCGGTGCGCCTGACGCGCGCGGTGTTTGAACCGCTTCGCCGCCTGCGCGATTCGATGCAGCAGGTGCGCGAACGGCACTTTGACGCGGTGGTCCCGGTGGAAGGTGGCGAGGAATTGCGCAGCATTGTCACGAATTTCAACCAGATGGCCGGCGAACTGCGGCGCTACGTGGAGGAGACCGATGAGCGGGCGCTCAGTGCGAGTCGCACCAGTCGGGCCATTCTCGAGGTCCTGCCGTATCCGGTCTACATCACAGACCGGGATTTTTCCGTCCGTCAGGCCAACCCGCGCGCCGAGGCGTTGAGCGAGGCCTTGGGCATTCCCGGCGCGTTGCCGGGTGAGGTGCGCCGCCAGATTGATCAGGCGGCGGCACGGGCGACGTCGGAATCCGTGGTGGATGACGTCCGCCATGCGGTCCACCTGCCGCTGCCGGCCGGTGATGCGGTGGGATCGTATTTCCTCCCGCAGGTTTTTCGGATGAAGGATGCGGAGGGACGCGACGATGGCTGGGCCGTGCTGCTGGTTGATGTCACCCGCCTACGCCGCGTGGATGAGGCCAAGACCAAGGCGCTCGCCACGCTTGGTCATGAGGTGAAAACGCCCGTGGCCGGCATGCGGATGTCACTGCATCTCCTGCTTGAGGAGAAGCTCGGCGCTCTCAATCCCGAGCAACGCGAGCTGCTCCAGGTGGGACGAGACGACTGCGAGCGTCTGCTCAAGGTGCTCCAGGCACTGATGGAGCTGGCGCGGCTCGAGAGCGGCGGCACGGAACTTCGGCTCACGCCGCAGTCCCCGGCCGAACTGATTCGGGAGGCCGTCCAACTTCACGGCGAGACCGCACGCAAGGCGG
>CAYWRG010000003.1:68456-94925 GCA_964460715.1 uncultured Opitutus sp. | reverse complement strand
GGGCTGCGATCTCCGGATCGATCCTCTGCCTGAACTCCCGGAGGTTCTGGCTGAACCGCTCTATGCGGTGCGAGTCCTCGCCAACTTTGTCACGAACGCCTGCAAGTACGGCCAGCCAGGGCAGCCGGTCCGGCTGCGCGGGCAATCGCGCAGTGACGGCTATATCCGGCTCTCGGTCGTGAATTATGGAAGCCCGCTGACCGATGTGGAGCAGGCGCGGATCTTCGACCCGTTCTTTCGCCGGCCGGGTGAGAGCGCGGAGGGCACGGGCCTGGGGCTCGCGATCTGCCGCGAGATTGGAGCCCGCCACGGCGGCCGCGTGGGGGTGTTCTGTCCCTCGGGCGAGGACGTCGTGGAGTTCTACTTCGACCTGCGCATCGCGGCGGCTTGAGCCCACGCGACGGCGAGTCAGGGCGGATCGAACGATCGAGTCAGGCGAGCGGTTTGTCGCCGCGGATGATGCGCACGAGAATGCTGATCAAGGCGATGAGCAGCAGGGCGTGGATGAACCCGCCTATCGTGTAGGACGAGACAATGCCGAGAAGCCAAACGCAGACGAGGATGATGGCGAGGGTTTCGAGCATGGGTGGGTTGGGTTACCCATCCTTTTGCATGGCCCGGGCCACCTGGATCCGCTCCTATATAAGGAGCTGAATGCTAGATTTATAAGCGATCGCAAGCGGGGGCGGAGCCCCGGATTCACCTGCATTCCGCAACCCACCCCGAGCCTTTAGGGTGCAATCTGCACGATCGGCAGGGCGAATGGGTGCGGGCCTCAGGCGGCGACGGGTGCAGGCCGGGCTGGTGCCTTGATCGGCGGGGCTCCGGTCGTCCGGGATGACGGCCGCTCGCTGGTGGCCGTGGCCATGCGGCCGCCGACGACGCGGGTGAGGTCGGCGATCGTGTGCCGTAGCGAGGCGGCCTGGGCGGACAACTCCTCGGCGAGGGCGGCGCCCTCCTCGGCACGGGCGGCGCTGGTCTGCACCACCTGGTCCATCTGGCTGACGGCTCCGTTGACCTGAGAGACGGCCTCGGACTGTTCGGCGGAGGCGCGGCTGATCTCGTCGACCAGTGTATCCACTTCGCGGATGCGACACGCGACGCTTTCGAGGCCGGCGGCCACGCGTGCGCTGACCTCCGCGCCGTTCCGGCTCTTGGCGACGGCATCCTCGATTTGGGTCGCGGTCTCGCGGGCGGCGCTGGCGGAGCGCTGGGCCAGAGCGCGGACCTCTTCGGCGACGACCGCGAAGCCGGCGCCGGCCTCGCCTGCACGGGCGGCCTCGACCGCGGCGTTGAGCGCGAGGATGTTGGTCTGAAAGGCGATCTCGTCGATCGTTTTGATGATGCGGGCGATCGAGGCGCTTGAGGCGGTGATGGCCGCCATCGCGACATTCATCGCCTCAATGTCCTTTTGCCCCGTGTCGGTGGCAGCCCGACCCTGGCGTGTGAGTTCGCTGGCGCGACGGGCGCCATCGGTGTTGGTCCGGGCCATGCCGGCGACCTGTTCCAGTGAGGCGCTGGTCTCCTCAAGGGAGGCGGCCTGTTCCGAGGCGCCTTCGGCCAGTGAAGCGCTGTTACGCGCAACCTCCGCGGCGGATTCGGCATTGGTTTCCGCCGCGATACGAAGGCGGTCGATGATGACGAGGAAGGGACGGGGAATGCTGCGTGAAACGAAGACAGCGAGGACGGCAAGCAGGACGAGCGCGCCGGCGGCTCTCAGCCAAAGCTGGCGCGTAAAGCTCGTCGTGGCGGAGGCGGACTCGGCGTGGATCCGCTTTGCCTCGGCCGAAATCAGGTCGCTGAGATTGCCCATGCGATCCTCCAGTTCGGAAAAGCGGGTCATGAACAACGGCAGGGCCGCTTCCGCGGCGGTGGAATCGCCAGCCGCGAGCTGCGTCAGGCGCCGGGCCTCCGCGATGTACGCATCGAGGGGGGCTGAAACAGAGGCGAGCGCCGCGGTGAGTGACGGGGCGAGGGCCAGCGTTCGGTTCGCGGCAATGGCGGCGCGGAACGTGGTTTCATGCGCGTCCAACTCCGCCGCGGCCTCGGCGATTGCGGCGGGTTCCCTGCGGCGTGCTCCCAGCAGCGCGGCCAGGACATCGGCGCGCAGCGCGTCATGCATCATGTCGGCCTCGCCGTGATTGTGCAGTGCGCCGGTGATGACTACGACCGCTTCGCCGCTGGCGGTCACGGCGCGAAAGCCTTGACCCACCGTGATGACTAGGCCGAGGAGCAGGATGCCCGCCGTGACGGCGAGCGCGGAGACTTTGTGTCCGACGGTGAGGTTCATCATGGGATTCGAGGATCAGTACGAGGCGTTGATCCGGAGCTGGAACAGCCAAGCGTCGTCGCGCGTGGTGCGTCCCTCCGGGTGGAAAATACGCTGGATGTCTGGCTGCACGGAGAATCGCGGGGAGAGTACGGCCGTGTAGGTGATTTCGAGCGCCTGTTCGAATCCCGGAGGATCCGTTTCGCCGGCGTCGCGCAGGCCGTCCGCGTAGCGGGTGCTGAAGTTGGCCCGGGCAAAACCGAGCGCGAGGACATCGTCGTTCCGTCCGAGGAACGGGCCGGTCCAGGCCAGTCCGGCGTCGATGGACCAGCCGATTGCGTTGCGGTCCGCGGGGCTGGTGCCGGCGCGGGCGAAGGCGGACACATGGCCCGGTTCACCGGCAGCGCCGCGAAGGGTGTGCTCGACGAGAGCGTAGATCCCGTGGTTGTCGGAGTGGGTCCGAGGCGATTCTCCGGATAGGAAGAAGGGGCGTCCGATGTCATCTTCGCGCACATCCGCGAACGAGGCCGTGTGCAGCCAGGCCCCCAGAGCGAGCCGGGTTTGCTTCTGCACCGGGTTGAATGCGATCTCGCTGATCACGAACCAGCCCTGGTCGCCGCCGAGGCGGTAGTGGGCCCCGTGGCGGGTTTTCTCGGGATCGCCGTCGGGCGAATCGAATGTATCGCCATCGTAGATACCAACGCGCCATGAGGTGGTCTGGTTCCAGGTGTGCTCGAGCCGCAGGCCGGGAGCGGCGACAAAGAAGGCGGGCCCGGTGTTGACCGTGTTGGCCGAGAGGAAGGCCGGCCAGCCGAAGGCGCTGTTGAGGAGGTGGCCGCCGGTTTCGGTGCCGGCGAATTCCTCGTCGGCGAGCAGGGCCCCGCCGCGAAGCGACCAGGCGAGGTGGCGGGCCTCGATCCACCAGGCGTAGAGACGTACGCTGGAATGGCCCTCGATGTTGCTGGCGGCGAGGAAGTCTCCGAGGAAGCGTTCTGTCGGACCGCGGCCCTCCAGCAGGAGCAGGCTGGCGTGTCCGGCGAAGGTCATCCGGTCTTCGTCCGATGTGGGCTGTGCCCATTCGGCGGACCACAGGCCGAGTCCATGCAGGCTCCCGCGCGTGACGCCCTCCGCATCGCGGCCGACCGAAGCCTCCACGGTCAGATCAAGCCCGGTGTCCACGACAGGCATCGCCGCGGCCATGGCGGCAAGCCAAGGCAGAGCCATGACGGCGGAAAGGGGCCGAGAGAGCGCAAACATCAGGCGTCATTCGGCACGCCCGGCGTTGTGTTGAGAAAATTTACCCGCAGCGCGTCCAGCGTGGGCGAAAAAAACACCTTTTATCCTTGAAGGATAAAGGTTTGCGGGATGGCCGTGATTACAATCACGGTCCGTCGTTTCGCGGGGGTGACGCCCGCAGGAGGAGAAGCGGTCAATGACCGCATCGACTCAGCTCTCGTGCTCGGCGAGCCAGCGCTCAGCCTCGATCGCGGCTTGGCAGCCCATCCCGGCAGCCGTGATGGCCTGACGGTAGACATGATCGGCGCAATCGCCGGCGACATAAACCCCGGGGACCTTGGTTTGAACCTGGGAGCCGGCGGCCGGCTTGAAGTAGCCGCCCTCGTCAACATCAAGCGCCGGCGCGAACGGGCCAGTGTTCGGCACATGGCCGATGGCGACGAAGATGCCCTTCACGGGCAGGACGCGGTCGGCGTTGGTCTTGACGTGACGGACCTTGAGTCCGCTCACGGCACCGGCTTCGACGCCCTCCACCGAGACCGGGACGCTGTCCCACACGCACTCGATCTTCGGGTGCGAGGTCGCGCGATCGGCCATGATCTTCGATGCGCGCAGCTCATGGCGGCGATGGACAAGATAAACCTTGCTCGCGAAACGGGTGAGGAAGAGCGCTTCCTCGGCGGCACTGTCGCCGCCGCCGATGACCGCGACCTCCATCTTGCGGTAGAACGCGCCGTCGCAGGTCGCGCAGGTGGTGACGCCCTTGCCGCCGTAAAGTTCCTTTTCGCCGGGGATGCCGGTCATGCGCGGCGAGGCGCCGGTCGCGATGATGACGGCCTTGGCGAGAATCGTGCGATCGCCGCAGACCAGCTTGCGGGGCATCGAGGTGAAATCCACCGACGTCACCATGGCCTGCTCGAAGCGGGTGCCGAACTTGGTCGCCTGCTTGCGCAGGTTGTCCATGAGCATGAACCCGTCGACGCCCTCGGGAAAGCCGGGAAAGTTCTCGACCTCGGAGGTCGTCGTGAGCTGGCCGCCGGGGAGGGAGCCCTCGAGCACGAGGGGGTTCAGATTGGCTCGGCCGGTGTAGATTGCGGCGGTGAGCCCGGCGCAACCGGTACCGACGATGACGACGTTTTCGACGGAAGTGGACATGGAGTGGAAAAGGTTAAGGAGTCACAGATGTGAGGGAGTGCAACTTTAGATTGCGGCAGGGAGCCGGGCGGGGCGTTGACTCCTTGCCGGTCGCAGGGGGCTGAGCATGCGATCTGCTCTGCAAAGGCTTGGATGGCGGCCCACTTTCCGCCACTACTTCACTGTCTTATGAACCTCCGACCCTACCTCCTCCTCCTGCTCGCGTCGCCCGTCATGGCTGCTGTGCCCGACGCTGCGGCCTACCGTCAGGCTCGTGCCCTGCACGACCGTTTCATCGCACTCGACACCCACTTCGACACCGCGGCCAATCTCGCGAAGCCCGGCTGGAGCGTACTCGACCGCCACACGATCGCCGAGGGCAGCCAGGTTGACCTGCCCCGCATGATCGAGGGTGGCCTCGATGGTGGCTGGTGGACCATCTACACCGGGCAAGGGGATCGCACGGACGCCGCACACGCTGCGGTGCGCGACCGCGCGCTCCTGATCGGCCTGCGTATTCACAAGATGGTCGCGTCCGCGCCCGACAAGCTGGAGATCGCCCTGACCGCCGATGACGCCAAGCGCATCGCCGACTCGGGCAAGTCGATCGTCTATCTCTCGATGGAGAACAGCTATCCGATCGGCAAGGACATCACCCTGATCAAGACCTTCTACGATCTCGGTGTTCGCATGATTGGGCCGGTTCACGGCCGCAACAATGAGATGGCCGATTCCGCCACGGATGCGGGCGGCCCGGAGTGGGGCGGCCTCAGCCCGCTCGGCAAGCAGCTCGTGGCCGAAGCCAACCGGCTCGGCATGATCATCGACGCGTCGCACGCGGCTGACAGCGTGCTCGACCAGATCCTCGATCTCTCCGCCACGCCGATCGTGCTCAGTCACTCGGGCGCGAAGGCGGTGTTCGATCACCCCCGCAACGCACCGGATTCGTTGCTCAAGAAGCTCGCGGACAAGGGCGGCGTCATCCAGATGAACGCCTTTGGTTCCTACGTGGCCAAGATCGAGGCTTCACCGGAGCGCAATGCCGCGCTGGCCGAGCTGAACGCGAAGTTCGGCATCGCCGCCGCCCCGGGCGGACGCGGTGGTCGGGGCGGCCCGGCCAATCTCGCCGCGGACCGCATGACCGAGTATCAGGCTGCGCGGGCCGAGTTGGACAAGAAGTTCCCGGTGCCGCGTGCGCCCTTCGAGGCCTTCATGGCCCAAGTGCTCCATGTGCTGAAGCTGGTCGGTCCCGACCACGTCGGCATGAGCGGTGACTTCGACGGCGGTGGCGGACTCGAGGGCTTCATGGATGTGACCGGCGCTCCGAACATCACCGCGGCACTGCTGGCGGCGGGCTATTCCGAGGCGGACATCGCAAAGATTTGGGGCGGGAATGTCATTCGCCTCCTACGCACCGCGGAGGAGCACGCGAAGAAAGTGGCGGCGGCTCCCGCGAACTGACGCCCCTGCGGTCAGGGATTCATCTCCGAGCCCGGCTTAACCGCCGGGCTCTTTTTTGCCTTCGTCGCAAGGAGCGGGGACGCGATAGAGAAAAATTCATGGAGCTCAGTTCTGCCTTGGTGCCGCGCTGCGTGGCAGCCGATGCCTCGTCGATCCTCATGCCGCCGCACCCCGGCGAACAGAACCGGGTTCGGTGCTGTAAGTTTTCACACTGAGGTCAGGGCCAACACGATGAACGCGGAGCGGATTCCATCCGGCACCGCGGTCCGCGTCGACATCACGCTGCGCGGCCCGGTGGCACGAATCACGAGCCCTTCTCCTTCCCACTCAGCGCGGAAAATCTGTTCGGCCAGCACCCCATCATGTCGAGCGGTGGCGGCAGCGCCGTCAACGGAAGCGGAAGCATCGCGGCGGACTGTGAACACAAGCTGACCTTCTCGGTCAACGCGCGTCTCTGAAAACGGCGCGGGGCGTTGTATCGAAGTTCTTCATGTGAGCGGACGCGGACAGAAACACGTGCGTCCGTTTTCGTGTGGAGCATATGCATTTATTTCATCGCGCGCGTTTCATCCATGGTATCGCGGCTGCTAGTTGGAGTTTTGTACGCACTATGAAACTACACACCAACGAGCAGAACAGAACCGGGCGTAGCAGGCTTCGCGCTATCGCCGCTTCCGCGGTCCTCACGCCCTTCGCGCTCCTTACCCCGGCGCTTGCCCAGACTGCACCGACGCCATCACCCGCTTCCCCGGCACCGGCCGGCGAGGTCATCCAGATGATGGAATTCTTCGTCACCGAGCAGGGCGTATCGCGCGCCACCAACGGTATCACGGAGGACGACGTCAAGGTGGCGCTCCCCGGCATGACGGTGGAAAAGCTGCTCAGCCTCGTCCCGGGTGTGAACATCCGCACGACTGATCCGTTCGGCTTCTATGAATTTGGCAACGACATCCGCGTCCGCTCGTTTGGTCTCAATGCGCTCGCGGTGACGATCGACGACATTCCGATGGGCAACAACAATCCGCGCTACGGCACGCCTGCGGGGCGCATCGTGGACGGCGAGAATCTCGCGACCATCAGCGTGTCGCAGGGCACCGGCGACGTCACGACACCCGCCTACGAGGCGCTCGGTGGCGCCGTGAAGTACTACACGGCCAATCCGAGCAAGACGGCCTCCGCCGTCGTCAAGTACAGCGTGGGCGACTTCAGCATGAAGCGCTCGTTCGCCCGCTTCGACACGGGTGAGATCATCCCCGGCCTGACCGCCTTCGTGAGCTCATCGCAGCTCGCCTTCCGCAGCGCAGGCGTTCCGGCCGACAGCGAGGGTCGCAAGGTCGAGGGCAAGATCCGCTACGAGATGCCCAAGGCCACGTTCAACTTTGCCTACACCTGGAACGACCGTGACGACTTTGACACCCGTTCCACGCAGTGGGACCGCTGGCGCGCGCTTGAGACGGGCGATCCGTATGCCGGCTACGGCACCAACTACTTCTATGGTGCCGCTGAGCGCAACAACCTCACCCTGCTCGCCGAAAACGGATACACCGTTTACCTGCCTAACACGATGGCCGAGCGCGCCGCCGCCGCTGGCCTGCCGGCGGGTACGTCGCTCGCGGGCAATCTGCAGGGCGACTACAGCAACGATGGCCGGGTGTTCGGCGCCTTGTCCTACCTCGGCTCTGCGGAGGTCATGGGTGACGGCGTGTACAACCAGTTCTACCGTCTCTGGCGAAATGGCCGCATGGACAGCCTCTTCCGGGGGGCGGCGGATCTGACCGTCACCGACGAAATCATCGTCAAGGCCTCGGGTTATTTCCACGACCGTCACAACTACGGCACGTTCCCGGTGCTGCGCAGCGATGCGCGCACCCAGATCCAGAACTCGTACAATGCGACGAACAATCCCAACCGCGTGCTCCGCACGGACATCTATCCGCGCTACGCCTACCGTGACACCGCCGGCAACCTGGTGCCCTTTGGCACCGCGGGCGCCATTCCGGTGGGCTACACGGACACGAACTCCAACGGGTTCTTCGATCCGGGTGAGACGCTCACTGCGGCGACGACGGTGACCGAGTTCAGCAACGCTCATGCGCTCATCGCGCCGACCTCCACGACCCTCGCCAACGCCACGTCCGGCATCCCGGGCGCGCCGGGCCGCGACGAGGACTTCGGTGGCGAGCGCTATGGGGTGAATCTCAAGGGCACCTGGAGCGCCGGCATCAACAAGCTGACGGTCGGTTTTTGGTATGAGAGCGACGAGCAGATGGCCTTCCGTCCGACCTACAACCTCGAGGGTGGCTCGCCGTTCGGCTACTTCCTCTACGACCAGATTCTGTTCAACAACTACGACCAGAATTTCGCGACGGACACGACCCTGTTCTACCTCGAGGAGGTCGTCCGACTGATGGAGGACAAGCTCACGCTTACGTTTGGCGCCAAGTCGCTCAGCGTCGACAAGTACGCCGAGGGCATCCTCTTCACGCAAAACTACTGGAAGCCGCTCGGTTCTCAGCGCGTCAAGCGCGAGGTTACGTACGAGGACAACTTCCTGCCGCAGCTCGGCGCCAGCTACAAGCTGACGTCGCAGATCGAGCTCTTCACGAGCTTCGCGGAGAATCTCGCCGCGCCGCCGAACAATGTCATTGCGAATGTCGACTTCAACGAGAGCCTGCGTCCTGAGCTTGCGACCAACTACGACCTCGGCCTGCGCTACTCCGGCCGCAAGTTCGGCGTGAGCTTCTCGCTCTTCTACAACAAGTATGAGGACCGCATTCTCTCGGTCGCCTTCACCCAGGAGGAACTCATCGCCCGCGGTCTCGCGGGAGTGACCGGTGCGACCCAGTTCCGCAATGTGGGCGGCATCGATTCCCAGGGCGCCGAGCTGAGCTACGACTGGCGCACGCCGATCGAGGGCGTCCGTCTCACGGGTGCCTTTGCCTACCAGAACTCCGAGTTCGCCGAGAACCTGCGCACGACGTACGCCGCGTTCCACTCCGATCCAAACGACTCGCGCTCGAAGTTCTACCAGCCCATCGCGAACCCAAATGGCGGCACGCCGGTGCAGTCGTTCGAGCTGCAAAAGGGCAAGAGTCAGGGCAACACGCCTGAGTTCACGGCCAACTTCGATCTGTCGTACACGAAGGGCATTTTCGCCGCCAACTTCGGCGGTCAGTACTACGACGAAGTCTACGTGAACACGCTGAACACGGAGCTTGTCCCGAGTTACACCAACTTCAACGCGGGCATCACGGTGTCCGGCCAGAAGGGTTCGCGCCTGGAGCCCTTCAAGGCTTCGGTCACGGTCCAGAACGTTTTCGACGAGGTCATCTGGCGCGCCAACGGCTACACCGGGAGCTTCAACGGTTCCGTCACGCCGGACTACGGCCGCAACATCGTCTTCACGGTCGAAGCCAGCTTCTGAGTCACCACTCAGTTCTGTAGTCGTTGAGCGGGCGGTCCCTCGGGGCCGCCCGCTTTTTTGTGCCCGAAAATCGGGCGTGTGCCGCGGCCGGGCCGTGCTACGGTGAGGTCATGCGTCCGCCGGATATTCTATGGATCGTGACCACGCAGTGGCGTGCGGATGCGACCGGCTATGCCGGCAACCGGCAGGCGCGCACGCCCTGCCTCGACGCGCTCGCGGCGCAGGCGGTGAACTATGGGCAGGCCGTCACGCCGCATCCGTTCGGTCCGTTTGCGCGGGCTGCGCTCCTGACCGGTGTGCCCTCGCCGGAGAACGGTGTGCGCGATTACTTCGATCCGCTTCCGCGCGGGACCCGCACGGTGGCGCACGCCCTCAAGGATCGCGGCTATCAAACGGCATTTTTCGGGAAATGGCACCTGGCCCGGCGCGATCCGAGACAGCCGCTCGTCGGCGAGAGCCATGCGCGCACGGTGGTCGATCCGGCGGACCGGGGCGGGTTTGATTTCTGGGAGGGATTCGAAAGCGGATTTCTCCTGAACAATCCCTGGCTGCACGGAACGCGTCTGCCGGAGCCCACGCGATTCCCCGGTTATCAGAGCGATGTGCTGTGCGAGCGCGCGGCCGCCTGGTTGCCTGCCAGCGCGACCGCACCGTGGTTTGTCGTGGTCAGCCTGGAGGCGCCGCATCCCCCGTACGACGCACCGGCGGCCGGAATCGTCCCGCGAAGCATTGATCCCGGACCATCGGTCCCGAGTGAAGGGGTGCCGCGCGCAGCGCGCGAACTGGCCGGTTATCATGCGCATATCGAGGCCACCGACCGCGCCATCGGCCGCCTGCTGGCCGCGTGTCCGCCTGATGCGGCGGTGGTCTTCACGTCGGTGCACGGCGACATGCACGGCGCCCACGGTCTTTTTCGCAAGGGATGGCCGCATGAGGAAAGTGTGCGCGTGCCTCTGTTGGTCCGGTCCCCGCGCGACGCGGGCGGACGCGAGGACCTTGCTCCGGTTTCCCTGCTTGATCTGCCCGCGCAAGCCTGCGCATGGGCGGAGAACCGCATGTGGACGGCTCCGCGCGAGGCCGCGCGGATTTCGATGCCCTCGGTGGTCGCGTTGCCGGATCAATGTGACCGCATCTGGCACGGCGTCCGGACGCCGCAGCGCAAGCTGGTGCTGAATGCCGATGGTTCGCCGTGGCTCTTTTTCGATCTCGAGCACGACCCGGAGGAGCGCACCAATCTCGCCGGGGATGCGTCCCGCGCCGGTGAAATTGCGACCCTCCGGCCGCTGGCTCAACCCGGCCCTTAGGCGGTGGTTTCGGTCTCGGCCTCGGTCGAGGGCTTGAACTGGCGGCGAATCACTCCAGCGAGTTCATGCAGCTTCACGGGCTTCGTGACATAGTCATCCATGCCCGCCGCGAGGCAAAGTTCGCGATCGCCCTGCAGGGCGTTGGCCGTCAGGGCGATGATCTTCGGCTGGCGCTGTTGCGGCAGACGGCGGCGGATCTGGCGCGAGGCCTCGAATCCATCCATCTCGGGCATCTGGAGATCCATGAGCACGAGGTCGTAGTCGCGCACCTCGATGTTATCGAGTGCTTCGAGACCGTTGGCGACCGCGTCCGCGCGGTAGCCGAGACGCTCAAGGAAACGCAGGGCGACCTTTTGGTTGACGGCATTGTCCTCGACGAGGAGGACGCGCAGCGGAATCTCCTCGCCCAGCAGGGCCTTGGCGGGAACCGTCGCAGCGGTCTCCGTCCGGATCTGGTTGCCCTGGAACAGCGACTGCAGGCTCCGGACGAGCGAAAGACTCTTGATGGGCTTCGTGGCGGACGCAAAGTGCAGGGTCGCTGCGCTGAGCTGATTGGAAGCGAGGCCGACCGGCAGAAGCAGGAGGGTCGGGATGGCGGACGATTCAAGCCGGGCCTGCAATGCGGCCCCCTCGGAACCCTGCAGCAAGTCGGTATCCACGAGGATCAGCGCGGGGCGGGGCGAGGTCGTGAGGTACTCGCCCGCGCGTTGCGCCGAGGCGGCGGAGGCAAACTGCGTTCCCCAGCTTCGGAACAAGACATCGAGACGACGGATGACAACGGGGTTGTCGTCGACGCAGAGGACCGTGCCGGCGCGCAGGGCTTCGGGCAGCGCCGGGAGTCCGCTGCCGGCTTGCCCGGCGGTGGGCTCGGTGAGGAGCGTGAAGATGAAGCTCGAACCCTTGCCGGGCGCGCTCTCGACGCGAATGCCGCCGCCCATGAGGGAACACAGGCGATGGCAGATGGCGAGACCGAGGCCGGTGCCGCCGTACTTGCGCGTCGTGGAGGAGTCGATCTGGCTGAAAGGCTTGAAGAGGCGGTTGATGCGGTCCGGAGGGATGCCGATGCCGGAGTCGCGCACCTCGAACTCGATCAGGACGCGGCCCGGCTCGAGGAGCTGCTCCGGGTTGATCGGAGCACGCCGCACGCTGATGTCGATGCCGCCCGACGGGGTGAACTTGACGGCGTTGTTGACGAGGTTGACCAGGACCTGACGGAGACGGGTGATGTCACCGACGATCCACGACGGGACATTCTCATCGATCGCGTAGGCCAGCTCCAGCTGCTTGCCGGCGGCCTGCACGGAGAACAGGTCGAGCGTTTCCTCAAGGCAGAGCGAGAGGTCGAAGGGCAGGTGCTCCAGTTCCATCTTGCCCGACTCGATCTTGGAGAAGTCCAGGATGTCGTTGATGATGGTGAGCAGGCTTTCGCCGCTGGTGCGGATGGTGTTGACGAAATCGCGCTGCTCCACGCTGAGCGAGGTTTCCTGCAGGAGGCTGGTCATGCCGATGACACCGTTCATCGGGGTGCGGATTTCGTGCGACATCGACGCCAGGAACTCGCTCTTGGCTCGCGAGGCGGTGTCGGCCTCGATCTTCGCGCGGCGCAGGGCGGTCTCGGTTTCGACGCGCGTCGTGATGTCGGCGAGGATGGCGATGAACGTATCGAGCCCACCGGTATCATTGCGTACCGGCTGGATCTCCAGGTGCAGGTGATACTTGCGTCCGGATTTGGAATAGTTGACGACGTCGCAGCTCAGGCCCTCGCCGCGGGCGATGGCGGCGCGGATGCGTCGGACCGTGCGGGGATTGGTCTCGGGACCGACCATGAAGGTCGCGGGATTCTTTCCGACGATTTCGTCGAGCTGGTACTCCATCACGCGGGTGAAGCCCTCGTTGACCCATTCAATCGCCCCGTCGGGGCGTCCGATGAGCACCAGATTGTCTGTGCGGCTCGCGACGAGCGAGAGCTTGCGGGTGGCGGCCTGGCTGGCGCGCAGGGCCTCCTCGGCGGTCTTGCGCGGCGTGATGTCCTGCAGGGTGCCGATGATCCGGCTCGGTCGGCCGCGTTCATCGGGGGTGACGGACTTCGAACGTGCGCTCAGCCAACGCCAGCTGCCGTCGCCGGTCTTGACGCGATACTCCGGCTCGATGAACACGAGTTCGCCCGCCAGCTGACGATCGAGTGCGGCGCGGTAGGCGCCGAGATCGTCCGGGTGGACCAGCGCGACCCAGGCATCGTGGTTCGAAGCGATCGCGCCCGGCTGGTAGCCGAGCATGGTCCAGAGCCCGGGACTGTAGTAGATCTGGCGGGAGGAGAGGTTCCACTCGAAGATGCCGATCTGTGTCGAGTCGAGGGCGAGGCGCAGTCGCTCGTCCGAGACCTTCAGCATCGCCTCGACCCGCCGGCGTTCCTCGTTCTCAGACTGCAGCCGGCGGTTCGAGCGCTCGACCGCGTCGAGGCTGGAGTAGGCCGTGCGGGCGAGATGGACGCTCAGGCCAAGGAGCAGGGTGATGCCAAACCCGGCGGCCAAGGCGAGCTCGGGCAGGAAGCGGCGGTTGCGTTCAAGGTATTCAGGCGACGGTGACAGGCGGATGCGCATACGCCGCTCGTAGATCGTCACGGCGGATTCAAACGTGTTGCTGTCCGGCGGAATCAGGCCGATGCCGCGGGGATCGTAGACGTTTTCCGTGCCGACCTGGATCGCACAGTCGTAGTTGGCCGAGAAACGTGGGCTCTGCTCGATCTGCTGGAAAAGCCGGCGGTAGATGTACTCCACGGCGACAAAGCCGAAGAGCTGTCCCCGGCGATAGACCGGCGCGTAGATGGCGAAGCCGGGTCCGAGCATCGGGATGTTGAGCGTCGCCGACACCTGCGGAGTCTGGGTTCGCTCGGCGGCGCGCAGGGCGGCCTCGCGCACGGGATCGCGGGAGTGGTCGTAGGCGATGAGCGCCTCGTTGCCTGCCCCCGGGTAGACCTGGCGGCTGACAAAGTTGGGGTCGATGAGCACGAGCGAACTGGCGGCGGGCGACTCAGACAGGTGCGTCATCGCGTCGACCTCCCAGACCACGGGCGTCTCCTCGGCGTACTGACTCCAGCGGCGGGCGATGCGCTCGACTGCGTTCGACTGCCGCTCGATCTCCAGTTGGATTTCACCGGCCAGACTGCTGATCGTGCTGGTTGTGAGGCTGCCGAGATAGACCCGTTCGCGTTCACGCAGCCCGGTCCACATGATGATGGTCAGCGTTGCGGAACCGAGAACCACAGGGAGGGGTAGCCAAGTGGGCGCGCGCCCCGAATCGGTGCGGGTTTCACGCCAGGCGAGCATCAGCATGCCGCCGCCCAGCAGGAGGAGGGAGACCGCATCAAGCGGGCCTGTGCTCGTGCCTGTGCCCCACCGGACAACACTCGGCAGGCGCAGGAGATACCCGGCGAGCGTGGAGGTGCCGATCGAGAGGATGATCGAACCGCACACGGCGATTACAAACGTCCGCCGGCGCTGGGCGGAGTCGATCGCGATCCAGGCCACGGACAGGCCCGCGATCAAGAGGGCGAGGGCGACCGGGGCGGACATCCGCCCCGCGTACTCGGTTTGGGTGGTGATGTGCTCTTTGATCAGGAGCTCATCGATCATCAGGTCGAGTCCGGTCTGGCTTTGCAGCAAGGTCAGGCCGCCAATCGCCGCGGAGCCGAGCGTGATGGCGGCGATCGATCGGTGTCCGGCCTCGATCAGCAAAAGCGCAACCCCGATGATCAACAATCCGATCGCGGTGTTGGCGTGCAGGGGCGCGAAGATCGGACTGACCTGGACCCACGCATCGGTGCGGGTGATCCACCCCGCGAGCACCATCAGGCTGACCGCGATCAACCCACCTGCAAAAGCAAGGGAGAAGCGCTTGGGCCAGGATGGCCGGGGCAGCGTGGGCAAAGATACCATTAGGGAGTTTCCCCTAGTAAGAAAGGGCCCGGCCTGACGGCAATTATTTCCTTTGGGCTCGCGTGCAAAAAGGACGGGTTACCCACCCGGGGGAGGACTGGGCACGGTTTCAAGGACGGGCGCGGGTTTACTCGCGTCCGGCTCGGTCCCGAGGATCGAGCGGAGGAGGTTGGTCGGGCCGAGCACGAAGGCCCAATCGGGATCGGCTAGTTGCCCAGTTAATTTAACTTCAAGGACTTGCGAAAAAGGTGCGAGGACCGCTCCGACGGCGCTGCCGATCAGGCCGCGGCTTTCTTCAAACGGGTGGACTTTGGTCGTGAAGTCGACCGCCTTGGTGTCGAGGTAGTAGTCGCCTTGCGCATCCAGGGCGGCCCGGGGGCCCGTTAATTTTACTTCAGAAAAAGCCAGTTTGCGTCCCTGCAGCGCGAAATTCGCGCGCGCGGCGTCGAGTTGCAGGGTGCTGAAATTCAGCAAGGTCCGGCGCAGGAGTGACGACAGAATGCCCAGCATATTGATCTCACCCAGCTCAGCCCCGCTGATCTGCGCGTTGCCCGCCCCGTGGAAGCTGAAAATATCGCGGGCCGTGCCCTCGGCTGACAGCGCTAGGTCGAGGCGGCCGGGAGCGATCTTCTGTTGAAACCGGCTCTGCGGCGAGGGTGGCCGGCCTGCGCGGGCCGCGCTGTAATCCTCCACGGTCTGGATCGACCGTCCAAGTTCCGCTCCGGTCAGCACGGCGTCGAACCCCAGGCGTTGCTCCCCGCTCAACGCCTGAAGCGTGGCATGGCCGCGCAGGTCACCACCCGCGAACACGGAGGTGATGTCATCCACGACCACATCGTCGTCATCAACCCGTGCGGTGAACCGCAGATCCCGCAGCGGAAAATCATAAAAGGTCGCCGCACCCTGGGAATGCGCCTCGATCGCGATGCGCTGGTGTTCGCCGACGGGTGAGCCGGGGCCTTCAATCCGGCCCGAAACCTTCATCCGCGGCGGATGCTCGAAGGTGAACGGAGCCACCGCTTTGACGATGCCCGGCCCCGCGAGTTGCGCCGCGTCGGCGAGCGTGAGGTCGCTGGTCACGTCGAACTCAAGCTCGCGGAGATCCCCGGTGCCGGGTTTGGCGATCCGCAAAAAGCGGCCGCGGGCCGTGTGCTCGCCGATCCCCGCCTGGAAATCGAGCACGTCCACGTAGCCCGGACGGACAAACAGCTGCGTGCGCACGCGATCCAGCATCACCCCGCGCAGCCCTGCCTTCTCGCCCTGAGCCGCTACGAACACCGTGGTCTCCAGCGGCACGCCCCACCGGCCGGCGACCTCGACCCCGGCGCGGGGCGGTGATGCCGAAAAATCGAAGCTGGTCCAGAATCGCGACCACCAGTCCCGGAACCAGCCGTCGATGTCGGCGGGCCGGAGGGTGCCGTCGAGCAGGAACCGGAAGGCGAGGGACTTCGTATCCATTTCGTAACTGCCCCGGGCGAGGCTGCCGGGCGTGCGCAGGATGATGTCCGACACGCGCACCTTCGTGCCCGCCCAGGCGAAACGGGCGCTCGCGCCCTCAAGAGGGACCGAGCGGGCGATGACCGGGCCGGCGGCAAAGGCGCCCTCCACGGATTGTGGGCGGCCACCCGACCCCAGCCGGGCCACCGCCTCGACCCAGGGCGCATCGTCATACTGCAGCTGGTCGATCAGTCGAATTCCTCCCTGGGTCCCGACCTGATCGAGAAGTTTCCACGGCAGCCGGCCCGCGGCGGCGATCGTTCCGCTGCGGTCCGCGGGGTCAATCAGGCCGTTCGCATTCCAGACCGATCCGGCCAGGAGTACGGTGGTCTCGAAGGCGAGTTTTCGGTCGAGCCCGGACTGCAGTCGCAGCGACACCGGCGCGACGGTGAATCCGCGTGCCTCTATGCGACCGGCGCTGAGCTCAATCGTGTCGGGCGTGAAGAGCACCGGATTGCGGTTCAGGTTACCCTGCACCCGCGCCGTGACGCGATGAGCCTGCGCTTGGTCGGCCAGCGTGAGGTCGCCCAAGTGCGTCACGATCTCCAAGGGGCTGGAGCCTGTGGTTCGAAGCGGAAACGAGGTGCTGGCTTCGAGGCGTCCCACCTTGAGGTCGGCGGGCAGGCCGGCGGTGCCGGCGGGAAACGTCGTCGCACCGGCCGTGAAGTGAAGCGCGACGCGGGCGATCGATGCGGGATCGGGTGTCAGTGCCAGTTCAAGTTGGGGCTGGGTCAGAGCGAGTCCCTCGAGTCGGGAGAGGACGGGCGCGATCGTGCGGGCGAAGCGCAGGTAATTCGGCCCCAGTTGCCTGAGGTCGACGGCGCCGCCGGCCGGAGCGAGAGCCAGGGCGCCGCGAACCCCGACGGCCAGCGGACCGACGCGTCCGTCCAGGCCGACAATCTCCCACTCCCGTTGTTCGGGTCGTGGGCGCAGCGTGGCATGGAGATCCTTCACCAAGGTGCTGCCGGTTCCGGTTGGGGAAAACATGGCGGGGACGAGCAGGTCGACCCCAACGAGTTCGACCTCGTCCAGGTCCACCTCCCGCATCAGCAAATCCCAGGGATCGAGCTTCAGGAAGGCGGAGCGGACAGTCACGATCGGCTCGTTGACCGAGAGCGGACTCAGCCGGACGTTCTCCAGCAGGATGCGACCGAGGGGATCAAACTGGGTTCGTCCGAAATCAACCTTCAAACCGTAAGCCGCGACGTTGGCCGCGAGCTGGCGGGTGACAAAGGCCGGCAGGGTGAGTTGCTGGGCGGCGAGCACGTAAATCTGCACGCCCAAGGTGAAGAGCAGGGCAATCCACGCGGACCAATGAGCGACCGCCACGGCGCCCCGGGTGCAGGCGCGAGCCCCCTGCCAGGAGGCGCGGAAGAAGGGCTTGATTGGACGCACGATCGGGCCTCGACGAGGACTGCGGTTCGGTCAGGGCGCGGCCGGGGCGGACGGAGGGCCGGGATCGCGTGGTCCGTAGGTCAGCGTCCAGACCGCATCAAGCAGAGGTTGCTGGGCCTCGAACACGACCCCGCCTTGAAGCTCGGGCGTACCGGCATACTGCGTGGATCCGCCGACCCGCTCGCTGAAGAAGAGCGTGGAGACCGTCTGCTGGCCACCGTCGCCGCCGACGAGGGACAGGGTGGTGTCCAAGCGGTACCGCCATGGCCGGTCCTCGCCGGCCACGGTGATCACTGGCGCGAAATCATCGCGCACAAAGGACTGGGCGCGCAACGTGGCCAGCTGGGCCAGCAGGGTCTCGATCGCGAGACGGCGATCGGCGGGCTCCGTGGCCAGCGCCTGCGCCCAGGTTTCTCCCGCCGCCAGCTGGCGGGTGTAGACGGGCGTCTGGGCGGGTGTATCCGTCAGGGTAAGACCGGTGATCCGCGCTCCGGGCGGAAGTTCGCGCAGCAGGCGGTCGCGATAGCTGCGGGCAACGACGGGGGTCGCGGTCATGATCCCGGCGTCGACGAGGTAGACGAAATCCTGGTTGGCCAGCTTGGCGTAGAGGCGGCCTTCGCGTTCGCTGCCGACGCCGAGCTGTAGCACGAGCGTTGCGGGCGGCGTGCCGGCGGTGCCGGCGACCGAGACGGTGATCGTGCGTTCCGGGCGCGTGAGGCCCCAGTTTTCCAAGTCGAGCCCGCCCGGGGCGTCGGAGAGGAAGCCGCTGCTGTCGCGGCTGTCGACGACCTCAAGCAACTGCAGCCGTTGAATGAGGCGCTCCACGACCTCACGGTCGGCCGGAAGGGTTTGCGGGCCGGTGCCCGGACCCTGGCGCAGCATCATCTGCCAGTTGGCCGCGGTGCTGGTTCCGGCGGCCTCAAGGCGCTGAAGGGTCAGCTCGGGCCGGCCCGGCGCGGCGAGCGTGATCGCGGTGATCGTGCGTCCGTCGAGATCGAGCACGCGTCGGTCGCGCAGCTCCACTTGGGCGTTGCGCAGCGTGGTTGCGAGCTTGACCGGCAACGCAACGGAGAAGATCGCCGACCGATCCTCAAGCTTGGCATAGAACTCCAGTTCGCTTTCCCCATCCGCCGCGGGCGGCAGCGGACCGATCTCGTTGCCGAGCAGCAGGGTTTCGCGGCGGTTGTTGCCCTCCAGGGTGATCCGCAGCGCGCCGGCGCCCAGGCCGGCCCGGTCGGCGAGCTCCGGATTGGAGCGTTCCACGCCGAGGTAGCGGCGGGTTTCAAGGTTGTTGAGTCCGCTGACCGCGAGCTGGACGGCGGTGCGGCTCGCGCGGGCGACAATGGGGTTTTCGAACGACCAGCGGTCGCCTTCACTCTTGCGCACGCGGATGCGCAGATTGGCCGGAGCGGCGGTCTGCAGCGTGAGGGAGCGGACTTCGAAGAAGGCGATACTGAAGAACGTGGGTGCGCGGAGCTCGTCGGGGCTTAGGCGCAGGCTGTCCAGCAGGCTGCGTCCGACCACGTGGACACGACGGCCGTCGGGCGAAAGCACATACACGCGGTTGCCGACGGGCGTCTCGGCCCCGATCCGCAGCGAGGAAGGCGCCGTGGGGGCGCCGGCGGCATCGGTGCCACCCGAGCTGAACGTCACGACCAGCTGCGGCTGCTCGAGTCCGTAGTCGGCGAGCGACTGGCCGTTGGCGGCCAGATCCTCGACGGCGAAGCTGGCTTCGTGCTCGAGGAGCTTGAGCTCGTTGGCGATGCGCAGCACCGCATGGGGATTGGCCGGCCAGTCGAGTGGGGACGTCAGGTTCCACGCCTCGCCTTGGCGCACGAGCCGAACGGGGGCGGTGAGGGCAGGGCCGGTGATCTCGAGGGATTGAATGTTGGCCGCTTCCGGGCCGAGTACGCGCCGGCGCGATTCGAGCGCGGCCTGCTCGGTCCGCCATTCGCGCTCGAAGCGGAAGATGAAGAAGAACAGCGCAACGTTCAGGAAGAGGAGGACGAGCGTGACTTTGGTGCGCATGACGGAGTGGGGGTCAGGTGCGGCGGGTCCAGTACACCAGCAGCCCGAGGAGGGCGGCGGCACCGGGCAGCGCGAGGAGCAGGCTGTAGCGCAGGCGCGAGAGGTCCTGCTGACTGAGCGTCAGCTGGAAACGTTCGATCGGCCGGGCAGGGATGTTGAGCTGGGTGTCGCGGTCGAGGCACCAGTTGACGGCATTGAGCATGATGCTCTGGTTGCCGAAATTGCCGATGCGGTTGTTCGAAATCAGGTCGGTGTTGCCGAAGACGACGAGACGGCCGCCGCGCACGCTGAACGGCAGGTCCTTGGGCGGGATGACGCGTTCCGAGGCGGTGATCAGGCCAAGGACGTCCTTGGGCTCGATGTCGGGCCGGCCCTTGATGTCCACGCCGGGATTGTACTCGGCTCGCCCAGTCCGGTAGTTGGTCTCGCCCCAGGCGCTGGGGGCGGTCGCGGCCAGCACGGTCACCTTGAGGCTGCTGTCGAGCGAGCGGCCCGGGTCCTGGGTCACGATGCGGGTTGGGCCAAGGGTCAGGGGCGCCCCATAGTTCACGAGGGTGCGGGTGACCGGGTGATCCTGAGCGAAACCGTAAACGCGCAGATCGCCGCTCGCGGTGACGTTCTCAATCGTGTTGTCGACAACCTGGACGTCGTCGCCGGCGCGGATGCCCCAGTCAAACAGCAGGGGATCGAGGCCGTGCGGAACGCCGGGCGAAAGGAGGAGAATGAGCCGGCCGGCGCCGTTCGCGAGGTACTGACGGAGCAGTTCGACCACGTAGGGTTCGTAGCGTCCCTGGGGCTCGCAGGCGATCAGCAGGTCGGCGTCCTCGGGTACACGGCGGTTCTGATTGAGATCGACGAGGCCGACGTCGAAATTGCGCGCCCGGAGTTCGTCGCTAAGCGTGGACAGGCCGCGCACGCCATCGACGTCCTGCGGGCTCATCTCGCCGTGGCCGACGAGGAAATAGATCTTCTTCCGCTCGAGGCTGGAGGCATCGAGGATCGCCGCGGTGAGCGCGCGCTCGCCTTGGAAGGCCTCCTTGCGTCCCTTGGTCACCTGGTAAAGTTCGTCGAGTCCGACCACGCGGCGCTGTTCGCCGCTCGTCACGAGCAGGGTGCGTTCGCTGGTGATGCCGAGTTGCTGGGCTTCACGGAGTTGCTGGTAGACATCCAAGTACTGCACGGTGATGCGGCCGTCGAAGCCGGTCGCCGGGTCGTGCTTGGTCTCGGTGGCGTTCACGTACTCGCGGAGGAGGCCGCTGACATCGCGGAAGGCCTGCGCGATCTCCGGCTCCTCGGAGTTGGCGCCGAAGGTGACGTAGATTTTCACCGGCTGCTTGAGCGTCTCCAGGTAGGAGAGGGTCTCGGGCGACAGCGAATGCCGGCGGTGCTCCGTCAGGTCAAAACGCCAGGCGTAATGCAGCGAGAGGTAGTTGAGGCCGCCGAACAGCGTCAGGAAAAGCAGCGCCTGCAGCACGAGATTGAGCGTGCGAATCCAGCGGGCGGCGCGGAAACTTTCGAAGGAGGCCATGATCAGCTGTGGAGCAGCTTGGCCTCGACGCCGAGGATGCTGAAGATCAGCGCCAGGACGGTGCCGCTGAGATAGAAGAGCAGGTGGCGCGTATCGACCACGCCGCGGGTGAAGTCATCGAGATGCGTGAAAACCTGGGCGTACCCGACCGCAGTCTTGAACACCGACAGGGACTCCGCGTTGAGCGCGGTCGTACCTTCGAGAAAGCGTAGCCCGATGATGACAGCGAAGAGCATCGCGAAGGCGAGGATGCCCGCGACGGCTTGGTTGCGGGACAACGAGCTGGCGAAGACACCCAACGCGACGAAGAGCAGGCCCGAAATCGCGATGAACAGGTAACCGCCGATGAGCGGACCTGGATCAAGGAAGCGGGCATCGCCGGCGAAGCGGTTGAGGATGTAGAAAAACCCACCCGTGGATGCCCAGAGCATCAGGTACAGAAAGTAGGCCGCGCCGTACTTGCCGAGCACGACCTCGGTCGTGGAGACAGGGGTGGTCAGCAGCGTTTCCAGGGTGCCGAGTCGGCGCTCCTCCGAGATGCACTTCATGGTCAGCAGCGGCACCATGAAGAAGACGGGAATCCAGAAGACCTGAAAGAACACGTAGGCCGGCGACATCTCCTGCGGGCCGCGGCTGTAGTCGGCCAGAATGTTGGCGAAAACAAACCCCATCACGCCCAGGAAAAGCACGGCCGCGATGTAGGTGCTCGGGTTGACGAGCAGCATCCGGATTTCGTGGCTGAGGATGGTGAAAAAGTGACGCATGTCAGAAGCAGGGCGTCTTCATCCGACCTTGGTTCCGGGCGGGATGCCAGGACGGGAAAACGCGGGATTTATCATCGCGGTGCAGGGTCGGGAGTCCATCGGTCATTTTGCCGGACGGGGCGCGTCGACCACGTCCCAGCTGCGGCGCGTGGCGGCGAGGAAAACATCCTCCAGTGTCGGGTGGTCGCGGCCGAGGGAGCGGAGCCGGAAGCGTGAGTCCGTTGCAAAGGCCCGCAGCAGGGCCTCGCCGAGGTCGTCATCGCGGGTGGTCGCCAGGCTGACTGCCCGGAATCCGGCCGCGTCGGGCTCACCGATTTCGCCCACTTGGAAGGAAGGGTCCACGCGGGCGACCAACTCGGCGAGGAGGGCCGGGTCGCCGGCGAGTTCGAGCCGGTAGCGGGAGGGGCCGAGGATCTCGCGGCGCAGATCGGCGGGGGCGCCGGACGCGACCACGCGGCCTTGATTGATGATCAGGACGCGATCGCAGGTCATCTCGATCTCAGGGAGGATGTGGGACGAGATAATCACGGTCATCTTCCCGCGGAGACGTCCGATCAGGTCGCGCACGATCAGGATCTGGTGGGGATCGAGGCCGATCGTCGGCTCGTCCATGATGATGACCGGCGGTTCGGCGAGGATGGCCTCGGCGATGCCGACGCGCTGGCGGTAGCCCTTGGAAAGTTTGCCAATGATCCGGTGGCGCACGCGCTTGAGGTCGCAGAGATCGAGGACCTCGGCGATGCGGTCCCCAAGTTTGCTGCGCGGGACCTCCTTGAGCCGGCCGCGGTAGTGGAGGTACTCGGCCACGCGCATGTCCTCAGGGAGCGGATTGTTCTCCGGCATGTAGCCGATCAGGCGCTTAACCTCGTCCGCCTTGGTCGCGACGGGCAAACCGCAGATGGCCACATGGCCGCCGGTGGCGGGCAGGAATCCAGTCAGGATACGCATGGTGGTCGACTTGCCGGCGCCGTTGGGGCCGAGGAAGCCGAGAATCTCGCCGCGTGCGACCGTGAAGCTGATATTGCTGACCGCCGTCACCCCGGCGAAGGACTTGACGAGGTTCCTGACTTCAATGGCGGGCGCGGAATCGGACATGGATAAAACCAAGGGTAGACCAATACGGACAGGACAGGTTCAAGCGAAGCGCAATTTTCGGCGGTGTCGACCCGGTCGCAGGTCGGGAGGGGGGCTAGGTTTTGGCGATGGTGACCTCGCCCGCGCGAAAGCGCTCGGTCTGCCCGCGCTCGCCCCGAAGGATGAGGGCGCCATCGTCGTCGATCCCGGCCGCGGTGCCGGAGTACTGACGATCGCCCTGCAGGACGGTGATGGGCCGTCCGCGGAGCGCATCGTAGCGGTTCCAGAGTTCGTTGAACGAGCGCTCGTACGCGCCGCTCACAAAGCGGGTGTAGGCCAAGTGAACGCGGCCGATCAGCGCGGCGGCGAAGCGGTTGAGATCGACCGGCGCGCGGGTGTGCTCGGCAATGGAGATCGCGCGCTGGGCGAGATCGCCGGGCCAGGCGCCGGAGCTGTTCACGTTGAGGCCGAGGCCAAGCACGAGATCACGGATCTCATCCGCATCGACGCGCGCCTCGGTCAGGATGCCGCCGGCCTTCCGGCCTTCGAAGAGGATGTCGTTCGGCCATTTGAGCGCGGGTGTGGCGCGACAGAAATTGGCGATGAGTTCGCACAGGTTGCTTCCCATCCAGAGGGTGAAGGTCTGCATGCGACCGGGCGGCAGATGCGGCCGGAACGCGAAGCTGGCGTAGAGGTTGCCGTTGGCCTCGCTGTGCCAGACGCGGCCGAAGCGACCGCGGCCCTTGAGCTGCTGGCGGGCCAGCACCACGAAGGGGGCCGTGCGACCGGACGACAGCTGGCGGGTGGCTTCGTCGTTGGTGCTGTCGATCTGGTCGTGAAGCAGGATGGGCAGCACGTCCGGTCCTGGCGAGAGATAGGCGGTCAGCAGGGCGGCATTGAGGCCCGGCGGCCGGCCGGACAGCCGGTAGCCGCGGGCCCGGACCGCCTCGAAGGCGAAGCCCTGTTCCCGGAGTTTCTCCATGTGCTGCCAAACCGCCACGCGGCTCATGGCGAGCTCCTTGGCGAGCACGTTGCCGGAGATGAAGCCATCGCCTGCGGCGAGCAGGGCTCGGAGAATGGTGACTTCCGCGGTGACGGTACTCATGCCTGCCAATCCAGTCCGAGATCGACCCAGATGCTCTGGTGCACGAGTGCGCCGGTCGAAACGAAATCCAGTCCGAGTCCGGCGAGTTTGGGCAGGGTCCGCAGCGTGATCCCACCGCTCGCCTCGGTGAAGACGCGTCCCTTGATCAGGGCGAGCGCGCGGCGGAGCCGGGCGGGCGTGAAATTATCGAGGAGAATGACATCCGCGCCGGCGGCAATCACGGGCGGGATTTGCTCAAGGTCGTCGACCTCAACCTCGACCGGCAGATCGGGACTCGCTTTCTTCGCGGCGGCAACGGCCGCGGAAAGACGCGAGATCCCGTCGCCGGCGCCGCCGGCGAAACCGATCAGCGCGAGGTGATTGTCCTTCAGCATGACGCGATCAAACAGCCCGAGGCGGTGATTCCAGCCGCCGCCGCAGGCCACCGCATATTTTTCCAGCATGCGATAGCCCGGCGTGGTCTTGCGCGTGTCGAGCAGACGCGTGCGACCGGGCCCGAGGGCGTCGACGTAGCGCTTCGTCTGCGTGGCCACGCCGGAGAGCCGCTGGAGAAAATTCAACGCGACGCGCTCGGCGGCGAGGAGGGTGCGCGGGTCGCCGCTCAGAGTCGCAACGACGGTGCCCGCGCGCAACGCGGCGCCATCGCGCACCCGGAGTTGCACCGTCGCTCGCCCGACGTACGCGGTCAAAATCAGCGGCAGCAGGCCGAGGCCGCAGGCCACCATGTCTTCGCGAGCCACCAGATTGGCCCGTCCGGCGCGCGCGGCGGCGGTGAGGCTTGCGGTCGAGCGATCGCCGGTCGCCTTGGGGCGTGCGCGCAGGCCAAGTCCGGCCAGATCCTCATCGCGCGCCATTTCCACCAGCCGGCGCAGGTAGGACCGGTCAAGGTCCTCCCAAGTCAGTCGTTGAAGCAAGGTTTCGGCGAACGCGGCAGCCATGCGTTATTTGACGCCGCCGCGCGGACCAAAGTCGACCGGGATTTACAGGATCCCGCGACTACCGCTCGGTGCTGATCCGCGTGAACTCGGACGGCCGGATGTAGGCATCGGCGGCATCGCGCCTGAGTTCGGCCGCGGCGGCGGGATCGCTCTGCTTGAGCAGGTAAACGGCTTGATTGGCCGAAGCGATGTTCCGCTGGCGCTCCTCATCCTCGTAGATGGTCATGGCGCGCTGCTCGGGGCTCTGTCCCACGATGGGCAGGGCAAAGCGGTTGAGCACACCGCGATCGAGTTCGGAAAGGTAGCGGCGCGAGGCGAGGCGGGCGAGCTCGGCCCGGGTATAGAGCTGACGTTCGGTGAAGACTGGGGGGCGGTCGCCCTCGACCACGACCTGCGGGAGGCGGATGATCTGATTGCGGGGCTTGTCGGCCTCTTCCTCCTCGGGCGTCTTCGGCGGCGGCTCCACCGGAGGGCTGTACTTCGGCATGGCTGCGGCGAGCGACGACGCGAGCGCGGGCGAAATCGCCCGCCGGCTGGAAGTTGTCGTGGTGGAGGCTGCAGCTGCAGGTGCCGGGGTGGTCGGGTTCGCCGCCGGGGCGCTCGCGCTGGCTGTCGTCGGCTCGGACGGCGCGGGCGGGGTGGCGGTGGACTGGGCGTGGCTGACCAGCGCGCTCAACAGCACGGCCGGGGCTAGGAGGACGGCTCGCGTGGTTTTCATGATGGGAAGTTGGACCTGAAAAGGGTGGAAAGGTTCATTCACAAACGCAACCGCGTTGCTCAGATCAACTCACCTTCATGATGCGAAGGATTCGCGCCATGAGGCGGGGGAAGAAGCGTTGCAGCGGAATGCCGAGGGTCTCGCGTCCGCCAATCGCCACCTCGTCGCGGCCGGCGGCAAGCGCGGGCAGCAGGCGGGCGGCAAAGGTTTCGGCCGACATGGCTTTGGCCTGGGCTTGATCAAGCCGTCCGTGGCGGCCGCCGGTGGAGTCGAGCGCGTGGACGGAAATTTCGGTGCGCACATAGCCCGGGCACACGATCGTCACGCCGATGCCGTCCCGCCACACTTCGGCGCGCAGCGCGTTGAAAAATCCGTGCAGGGCGTGCTTCGCCGCCGCGTAGGCCGAGCGTCGGGGCGTGGCGACGTAACCGACCACGCTGCTGATCACCACGATCCGGCCGGCGCGACGCGCGCGCATTGCCGGCAGCAGGGCCTTGGTCAGGCCAACCGCACCGAAATAATTCACCTCCATGATCGCGCGGTCGATTGCGAGCGGCGTGTCGGCGGCGAACCCGCGCTGGCCCAGACCGCCATTGTTGATTAACAGGTCCACGTGCTCGCAGGTCGCGAGCACGGTCTGCACCGCGTCGGCGAATGTA
>CAYWRG010000003.1:0-68446 GCA_964460715.1 uncultured Opitutus sp. | reverse complement strand
TCACGGCGGCATCGAAGGTGTCGCTGGCGGCGAGATCGAGCGGCAGGACGACATGGTGGGACAGCTCGCCCGGAAGGGCGGCGTGCACACGCTCGAGTTCGGCGGCGCGGCGGGCGGAGAGAACCACGCGCGCACCTTCCCGGGCGAACGCATGCGCCAGCGCTTCCCCGATGCCGGAAGATGCGCCTGTGATCCAGACGACCTGACCTGAGAAGCGCATAGGATCAACGGTTGGCGTTGACGAACTCATCAACCGTCAATCCCGCCGATCGAATGAGGCTGCGCAGGGTTCCACGGGCAACTTCGCGGTGGTCCGGAATCGAAAGCGAAGCGATGGATCCATCGCGGACCATGATGATGTGACTGCCGCGCTGTCGAGCCACCTGCCAACCCAATTGTTCGAAGGCCCTAACCGTCTCGCGTCCGCTGAGAATCGGCAGGGAAGGCATTAGACCGTGATTTCGAGCAAGCGGGTTTCGAGAGTGAGGGGGAGGCCACGCTCCGCCCGGACTTCGAGGCAGGCACGAATGGCCTCATCCAGATTTTTCAGGGCTTCGTCCTTGTTCGCACCCTGGCTAACGCAGCCGGGGATTGCCGGGCATTCGGCGACCCAGACGCCGTCTTCATCGCGATCAAGCGTGACGGTGAATTTCATGGAAGTAGCTTAGTCGCGGCTTGCGATCCCGCAACCGCTTTTTGCCGGCGCGGCATCGGCTCAGGTCCGGATCTGGCCGGTGCCGTCGATCACGTACTTGTAGCTGCAGAGCTCGGGCAGTCCCATCGGGCCGCGAGCGTGGAGGCGGTCCGTGCTGATGCCGATCTCGGCGCCGAAACCGAATTCGAAGCCATCGTTGAAGCGCGTGCTCGCGTTCCACACGACGACGGCGGAATCGACCGAGGCCTGGAAGCGCTTCGCGGCCACGGCGTCACGGGTGATGATCGCATCGGTGTGCCCCGAGCTGTCGCGATTGATCACGGCCACCGCTTCCTCCAGCGAGGGCACAATGCGGACGGCGATGATGAGATCGAGAAACTCCGTGGTGTAGTCGGCGGGCGCCGCAGCGACGGCAGGGATGGCGGACTTCGCCAGAATCCCCGCAGACGCGGCATCGCAGCGCAGCTGCACGCCTTTCGCGGCGAGCGCGGCGGCGACACGCGGAAGTAGGGTGGGCGCGACGTCGGCGTGCACGAGGAGTTGCTCGGCGGTGTTGCACACGCCAGTGCGCTGGGTCTTGGCGTTGAGTGTGACGCGCTCGGCAATCTCGGGATCGGCGTCGCGATCGAGGTAGACGAAACAGACGCCCGTGTAGTGCTTGATGACCGGGATGGTGCTGTTCTGCGCGACGAAGCGGATCAAGCCCTCGCCACCGCGGGGGATGATGCAGTGGACGTAGGCGTCGAGCTTGAGCAGCGTGGTGAGCGCCGCGCGGTCCGTGGTTGGGATGAGCTGCACGGCATCGGCGGGCAGGCCGGCTGCGGCCAGCGCCTGCGCGATGAGGACGGCAAACGCGGTGTTGGTGTGGAAGATCTCCTTGCCGCCGCGAAGGATCGAGGCGTTGCCGGACTTGAGGCAGAGAATGGCGCAGTCGATCGTCACGTTGGGCCGGGCCTCGTAAATGATGCCGATCACGCCGATGGGGACGCGAACCTTGCGGATGCGCAGGCCGTTGGGCCGGGTGGCGTCATCGAGCACGGCGCCAACGGGATCGGGCAGGGCCGCCACCTGGCGCACCGACTCGGCCAGGTGCTCGAGCCGGGCCGGGGTCAGCGTGAGGCGGTCGATCTGGGCGGACGTCAGGCCGTTCGCCGCAGCGGCGTCGAGGTCCTTGCGATTGGCGGCCATCAGGCTTTCCGCCGAAGCGGGGAGCAGCGCGGCCAGCCGGAGCAGGGCGTCGTTCTTTTGCGCCGTCGGGACGGTTGCGAGCACGAGCGAGGCTGCGCGGGCGCGCAGGGCAATCGAGGTCACAAGCTGGTCGAGTTCGGCGGACATAAAGGAAGGGAGAGAGTTGGGCAAACGACCGGCGTCGCCAAGCGATTTTCTGCGCTGCCTCAGGCCTTGCGCGAGGGGGGGCGAACGAGGGTCAGGAGTCCGGGGAAGCGACGCTCCAGTTCGACGGCACGGACGGACGTCATGCACTTGGTGCCCACCGGGCGCTTGGCGATCAGGCCGGCGTTGAAGAGGACATCGAAATGGTGGGAGCGTGTCGCCTTGGAAATGCGCAGGGGGATGTCGCCGCAGGCGAGTTCACCGGATGCCTCCGCCAGCAGCGCCTGCATGATGCGCAGACGGCAGGGATCGGACAGCGCCTGCATGACCGTGGTCAGCGGGATGTCGCGGAGGGCGGGTGGCGTGTAGTCCTTCATGGATGCTTCCCGAAAACCATGAATGAAGTTCGATGAAAGTCGAATTATCAGTTGACCGGGCAGGAGATCGGCGCAGGGTTCGATGAAAAGCGAACAATGGGGCCGGTTGCCCCGGACGCGAATCCTCAAACACGACGATCATGGACTACAGACTTCTTGGCGGTTCGGGCCTCAAGGTGCCGGTGCTGACCTTTGGCACGGGTACGTTTGGCGGGCAGGGCGACCTCTTTAAATCCTGGGGCGCGAGCGATGTGGCGGAGGCGACCCGGCTGGTCGACATCTGCCTCGAAGCGGGCCTGACGATGTTCGACAGCGCCGATGTCTATTCCGGCGGGCGGGCCGAGGAGATTCTGGGCAAGGCGATTGCGGGTCGTCGCGACCAGGTGCTGATCTCGACCAAGGCGACCTTCCGCTTTGGCGACGGACCGAACGATGTGGGATCCTCGCGTCATCACCTCACCCGCGCGATTGACGGTGCGCTGCGCCGTCTCGGCACCGACTACATCGACCTGTTCCAGCTGCATGGCTTCGACGCGATGACGCCGGTCGAGGAGACGATCAGCACCCTCGATGGCTTTGTAAAAGCGGGCAAGATCCGCTATCTCGGCGTCTCCAATTTCTCCGGCTGGCACCTCATGAAGTCGCTGGCGACGGCCGAGAAACATGGCTGGTCCCGCTACGTGGCGCACCAGGCGTATTACTCCCTGATCGGGCGCCGCTATGAGGGGGAGCTGCTGCCGCTCGCACTCGACCAGAAGGTCGGTGCAGTCGTGTGGAGTCCGCTGGGGTGGGGCCGCTTGACGGGCAAGATCCGGCGCGGCCAGCCGCTGCCCGCGACCAGCCGTTTGCAGTCGCAGGTGTCGGTCGACCTGGGACCGCCGGTCGAGAACGAGTACCTTTATCGGGTGGTCGATGCGCTCGACGCCGTGGCGGCCGAGACGGGCAAGACCGTGCCGCAGATCGCGCTGGCCTGGGTGCTGTCGCGTCCGTCCGTTTCGACGGTTGTGATCGGTGCACGCAATGAGGAGCAACTCCGGCAGAATCTCGGTTCGGTCGGCTGGACGCTGACCGCCGCCCAGATCGCCCGCCTCGACGCGGCGAGCGCAACGCCGAAGACGTACCCGTACTTCCACCAGCAGCGCTTCGAGCGCAATCCGCCGCCGGTGGCGTAATTTTCGATTTATGATTGGGCGGAGTGAAGACCGCCCAGTCCTCGGCCTGAATTCGAGAATCGAAAATCTTACCCGAAGATTTTCCCGCGGTTGAAGCGCCACACGGCGATGGCCATCACGCCGCCGGCGATCGCGGTCAGGATGCCCAGCGTGGGCAGGAGTTCGACGAACGAGTCGCCGTTCCACAGCACCTGGGCAAAACCCTCCATCGACCAGTAAACGAGGGTGAACTTGCTCAGTTGCTGGATGAACTCGGGCATGAGGCTGACGGGAAACCAGGCGCCGCCAATCGCGCTCATCAGCAGGATGAGAAACGTGGCAAGGCCGCGCGCCGCCTCGGCGCTGGGCGCGATCGCGGCGAGCAGCATGCCGAAGGCCGTGCAGGCCGCGGCGGCGAACGTGCACACCACGAGGAGCAGCCCGATGTGGCTTTCGACGTCGATCCCGAACAGCACGCGTCCGGCGAAGAAGAGCACGACGAGCTGCACCAGGCCGAGGCACACCCCGTAGAGAAACTTGCTCCAGAGAATGTGGGCGCGGGTGACGGGCGCCGAGAGCAGGCGCTGGAAGAGGCCTTGCTCCTTCTCGTAGAACAGCGCGGTGGCGGAGGCGCTGAGGGCGAAGAGGAGGAACTGCATGGCCCAGCCGCCCACGATGCGGGTTGCCGCCGGGCTCTTCACGTCCTGTCCCGCGACCTGCTCTGTCTCGATGCGGACGATGCGGCTGAGCATATCGTTCGTTCCTCCTGTGCTGCCGGGGTTGGACGTCGCGTTCTGATCGAGGCCGAAGTTGCCCTGCTGCAGGCTCTCGAGGATGGAGGCGGGATCGCCGCCGAAGGAGCCTGCGATGTTGGACGCCAGCTTCTCGTTGAAGGCGTCCATTTTCACGCCGCCGATTCGTTCGCGGGCGCTGGACTGAAGCGACTGACCCAGCAGCTGCGGGACGTTGGTGAAGATCGTTTTCTGCAGGATGCCGTTGACGGTCTGCGTTTCGATGTCGTTGCGCGGGTTGGAGAGGATCTTGAGGCGGATGCCGAGCTGCTGCGGACTGACGATGTCGGCCGGCAGCACGACGGCGAAGCGGAAGCGGTTGGCGCGCATCAGCGGGCGCAGGTCCTCCTCGGTCAACGGTCGCGCGGTGCCATCGGGGCCGTCGGTGGTGGTGATGAGCCGGAAGCTCTTCTCGGCCTTTAGGGCGGCGACTAGGCTGGCGGCGGCGGCGTTGTCGCTTTGATTGACGACCGCGAGCGGGATGCCGGTGGGGCCGCTTTCACTCTGATTTACGCCGAAGATCTGCCCGAAGAGATAAATCAAGGCGAAGGGCACGATGAAGGTGAGCGAGACGGCCGCCTTGTCGCTGAGGAAGACGCGGAAATCCTTGCGGAGCAGAACGAGGATCGGGTGCATGGGGAGGGAATGGCAGGGTTTACTCGCGAAGGGTGCGGCCCGTGAGGTGAAGAAAAAGCGCCTCGAGCGTCGGGCGCTGGCTGGCGAAGAGACGCGGGGCCAGGTTGTGCCGTTCGGTCAGGCTGAAGAACGTGCTCAGCGGATAGCCGGCGCGCGGCCGGAAGCGGTGGACGCCCTCGGTGGTGGCGAGCTCGCCCTGCGAGGCGAGTTCGGAGGCGAGCGCCGCGGTGGCAGGCGTGGACGGAAACCGGATTTCCTCCTCGAAGGGCAGGCGCGTGAGCAGCTCGTCGAGCGAACCGAGGGCCAGGATTTTTCCGTGGTCGATGATGCCGATGCGTGAGCAGAGCCGGGTCGCCTCCTCCATATAGTGCGTGGAGTAGATGATGGTCAGACCCTCGCGATTGAGTTGCTCAAGGAAATCGAAGATCGCGTTGCGCGACTGCGGATCGACGCCGACGGTCGGCTCGTCGCAAAGCAGCAGCTTGGGCCGGTGCAGCAGGGCGGCGACGAGGTTGAGCCGGCGCTGCATGCCACCGGAAAATGTCTGCACCTTGTCCCGTCGCCGGTCGGCGAGTTGCACCGCCTCGAGTCCCTCGTCGATCCGGGTCTTGAGCAGGGCGCCGTTTAGACCGTAGAGCTCGCCGAAGATCCGGAGGTTCTGCTCCGCACTCAGCTGCGGGTAGAGCGCGAGGTGCTGGGGCACAAGGCCGAGCTCGCGACGCGTGGCGGCGTCATGGGCGGACACGGGTGAACCTGAGACCGTGATCGTGCCGCCGTCGGGCGCGCGCAATCCAGCCACGAGGGACATGAGGGTGGACTTGCCGGCGCCGTTGGGTCCGAGCAGGCCGAAGAATTCGCCGGCGCCGATGTCGAGGGAGACGCCGTCGAGGGCGACGAGGGTATCGTAGCGTTTGGTGACGGACTGAACGGAGAGCATGAGGGGAGGATTAGGCGGAAGCTGCGGGTGGGCTCGGAGGCTGGAGGATCGCCTGAAGGGCGGCGACATGGCGGGCGAACGCGTCGCGACCGGTGGCGGTGGCGGCGATGTAGGTCTTGGGCCGGCGGGCCACGAAAGTTTTTTCGACCGCGATGTACGCGGCATTTTCGAGTGACAGGAGATGGGCACCGAGATTGCCGTCGGTCAGGGCGAGCCGGGATTTCAGAAAACTGAAGTCCACCTGTTCGCGTGGGCTGAGCTGACAGAGCGCGGCCATGATCTGGAGCCGGACGGGTTGGTGGATGAGGGAATCGAGTCCGGACATGGCGTTCAGCGCATGAAGTAGCGCACGTAGAAGCCGGTCGCGATCAGCGTGCCTCCACCGAATACCGCGATCCAGATCCAGAAGAATGCCGGGAAGACAAAGAGGCCGAGGAGAATGGCCGCCGCGACGGCGAGACCCAGCCAGAGCAGGTACGTGTCGAACCAGAATCCGGAGATCACGTAGGCCTGCGCCACGAGTAAACCGATGTAGGCAAACACGCGTTGCGGCGAGGGCGGGCCTCCGAGGACCAGGATCCAGCCGAGGCCGAAGAGGAGGGAAGCGGCCAGCACGCCGATAAAGCGACGATCAACCGGCAGGCGGATGGTCGAGCTTTGCCGCACGCCGATGACGACGGATGCGATGACGCCAGCGAGAGAGATCCACGGGAACACGCGCAGCCCGGCCACCCCTTGCGTCTGGGCCAGCAGCCCCATCGCACTCCACAAGCCGCCCCAGAGCCAGAGATGGGCGTGTCCCCGGTTGGCACGAACGGCCGAACGCATCGCTGCGCGCGAGACCTCGATGGCCTGCAGCGCCCGCGCGGCTTCTTCCGGGGTGATGGATGATTGCATGAATAGAGTACTCTGCAACACAGAGTAAATGGTCAAACTGAATCTGTGGGAAGGTTGTAAATATCTACAGGATAATGGTTTAATCCTGCGATTGAGGGCCTTGATGTAGCCGGGGTCGCTGACCCCGGTCCGGGCGGTTCGATGCGCTAGCACGATCCCCGGGGTCAGCGACCCCGGCTTGTCCGATCGATCCCGGACAATCCGCAGCGACCGGCTTAAGCTGGCGCGAGTCCGAGCGCGCGCTGGTGCACGTCCGCCCAGTGGCTCGACGGAATGATCGGGCCCATGTGGCGGACGGTTTCGCCGCCCATGTGGGAGGCAAGGCGACCGGCGGCAGGGAGGGGCCAGCCGCGGAGGTAGCCGTAGAGAAAACCGGAGGCCCACGCATCGCCGGCACCGTTGGTGTCGACGACGTTCGCGATTTGCAGCGGATCGATGCGGTAGAGTTCCTTTTCCTGCGCGATCCAGGCGCCGTCCTTGCCGACCTTGACCGCGGCGGTGACCCCGTGGCGGGCGAGTTCCTGGGCCAGCGCCTCGTAGCTCACCTTGCTGTTGGGGAAGAGCGCGCGGATCTCGTCCTCGTTGGCGAAGACAATGTCGATCCCGCGCTTGAACTGCGAAAACAGCCAGTCACGTGAGGCCGCGACGACTTCGAATGAAGACAGATCGAGGCTCACGCTGCAGCCGGCCGCGCGGGCGCCGGCGAGGGCGGCGTCGGCGAGGGCCTGGTTAAAGACGAGGTAGCCTTCGATGTGGGCGTGACGGCAGCCGGCAAAATCGGCGGCGGTCAACTCATGCGGAGCGAGGGTCATCGCCGCGCCGAGGTCGGTGCGCATCGTGCGCTGGGCATCGGGCGTGACGAGGGCGAGGCAGCGCGCGTTGGGCTTGTCGCCCTGCTTGAAACGCGAGGCATCGACACCGACCGCGGCGAACTGCTCGCGGTAGCGGCGGGCGAACTCGTCGTTGCCGAGCTTGCCGAGGAAGGTCGTGCGCAGGCCGAGGCGCGTGGCGTTGAACGTCACGTTCGCTGCCGAGCCACCCGTCGAGTGGGCCGGGGCCTGCTCGAGCTTCTGCAGGATCCCGTGCATCTCGTCGCTGTCGACCAGCACCATACCGCCCTTGTCACCGGCGACGTGCTTGAGAAAGACGTCGGGCACGGGCGCGAGCAGATCCATGATCGGCGAGCCGATGCCAACGAGTTCGTACGAATGGGCGGAGGACGTGGACATGAAAGGGAGGGTCGGAGGCTTAGCTGGAAACGTTCAGGCTGGTGGCGAGCAGGGGCTCGTCGTCGACTTCGATCACCAGCGAATAGTCGCCAGGCTTGGGGAAGGAAAGGTTGCGGATCTCGTTGATGAGATTGATGCGCTGGAGCGGATTCTGGGATTCGAACGGCCGCTCAATCAGCGGAGTCATCGCGGTCGGCTCGGTGCCCATCGAAATCTTGATCTTGTGCGTGCCGGTCGGGACATCCGAGAGGGTCAGGAACCACACCATGTAGGGATGGACGACCGGGAACTGTCGTCCGCGGATGGCGGCGAAGATGCCCAGGATCGTGTGCTTGCCGGTGGCGGGGTCGACGTGGACGCCGTCACAGGTCAGCCAGGCCAGAACTTGTGGTTTTGATTGCACGAAGGGTGATGCTGGGGTGGAGCGGCGGCGGCCGGCAAGGGGGAATTGCTTGGCGTACGTCCCGGGGCGGCTTTGCTGGGCGCGTGGATTCGATGGACATGCTGCTCCAGGAACTTGCGACCTACCCCCGCTGGCTGGTGGCGCTCCTGCTGTCGGTGTCCGCTATCGTGGTGATCTGGATCGGGGTCAAGTTGCTCAAACTGACCCTGTACGTGGGCGCCGCCCTCGTTTTGGCGGCCACCCTGGCCGGGATTGTCCTCTGGTGGCTGGGGTGATCCGTACGCGCCGGCTACCTTTTTCTTGTCTCGCTTTTGGGTCCCTTCATACCCGAGTCCGATGAAGTATATTTTCGTAACCGGAGGCGTGGTTTCGTCGTTGGGCAAAGGCCTGACAGCAGCGGCGTTGGGCGCCTTGCTGGAGCTGCGTGGCCTCACGGTGCGAATCCAGAAGTTCGATCCGTACCTCAACGTCGATCCGGGTACGATGAGCCCGTTCCAGCACGGCGAGGTGTACGTCCTCGAGGACGGTGCCGAGACCGATCTCGATCTGGGGCACTACGAGCGCTTCACCAGCGGCAAGCTTTCGCGCCTCAACAGCCTGAGCTCCGGCCAGGTGTACGAGAGCGTGATCCAGAAGGAGCGTCGCGGCGTTTACCTCGGCAAGACGGTGCAGGTGATCCCGCACGTCACGAACGAGATCAAGGAGCGCATCTATCAGTCGGCGAAGGACGTTGATGTGCTCATTACCGAGATCGGCGGCACGACCGGTGACATCGAGGGCCTGCCTTTCCTTGAGGCGATGCGTCAGTTCGCGCTCGAGGTCGGACCGCACGATGTGATTTTCATCCATGTCACGCTGGTGCCTTACCTGCAGGCCGCTGGTGAACTGAAGACGAAGCCGACGCAGCAGTCGGTCGCCAAGCTGCGCGAGATCGGCATTCAGCCCGACATCCTCGTGTGTCGCTGTGATCACCCGCTCGATCACGGCCTGCGTGACAAGATTTCCATGTTCTGCAACGTGCCGGTGAAGGCCGTCATTGAGTGCACGGACGTCGCCTCGATCTACGAACTGCCTCTCGCTCTCCAGAAGGAGGGCATGGACCAGCTCGTCGTGGATCTCTTCGACCTGAAGCACCCGTACCCGGCCAAGAATGTCTGGCACGAGATCGTGCGCCGCGTGAAGAACCCGGCGAACGAGGTGACGATCGGCGTGGTCGGCAAGTACATCGAGCTCCAGGACGCGTACAAGTCGGTCTACGAATCGATCACGCACGCGGGCATCGCCAACAATTGCAAGGTGACGATCCGCCGCATCGATGCGGAGGACCTCGAGAAGAAGAACGGCCTGAACCTCCTCAAGGGGCTTGATGGCATCCTTGTCCCCGGTGGTTTCGGCGACCGCGGCACCGAGGGTAAGATTGCCGCCGCGCGTTACGCGCGTGAGAAGAAAGTGCCTTACTACGGTCTCTGCCTCGGCCTGCAGATCGCGGTCATCGAGTTTGCCCGTAATGTGCTCAAGTTGAAGGACGCCAACAGTACCGAGTTCGCGCCCGACACGGCCAACCCCGTCATCAACATGATGGAGGAGCAGAAGAAGATCATCGATAAGGGCGCGACTATGCGCCTCGGCAGCTACGAGTGCGCCCTCACGCCCGGCACGCTCGCGGGCAAGGCCTACGGCTCCGCCAGCGTGCGCGAGCGCCATCGCCATCGCTTCGAGGTCAACAACGCCTACGTCGGGGCCCTGCAGCGCGCCGGCCTCGTGGTGAGCGGCATCAACCCACGCCGGAATTTGGTCGAGATCATCGAGCTCAAGAATCATCCGTGGTTCCTCGCGGTGCAGTTCCATCCGGAATTCCAGTCCAAGCCCAACCAGGCGCACCCGCTCTTCGCCGCCTTCATCGGCGCTGCGCTGAAGCAGAAGCGGGGTGGCAAGGGCAAGGCGGCGAAGGCCAAGGCCCCGAGCAAGGCCAAGAAGTAGTCGCGACGCCGGCCCGGCCGGCTCCCTTCACGTACGTTCCGTCATGCCGCTCCACGATCCTGCCAAGCTGCTCCTGATCGCCGGCCCCTGCTCGCTGGAGGGGGAGGCCGTCTGCCGTGCGGTCGCTGATCGCCTGACGCAGATGCAAAAGGCACGGCCCGAGCTGCGCATCATTTTCAAGGGCTCCTTCGACAAGGCCAACCGCACGTCGCTCGCGGGCGCACGCGGTACGGGCATGGAGGAGGGGCTGCGCCTGCTGGCGCTGATCAAGCGCGAGTACGGTTTTCCGGTGCTGACGGACGTCCATGACATCTCGCAAGTCGCGCCCGTCGCGGCGGTCTGCGATGTCATCCAGATCCCGGCGTTCCTGTGCCGGCAGACCGATCTGCTGCTCGCCGCCGCCGCCACGGGCCGCGTCGTCAACGTGAAGAAGGGCCAATTCCTCTCCCCGCAGGAGATGGTCCATGTCACCGGCAAGTTAAAGCAGGGCGCGGCCGCCGAGGTGTGGCAGACGGAGCGTGGGACGACCTTTGGTTACCAGAACCTCGTGGTCGACATGCGCTCCTTCCCGATCATGCGCACGAACGGCTTTCCGACCGTCTTTGACGCGACTCACAGCGTGCAGCTGCCGGGCGCGGCGGGCGGCAAGAGCGGTGGCCAGCGTGAGTTTGTCCCACCCCTGGCGCTCGCGGCGCTGGCGGCAGGCGCGGATGGGCTCTTTATCGAGACTCATCCGAACCCGGATCAGGCCATCTCCGACGGACCCAACATGGTGCCGCTCGCGGAGTTGGATGCCTTGCTCGGGCGCTGCATCGCGGTCTGGCGGGCCGTTCGGGCCTGATTTCCGGCCGCCAAGCCGGCCATTCATTTGCCATGCGGACCATTGACCGCGGCGGCGCGCCTGTCTCACTTTTGCCATCACAACCGACATGGACACTTTCCTGATCGACGTCCCGGTCCCTTCCATGGGTGCCACCGTGAGCGAGCTCACGGTCATCGACATCAAGGTGCAAAACGGCGCCCGCGTCTCCAAAGGCGACAAGATTGCCGAACTGGAGAGCGATAAATCGGTCTTCGAATTCGAGGCCCCGTGCGATGGCGTGGTGCAGAAGTTTGCCTGCCGGGCCGGCGACATTGTCCCGTCCGGTGCCCTGTTTGTGCGCATGGAGACATCGGATGCCTCCCAACGCCACCTGCTGAGCCAGGGAGCAGCGCTGTCCGGCAGCACCAATGGCGCCGCGCCCAAGGCGGTCGCCGCTGCGCCTGTCGCTCCGGCGCCGGCTCCCGCCAAGCCAGTGGCTGCTCCGGTGGCCGCGGCGCCTGCGGCTGTGGCGTCCAAGCCGGCCGGCGGTCCCGTCTGGACCCCGCGCGCGATCAAGCTTCTGCAGGATGCCGGCCTCGAGCCGGCGCAGGTCACGGACATTGAAGCCACCGGCCCCGGCGGGCGCGTCTCGGGTGATGATGTGACCCGTTATCTGGCGAACCGCCCTGCGGCGTCGGCGGTCACGGCCGCGAAGCCGGCGGCGGGTGCAGTGGCCGTGAGCGAGGCCGCCACGGTGTGCATCGCGGGTGTCGGCTACGCCGTCCCGAAGAACGTTCGTCCGACCAGCGATATTTTGAAGGCCTTCCCGGGTCGCACCGAGGAGGAGATGCTCAAGCTGACCGGCATCAAGGAGCGCCGCTACGCCGGCGAATCCGAAACCGCGACGGACCTCGCAGCGATCGCGGTCGAGCACGCGCTCGTGCAGGCCGGCATGAAGATCGAGCAGATCGACGGCCTGATCATGGCGACCGTGATTCCGGATCAGCCGATCCCATCGATGGCCTGCGCGCTCGCGCGCCGTCTCGGCATCCCGCACGCGCTGGCGTTCGATCTGAACGCGGCCTGCTCGGGCTGGCTTTATGCGCTGGAGGTTGGGCGTTGCTTCATCCTCGGCGGTACCGCGAAGAACCTCGTGGTGGTCACGGCGGAGCTGCTGTCGCGCATCACCAATCCCAAGGATCACGAGACCGCGTTCCTCTTCGGCGACGGTGCCGGGGCCGCGATTCTCACGGGGGCGCCGGGCGGCCATCGCCTGCACCGCATGGGCCTGTCGAGCGATGCGAACCAGTTCGACGCGATCGAGCGCCGTGGTGGCGGCGCGCGCCAGCCGGTGCCGCATCCCGAGGGTCACGACCGCGACGATTTCTATCTGCGCATGAACGGCACCGCCGTCTTCAAGAGCGCAGTGATCGGTTTTGCCGACCAGATCGAGGCGACGCTCGCGCGTCACAACCTCACGGCGGCGGATGTCGACTGGATCGTCCCGCACCAGGCCAACGAGCGCATCCTGCGCGCGGTCGGCAAGCGCGTGGGGATTCCCTACGAGAAGTTCGTGGTGACGATCGCCAAGTACGGTAACACGTCGGGTGCGAGCGTCTCGATGGCCCTTGGCTGGGCGGTCGAGGAGGGGATTTTCCAGCCCGGCGACAAGATCGTATTCTGCAGCGTGGGCGCAGGCCTGACGTTTGCCGGCGGCTTGCTGGTGTGGTGATGAAGCATCCGGCGCGCGCAAACCGCGCGCCGTGCCGTCGCATCCCTATCCCTGCAGTTCGTGGCTGAGTACGCTCAGCGCGTAGATCGCGGCGGTCTCGCATCGTAGGACGAGCGGTCCGAGCGTGATCGGGACAAAACCGGCGGTGGCGGCCAGATTCATTTCCGCCGGCGTGAAATCGCCCTCGGGTCCGACCATCCAGATGACGCGGGTGGGCGCGCGCCCGTGCGCGGCCTTGTACGCAGCGAGGACCGGTTTAAGGGCCTGCGCGCCGGGATGGAGGCTCGCGATCAGCTTCAGATCGTAGCCCTTGGCTGATTCCATGAAGGCGGATGCCGTCTGCACGGGGAAAATTTCCGGCAGCCACGGATTGCCGCACTGCTTGGCGGCCTCGAGGGCGGCGACCTGCCATTTTTCGATCTTCTTGTCGGAGCGATCGCCGTCGAGGTGGACCTGGGTGCGCTCACTCTCGAGCGGAACAATCTGGGCAGCGCCGAGTTCGGTCGCCTTGCGGACGATGGCGTCCATCGATCCGCCTTTCGGCAGGGCCTGGCCGAGGGTGATGGCGTAGGGGAGGGGGCGGGCCTTTTGGGTGAGGCGGACGGTGAGGACGGCGGCGTTTTTGCGCGCATCGGCGAGGGCGCAGATCCACTCGGTGCCTTTGCCGTTGAAAGCCACCACCGTGTCACCGGGGCGGGCGCGGTTGACGACGACCAAATGGTGCGACTCGTCCGCCGAGAGGCGGATCTCATGCGGCTCGAGTTCGGGCGGCAGGCAGTAGGCGCGAAAATCTGGCATGTCGGTAAGAGGGAGAGTGGAGGGGGATCCCGGCGGGCTGCAAGGCCGGGTCGCCAAGGGGCGCGGGGCGACCGCTCGATCCCAGAAAACAGTAAGGGCGCTGGGTAACAACCCCAGCGCCCTTGCCGACTTATCAAACTACAAACTATGAACTACTGAAAAGAACAGTTAACCAACGGTGAGAAAGACGCAGGGAGCGCGGGACTGTTCAAAATTTCGAAAGAATCCTGATGAAGAATTTTTATGGGGATCCCGGAAGCGCGTATGGGAGGAATCGAGAGGCTTGAGTTCGCGGAATGTTCAGTCAATTTAACGCCAATAAATGACAGTACTTGTTGTTGAGGACTTTGCGATTTATCGCTCCGTGCTACGCCAGGTGTGTCTGTCGGAGTGCAAGGCCAGCCGCGTGCTGGAGGCCGCTGATCTGGCGACGGCGCGGGCCACGCTTTCGACGGAGGGGATCGACCTCGTCCTTTTGGACCTGGACCTGCCGGATGGCAGTGGTTTCGACCTGATCGACGAGCAGCTGAAGCGGCCGACCCGACCCAAGATCATCGTGGTTTCGGCGCACTGTGAGGATTACACCATGCTGCGGGTGGAGCGGCTCGGCCTGGAGGGCTTTGTGGACAAGCGGAACGGTGGGGTCGTGATGCTGACGGAGGCGATTGCGGCGCTCCGGGCGGGGCGGCGCTATCACTCGCCCTATCTGCTGGAGCGGAAGCAGGCGATGCGGGAGGACCCGGCGTGCTTCACTAAGGTTTTGAGCGAATGGGAAATCCAGATCCTGTCGCTGATCGGGCAGTCGCTCGATGATGCGGAGATCGGCAAGCAACTCGGCCTGAGTGCGGCCACGATCCAGATGCACCGGAGTCAGATCATGCGAAAGCTGGATATTTCCGGCACGCCCAAGCTGATCCGCTACGCCTTGGAAAAGGGCATCGCCAGCTGGCCGCGTCACGTGAACCCGATCGCGGTGATGCGGTCAGGGGCGTATTGAGGAACGAGACGATGCCTGTCCTTCGCCAGGCCAGTCGTGCGCCGAATCGTAGATTGGTGATCGTGGAGGATGAGCCGTTGTTTCGCGACGTCGTGAAGCAGCTCTGTGAGGAGATCGCTGGGGTTCAGGTCGTGGCCATGCCTCCGAGTGGAGAGCAGGCACTGGAGGTGTTGGCGCGAGAACGACCCGATGCGGTCATTTTGGACCTCGGGCTGCCGGGTTTGGATGGATTTTCGCTTATCCACGATACTCGCAAGCTGTTGCCTGACATAAAATTCCTTGTCGTGACCGCAAATAGCGATGACTACACATTGTTCAGACTGTCCCGGGCTGAAGTGAGTGGGGTTGTCGACAAGCGGGTCGATGATCTGCATGCCCTCCGGAAGGCGATCGCGTCGTTTCTCGGTGGCGGCAGCTTTTTTACCGGTCGTTACCTTGAGGCGGCGCGCACGCGCGAGCAGCTTGGAGACAGGCCCGGCAATCAGTTGACCGAGCGGGAGCGTTCCGTACTCGTGCTGATCGGGCTGGGGCTATCGAATCAGGAAATCGGGAATCGCCTGGGCATCTCGGCAGATACCGCGGAGCGGCATCGCAACACCCTGTTTCGTAAGCTGGACGTGAGGCGGACGCCGAAGCTCATGGAGATAGCGATTAAGGGCGGATTTACGCGGATTCCACCCGGCGGAGGTGGTCCTCCAGCTTTTCCCTGACGACAGCGATCTCGGCTTTGAGCTTGGTTGCGTATTGGCTCAATGAATCGAACGATTCGCCAGCAGCTGCATCCTCGAGGTTGGCGGCGAGATCAATGAGATTGGGATCTCCGGCCAGTCTGGCGTGGGTGATCATGCGATGAGCGGTGCGGTTGATTCTCTCGCGATCCTGATGGGCGATTCCGCTTTCGATTGAGGCCATTTCTTCGTCGATTCCGGTGATCAAGAGATGGGCGTGTCGCCTGAGCTCGGCGGGATCGCCTTTGGCGAGAAAATCGAGCATCGCGAACGAGATTTTGGGCAGAGGCGCCGAACGCTCCTCACGAACCACGTCGCTCCGGGCGAGGGCGGCGTGAACCTTTTCCTGGGTGAGGGGTTTGCTCATGAAGCCGTTCATACCGGCGCGGATGCATTCAGCCTTATGCGCGGTGGTTGAATGAGCGGTCGTGGCGATAATGCGCACCTCGGCCCCGGAGCCTGCCAGTCCACGGATGGCTGACGCTACGGCAGTGCCGGGCAGATCGGGGAGATTGATGTCGAGGAATACGACATCGAATGGCTCGTGCTTGAGGCGCTCGACGGCTTCGGTCCCGGTTGCGGCGATCGAAACGCTCAAGCCGAGTGATTCAAGGACGGCGCGAGAAGCTTCCGCGCTGAAGTTCACGTCCTCCACCAGCAATGCACGCTGGTCATAGCGAAGATGGGGATTAGCGACGCCGCTCGCTTCGAGATCGGAAGGTGCGCGTAGCGGGATGCGGAGCCAGAATTCTGAGCCTTCGCCGGGTACGGATCGCACGCCGACGGTCCCTCCCATCAGGCGAGCAATCACCCGGCAGCCGGCCAAGCCCAGTCCCTTGCCGTCTTTACCTGGTGTGGGATTGATGCGGGAAAAGCGCGAAAAGAGTTTCTTCTGATCCTGTGCCGGGATCCCGGGTCCTGAATCGATGACGGAGAAAAGAAACAGGTGGCCGTCCGCGCGGAGTCGCAGCGTTATTTCTCCAGGACCGCCATACTTTATGGCATTTGAACCATAGTTCACAAGGATCTGTCGAATACGATACGCATCGCCCCGGAGCTGCGTGGGAAGCTCGGGGGCGATATCGATCACGAGCCCTGTAACTGACCCCGGCGAGTTAGCCTTCACGATGGTAGCGACCGAATCCAGCAGTGATCTGGGTGAGAAAGCGCTGTCCCCGATCAACGCGTGACCAGACTCGATCGCCGCGAAGTCGATTACATCTTCCACCAAGGTGCTCAACATTCCTGAGCAAACCTCGATTCGCCTTACCAGCTCCCGTTGGTCGGGCGTGAGCGGGGAGCGTGTGAGTTCCAGGGTTGAGCCGATGATGCCATTGATCGGAGTTCGCACATCATGACTCATGGCTGTAATGAAGTCGGTCTTGGCCTCGCTTGCGCGCAGGAGCTGTTCGGTTCGCTGCTCGACCATGCTCCGGAGCAGATCGGTGCGCCGCTTTTGGCTACGCTCCCGGAGTCGAACCCCTGCGATGACCGCGCTGACGATGCCGAGTGCGTAGAGCGAGTAGGCCGACCTAGTCCGCCACCACGGAGGGAGGATGGTGAACGTCACACTGGCCGGTTCGCTGGGAAATCCGTCGATGGTGGAGCGAACCATGAATTCATAGTCCCCCTCTCGCAGGCCTGCGAATTCGATTGAAGGTTCGTTGGTTGGCGCGGACCAATTTATATCGCTACCGACTAGTTTGGTCTGAAAACGGAGAGCTTCACGGGAGGCGTATTCTAGCGATGAATATCTGACTGAAATCCGTGAATTGTAGTCGAATTCCCTGTGAGCAAAGGCTGGAGAAGAAGGTGGTTTTTCTGTAATCTTGATCAGTGGTGTCTTTGGTTTTCTGGGCGCGATTACTTCGGGAATTTTGTACTTCACGAGCCCGTAGTCTGTGCCGAGCCAAACATAGGTGTCATCAGTATAGATCGCGTACGGACTCCCCGCGCGTTCGCGCAACTGAAGATCCATGCATTCCCAGTTTAGTGTGTCGTTTTCGATTGAGATTCTACCAATTCTGTTTGTAAGTCCTCGTTCTGGATCTGCGCCGAGTGATAACCACACGCGGCCTTGGCTGTCTGGGTTGGAGTACTCGTGCACGTAGCCGAGTGATGGAGCGATTTTGCTGAAGATCTGTGGGGAATGTGATTCGATGAATACGCCATCCTTATTTAGAAGTATTGTTGTTTCGGTTGTGCGGATTACGGTGGCTGGTCCATCTTTGATTGGGCCGTCTTGGGATGCTGACAGTCTTGAATACGTGAAGGCTCCGTTGACCTTCTCTGCATAGTATGCTCCCTTGCTTGGCGTCCCAAACCAAAATCTATCGGCCGAGTCGGTGGTTATGGAGGTTGGTATGTCCGGAAGTTTTCGCAGAATACTGTTAGGGATTCCTTGTGGAATATTTGTCAGTGAAATGCCGAGGGCGGCGGTCGATATGATTGAATCTACACTGGTGTGCCCTAGCTGAAATACGGCAGAAATTCCACGTATGCGATTGTAGCTTTCTCCGTTAAAAATCCATAGTCCCTCATCTGCTGCGATTGCTAGGTATTTATCGTGAATATTGCGCATCGCCCATGCTCTGTAGCTTGGTGAATTGCTTGATTTGCTGAATGAGCCATTGGAGATTTCGAATATGCCGTCATCTGTTGACGCGTAAGTTGTACCTTTGAATTGGCTGATTGCGGTTACGGGCGATCCTGTTATCCCGTGGCGTGAATCGAAAATCTCGGCGCTGAAGCTTAGTCTGGCGATATTTTCTCTTGATAGTAGCCAAATGCTTCCATCAGAATTTCCAGTGATCCCGTAAATTGAGCTTACTGCATGATGATTTCCAATGTTTAATGGGGTTAGTTTTCCGTCGGATTCTAATTCAAATATTCCGTCGCTTGGTGTTGCGAGATAAATTCTCCCACTTTTCATTATGGTTCCGGTGATGACTTTTGAGAATGTGGGGTTATTTTCCTTATTTATATGCCGAATTGATGCGGGATTGCTTGTTGTGATGCTGATCGCTCCTGTTCGCGTGACTAGGGTGAGCTGCTTCGAGTCTCCGAAGCCCCATCGGATGCTTGATGGATCTATTGTGTTTCGATCGATGATTAAATTTCTGCCTGCGTTGGTGTATAAATATACTCCTGAATTGGGGTCTATGACAATGATTCCGTCGTTAATTCTAAACGCTGCAGAGGTGTAAGTTAATTCAGTCGGGTGCTCTGTGAATTTTGAGCCATCCCAAGTCAAAATGCTCTTATTTGTTACAAAAATGGCTCCTGAATCGGTTGAGAAGGCATGCCAGACAAAGAAGCCTTCTTGTGTCGATTTAGGTAAGTAGAGATTTAGGGAGTGGTAGAGATAATTTCCGTCTATGGTTGGCTTAAATACGCCAATTTCATTGGCGGCTCCTACCCATAGCTCTCCATTCGGTCCGAGGTCTAGGCCTCGAATCGCATAAGTGTTTCCCATCTTAAACGACTGCCACCTATCTCCATCGAAGATGAGCAGCGAATGGCCGCCGATTGCCATTCGTCCATCCGGTAGCTCTATGCCTGCCCATCCGGCAGTTCGGCCGCCGGTTTCTCTTTCTCCCCAGATAGCCAACTCGGGATTGCCTGCCACCACATGTGCTTTAGCCAGGGCGCAAATTAGTAAGAGGGCTCGAAGCGAATGATGGATCTTCACTCACTCATCTAATTATGCAAAGAGATGGCTTTATGGAAGGCTGAAATTGGCGGCACCTACAGGAAATTATTGGGTTCTCGGTATCGCGCACCGGTTCGTTGGTACCTTTTGTGCAGATCAGGTCAGATCGGTTCGTTCCAGTTTGTGCCGCAGCTTCAACACCAACTTTTCCATGCGCAGCATTGGCATCGGAGCTTATCGCTCCATTACCGCGGACCGGGGTGGCCCGGTTGCCGGCGTGGCGGTTTCTGAGATTTCGCTCTTCGATCGGCCGCATTTTCAGGCCCATGCCCGGCTGGTGCAGGGGCTGGTGCCGGTCGCCGCTCATCAGTGCTTCGGCGATGCCCATGGCACCGGAACCCATCACTCGCCGATTGTCGCACGGCAGCTCGCCATTTCGGAAGCCCTCGAGCGCTGGGCGTATCACACGGCGCTCGTGGGGGGCGATCGGATGCGCTTTGGCCTCGATGTCGATCCGACGTCCAACGGCTTTGCGGCTAGCCCGGGCGTCGCGCCCGCGGCGGCGCGGGAGGCTGCGCTCCTCGAGGCCGTGGCCCGGTTCTGTCTGATTGCGTGGTGGGAGGGACGGATCGCGTCCCGCTGGATGCAGACGGACTGGCCCGGGATCGATGCCGTGACCATCGCCGCGCCGCTCGGTGGTTTCGCTGTCGTGCTGACCAAGGTCGTCGCCCGCGGCCAGCGCGCCTATGGGAATGCTGCGGCTTCGACCTTCACGGGGGCGTGCGAGCGGGCGATGCTCGAACTCGCCCGCTGCCAGGCCGCGCTCGAGGCGATGGACCCTGAAGCCAGGATCACGCCGACGGATCTGGTCGAGCGCCGGCTCCTCTTCTTTGCGAGCAAGGCGGGGTTTGCCGCGGTGTGCGATCGGGTGGGGCGGCCGCCTTCGGGCGCTCCTCCCATGGTCAGCCTGGCCTGCGACGAGGAGGTGTCCGGCCCGTGGTCGCGCCACGCGACGGTCTGGCGCAGCCTTTTCTATCCGCCGACCCTCGACTTCCTTAAGCCGTCGGCGGAGTACTTTTTCTGGTAGGCGCAGCGGCCTTGCCGGAGCGTTACGTCTTCAGGGTTGGGCCCCTATCTGCGGAAACCGTGCGGAAAGATCGCGGGCGAGCGTCATCGCGCGCTGCCGTTCCTCGGCGCTCAAGGCTTTCTCGGCGCGAGCAAGGTACTCCTTCGCGGTCGCCCACCCACCGCGGCTGCTGAGATAAAACCAGGCGTACGCCTGCACCAGGTCGCGCACCACGCCCTGGCCGTTGCCGTACATCGATCCAAGATTGAACTGGGCATCGCGGCTGCCCTGTTCCGCGGCCTTGCGAAACCAGCTGACCGCCTCGACTTCGTCCTTCTTCACGCCCCGGCCATTGCCGAGCATGATGCCGAGATTGAACTGTCCGCCGGCATTGCCCTGCGCCGCCGCTTTCTGGAACCAGCTGACCGCTTCGATCTCGTCCTTGGCCACGCCGCGGCCCTCGCTCAGGGCGAGACCAAGATTCACTTGCGCAAAGGCATGACCCTGCTCGGCGGCAAGGCGGTAGAGACGCACGGCTTCCGCGGGATCACGAGTCGTACCGCGGCCGGCAGCGACCATCACGCCGAGATTGAACTGGGCATCCGCGCTTCCGTGTGACGCGGCCTCGCGGTACCAACGAACCGCCTCGCGCTCGTCCTTGGCGACGCCGCGGCCCTGCGCGTGCATCAGCCCGAGGTTGGCCTCGGCGTGGGGATTGTCCTTTTCCGCCGCGAGCTTGAACCAGCGGATTGCCTCAAAGTCGTTCTTCGCCACCCCGTCGCCCGATGCGTAGCGCAGACCCAGGTTGAGCTGCGCCTCCGCATGGCCGCGCTCCGCGGCCTGCCTGAACAGCGCGATCGCGCCCGCTTCGTCGCGCGGTGTCCCGCGTCCGTTGAGCACCATGCTGCCGAGGTTGATCAACGCCTGCACGTCACCCTGGTCCGCCGCCTTGCGGTACCAGACCACGGCCTCGGGTTCGTTTTTCTCGACGCCCATGCCGTAGGCGAGACGCATCCCGAGATTGAACTGCGCGGTCACGTGGCCTTGCTCGGCGGCCTTGCGGTACCAGCGCAGCGCCTCGGCTTCGTCTTTTTCCATTCCAATCCCGTAGGCCGCGCGCATGCCGAGGTTGTATTGCGCGTCAGCGTCGCCGCCCTGAGCCCGATCGAGCAGCTCGGTCACGTAGGCAGAATTCGATCCGTCCTGGGCCACGCTGGCGTTCAGCGCGAGGACTCCGGCAAAGAAAAGGGCCGTCAGGCGCGTGGGCATAGAATAAGTCCTGTCACGTTACGGGTGACAACGCCGCCCGCAAGGGCGGGATGCACGTCGTTCCTCGTCTGCTGCTTCGGAGCGCGTGGTCGGATCGGGCCTCGCGGTGCGCTCATGTCTTGACCTCGTTCCGCGAACCGACTCGGTAGGACGCGCCCCTGTCGCTTTCCACCCCATGAATGCGCTTCTTTTGTCGGCACCCTCGTGCCTTGAGTTCACGTCCTGGCCTGATCCCGAACCCGCGGAGGACGAAGTCATCGTCCGCATCCGCGCCTGCGGCATCTGCGGCAGCGATCTCCATGGCTGGGACGGCTCCAGTGGTCGCCGGCGTCCGCCCTTGATCATGGGCCATGAGGCTTCCGGCGAAATTCATCGCGTGGGCTCTCAGGTCGACGCCTCGTGGCAGCCGGGCGACCGGGTGACCTTTGATTCCACCCTGTTCTGCGGCAAATGCCCGAGTTGCCGGCGTGGTGAGGTCAATCTCTGCGAACATCGCCGTGTGGTCGGCGTGGCTCCGCCCGAGTACCGCCAGCACGGGGCCTTTGCCGACTTCGTCGCTGTGCCCGCGCGCACCTTGTACCGACTGCCCGATGGACTGGCCTACGCCGAGGCCGCGATGGTCGAGCCGGTTGCGATTGCTCTCCACGCAGTGGGGCGGGTTGCGCTCGAACCGGGCTTTACCTCCGTGGTGGTCGGGAGCGGCATGATCGGGCTGCTCGTCATCCAGGCGCTGCGGTGCGCCGGGGCCGGGCGGATCATCGCGGTCGACCTCGACGAGACCAGGCTCAAGCTGGCGCGCGAACTGGGCGCCACCGACACGGTGCGCTCGGCGGGCGAGGGCACGCTTGATCAGCTCCGCGCCCTGGTTGGCGGTCGCGGCGCCGATGTGGCCTTCGAGGTCGTCGGCCTCACGCCCACCGTCGATCTCGCAGTCCAGTCCGTCCGCCCGGGCGGATCTGTGGTGCTGGTCGGCAATGTGCGTCCGCGCGTGGAATTCTCCCTTCAGGCCGTGGTGACGCGGGAAATCACCGTCTTTGGCAGCTGCTCCTCCGCCGGCGAATACCCGCGCGCGCTCGAGCTGATCGCCGACGGTCGCATTCAGGTGCGCCCGCTCATCACCGCGACGGTGCCGCTCAAGGACGGAGCCGCGTGGTTTTCCCGTCTCACGTCCCCCGAGGGACGCGGTCTGCTCAAAGTGATTCTCGAACCATGAGTTCCCCTGCATCGTCGGATTTGCCGCTGAAGGGACGTTGTGCGCTGGTGACAGGCGCGAGCCGCGGGTTGGGGCGCCGCTTTGCGCGCGTGCTTGCGCAGGCCGGCGCCGACGTGGCGGTCACGAGCCGCACGCTCGATTCCTTGCGCGAGGTCGTTTCGGAGATTGAGGCCCTGGGCCGCCGGGCGATCCCGGTCGTGCTCGATGTCCGCGATCCGGCCAGCATTGCCCGCGCGGTGGACGAAGCCGCTGCCGGCCTCGGCAGGATCGATGTCCTCGTGAACAACGCCGGCTGCAACATTCGCAAGCCGGCGCTGGAGGTGACCTGGGACGATTGGAACACCATCCTCGACACGAATCTGCGCGGCATCTTCTTCGTCGCGCAGGCTGTCGCCCGCGGCATGGTCAGTCGCGGCTACGGTCGCATCATCAACATCGGTTCGGTCACTTGCGTGGCCGGATACGCCGGGCTCGGTCCTTATGGCGCGAGCCGTGGCGGCGTGAAGCAACTTACGATGAGCCTAGCCGCCGATTGGGGGCCGCAGGGCGTGACGGTCAACTGTCTCGCGCCGGGTTGGTTCAAGACCGCCCAGAACGCGGTGATGTACGAGAACGCTGATTGGGTGCGCTACCTTTCCGATCGCATCCCGCTGCGTCGTCCGGGTGCGGACGGCGACTTGGACGGCCCGCTCGTTTTTCTGGCCAGCGACGCGAGTGCTTACGTCACCGGGCAGACCTTGCTGGTCGACGGCGGCATCTCGGTGAACGACACCAAGGCGCTGCCCAGGAAAACCTAACCTTTGCTCTCTCGCTCGTTCGCCCCGCGTTACCCATGAATTTCTCCGAGTTTTCGAACCCCGCGGTGGCCGGACCGTTCTTTGTCCTGCTGGTCAGCGTGGCCTTCATCGTCGTCTCGATCGTTCGCTTCAAGCTGCATCCGTTCTTCGCCCTGTTGTTTTCGGCGGTTGTGGTGGGCATCGGTGGCCTGCTCCTCAAGCCCGGATCGGGCACGGTCGTGAGCCTGCTCGATCAAGTGATGCGCGAGTTTGGCGCCTCGGCGGGTACGATCGGATTCTCCATCGCCGCAGCCGTGGTGATTGGTGCGGCCATGATGGAGAGTGGCTCGGCTGATCGCATCGTACGATCGGCGGTCGCGACGGTGGGCGAAAAGCGCGCGCCCTACGCGGTGCTCGGCTGCAGCTTCATTCTCGGGATCCCGGTGTTCTTCGACACGGTGTTTTTCCTCATGATCCCGCTGGTGCGCGCGCTCGGTCTGCGCACGGGCAAGAACTACGTCCTGCTGCTTCTGGCGATCGCCGCGGGTGGGGTGGTGACGCATGCGAACGTGCCGCCCACGCCTGGTCCGCTCGTGGTGGCGGAGATGCTCAAGATTGATCTCGGCGTCGCGATCCTCGGTGGCATCGCGCTTTCGATCCTGCCGGCCCTGGGCGCGCTGGGCGTTGCGGCCTGGCTGGACCGCCGCAACCCGATTCCGGTGCGTCCACTGGGCGCCGCCGGCCTTCAGGCAGAGCAGTCGATGGCGTCGCGCCCGGACCACACGCTGCCTGGCTTGGGCGTTTCGCTCCTCCCTCTGGCACTGCCCGTCGTGCTGATCGCAGGCGCGACGATCGCCACGATGGCTTCGAAAAGCCTGTCTCCGGCGGTAGTCTCGCTGCTCACCATTATCGGCCACAAGAGCACTGCCCTGGCGGTGTCGGCCGTCGTCGCGGTCGCCGTCTACCTTCGGCAGAAAAAACTTCGCTGGAACGAGGCCGACCCCGTGGTGGGAGAGCCGCTTTCCACGGCGGGTGTCATCATCCTGATCACGGCGGCGGGCGGCGCTTACGGCGCCATGATTCGCGCGGGCGGGATCGGTGACGCGGTGCGTGCGCTCTTCGCGGGCAGCTCCATCAATTATGTGCTGCTGGCGTGGGTGCTCGCCGCGGTGGTCCGGGTTGCGCAGGGATCGGCCACGGTGGCCATGATCACCTCGGCCGGTATCATGAGTTCCCTCGTGCCGGCCACTGGCTACGGGGTTCACTCGCTCTACATCATGCTCGCGATCGGCTTCGGCGCGTCCACCTCGTCGTGGATGAACGACAGTGGTTTCTGGATCTTCAGCCGCATGAGCGGACTCACCCAGGCGGAAACCCTCCGCACGTGGACGGTCACGCTGACCGCGGTGGCCGTGATAGGATTGATCCAACTCCTGATCGTCTCGGCGATTTTTCCGTTCGCCGGCTGAAGTCGACCGTTTGCAAACGGCCGGCTGCTGGGCCTGCCATTCTGACAGTTCCTTTACCGCTATTGTCTTGTGCGGGTTGGTGCGAGGTGGCGCTATGGGCTTGTGCCTGCAACGTCCCCGGTTGTGCGCTCGGTCTGTGTAATGCTGGTCGGATTCCTGTCCGGCTCCGGGCTTGCCTTCTCCGCTGTCGTGCCCACGACGACGCTGACCAACGATCAGCTCGCGACACGGTTTCTTGCGCAGGCCACCTTCGGACCCTCGCCAGACGGCTTGGCTGAGCTGGGCGCCCTCAACTACGACTATGGGGCATGGATCACGCGCGAGGCGGCCAAGCCCGTTTCGTCGGCGGTCACCGTGCTCACGACAGCGCGCAACGCCGGACAAATTGATACGATTGACACAGCGCTGAACCGGCGTGCGCGCAATCAAATCATGATCAGTGCATCCGATCAGCTGCGCCAGCGGGTCGCCTATGCGTTGAGCCAGATCATGGTGATATCCGATGTCGATTCGGCGGTGGCCAACGGCCTTGAGGGGCCGAGTGGCTATTACGACATGCTGGCGCGCAATGCGCTGGGGAGTTTCCACACCTTGCTGATGGACGTGACACGCCACCCGATGATGGGGCGCTACCTCAGTCATTATAAGAACCGCATGGCCAACCAGACCACGGGCACCCGGCCCGACGAGAATTATGCACGCGAGGTCATGCAGCTGTTTGCGATCGGGCTCTACCAGCTCCAGCCCAACGGGAATTACGTCACGGATACGTCCGGCCGTCCGCTCGAGACCTACACGAATGAGGATATCACGGAGTTTGCGCGGGTCTTTACCGGGTTCACGGACGAGGGGCCCAACAACACCGGCACGGGCACCGGCCGCCTGGATTTCCCGAGCAATCCCGCGAACTATGTTGCCCCGATGCGCATGTGGGAGGCGCAGCACGACAAGGGCAGCAAGCGACTCCTGCAGTACACCGGAGCCACCAAATCGATTCTGCCGGCCAACCAGTCCGGTCTTCAGGACGTGCAGGATGCGATCACCAATCTCGTTGAGCATCCCAGCACCGCGCCCTTCATTTCGCGCCAGCTCATCCAGCGCCTCGTGACGTCGAACCCCAGCGAGGGCTACATCGCGCGGGTGGGTGCTGTTTTCGTCAACAATGGCAGTGGCGTGCGCGGCGATCTGCTCGCCGTTGTCCGCGCCATCCTGCTCGACCCGGAAGCACGGAGCACAAGCTTCATCGCGGATCCTGAACACGGGCGGCTGCGTGAGCCTTTCCTGCGCGTCACCCATCTCCTGCGGGCAACCCGCTACACGGTCACCGATGGGATCCTGAATTTCAATTTCGGGAATACCGTCACGCCGACCACCATCGGTCACTACCCCCTCAGCTCGCCGTCGGTCTTCAACTTCTACTCGCCCGATTTCGAACCGCCGGGGCCGGTCGCCAATGCCGGCCTCGTGGGCCCGGAGTTTCAGATCCTGAATTCGGTGTTCGCGGTCACGCTGCCCAATACGCTCAACACGATCATCCAAACCGGGGCGGGAAACTTCCGGCTGAACATCAGCGATCTGGAGGGGATGGCCGCCAATGCCCAGACCCTGCTCGACCATCTTGATCTGATGTTCACCCACGGAACCATGAGCATTGAATCGAAGGCCGCGATCCGTCGCGCGGTCGATGGAGTGACGGCCGCCATGGTTCCGAGCGGCAGCAATCTCAATCAAACCCGCGCCCGGCTCGCGTTGTACCTCGTGGTCAACTCGCCCGACTACGCCATCCTGAAGTGACCGGACCATGAGCGCGCCTGACCCTTCCAAGATTTCGCGTCGCCAGTTCATTGGCGAGGCCAGCTGCGCGGGCATCAGTGCCACCTCTTTGTTCTCCACGCTGCTCACGCTGCGCCTGGCCAACTCGCTCGCCGCTCAGAGCGCGCCTGCCACCACGGACTACAAGGCGTTGGTCTGTCTCTTCCTCGCCGGTGGCAATGACTCCTTCAACATGCTCGTGCCGACGACGGCGGCCGAGTACACCGCCTATTCCTCGGTGCGGCGCAACCTGGCGCTGCCGCGGGACACACTGCTGCAGATCACACCGGCGAATCTCGGTGGACGCACGCTGGGTATCCATCCGTCGATGACGGAGGTGCGCGACCTGTTTACGCAGGGGCGCCTTGGCTTTGTGTCGAATGTCGGCTCCCTTGTGCGTCCGACCACCCTGGCCGACTACCGGGCGAACCGCTACCGTCCGGTCTCGCTCTACTCCCATTCGGATCAGATCAAGCAGTGGCAGACCTGCATCCCGGACCAGCGTACGGCGATCGGATGGGGTGGACGCGCGGCTGATATCATTCGTTCGCTCAATACCCCCGGGCTGGTCTCGATGAACATATCGCTCTCGGGGCAAAATACGTTTCTGACGGGGCAGCAGGCGTTCACCTACTCCCTCGGTTCGGGCGGAGCGACCGCGCTCTCGGGCTACGATCCACTCGCGCGCAACACCCTGACGGCGCAGCGTACCGCTGCCGTGGACAGCATGATGGGCGCGGAGTTTCGCAGCCTGTTTGAGACCACGTTTGCCGACTCAACCCGCGATGCAATTGATGCCTATTACGATTTCGCGAGCGCAGTCAGCGGGGCAACGCTCACCACCGCGATTCCCGCGGGCAACAGTCTGGCTTCGAACCTGGCGATGATCGCCCGCACGGCGGCCTCGGCCGGCCGACTCGGTGCCAGGCGCCAGATCTTCTTCGTCCAGCTGGGTGGCTGGGACCACCATGACGAGGTGCTGAACAACCAGGTGACGATGCTGCGCACGGTCAGTCAGGCGCTCGGCTTTTTCTGGGCCGCGCTTGGCGAGCTGGGATTGCGGAACAATGTCACGCTCTTCAGCGCCTCCGAGTTCGGGCGTACGCTGACGTCAAACGGCAACGGATCCGACCATGCTTGGGGCGGTAACCAACTGGTCATGGGTGGTGCGGTGCGCGGCGGGAACATTTTTGGCAACCGTGACCAGGGTTACTATCCGGAGATGCAGAATCTCGCGGCGATCGACACGGGTCAGGGCCGGCTGGTGCCCGGGGTTGCCGTCGATGAGATGGCGCGCGATCTTCTCTCCTGGTTTGGGGTCAGCGCCTCCGACATGGATTACGTGCTGCCCTCGTTCAACAGCCGCTTCGGTGGACGTCCCTCGCTGAACATCATGGGGGAACCGACGCCGTCGACACCCACGCCGTCGCCTGTGGTGACAACGCAGGCGCCGGCCGCGCCTGCGACCTCGGCCACGGCAAGTTCCGGGGGCGGTGGAGGTGGCTCCCTCGGCGCGTGGACGTTTGCCGCGGCCGGAGCCTTGGTGGGCCTCAAAAAACTCTCGGAGCGCAGGAATCGTCGCGAGCCGGCAGCCCCGTCGGTCAACCCGCCTTCAGCCGAAACCTAGGGCAATCAGTCCTGCGGACGGGGATCTGTGAGCGGGATCGTGGGCAGTTGGTAGAGGGCAATCGTCCGACCGTGGAGCGTGAAACGCTCGGCTTCCACCAGATGCTCACGGCACCACGCCTGGATGCGCGGATTCATCTCGGCCAGCTTCCGATCGTAGGGGAAATTGACTCCGGGCGAATCGATCGTCACGAAAACGAAGTCGCTGGCCTGCAGTCGCTCCATCACCTCGGCTTCCGTGGGTTCGGCGATGCCGGTCGGTAGCGTCATCTGGAATGAGATCCATGATTCGATGCGCTCATAAGCGGTGACGCGCAGCACCTGGCCGTCGAAGGCATCCGTCACGTGATCGACCGCGATCCGCGGACTGGCGATTCCGGCGGCAGCGGCCCGTGACGCAAGCACCTCTCCGAATCGGGTCACGTGACGCAGTTGGGCTTCACTGGCTGGATCGAACACGGGCGCGCTTTGCGCCCGGACAAAATGGATGGTGCAGAGAAACGTCAGGGCGACGACGATCAGAGGGAAAACCCGCGCCTCGGTGCCTCGCCCGAGCCACCGGATCCAGATGCCGACCAGCAGCGCGATCAGTCCGGGAACAAGTGCGCCGAGGACGACCGAGGATTTTTGCGCGTGCAGCGTTAGGATGAGCGCCGGCGCGAGTAGGAAGAGGGCGCCGATGAATTCAAGCGAGCCACGTGCGGCAGGGGAAGGTGACTGCCGCAAGCGCAGGACGACCACTGATGCAACGACGGCGACGACGATGAAGAAGGATCCGAGGTGCTCGCCCTGAAGAAACCGGGCAATGAAATCCACCGACTGCCCCAGTCCGAAATTTTGATTTCGAATCGCGCTCTCGGGACCGACGTAGTGGCCAATCCAGTAGTAGTTCCAGATCCAGTCGCGATTCAGCCAAAACACCGGGCTCGTGAGGAGAAATGCGGCTGCCCCGGCGACGAGGAGATTGGCGGACCGTCGTCCTCGGTCTGGTCCAAACAGAATCCAGACCAGCGCACCGACGAAGATGAGGGCAAAATAGGTTCCACTGAGGAAGCGCGTCAGCAAGGTGACGCCCACGGCGAGGCCGAAGGCCAGCGACCACCGGCGTGAGCGGAATCCGTCGGTCAACAAGGCCACGCAGGTGGTCACGCCGAGCGTGCACATCAGCAGATGATCGATTCGGAAGTCGAACGCCGATCCAGGAGCCGCGCGCCACGGCCCGACCAGGGCGAGTGGAAGAAGCGCGGCGAGCAGGCCCATCCAGGCGGATGCGCTGAGCCGTCGAATCGTGAAAAACAGCGCCACCTGCCACGCGATCAAGGCTAGCATGTTGATTGCCAGCGCGGCACTGCGTGACGGCCCCGCGATGGCAAAGGTCAGCACAGCGTAGAGATCGTGCACCGTGCCTTGTGCGGACGGGTTTGTCAGCGTGAGGCGGATGGCTGAGAGGAGGCCGTGCTCCTTGGCGTGCTCATGCGCGAGGTAGGCTTCCGTCAGGTATTGGATCTGGTCGTTCCATCGTGGGTAGACCTTGGTGTGCTGGCGTGCACCGATCTGGTCGAAAACAGAGAACTCAACCGCAAGCAGCACGAATAGCACCGCAAGTGGAAGTAAACTGGCGATACGGGAAGGTCGGTTGCGGGATCCGAGGGAGCTGGCGGCCGCGTCGCCTCGGTCGGGGATATTCATGTTTGGTCCAGAGACATAGGCGCGATTTGTCCCGCGACAATCTCCTAATCATATCGGGGACAGGCGGAAGCAGCCTGAAGCGTCGGAATGGTGCCCGGGGTGGGAATCGAACCCACAAGACTTTCGTCGGAAGATTTTGAGTCTACTGCGTCTGCCAATTCCGCCACCCGGGCCCACGAAGGGGAGAGCGTTAAAATCCGAGGTCGGCTTGTAAATGCAATTCGCTGCCGGGCATCCGTTGATTCCCGATTGCCTGTCCCCAGGCGCTCACTTACTCCTTTTCCTGCATGTCGTCGCCGGATCCCGTCAAGCACAGTCGCGCGTTGGTCGCGCAGCTCAAACAATCGCAGATCTACCGCGATTATGAGCAGGCATTTCGCGAGACGACGGGTCTGCCGCTCAATCTTCGCCCGACCGAGGCTTTCGATCTCCCTCATCACGGCGATCCGAATGAGAATCCGTTCTGCGCCCTGATGGCCACGACCAACCAGTCCTGCGCCGCCTGCCTGCAGCTGCAAAAGCGCGTGGAAGTGGAGGCCCAGCTCGAGCCCAAGACGCTGAAGTGCTTCGCGGGTCTTTGCGACTCGGCCGTCCCGATCCGCGTGGGTGACAACCTTATCGCGTTTCTTCAGACCGGACAGATCTTCATCAACCGGCCAAACGCCGCGCAGTTTGACCGTCTCACCCGACAGCTGCTCAAGTGGGGTACCGAGATCGATCTCAAAAAACTCGAGGAGGCCTATTTCCAGACGCGCGTTGTCACGCGCAAGCAGTACGACTCCATCCTCCGCCTGCTCACCATCTTTGCCCAGCACTTGGCCAGTATCAGCAATCAGCTGATGGTGAAGGAGGAAACCGGCGAGGCCCCGGCCATCGTGAAGGCTCGCGTGGTGATTGCGGATCGGCATGCCGACGAGCTGACCTTGGGCGACGTCGCGAAATCAGTGAACATGAGCGCGTTCTACTTCTGCAAGATGTTCAAGAAGTCCACGGGCCTGACGTTTACGGATTACCTGGCCCGGGTGCGGGTGGAGAAGGTGAAGAACCTGCTGTTGAATCCGCACAAGCGCGTCAGCGAGGCGGCTTTCGAGGCGGGCTTTCAGTCGCTCTCCCAGTTCAACCGGGTTTTTCGCAAGATCACCGGTGAGGCGCCAACGGCCTATCGCGAACGCATTCATCCCAGCCTGGCGCATTGATTCCCGGGCGGGCTGTAGTTGCTTTCCCTCCGCGGCGGGACTGGACCCGCATCTGGCAGAGCGAGCAAAATGCCTCGATATCGTCATCCGCGATCGCGTGGAGGGTGCTGCGCAAGATCGCTAGCCCGTCCTCTCGCTGGGGGCCGGTTAACTTGGCCCATGTCGGCTCGGCCGTGAACAACGTTTCGATCAGCGCGGCTTCGGCGGTGATAAAGAAGGTTATCAACGGGTTCATCCCGCAGCGGCAGTCAACGGGCATGCGTTCGGTGCGGCTGCGCAGGTTCTTCGCCAGCACGGAGCGAATCCGGTCCAGCGTTGCTGGCATCAGGTGCACGAGGGCATCCGGGTGGGCGAGGGCCGATGACGGTGGCAGCGCACGCAGGCTCTCCTCCCACCGCTGAAGCAGCCGGGGGCGGTGCGTCGCAAGCGCGCAGGCCAGAAACTCGTGCATGGGCTCCAGTATGCGTCCACGCCACCAATCCTGCTCCGCACGGGTTGGTGAAGCGTATGCATTTCTTGCCGCAAGCACTTCCGCAAAAGTGGTCGTGTGTGAAATCCGAGCGAGCGATAAACGCGTGCGCATCAATTGGCCGCATGCGCTATAAATTTATCTAAAAGAGATGGTTGCGGTTAAACGAGACGGGCGAAACGGTTTGCGAGACAGGGTCGTCGGTTATATGTGACAGCAAGATATGCATAGCGGTCGCCAAGCTGCGCGGAGCGGGGACCGGCTGGGTCGGGTAGGGTGGGGCCCACAAACCCGTCCATCCATGCACAAACATTCCACCAGCGAACCGACCGAGGCTGAGATCCAGAAGGAAGCCTATCTCCTCTGGCTCGCCAGCGGTTGTGAGTCAGATCGGGCCCTTGATCACTGGCTTGCCGCGAAGGAACTGCTCAGGCACCGCCACGGACGTCCGGCCGGTCCCCGTCCCCACAAGTCGGCCGTCGTCGCCCCTGTCGCCCTGCACTTTCCCCCCAGCGCCGAGGTTCGCCGTCCCGAGGACACCGCGAGCGAAGGCTGAGCCGGGATTCACCCATCTTCATTTCCCACCACCATGGCCGTCATCCCACTCACGCTGATCATCAGCCTCTGCCTCGTCTTTACCTTTGTGATCTTCTTCCTGCGCGAGCAGTCCCTCGCGCGCCGCCGCTTCAGCAGCGCCGAAAGTGAAGCGCTCCTTCCGCTCGCCGACGAGACGCCCCGTACGGTCGTGGCCCGCCAGAACCACGGTTCTGCCCATGACCACGATCACGATCATGACCACGCCCATGACGATCATGGCGACTGCGGCTGCAAGGACGGCTCGCGTCCGCCCTGCACCGCTTGTCTCCGCCGCCGCGAATCCTGAATCCGGCTCTGTTATTTCACGACCCACGCCTAACCATGTCCGCTCGCACCATCACCCTCGAATATAACGACAAGGTCGTCCGCCAGTTCATGCTCGCCTCCATCATCTGGGGCGCGGTCGGCATGCTGGTGGGCGTACTCATTGCCAGTCAGCTGAACTACTTTCAGCTGAATTTCGGCATGTCCTGGCTGTCCTTCGGCCGCCTGCGACCGCTGCACACCAACGCGGTCATCTTTGCCCTCGTGGGCAACATGATGTTCGCCGGCATCTACTATTCGACTCAGCGCCTCGTGAAGGCGCGGCTCGCGAGTGATTTCCTGTCCTCGCTCCATTTCTGGGGCTGGCAGGCGATCATCCTCTGCGCCGCCATCACGCTTCCGCTCGGTTTCAGCCGCGGCAAGGAGTACGCCGAGCTCATCTGGCCGATCAACATCATGGTCGTGATCGTCTGGGTCGTCTTTGCGGTGAACTTCTTCTGGACCCTCGCCCGGCGCAACGAGCCCACGCTCTACGTCGCGATCTGGTTCTACATCGCGACGATCCTGACGGTTGCGATGCTCTACATCGTCAACCACCTCTCGATCCCCACGAGCTTCCTCCACAGCTACCCGGTCTTCGCCGGCGTGCAGGATGGCCTCGTGCAATGGTGGTATGGCCACAACGCCGTGGCGTTCTTCCTCACCACGCCGATCCTCGGCATCATGTACTACTTCATGCCGAAGGCGGCTGAACGTCCCGTGTACAGCTACCGTCTCTCGGTCATTCACTTCTGGTCGCTGGTCTTCGTCTACATCTGGGCCGGCCCGCACCATCTCCTCAACACCGCCCTTCCGAACTGGCTGCAGATGCTGGGCATGACGTTCTCGCTCATGCTCTGGGCTCCCTCTTGGGGCGGCATGCTCAACGGTCTGCTCACGCTCCGCGGCGCCTGGAACAAGCTGCGCACCGACCCGGTGCTGAAGTTCTTCGCCGCCGGCGTCACCTTCTACGGCATGGCAACCTTCGAGGGGCCGCTCCTCTCGATCAAGTCGGTCAACGCGCTCGGCCACTACACTGACTGGATCATCGGACACGTGCACGCGGGCGCCCTCGGCTGGAACGGCTTCATGGCCGCCGGCATGTTCTACTGGCTCGCCCCGCGTCTCTGGAGCAAGCCGCTCTACTCGCAGTCGCTCGCCAATCTCCACTTCTGGCTCGGGACTGCCGGCATCCTTCTCTACGTCGCCGCGATGTGGACCTCGGGCATCACCCAGGGTCTCATGCTCAACGCCACGACGGACGGCGGCACGGTCCTCGCGTATCCGAACTTCCTCGATACGCTCAACACGATCCGGCCGATGATGCTCTTCCGCGTGGTCGGCGGTGGCCTCTATCTCGTGGGCTGGCTGATCATGGCCTACAATCTGTTCCGCACGATCCGCGGCGCCTCGGCCGTCAACGGCACGATGCAGGTCTTCGTCGAGGACGCGCCTCCCGCGGAGCGCCCGATCGGCATGCTTGGCGGCATGATCAATCCTCCCGTGGCATTCTCGGCCATCGGCATCTTGGCCGCGTGCGTCTGGATGTTCGGCGAGGGCCTGGTCCAGATCGCCGGCCTTGGACTGACTGCGCTCTGCGTGATCATCGCCTGGTCGCACTTCGAGTCCCGCGGCCGCAAGTTGGCCGCCAGGTAAGACCCCCAGCTGGTCAGCCCGGCTCCCATAACCGTGCTGGTCATACAGTAGGTCGCCCTGGGTGGCCTTATCCAGATCATTCCGACCGTTCTCGTTAACCGCGCGCAGAACGTCGAGGACCGGATCCAGGTTCCCTACACGCCTCTCGAACTGGCCGGCCGCGATATCTATGTCCGCGAGGGCTGCTACAACTGCCACTCGCAGATGATCCGCACGCTGGTGCCGGATGTCCTCCGCTATGGCGACTATTCCCGTCTCGGCGAGTCGATCTACGACCACCCATACCAATGGGGCTCCCGCCGCGCCGGTCCGGATATCGCACGCGTCGGCGGCAAGTACAACCACGCCTGGCACTACGACCACATGCTCGATCCCCGCGCAATCTCGCCCGGCTCGAACATGCCTTCGTATTCCTGGCTCGATCGCAGCGAGACCGATCTCACGGCGCTGCCCTCCAAGATCAGTGTGATGCGCACCTTGGGGGTGCCGTATCCCGAGTGGTCGGCCGACGAGGTTGTCACCAACGCCCGCACGCAGGCCACGCAGATCACCGAGGAACTTCGCGCGCAGGGCCGCTACGTCAGCCCGGATCGCGAGATCGTCGCGCTGATCTCCTACCTGCAGAAGCTTGGCAAGTCCGAGCCGGTCGCCGCTCGCACGGCCGCGTCCGGTGCGCGCTGAATCCCTTCACCTTCAAACCCTCCTCACCATGTTCCGACGCCTGCTTCTCGATAACTGGATGGCGATCTTCACCCTCAGCGCGTTCATCACCGCCCTGTCGGTCTACGTCCTGATCGCCTACCGCGCCCTCCGCATGCCGCGCCTGCAGCGCGACGCACTCGCCCGGATGCCCTTCACCGACGATTCCAACGCCACCCGCCATGAGTGATTCCCACGACCAATCCCACCAGCCGCCGGTTGAGGGTTCCATCCGCCCGCACGTCTTCGACGGCATCGCCGAGTACAACAAGCGCCTGCCGAACTGGTGGCTGCTGACCTTCTATGGTTCGATCGCCTATGCGGTCGCCTACTGGTTCTATTTCGCCCAGTCCGGCATCCCGCCGACCGACACCGTGCTCATCGATCAGGAGATGCAACGCATTGAGGCCGCCAAGCTGGCCAGCGCGCCGGTGGTCGATGATCCCTCACTCTGGAAGATGAGCCGCAATGCCGTCTTCGTGGATGCGGGCAAGGAGACCTACAACTCCATGTGTGCGAGCTGCCACCTGCCGAGCCTCAAGGGCAAGCATGAGAGCCCAACCGCGGTGGGTCCCGATCTCACCGATGGCAATTGGATTCACGGCGGTACCCCCATTGCCGTGCATAAGACGATCAATGAGGGCGTCATGGAAAAGGGCATGCCCGCTTGGGAGCCGGTCCTTGGGCCGAAGAAGGTCGCCGAGGTCACCGCTTATGTGCTGAGCTTCCATCAAGAGGGCGATCCGGTCACCATCGTGACCTCCGCCGAGCATTGATTCCCATAAATGACCGCCCCGAGCCATCCGCCCAAGCCCAACCTGGATGCCGTCACCACGATCCGTGAGGACGGCTCCCGCCTGTTTCTGCACCCGGCGGATGTGCGCGGTCGCTTCACGCTCGCGCGCCGGATCTCGGGCTGGTTCCTGATCGCGCTCTATCTCTCGCTGCCATGGATCGAGGTCGGTGGCTATCCGGCGGTCTTCCTGGATGTCCTTGGACGCCGGTTCCACCTCTTCGGGTGGACGCTCGCGTTTCAGGATGCGTGGCTCCTGTTCTTCCTCATCTCCGGCCTGGGCTTTGCCCTCTTCTTCGTCACGGCGCTGCTCGGACGGGTTTGGTGCGGTTGGGCCTGTCCGCAGACGGTTTTCCTTGAGCATGTCTACCGCCTGATCGAGCGGATCATTGAAGGCGACGGCACTCGCCGGCGTGCATTGGACAACGCCCCCATGAGCGCGTCCAAGTTAGCCAAGCGCACGCTGAAGCATGGCCTGTACGCGCTGGTCTCGTTGACGATCGCCCATCTGTTTCTTGCTTACTACGTGTCGATCCCGGAACTCTGGGCGATGATGCATTCCGCTCCGGCGGAACATTGGAGCGCCTTTGTCTTTGTCGGCATCTTTGCGGGCGCCCTCTACTTCAACTTTGCCTGGTTTCGCGAGCAGCTCTGCATCGTCATCTGCCCCTACGGCCGCATCCAGTCTGCGCTGATCGACGACCATTCGATGGTCATCGGCTACGATGCGAAGCGTGGCGAGCCCCGGGGCAAGCTTGGCATCCCCGACGCGGGCGCGTGCGTCGCGTGCAATCGTTGCGTGCAGGTCTGCCCGACCGGCATCGATATTCGCCAGGGTCTCCAGATTGAGTGCATTGGCTGCGCTGCGTGCATCGATGCCTGTGACGAGGTAATGACCAAGGTCGGCCGTCCCAAGGGTTTGATCCGCTACGACTCGCTCCGTGGCCTGGCCGGCGGCGTGACCAAGTGGTTTCGCTCGCGCACCATCGTTTACTCGGTCCTCCTGGCGATTGGCGCGACCGTTGCGATCTGGGCCTTCAGTGGCGTGCGGCCGGCAAACTTCGGCATCACGCGCATGCAGGGCGCGGCCTACTTCGTCGACGCCAACTCGGTCCGCAACCAGTTCCTCGTGCGCTTGATCAACAAGCGCCACGAACCCGCCCGTCTGGTGGTCACGGCCGCTGACCTGCCGCCGGGCGCGGTGCAGGTGGGCTTCATGGCACCGGTCGAACTCCCTGCCATGGGCGAAGTCGTCAGCCCGCTGGTGATCCAGGTTTCCCGCGACATCTATAGCGGACCGTTCCACTTCCGCGTGGGCGTGAGTGACGAAGCCAAGACTTATCAGCTCGGTCGCCAAGTCGAGTTCATCGGTCCCGATCCGGAGCTGCTGCGCGAGCAATCGGGCCGCGAGCACCGCGGCGACGACCACAGCAAGAAGGAAAAACATGAGCGCGAAGAATCGAGATGACCTGAAGATCTGGGCGCTCGCAGGCGGCTGCTTCCTGGCGCTGATCCTCGCCTACGTGGCATTTTTCACGATCGCCTCGCGAAATCCGGTGCAGAGCGTGCCGTTGGAGAATCGTCAGGCGCCCTGACCATGGAACTCGCTGCCGTCAGCACCCCCGCAGCCGCCTTTGTCGCCGGTCTGGTGACGAGTCTGCATTGCGCGGGCATGTGTGGACCGCTGGCCTGCATGCTGACTCCGGCGCGCAGCGAAAAGGTCGACGCCACCACGGTCAGCACGGTCTACCATGTCTCGCGTGTGCTCGGCTACACGGTGCTCGGTGCCGTTGTTGGAGGGATCGGCTCGGTCCCGGCGAGTTGGGCGAATTCCAGTCTGGTCCGCTGGCTGCCTTGGGTGCTGGTGGGCTATTTCCTGCTCGTGGCGCTTCGTCTCGGTTCACGCCTACCGCGGCTCAAGCTGCTTTCCCGGGTGCAGTTTGCGATTCAAGGCTGGGTGCGCGGGCGCTCACGCCTGCAGGTCGCGAGCGTGATGGGCCTGGCCACGCCTCTTTTGCCCTGCGGCCCTCTCGGGTTCCGCCCTTCGCGGCACGGAATTCATGCTGGCCTTCGGTCTCGGCACGGTGCCCGTGCTCTGGCTCGTGCAGGCCAACTTCGGCTGGGTGCGCAGCCGACTTTCCCCCGTGGGGATTGCGCGCGCCCAGACTGCCCTGGCGGTGGTCGCCGCAGTGGTGCTCACCTGGCGGCTGCGCGGGACGATCGGGATGACCGGCCCGGAACTGCTCAACTACCTCTGCTTTTGAATCACAGCCAAAATGATAGCCGGGGTCGCTGACCCCGGTGATCGAAATCCTCTCGAACGACCAATCCGGACCGGGGCCAGCGGCCCCAGCTACACCGAAATTCCTCACCATGAGCACCGTCGAGCTGCCTCCGCCTCCTGTCAGCGCCCCGCGCCCCGTCGCGGGCCGCGCGGCCCGGCCGGTTTGCCGGCACTGCGGTGCGCCTTCGCCGGGCGGTGAGTTCTGCTGTTCGGGGTGTGCCTACGTTTATCGGCTGATCCATGAGCAGGGGCTCGACGCCTACTATCAGGTCAAGGATGCGGTCACGGCCCCGGCGGACCCGTCGCTGCTGACGCCGCGCGACTACGCTTGGCTCACGACCGCCCAGACCGAGGCCGAGCGCACGGCGGGCTCACGCACGCCTGAACTCGTGTTGGGCATCCAGGGGCTTTCCTGCGCCGGCTGCGTCTGGCTGGTGGAGAAGCTGTTTTCCAAGGAGCCCGGCGCGGGTCGCATCGCGGTCAATGCCCAGACGGGCCAGTTGCGGATCACCTGGGTGGCCGGAGTTTTCGATGCGGCGGCGTTTGCCCGCACGCTCCAGTCCTTCAATTACCTTCTCGGACCCGCCGGTGCCGAACGCGCGGAACGGGCGGAGAGCCGGGCGCTGGTGAAGAAGATCGGGCTCTGTTCGGCGTTCACGATGAACGTGATGCTCTTCGCGCTGCCGACCTACTTCGGCATGGAGGCCACGTTCACGTACGCGCACCTGTTTGCGACCCTGGCGATGGGCTTTGGCACGCTGAGCCTGCTCGCGGGCGGCGGTTATTTCCTGCTGCGCGCAATTCGCGCGCTCCGTGCCGGAGCCTTGCACATCGATCTGCCGATCGGGCTTGGCATTGTCGGCGCGTACACCGGCTCGATGTACGGCTGGCTGAGTGGACGCGAGGAGTTCATGTACTTTGATTTCGTGAGCGGGTTCATCCTGCTCATGCTGATTGGTCGCTGGGCGCAGGTTGCCGCGATCGAGCGCAACCAGCGCCGCCTGCTCGCGCGCCAGCCCACGCCGCCGCGCGTGCGCTGGATCGCGGCTGACGGAACCGAGGCGGAGATCGCCCCCGAGGATCTGCGTCCGGGCATGACCTTTGTCGCGGCGAGTGGGCAGACAGTTCCTGTCGCGTCCCGCCTGCTGGTGGCGGATCAGGCATTCAGCCTGGCCTGGATCAACGGCGAGGCCGAGCCGCGGACCTTCCGCGTGGGTCAGCGCGTGCCGGCCGGCGCGGTCAATCTTTCGCGCGGCGACGTGCGAGTCGAGGCGCTCGAACCGTGGAGCGAATCGCTGCTCGCCGAACTGCTGCGCCCGGTGGAGCGCGAGGATTACCGGAACCGGCTGCTTGAGCGCATCATCCAGGGCTACCTCATCGCGATCCTCAGCATTGCGGCGCTCGCCGGCGCCTATTGGTGGTTCAAGACGGGCGATGCGTTGCACACCGGAGCGATCGTGACGGCGATTCTCGTCGTGTCGTGCCCCTGTGCGCTCGGTCTTGCGGTCCCGCTGGCCGACGAGATTGCCACCGTGGCTTTGCGCAAGCGCGGGGTCTTTGTCCGCACCGGCGACCTGTGGCCACGCCTGGCGAAGGTGAAGCGGCTGGTCTTCGACAAGACGGGCACGCTGACGCTCGAGACGCCGGTGCTGCTCAATCCCGAGGCGTTGGATGGATTGGCTGCGGAGGCGCGAGCGGCTTTGGCGACACTGGTCTTTGATAACCCGCACCCCGTCAGCCGGGCCCTCTACGAAGCATTGGCGGTCAAGGGCACGACCGTGGTCGATGCGGCCTCGAGCGCCGTGCGCGAAACGGTCGGCGCGGGGGTCGAGTTTGGAGCCTGGTCGCTCGGCCGTGCGGGCTGGCGGGCACTCGGTGGGGCCGTGCTTTCACCCGAGACGTCGCCTTCATCGGCAGATGTGGTTCTCGCGTACGAAGGTCACATCGTGGCGACCTTTCACTTTGCGGATGCGGCTCGCGCGGATGCGCGAGGCGAATTGGGCGAACTCGCGAAGCGTGGGCTCGACACTTTTGTGCTGAGCGGCGACCGGCCGGAGAAGGTCAGCGGTCTGCTGGGCGGTCTGGGGCTTCCGGCGGATCGCGGTCTCGGCGGCCTTTCGCCGCGCGACAAGGCCGCCTGGCTCGATGCGCATGGCGGCGAGGGAGCCCTGATGCTGGGCGATGGCGCCAATGACAGCCTCGCGTTTGATCACGCGCTTTGCCGCGGCACGCCGGTGATCCATCGCGGTGTGCTCGAGGCCAAGGCGGATTTCTATTATCTGGGTCGCGGCATCAGCGGCATCCGGGCGCTGTTCGAGATCAACGACGCGCGCCGTCACACCACGGCGGCGCTGATTGGCTTCATGGTGCTCTACAACCTCGCGGCCGTTGGGCTGGCTGTGTCGGGCTATATGAACCCGTTGTTCGCCGCGGTCCTGATGCCCCTCAGTTCCCTGGCGACACTCACGATCGTCGGCTTCGGCATGCGCCGCGCCTGGCAGATCGCGCGGGAGTCAGGGATCTAACCACGGAGAGTTTAACCACGGATGGACACGGATTCACACGGATTGTATCCAGAATCCAAGGGTTTGAATCCGTGTTTATCCGTGGTTAAACTCTCCTTCAAAGCGTCTTCGGGATCGCTGCCGTTAAATTCTCCGGTTCGCCGTCGGTGATGACGAGATTGTCTTCGATGCGGACGCCGCCGGTTTCGAGGTGCTGCTCGGCGACGGTCCAGTTGACGCAGTCGCGGAAGCGCTCGCGCCGGGCCGGGTCGTTGAGCAGCGCTGGGATGAAATAGAGGCCGGGTTCGACCGTGATTACGTAACCCGGCGCGAGGGGCAGATCGGTGCGCAGGTTCTTCAGCGAGGGCCGAGGATCCTTGGTGCGGCCGGGCAGGGTGCCGCTGGCGTCGCGGACGCCGAGGCCCACGAGGTGGCCGAGGCCGTGCGGGTAAAACAGGGTGTGGGCCTCCTGCTCGACGAGTGATTCGGCGGAGCCGCGCATGACGCCCATGTCCACCAGCCCGGCCGTCATCTCGACCGCGCAGCGGAGGTGAATCTCCTTCCACTCGGCGCCCGGACGGCAGGCGGCGACGGCGCGTTGCTGGGCGGCGAGCACGATCTGGTAGAGGTCGCGCTGGAACGGTGTGGGATTGCCGCCGACGACATAGGTGCGCGTGACATCGCAGACGTAGCGATTCACCTCGGCCCCGGCGTCGATCAGGACGAACTCGCCCTCGCGCAGGACCCGCTCGGTTGGGTCGAAGTGCAGCACGGCCGCGTTCGGGCCTGAGCCAACGATGCTGGCGTAGCCGGTGCGCGTGCCGCCGGAGCGGAAGAAAGCCGCCTCAAGTTCGATCTGCAGCGCGCGCTCGGTCTGCCCGGCGCGCAGGAACGGCTGCACGGCGGCGTAGCCCGCGGCGGTGGCGTGGGCGGCTTGCCGGAGGAGGGCGAGTTCGGCCGCGTCCTTGGGGCGCCGGGTATGGTGAAAATGGGCGCGGATCGTGGCCGACAGCGCGGCGTCGGCGCTCACGCCGGCGACGGGCGCGCCGAGGGCGGCGACGGGTCGACCGGTGCGGACCGACAGCCAGGCCGGGAAGTGGGTGAGGAGGGTGCCCGGCAGTTGGGTGCGACCTTCCCAAACGCGTGCGGCCTCCGTGACCTCAGGGACGAAGGAGACCCAAGCGCGGTCGCGCGGATCGTAGACCACGATGCCGCCCTCATGGTCGAGTCCGGCGAGAAAGACGTACTCAGTGTGCGCGCGAAACGGATACGTCTGGTCCGTGTTCTCAGGCAGGGGGACCGGGTCGCCGGCGCCTACCACCAACAAAGCGTCGCCGAGCGGGAGGGCTGCGGCGACGCGTGAACGACGTTCTTCGAGGACACGATCAGTGAAGATCATGCCGGGAAGCTGAAACACGGAGGCAGGTCGGGCAAGCCGTCTGGCTCCGGGGCGGGTTCCTCAGCCTCTTTTTTTCGAACCCTTCCGCTTGGGCGGAACCACCAGCACGGGGCAGGCGGCCTTTTTGAGGATGCCGTGGGTGGTGCTGCCGACGATGAGGTCGTAGAGGGCGGTGTGGCCGTGGGAGCCCATGACGATGTAGTCGGCCTTCACCTTATCGGCGGTCTCGAGGACACCGGGGACGGGGGCACCGCTGAGCTGGACGGTGCGGGCGGAGACGCCCTGTTCGCGGAGCTCCTCGGCGAGATGCTTGAGCTGGCGGGAGGCGGCCTTCTCGCTGACGGCGAAGATCTCCTGCACGTTTTCGAGGGCGAGGCCGTAGTCGCTGGTGACCATGGGCGGCTGCACGACATGTAGGAGGACGATCTGGCTGGGGCCGGCCTTGGCGAGCTCGACGGCAGCGTCGATGACGAGGGCGGTGGCGGCGGAGAAGTCGACGGGGGTGAGGATGGTTTTCATCGTGGGAATACTGTAGGGCAAATAAGCGGAGATTGCCACGCAAGGATTGGTGGCCTGTGTGCAAATTTTGCTGGGGTGGGGTGGGGCAGAAAATGCGCTTGCTTCCCCCGGCGCCATCCGGCTTGTTCTCCCTTCCTTTCGTCGGGCTGTAGCGTAGCCTGGTAGCGCGCTTGCATGGGGTGCAAGAGGTCGTGAGTTCGAATCTCACCAGCCCGACCATTTTCCCCACCGCCTCCGGGTGTGCCCAGAAGCGTCAGGTAGCATCTAAAAGAGTCATTAGCACGACATTGCGACATAGCAAGATAATGTCAGATCGTGCCGGCTTGTGTCTCGCCAAGCCCATCAGAGACCACGGCTTGTGAGTGTATTTGTGAGTCATCAGAACGCAGCGCAAATGACGGCAAGCGCGCAACTGCCTCTCGAATGCGCAACTGGGACGCGTCCGTGTAAATCTTCATGGTCAACCGGACGTCACTGTGACGCATTAGTTCCTGAGCCTCACGAATAGGCACGTCTGCAAGATGCAGGAGTGTGCCGAGCGTATGACGCATAGCATGGATGTCCACGCGACGACCACGCTCATCTTGAAAAGGAATACCCGCTTTTTCTAAGTCCTTTTTGAGATCACACACAGCCGGAACTCGAGTCTCGCCTCTAAAGGCCCACTCATAGGCAGCCGCTATGTCAGCGCGGAACGCACGGATAGCAGAAACTGCCTCAGGGTGAAGGGCAACCAACGCTGGCCTTCGGTTTTTCGTGATGGTCGCCGGGAGACGGATACACGGCTTGTCAGAATCCAAATCAAAGTCCCCCCATTTAAGCGCCTCCATCTCCTTGCGCCGAAGGCCGGTGTAGATGGCAATGAGATACAGCGATGCTCGATTGCGAGGCGCAGCCTTAATCAGGCGAGAGATTTCATCCGAGGAGAGTGCCCTGCGATACGCACCGACGGAATGATTCGGCAGCTTCTCGACGTGCTTAAGTGGATCATGAACAACTAAGCCTTCGCGCTCCATCCAACCCCAGAACGTACGCATGGCTCCGAGTTGATCGTTCACGTACTTTGGACTCAGGTTAGAGTTATTCTGCCAGCGCAGGAAACTAGCTGAGGTGACATCAACCAAACGAACCCAGCCGAGCCTTCGCCATAGTTTCTCCAGGAGCTTTCGGTAATGGGTCAAAGTTGCCGGAGAAACGTGCGCCTTCCTAGTAGCGAGAAATGCGGCCAGATGAACGAGCAAGGGTGTCTTCGCACCATCGATCAAATCAGGCGATATCCCAACGCTATGGGTCTTCGACTCCTCGCGCTTGACGATCTCGTTCATTTTGTGGAGCGCGACCCTTCTATCAGAGACACCCAGGGCGAACGTCCGAGACTTAGACCAACCATCCACACGAATTCGCGCCGACCAGAGACGGGATTTTCTACCGGTGCGACGAGGTTGAAAAACGAACGCTATCACGCAGGTGAACCCGGTTTGCCAAAAAGGCGATTAACGTAGTCCTCAATATCGGAACGAAGAACGCGTGTTGAGCCCTTGACCTTCCGGGGACGCGGCAATTCGCCACCATCCCAAAGGCGGTAGAGCGTACGCTTGGACACGGACAGGAGGCGAGCAGCCTCCGAAACACGAAGGAGCAAAGGCTCCTCGGAAACTAAATCAGATTTCATGACTACGACGAATGCGAGGGTTGAGGACAAACGACGCAGCAGCGCCCAGTATGGACGGAGTACGTCAGGAAGCCTCTCCGGGGCGGCCTCGCATTATTTTCAGTCGGGGACGCGGCCAACGTCCTAGTCAAAATCAGTGTCCGGAAGAGACAGGGGTGAGTAATGCGTATATGCCACATCATGTCAATCCGTGGCTCGCCTCACGAAGACCAAGCCGCCCTTAAGACCCTTTTCCCACGCGGACAAACAGCACCGCTTGAATTTTTTCCCACTGCTACAAAAACAAGGAGCATTCGCGGGGGGACGTTGGACACGAACAACCGAGGAGCCAAAGACCGCGACTGCTTCCTGCGGGACTAGAAAATGCCGGGCCGATGGGCCATCATCCCCGGATTCGAATGGAGGATTATCCTCTTCGTGCGCATGAGTAGAAGCGGGCGCCGGATTAGCAGACAAGCCGCGCCGAAGTAGATCAGAGACCCATCCAGAAAAATCGGTCTCCAGCGATTGCGCGTGCTGGACGGCCAGAACGTGGAGATCGGGATCGATTGAGATTAGCACCCGCTTCTTTCCCTGAGGCTGAGGCGTGCTCATGGCGTATATACGTTCATTGACACTTATTAAACCTTTGAACAAGGACAGGGCGGCCCGGGGCGGGCGGGGGGGGGCGCGGCCGGGGCCCCCGGCCGCGCCCCCCCCCGGCGGGGCGGGGGGCGCGGGGGGGGGGGCGCGGGGGCGGGGCCCCCCCCCCCCCCCCCACCGTGCTATGCGAGAGCATGCAGGTGCGCGGGAAATGCATCTGCCGACCGCCCTGAGCATCGAATCTATGCGTCATAAGAGCTGATGAACGACCGAGGCACGGCCTGACGGCCTTGAGCCGGGCCAGCCTCTGGGCTGGGCGCAACCGGCTCATCCTCTTGCAAGCGCTCTTCGAAAATGAAGGATGGATCTCGAAGCACTCCGCAAATCCATCGAACCAATGAGCGAAAAGCCGTTTAAAATCGTGGGATACGTCATTCAGGAGCCCAACGGTAATGTTCGTCTCTATAAAAGTGACGCTGCACGCCCGATCCATTTGGCCGTGGACGTTGAACCTCATTCCGCACCAGATACGCTCTTTAAAAGCGCTTACCACCGGTGGGCACTGGGGACCTTGATAGTTAACTATCAAAGCTTGGAGTTCATCCTCAGGGCATTTCTCCATGGCCTGCCGGGAGCAAAGGGAATCGGCCTGCCATATGGCACGGACATTTACAGCTGTCCCGTTGGAACTGAACTCGTGGTTAACGACATGACCGACTACTCCCAGCTGAGTAAGTTGATAAACCGGTTTAATGCAGCAGCGGCATCGCTTGGTCTTCAGGAGCAAGTCCCGACCGACATCATCGACGTTCGCCATGCACTGGCCCACGGCAAAGTTTCTGCTCCAGCTGACTCCGATGAGATGCGTGTCATCAAGTTCGACGAGCCCGCAAATGGGAAGGTCAAGGTCGTCTACAATGAAACCATGAACGAGGAATGGTTTAAGAAGCATACTAGGCAGGTCTACGATGCCATCATGACCGTGAAAAAAGCTATTGATCATCGAAATCAGAAGATCGTCTCCTAGACATCAGGCCGTTCACCGAGCAAAGACTCGAATCGAGTAAGTGTGTCCTCCGACGCCTGCGAAAGGAGGAGGCGCACAAGCTCCGAAGCGTCACCAGTGTAGTTGAAAAATGCCGCGCATAAGAGGCGAACGTTTGTCGCCTCCGCACGTTTAAGCCGCTCTTTTAAGAGTTCGAGTTGGTCAGTGGAGGTCATAGGGAATGCTTTCGCTTGTTGGCGCGATTGATAGCGTCGTTTCTTAGTTCAGCCGGCGTTGGTTGCACGAGCGCCCTAATAGCCCTGCTGTGACGCTCATCGCGCAGGACTGCGGCAAATGTCCTGGAAGCATGATCTCGCTTCGCGGAGATCGTAAACGGCCCCGGATCAGGCAATGAAACCAAAGGGAGTGTCTCCCCAGTGAGCTTTCGTTTCCGATTCTGTTGCGCTGCGGCCAGCGACGCGCGCTCGAATTCTTCGACTGAAACGATAGCCCTCTGAATCTCTTCCGGCCAAGCTACCTTGCAGAAATCCTTGAGCGTATGCACAACCAGGCATCCGTGACGGGGAGAATGTGCCGAATGACCGCATTGATAGCGACCTGCCGTTTCCACCTAGCTGAATGGGAAAGACATCGGCGCAACGGTGCTGTCGAAGGCCGTGAGCACGAAAAAGCCTACAAGCGCCTGCAGAAGACAATCGAAGAGGAGTCTGGGTATATTTATCACGCGTGACACTGAGTCGCCCAGCCAGTGCGTGCCCTCCGGGCTACGCGCTGGCCGGGCATGCTCTTGCGTCATCAGTGCGGCGAATTGCCGGGACCGCGCTGATCGCGCTGAACAGGGCCAGCCTCTTGGCTGGGCAATCCCTGTTCTCCCTGCCTTGGCTGCGATCGTTGGTGAACAAACCAATCCAAGGCTTGCTCAACAATCGAATAGGGTAGGAAATGAAGCAACGCAGCCAGCGAAGACCTTTGTTGGCTGGGTGGCGCGGCGAAAAATGCTTCAATGAACTGCTCGCGCGTTTTCCGTATTGAAATCATGGGGCACCTCCTTTCAGCAGATGCGCGTAGGGATCTGGCGCGTACGGATTGATCCCTAACTCTTCGTCGAACCGCGCCATTTCTGCAGCCTGAGCTTTCAATATCGGTCCTGCGAGAGCGATTGTTGCACGAGCCACACGCAGGCGCTTCCGATACGCTGAATCACGAGAGCGCCGACGATGCTCCTTGACCGCCATGCGAGCCAATTCTGTGGAAGCAATCCGGCGCGCCTCGGCCATGCGTTCGATGTGCTCGAGCCAGAGTTTGCGACGCCGCAACCTGATTTGACCGAGTGACAAAAGCCGGTTTTTCGACGTTCGTGCTTCGCTGAACCCGCTAGTCAAGGCTGGCACGGTCTCGCGGAAAAGTCGCACAGCCTGGACGAACGATGATGGGTTGACTCCGAGGCGCTTTGCCATCGACCGGTAGGAAGAATCAGACAGCAGCTCAGGACGGACAAACACCAGAAAGACAGCAGCGCGGACGGCGAGGTTGCCACATTCGTAACCATCGGCCAGATACAAGAGGAGCGACGTAATGGGATCAGCCTGTTCATGCTGGTGAGCGGGTGACTCGCCATTGCGCTGACCTTGATTGAATTTATCGACGGCGTGCTGGTCGCGGATCAAAGCGCCAGTGTCACCAGCGAATCGCAAGTCGCGGCTCATGGTGAATCCTCCGCCGACAACATGCTCTCCACTTTGAGCAGCGTTTCAGGTGTTGCCTCGGTAACGAGAAGACGGAGCATCGCCTCCATGTCGCCCGGGAAGGCAATGAACGCGTCAGCTATGAGCCGCCTTCGCTCCGATTCAGCCGCCGCAAGTTTGGTTTTCAGTCCACCGACGAACGCGGCCGCCGCTTGGCGCGAACCGCTGATTTGTGTATCCGACACGTTAGGCCTTTCCTTAACAACTGGCCCAACGCGTTTTGCGCCGGTGGTTCGGTTGCTTCGAATCTCACCAGCCCGACCATTTTCCCCTAATCCCGTAGTGGTGACGCTACGGGATTCTTTGTGACTAGTTACGACAGCTGAGGCACTTGGCAAGAATGAGGTTTGGAATGCGAAAGGACTGGGAAGGACATGAACGGACTCAAATTGCCCCCTGTTCGTGTGCATTCGGTGTGCGTCTCAGAAATCATATGCATATAGGTCGACCGCTCTACCCAGACGTAGTAAGCCGAAAGGGGTGAGCCGGACGGGGTCGGGGTAGGCTTCACCTGATTTCACGGACAGTGGACAGGGGACCAAACCCAAAGGAGTCCACATGAAGTCGCAGATGAGCAAGCCGCGGCATACGCGGGAAAAGTATACGTAAGGGGCGAGCTAGAAGGGGTCGTGCCGTTACATGTTACAAATCAGCCGGGCCAAGCTGCGTAGAAACTCGAAGCGGTGGGGTTGCCGCGCCGCACCGGTTTGTCGGCATCACTATTCGGAGTCGGTGTCAGGTGACATTTTTTGCATAAGTTGAGCATGGGGCGTGTCTACCAAGGAGCCGTCTCCTTTTCATCCATCCCCGATGTCCTCCGATCTTCTCCTGTTGCAGCGCTATCACCGTAACGGTGACGCCGTAGCGTTTCGTGAACTGGCCGCGGCGCATGCTGGGATGGTGTTTGCCACGGCTCGGCGGGTGACGCGCGATCCTGCGCTGGCGGAGGATGTCGCGCAGGAGACGTTTCTCGAACTGGCCCGACATGCCCCGACGATCACCGAATCCGTCGGGGCGTGGCTCCATCGCGTTGCCACCCGGCGCGCCTACAATCTCATGCGCAATCTCGCGACGCGCCGGCGCAATGAAGAGGCGGCGGCTTCGCTCTCGGTCGGACGCGAGGAGGCGACCTGGGAGGAGCTGGAGCCGTTGATCGACGAGGCGCTGGAGGAACTGCCGGACAACCTCCGCGAGCCGGTGCTTGAACATTATCTGGGCGGTCGCACCCAGCAGGAGGTGGCGACCAAGCTTGGCGTCAACCAATCCACAGTGTCGCGCCTGCTCGAGCGTGGGGTCGAGGAACTCCGGGCCGCGCTCCGGCGTCGCGATGTGATCGCGGGGGCTGCGCTCGCGCTCTATCTCACGCAGGACGCGAAAGCCGCCTCCGCGTCGCCGCATCTGCTGGACGTGCTCGCGAAGCGGGTCACCGAGGGCGCTCGTCCGCTGCCGGTTGTCCAGACGGCGACGCCGGCCGCCGCGGGCTGGAAGGCGATTGCCTTGGCGGCAGGGGTGACGGTGGCGCTCGGAAGTATTTTCCTCGTGGTGCGGCAGCGCGCGCGTCCGGCCGATGAGCCGCCGGCGGCCGTGACCGCCGGAACGTCGGCTGAGTCACCGCTCTCCGTTGCGAACCCGCAGCCACCGGCAATCGCGACGCCGCCGGCGGAAACGTGGCCTCAGGTGCTGCCGGTCGGCGCGGAGTTGCAGGTCGCGGCCTCGCTCACGGAACCTGCCGGCCCGGGCGGCGCGCGAACGCTCACGGCGCCGCTGGTCAACGTCGCGGTCGGGGCTTCCGCGAATGTCGTCACGGGTGACCGGCGTTTGGTCGTGATCCCGACCGCCCAGGCCGACGGCAATGTCGGGCTGCGCGTACGCCTGTTTGAGGCCTCGGCCGCAGCCGATGCGCCGCCCATCGCCGAGTTCACGCTCGCCACGCCACTCGACACCGCAACGGAGGTGCAGGATGGCGCTTCCGCGTTGACGGTCACGGTCACACGCCGGCCGGAGCTCGAAGCGTCCGCGATGGCCAAGCCGGGCACTGCTCCGACGAGTTGGGATCCCTGATTGCGGATCGGGTGATTGCGGTGGCGCGGGTTGCCCTCAACGCGCGGGTTCGAAAACGCCGGACCGCCGAGCCACCGCGTTGAGGGCAACGTGGTCCACCTCCGTCGACGGCGAAACCCGATGATCGCGTCGCATGCATAATCCGCGGTCGGGCGGTGTCATGAGGGTGATGAAAAAAACCTCTGCACTCTGTCTCCTCGGTCTTGCCTTGTCCTTCGCCACGGTCGCCATGGCCGCGACCCCGACGCGCCTCCTCAACGACATCGCCCATGGCGAGGGTCCGCATCATCCGGAGATGCAGGCGCTCGCAAAAAAGCACTGGCTGGAGATCTCCGATTCGAAGGCCGAGCTGACGCCTGAATTGCTCGCCGGCGTCCGACTGCTCTATCTGCGGGCGCCCTCCACCGCGTTTTCCGAGGCGGAGAAGGCGGCGGTGATCGCTTTCGTCCGACAAGGCGGGGCGCTCCTGCTGGTGCTGGACGAGGACCTGCGACAGTCGCTCGCGAAGACCGGGGTCAACGACCTCATCGCCCCGTTCGGCGTCCGGCTGACGGGCGACCTGCCGTATCTCCACAACCGTGGCGGGCTGGCGATCACGGGCGAGATTAACGCGGGCAACCGCGAGCTGCCCTATAGCGGCGGCCGCGCGGTCGAAGGCGGGATGCCCTTTGCCTTTGTGCTGGATCGCGAGGGCAAGCCGGCAGAGGTGTTTGCCACGCGCGTGAAGGTCGAGGGTGGCGGCCGCATCGTCGTGATGGGCGAGGGCATGGCCTCGATCTTCCTGGGCAAACCTGAGGGTGTGCGCCTGACGGGCAAGGACCGGGATGCCGTGGGTACCGTCTACTGGGGCAAGGACAGCACGCTCTTCATGGACGAAGTGATTGCCTGGCTCGTGAAGTGATGGCGGGGACGATCTACGGGTCGGGGCGCTACCGGTTACAGCCTTTAAAGTTCAGTTGTAGCCGGGGGGGGGGGCCCCCGGGGTTTGGGGGTAACGCAAAAAAATTGGTTGCCACCTTATTCCTAAAGGGTCGGATAAACCCATCTCTTTGTCATACCAAAAAAACGCCCGGCGCGTTTCGGCGCCGGGCTTGCGGGAGAGTGAACGACGTCGGGGCTTACGAATCCCGGCGGGAGGTGCCGAAGTCGAAGGTCCAGGTTTCGAAGGCGGTGACCTTCTTGCCGGCCTTGCGCGGGGCGTCGAAGCGCCACTGGCGGACGGCGGTGAGCGCGGCCTGCGCGAACTCCGGGGCGTCGGCGGCGGTCACGACCGGGATGCGAACCTTGCCGTCGGTGTCGACGAAGAAGCTGACCGAGGCGGTGCCCTTGACGCCGCGACGCGCGAGCTCGGCCGGGAACGCGGGCATGGGCTGGGCCTTGGCCGCGGGCGCGCGATCGAGCTCAGCGAACGTGATCACCTTGATCTGGTCGGGACGCACCGGCATCTCCGGGCGACCAACGTAGATCGTCGGCATCAGGACCGACGTCAGAGAATCCATCGCGAACTGGATGCGCACGATCGGAACCTGCGAGGCGATGGCCGGCACGCCCTCGGCCAGCGGGGCGAAGCGCCAGACCTTGGTCGCCTCGGTCGCGGCGTCGCTGAAGCGGTAGTGCGTCGACTCGAGCACGAGCACGTCGGCAACCTCGCCGGCAGCGTTGCGTTCGATCGCCATCGCGACCGTGCCTTCGGTCAGGCCGATCTGTTGCAGGTAGCTTGGGTACTCAGGCAGCGCGAACTTGATCAGGCTCAGCTGATCCGCGGCCTTCTGGTTGGAAGCTTCGGATGCGTGGGCAAAACCAAACGGCGCAAGGAGGGCCGTGCAGAGAAGAAGAACCGAGCGGGGTGAGGGGGTTGCTTTCATGGGTGTGATCATGCGCGCGAAGTCTGCGGACGCAAGGCGGGCTCGGATAATCAGGTTAAGTCAATCTGCTTCAATTGATTGATAATGAAATGTTTAGACGGAGAATTGGACCCGTGCGCGATGCGGCGAAACGCCGTCGTGGCGAGCCGAATCGCCTCAATAGCCCCACGGAGCGGGCGGGGCGGGCAGGGGTTTGGTCAGGTCGAAGACGATGCGCAGCGAGTGTCCGACCTTCGGCCAGTGAACGCCGTAGGCCAGGGTGGTGTCGCTCATGAAGTCGATGAACCAGAAGTTGTCGAAACGGTCGGGCAGGATGCTCGTCGTGTGCGCGTCAGCGGGGAAGGTCTGACGCGTGGCGAGTCCGGGCGAAGGGGCGTCACCGCCGTACTCGGTGATCGCCTCGACCTTGCCGTTGGCGTCGCGGTGATCGTGCTTCAGGCGCAGCGTGCCGTTTGTCTTGGTGAGGATCCAGTTGCGTGAACGGTTGTCGCCGACGTGCATGGCGATGTGCATGCGGTCGTCACTCGCCTCGCGCACGTGGACGATGATCGTCTGCCCGGCGAGGCGGTTTTGATAGTAAGCCGTGGCGTCGTCGAGCCGGCCGGGGTAGGCCTTGCCGACGTGGGCGCGGAGGCGGTTCCAGAAGGCGAGCTGTTCCGGTGCGAGTTCGCCGGGTGCGCGCTTCACCGCCGGTGCGGCCGGCGATGAAGAATGCGCTGCGCCGTGTGCGCTGAGCACGGCAGAAAGGAACATGAGCGCGACGGCGGCGAATTTCATGGGAGAGGGTAGGCGTACGGTGGTTGCAGTTTCCTGAGCGTGGTAGCTGGGCTCGCCGGCCCCTGTGCCTGGAGCAAGTCGATGCCTAACGGACCGGGAACGGCGACCCAGCATTATCCAGCGGGATCGACCTCAACGCGAGGCTGGCCCGAAATTAAACGTCCACGTGCCGATGGCGATCACCGGCTTGCCGCTCAGGACCGGAGGCTCGAAGCGCCACTGGGAAAGCACGCTCAGCGCCGCCTCGGCGAACTCGGGGGCGGTGGCTGCCGTGACGGAGGGCAGGCGAACCTTGCCTTCGGCATCGACGAAGAAGCGGACGGCGGCCGAACCGGGTGTTGGGTTGGCGCGCAGGGCGGCCGGGTAGGCCGGCATGGGCTGGGCGAGGGCGGCCGGAGCGCGGTCGAGGTCGGTGAACGTGGGCAACATCACCGTGCTGTCCTGCAGCGCGGCGACCGAGCTCGCGGTGCGCATCGCCTGGAAGTCCGGCACCGAGACGGACACGACTCCGGTGGAGACGAACTGGAAGCGGATGACCGTCGGGCCCGAGCCGATCGTGGCTGCCGTCGGTTGACCGGGCTTGGGTGCGGCGAACTGCCAGCCCTTGATCGCGCGGGTGACCGGCTCGACAAAGCGCGGATCGCTCGCGCGCATGACCAGGTACTCGACGGGGGCGTTGGCGGACGAGCGGCGGGTTTCGAGGGCGACGATCACGTGGCCTTCGCCGATACCGGCTTGGCGGGCGCTGGCCGGGTATTCCGGAAGGACAAAGCGCGCGAGATTGAGCTGCGCGATGGCCTCATCATTGGAGGCAAACGTCCGCGCCGGAGAGGCGAGGAGCGAGACAATGGCGCAAAGGGTGAGCAGAGGGCGTTTCATGGAGGGGAGAGGACAGATGTCACCCGATATGAACCGCAATGAGGGGCGTTCATTCCCGGACTGTCCGCATCAAACGCTTTTTTGAGATCGAATCGGATTGCGCCGACCGGCCCGAAGCCGACAAACGCAGGGCGCGCATGGCCACGTCCTCTCATCCGCCTCCTCGTCGTCCCCTGACCATTCCCCGCTGGGTCTGGCCGGTGGCACTCGCGATCGGGATCTCGACGGTTTCGGGGCAGTCGAGTGTGCCGGCACCGCAAATCGTTAATTTTGACAAGGTCGCGCACCTGCTCGTGTTCGGCCTGCTTGGCACCCTGATCGCCCGGGTCGAAGGTGTGGCCCGCTGGCCCGGGCTGGGTGTCGGCTGGGCCGTCGTCCTGGCGTCGGCATTTGGCGGGTTGGACGAGTGGCACCAAAGCTACACCCCGGGGCGTTACGTCGAGTTCGCCGACTGGGTTGCCGACACCGTGGGGGCCGCGCTGGCGGTGACGTTGTATGCCCGCTGGGGCTGGTACCATCGGCTGCTTGAGCTTCCGGTGGGATCGCGCAAGCGTCGGGTTGAAACTGCGGTGCCGACCGTGCCTGATACCAAGCCATGACCCCGACGCAGGCCGACGCACGCATCCAGCAACTCCGGGCGGAGGTGGCGCATCACGACCGCCGCTACCATGGCCAATCAACGCCGGAGATCAGTGATTTTGAATACGACCGGCTGAAGCGCGAACTCACGGACCTGGAGACGCAATTTCCTCAATTCCGGTCCGACGCCTCTCCGACAGCGCAGGTCGGCGATGACCGCACGGAAGGCTTTGTCACCTACCGCCACCGCGAGCGGATGATGAGCCTCGATAACACCTATTCGGAGACGGAACTCCGGGAATTCGACGCGCGGCTGGTGAAACTCCTGGGCCGGCCGGCGCTGGCCTACGTGGTTGAGCCGAAGATCGACGGCCTTGCGGTCAGCGTGACGTACGAGCAGGGCAAGCTGGTGCGGGCCGTGACGCGCGGGAATGGCGTCGAGGGCGACGATATCACGGTCAACGCGCGGACGATCGCGACGCTTCCGCGCGAGTTGAAAGCGTCGTCGGGCGGACCGGCGGTGCCGGAGGTGATCGAGATCCGCGGGGAGATTTTTCTGACGCTGGCTGAGTTTGAGCGAATCAATCGTCTGCGCGAGGAGGCCGGTGAGGCGCTCTACGCGAACCCGCGCAACCTGGCTGCGGGCACGATCAAGCAGCTCGATCCGCGCGAGGTCGCATCCCGCAAGCTCGAGATCGTGCTCTACGGTATCGGGGCCTGCGAGCCGGCGTCGGCGCGGCCCGCGACGCAGCACGGATGTCATGAGGCGGTGCGCGCCTGGGGGCTGCCGACCGTGGAAAAATTCTGGCGTGTGAACGGCCCCGACGAAGTCTGGGCCGCCGTGCAGGAACTTGATGGGCTGCGCGATCGTTTTGCGTACGCCACGGACGGCGCGGTGGTGAAGCTCGACTCCATCCCGCTCCAGCGCGAGGCCGGCGTGACGAGCAAGGCGCCGCGTTGGGCGATGGCCTACAAATTTGCGGCGGAGCGAGCGGAGACGCAGCTCAAGGCGATCACGATTCAGGTCGGGCGCACGGGTGTGCTCACGCCGGTGGCGGAGCTTGAGCCGGTGCAACTCGCGGGCTCGACGGTGTCGCGGGCAACGCTGCACAACGGGAACGAGATCGCGCGCAAAGACATCCGCGTGGGTGACTTTGTTTTCGTGGAAAAGGCGGGCGAAGTCATCCCGGCGGTGATCGCGGTGAACCTCACGAGGCGAAAGCCGGAGTGCGTGCCGTATGTGTTTCCGGAAAAATGTCCGGTCTGTGCCACGCCGGTGATCCAGCCGGAAGGTGAGGTTGCGCAGCGTTGTCCGAACTACGAATGCCCGGTGCAAGTGCGGCGGCGCGTGCAGCATTTCGCGTCCAAGGCCTGCGTCGATATCGACGGGCTGGGCATTGCGATGGTGGATGTCCTCGTCGAGAAGGGTTGGGTGCGCAGCATTCCCGACATCTACCGGCTGCGCCGCGAGGATCTCCTCTCGCTGGGCAAGAGCGTGGAGAAGTCCACGGACAATCTCCTGGCAGCGATCGAGGCGAGCAAACGCGCGGAGCTCTGGCGCTTCATGCACGGCCTCGGCATCACGCACGTGGGCGCGGCGGCGGCGAAGGATCTCGCACGGCGGTTTGGTTCACTTGAGGCGCTGACGGAGGCGAAGTTTTCCGATTTCATCGGGGAAAAGAAGGCCAGCCTGATCGAGGGCATCGGCGAGACGATGGCGCTGGCGATCCTTGAACACTTCAACGAGCCGAGAAACCGGATGCTCGTCGCCGAGTTGTCAGCCTTGGGAGTGCGCCCGCAGGCCCCGGCGCAGGCTGCGCCGACGGGCACGGCACTGGCGGGCAAGACCTTTGTCCTGACGGGGACGCTGCCGACGCTCACGCGCGAGGCCGCGACCGAGAAAATCGAGTCTGCCGGCGGCAAGGTCAGCGGCAGCGTGAGCAAGAAGACGAGCTACGTTCTGGCCGGCGAAGAGGCGGGTTCGAAATTGGAAAAGGCCCGCATGCTGGGCGTGACCGTGATCGACGAGGCCGAGTTCCTGCGCCTGCTGGGTTGAGGTATATTGTAGCTGGCCTCGCTGAGGCCGGTTTGAAGGTGGCGCGCGTTGTCCCTAACGCGTGGGATGGCGGGGCGTGGTCAGACGGTCCGCGAACCAACCGGTTGAGGGCAAGGATCTGAGGCACCGGGGTCAGCGCCCCCGGCTACACCACACACACTCACTCACGCCACTGGCTTGGCGAGCAGCTTGAGGCCGACCACGCCGCTGACGATGAGGAGCACGCAGCCGATGCGGGCGATCTCGCGCGGTTCGCCGAGGAAGAGCATGCCGATGACGGCCGCGCCGGCGGCGCCGATGCCGGTCCAGACGGCGTAGGCGGTGCCGACCGGCAGGTGCTTCATGGCGAGCGAGAGTAGGAAGAAGCTCGCGAGCATGAAGGTGAGTGTGAAGACGCTCGGCCAGAGCTTGGTGAAGCCCTCGGTCGATTTGAGCCCGACCGCCCAGACGATTTCAAGCAGGCCGGCGATGACGAGATAGATCCATGCAGTGTTCATGACGAGGAGGCCGTCGATGACTCGGACGGACAACGAGGATGATGACAGGAGCGGACGAACCGCACGGTGACGGCGCCTACGGAAGAGACTTCCGCCATCGGCACCTGACATGGCTACGTGCAGCGCAACACAGGGCAGTGGGGAAATACAGCCCTATTTCTTTGGCTCCGAATCGCTCTCATTCTCGTTATCGTTCTCGTTCTCCTCTGGTTCGGATTCGAGAACGAGAAGGAGAACGAAGAACGAGAACGATTCCGGCAACGGGCGGAGCCGCGATTGACACCCTCCGGCCCGGCGACTTGGCTCGCCGCGCATGACGCACAACCCCGGTGTCGATGCCCCCACGCGCCTGCTCAGCACGCTGCGCTATGTCGGGCCCGGTCTCATTCTCACGGCGGGCATTGTCGGCACTGGTGAACTGGTGCTGACGCCGCGCGTCGCGGCGGAGCATGGCTTCTCTCTCCTCTGGCTGATCGTGCTCGGCTGCATGGTGAAGGTCTTTGTGCAGATCGAACTCGGCCGGCAGGCAGTCGCCACCGGCGCGACGACATTGCAGGCGCTCGACAGCCTGCCCGGGCCGCGCGCCCGCGTGTCGTGGATCATGTGGATCTGGCTGCCAGTGTTTATCGCGATGATCTCGGTCATCGGTGGTATCCTCGGCGGCACGGCGGAGGTGTTGCGCATGGCCGGGCTGGATTTGCCGATGCCGGTGCTGGTGATTGGCTTGGGCGCGATTTGCTCCGTGCTGCTGGGGCTCGGACGCTACGCCCTGATCGAACTCGCCTGCACCGCGATGGTGGCGGTGTTCATCATCGCCACGGGCATCGCACTCGTGCTCCTGCAGGGGACGGAGTTCCGCATCACCGGGGCGAACCTCGTCGAGGGGTTCAGCTTCCGGATGCCGGACAATTTCGCCTCGGTTTTCGCGACCTTCGGCCTGATCGGCGTCGGCGCGGCTGAGCTGATCTACTACCCTTATTGGTGTCTGGAAAAGGGCTACGCCCAGCGGGTCGGGCCGCGGGTCGGTCCGAGCGAAGCGTGGCTGGCCCGGGCGCGCGGCTGGCTGCGGGTGATGAGGGTCGATGCGTGGTGTTCGATGGCGGTCTACACCTCGACGACGGCGGGGTTTTTCCTGCTGGGGGCCGCGGTGCTGCACGCCAAGGGTCTGCAGGTGTCGAATGCGGGCATGATTCCCACGCTCGCCCAGATGTACGTGGAGACCTTTGGTCCGATGGGCCGCTGGGTCTTCATCGTGGGGGCGGTGGCCACGCTGTACTCGACGGCGTTTGCCGGCACGGCGTCCAATGCGCGCCTGCTGGCGGATGCGCTCGGGCTTTTTGGTCTCGCGAAGCACAATGACGCTCCGGCCTATCAGGCGCGGGTCCGCTGGTGTGCGATCGGGTTGCCCGCGTATGCGGCGGTGGTTTACCTGATCTGGCCGCAGCCGGTGACGCTGATCATGATCAGCGGCATCGGGCAGGCGATCCTGCTGCCCTTCCTCGGTGGCGCGGCCGTGTACTTCTATTTCCGCCAGCTGGATCCGGGGCTGCGGTCCGGGAAAATCTGGGCCGCGATGCTTTGGATCTCTGCCGCCAGTCTCGTATCGGCGGGATTGTGGCAGCTCTACGAGCAGGTCAGCCGGCTGCTGGGCTGATCGGTGTAGCCGGCCTCGCGGAGGCCGGGGATTGGAGATCGGACCGGGGTCGGCGACCCCAGCTACATCAGAATCCTTTTTTCTGCAGGGCGGCGCTGAGCTCCTGCATGAACGCCTGGCCGTCGGCCGGGCTCGGGCGGTAGCCGGGCTGGCTGATCTCGGTGAAACCGGGGCGGCCGTAGTTGTCCACGATCCACTTGCCCGTGACGCCGTCGCTGAACGTGACCGTCCCGCTGGCCATGGCGCCCGGCATGAGCGTCACTGCGTCGACTTCAACCGTGACGGCGCCACCCGCCGGCGGGAGATCATCCTCCAGCGCTTCGGGCGGGAGGCCGGCGTCGGCGTCGTCAGCGGCGGCCTCATTCGCCGCCTGGGGGCCGGGTTTCGCCGGCGAACCGGCGGCGGGCTGGGCGGCGGCTTTGGCGGCCGTCTTGGAGAGATCCGACGCGTCGACCTTGGGCGCGGGGTCCTTGAGCGCGAGGTTCAGGTCATCGACGAGGAAGCGTACGTCCATGTAGGTCATGGAGACCTTGAACTGCTCGAGGAGCTTCTTCTGCACGGTCGAGAGGTTGTCGCCGGCGGCGACCCAACCGGACACGGACTGTTTTTGCTCGGGAGTGAGGGACATGGGAAAGGGAAGGGAGAGTGGAACGAAGACCTTAGGGGTCTCTTGGGCCATGGCAAGTGGGCCGAAGGGCACAAAAAAGCCCCGATGGGTCACATCAGGGCGAAGGAAGGGAGAATCGTTTTGCTCAGCGGCTGAGCTGTGCCTTGAGGAATTCCACGCTGCCGCGGGTGGCGGCGTCCTGCTCCATCATGTTGTCCACGGCCTTGCAGGCGTGGATGACGGTGCCGTGGTCGCGGCCGCCGAAGGCGTCACCGATCTCCTGGAGGGAGTGCTTGGTGAGGTTGCGGGTCAGGTACATCGCGATCTGACGGGGGATGGCGATGTTGTTCGGGCGGCGCTTGCTCGTCATGTCGCTGTGACGGAGCTGATAGTGGTCGGCGACGCGCTTCTGGATGGTTTCGATGGTCAGGACCTGCTGGGCCTGCTCCATCAGCACGTCCTGCAGCAGCATCTCGGCGCTGGCGATGTCGAGCGTCTTGCCGGTGAGGGCGGAGTAGCTTGCGACCTTGATCAGCGCGCCTTCGAGGCGGCGGATGTTCTTCGAGATGTTCTGCGCGATGAAATTGATGACCGGGGCCGGGACCTCGAGCTTGAGGGAGGCGGCCTTGGTGCGAAGGATGGCAACGCGCGTCTCAAAATCAGGCGCCTGGATGTCGGCCGGCAGGCCCCACTCGAAGCGGGACACGAGGCGGGACTCGAGCTTGAGGATCTCGGACGCGCGACGGTCGCTGGAGAGGACGATCTGTTTGCCGGACTCGAACAGGTCGTTGAAGGTGTGGAAGAACTCTTCCTGGATACGCTCCTTGCCACCGAGGAACTGCACATCGTCCAGCAGGAGGACATCGACGTTGCGGTAGCGCTGGCGGAACTTGACGAGGGCGTTCTCCTGCAGGGCCTGGATGAACTCGTTGGTGAACTTCTCGGTCGAGAGGTACGTGATCCGGGCGTCGGGGTTGTTGCGCAGGATCGCGTGCCCGATGGCGTGCATCAGGTGCGTCTTGCCCAGGCCGGTGTCGCCGTAGATGAACAGCGGATTGTAGGCTTGGGCCGGGGCCTGGGCGACCGCGCGGGCGGCGGCCTGGGCCATCTGGTTGTTGTTGCCGACGACGAAGGTCTCGAAGGTGTTGCGCGGATTGAGCGTGCCGGCGTAGGCGTTGCGCTCCTCGCCGCTGCGACCGCCGGTCGAACGGCGCGTCGGGGCGCGGGGTGCGCGGGGTGCGGCGGCCTCGCTTTGGCCGGTCGGGGAGGCGCCGTGGCCGCCGATGACCTTCTTCAGCTTGACGGAAACGGCATGGCCGGAGGTCAGGCGCAGGCGCTGGACGATCAGATCGAGGTAGTTGTCGTTGATCCAGATCGCCGCAAAGTCGTTGGGCACGCCCAGCGTCAGGCTGTCCTCGGTCGCCTCAAGGCACACGATGGGCTCAAACCACAGCTGATAAACGTCCTCAGGGAAGAGACCCTTGAAGTCACATTTAACGGTTTCCCAGAGGCTGGGAGACGAAGACAGAGAAGGCATGGACTGGGGGGCGTGGCGTGGGTTTATTCACAAATCACCCGGAGGGGGACTTTCAGGCACGCCCGAGGGACAGCGTCCGGCCACGAATCCAGCAGCAAAAAGGTGAGGCGGTCATCACGAAAAAAGCGAAAATGAGAAAAAGATGATAAACTGGTGAAGACCATGCGTTTGGTATGCAAAACTGCAGGCAGGGCGGACGTAAGTCCAAAGGGTGTGTGAAAGAACCGGGCGACAGCAGAGGGCTATCAGTAAAGACGTCGCAGTAACGTGTAAGCAAAATGGGGTTTCAAGAGCAACTTTCCAACAAGTTATTCACACTCCCCGTGCGCATAACTTTCACGCCACTTTGGGGTTGCCAAATGGCGGGGTAGTCGTGCGCGGATTCAGGGGTTCGCTCTTGTAAGGAGGCGGTCACTACACCCGGCCGTCTGTACGAGGGAAACCAGCCGGAGTCGGGTCTTGTTACGGTAGTGTGACGGCGGTTACGAAACGGCCACGGGGTCGGGATCCACCCATTTTCCGTGCTCCTTGATGAGGGAAATGAGGCGTTCGTCGGCCTCACTTTGAGGCAGGTTGTACTGCACGCAGGTCTTGCCGACGTAGAGATTGATCTTTCCGGGGGCGCCGCCGACGTACCCGAAGTCGGCATCGGCCATCTCACCCGGTCCGTTCACGATGCAACCCATGATGGCGAGCTTCACGCCCTTGAGGTGGCCGGTCTTTTCGCGGATCCGCTGGGTCGTGGTCTGCAGGTCGAAGAGCGTGCGGCCGCAGGACGGGCAGGCGACGAACTCCGTCTTGGAGATGCGCGCGCCGGCGCCTTGGAGCAGGTTGTAGGTGAGCTTGGTCGCCCGGGTCGGGTCTGCCTCGGTCTCGACGCTCACCAAATCACCGACGCCGTCGCAGAGGAGGGAGCCGGTCAGGATGGAGGCCTCGAGGAGGCGGGAGAGGAACGACGGGTCGGGCTTGAGCGCGACCTCTGCGGTGTTGCGGATCCAGAGCGGGGCCTTCGAACCCGCTTGCTTCAACGCCTCGACGAGCGCGCGGTAGCGTCCGATCGGGTGGTGCCCAGAGGGCTGTGGCCGGAGATCAGAGGTCAGAACAGAATGAGTGACGAGCAGGCCGGTGTCGCCGAGGGCCCGGAGAGCGGGCGCGAGCGCGGTGACGGCTTCGGCGGTCGTGCCAAGGGCGAGCACCTGGCCGTGGCGGCGGACGAGTGTGGCCCACGTGGTGAGCGCGGTGGCGTCGGCCGGGCCGAACTCACGCAGGACGACGATCCGGGCCTTGGCTGCCGCGAGGACGGGTTCGAGGTCCGCGGGCGTCAGGCTGGCCGCGAGCTCGAGGACAAGAAAACGGGTTGTCAGTCCGGCGGTGGCCGCGGGCAGGGCAGCGAGGTCGGCCGGGGAGGTGATCGCCACAAGCAGACCCTCGGCTGGGGTGTCCTTGAGGCGGGGCGAAGCGAGCTCCACGCCGGCCGCCGCGAGGGCAGCGACCGAGGATGCGCGAACGATCACGCGCGGCGGCTGCTCGGGTCCGACGACGCAGTCATCGGCGAGGATCACCTTGGCGGTCTCGCGCTTGTTGAAGTGGAAAGGATCGATCGAGTCGGCTGCTGCCGACTCTAAATGCCCAATGCCCAATGACGAATGACCAATGGTCGAGCCGCTGCCGGCCCCATTGGCCATTGGGAATTGGTCATTGGTCATTGTCTCTGGCGCGGTGCGCCAGAGACTCATCGCCTTATCCGCCAGTGCACGCGCCACCGGGATCTCGTACACGCTGTCCTCGGTGAGGGAAACGCGCAGGGTGTCGCCCAAGCCGTCGAGGAGGAGGCTGCCGATGCCGATCGCGCTCTTGATGCGGCCATCCTCGCCGTCGCCGGCTTCGGTCACGCCGAGGTGGAGCGGGTAGCGCATGCCTTCGCGGTTCATCCGGTCGACCAGCAGGCGGTAGGCCTCGATCATGACCTTCGGGTTCGAGGCCTTCATCGACAGGATCATCTGGTCGAAGCCGTGGGACTGGCCGATGCGCAGAAACTCCAGGGCGCTTTCCACCATGCCGAGCGGCGAGTCGCCGTAGCGGTTCATGATGCGGTCGCTGAGTGAGCCGTGATTCGTGCCGATGCGCAGGGCTCGGCCGAGGACCTTGGCGCGTTTTACCAGCGGCGTGAACGCTTCGTACAGGCGCTGCAGTTCCCGCTCGTAGTCCGCGTCGGTGTACTCGCGGACGGCGAATTTCTTCTTGTCGGCGTAATTGCCCGGATTCACGCGGACCTTTTCCACGTGCTCAACCGCCTCCATCGCGGCCTGGGGCAGGAAATGGATGTCGGCGACGAGTGGGATGTGTCCGAAACCAGCGGCGGTCAGGCCGGCACGGATGTCCTTGAGGCATTTCGCCGCCTGCACGTTGGGTGCGGTGACGCGGACGATCTCGCAACCGACCTCGGCGAGGGCGACGGACTGCTTCACCGTCGCGGCGACATCCTGCGTGTCGCTCGTCGTCATGGACTGAATCCGCAGCGGATTGAATCCGCCCACGCCGACAGTGCCGACCTTCACCTCAAGGGTCGGGCGGCGTAGCGTCTGGAAACGGGAGAGGCAGTAGGACATCAGGGAAGGAAGTAAAAGGCAGGCCGGGGCAAGTGACAAGAATCGGAGCGAGTGGGGATGCGTGTAGCCGGGCTCGCGGAGCCCGGTCTGATTGGCTTTCGCTGTCGTTGCTCAATCGCCGGGCTCCGCGAGCCCGGCTACACGCATCCGTTCACTTGCCGGTCGCCGGCGCCGTTTCTTCCGTCGGAGCCGGGGGCGCCACGTCGCGCACGATCCGGCGGATGTCGAAGAAGCTCACGTAGAGGATCATCGAGAACAGCAGGACCATGAAGACGCTCTGGGTCGTCACAATGAAATTGGGCGGCAGCGCCTGCCCGCGCAGGCGTGCGATCGTGGCGAAGAGCATGTGCCCGCCGTCGAGCACCGGGATCGGCAGGAGGTTGAAGATCGCGAGGTTGATGTTCACGAGGATCGTGAACCACAGGACCATCCGGATGTCGGCCTGGGCGGCGAGGTGGAACACGCGGATGATGCCGACCGGGCCGCTCAGCTTGGAGATGCCGATGTCGGACTGCGGATTGATCAGGCTGCCCAGCGTGCGGAACGTCATGCTGACGTGGGCGGTGAACTGCTTGATCGGATTTGGATAAACCATCTGCTGATCGGTGGTCAGGGCCACGCCGAGCTCCGCCGGATCCTTCGCCTCTGCGAGGGCGGGGAGCGTGACCTGAACGGTCTGTTCGCCGCGCTTCACGCCGAGCACAATGTCGCGGGCGCGATGGGCGGTCAGGTATTCGACGTAGGTTTGTACGTTGAGCACGGGCGTGCCGTCGAGAGCAAGCAGGCGGTCCTGCGGCTGCAGGCCGATACGGGCAGCGGCCGAGTCGGCCTGCACAGAGTGGACAACGAGTTCGTAAGCCGGAGCGATGCCGACGCGGCGGACCTGTTCGTCGCCCGAGAGCAGGGGATTGATCACGATGTCCTGCAGCTGGCCATCGCGTTCGATCGTGAACGTCGAGGTCCGGCGTCCGTCGGCGGTGCGGCCGGCGCTGGTCACGAGCGTTTGCATGAGCTCCTGCCAGTCGGAGATCGCGCGGCCATCGATGGCGCGGACCGTATCGCCCAAGCGGAGGCCGGCGACCGAGGCGGGGCTGGGCACCTCGGTGCCATCGGCGAGGGCGAGTGTCGGCACGATGTAACCGATGCGGGTGGTCGCCTGGTCGCTGCTGGTGGGCTGGCCGGCGACCCAGATGATGCAGGCGAGGAGGAAGGCGAAGATCAGGTTAAAGGTCGCGCCGGCGGCGAAGACGATGATCTTGGTCGAGTAGCTGATGGGCGCGAGGCGCTTGAGGTCGGCCTCGGCCTCGCCCTCGATCCCGCGCATGTCGGCGAGCTGGGGCAGGGCGACATAGCCGCCGAGGGGCAGCCAAGAGAGCCGGTATTCAACGCCATCCTTGCCCTTCCAGGAAAAGATCTTGGGGCCGAAACCGATGGAAAAACGGTCGACGTGAACCCCGCGGCGGCGCGCGGCGAGGAAATGACCGAGTTCGTGGACAAAAATGGACCCGCCGAAGAAGAGAACGATCAGGAAAATCGCCCAGAGGTTGGAGAACAGCGCGGTAATCAGGTCCATGATGGGTGTGAGGGACCAAATTGGCCCGGCCAAGGTCTCCAGTCAAACCGAGGCCCGCGCTTGGCCGCTAAAAAGCGGTGAACCACCGCCCCGGGCCGACGGGCCGCAGGGATTACGCTCGTTTGAGCGCACCCGTCGCAATCCGGCGGGCTTCGAGATCGATGGCGCGCACGGTCGCCAGGTTGTTGGCCTCGGGCGGACGGTAGGTCTCGAGGGTGCGCTCGACGACGACGGGGATGTCGAGGAAGGGCAGGCGATGGTCGAGGAAGGCGGCGACGGCGATTTCATTGGCGGCGTTGTACACCGCCGGGGCCGCACCGCCGGCGGCCATGCTGGCCTTGGCCAGGCGCAGCATGGGAAAACGGGTCTCGTCGACCGGGCGGAAGTCCAGTTGCAGCCATTTGTCGAGCGCGAGCGGTGACTCGACCCCCGGAGCCCGGTCCGGATGCAGCAGGGCGTGCTGGATCGGGAACGTCATCGAGGGCGGGCAAAGCTGCGCGAGCATGATGCCATCGGTAAACTCCACCAGGCTGTGCACGATGCTTTGCGCGTGGAGCACGGCCTGGCACTGCTCGGCGCGGAGGCCGAACAGGCACTGCGCCTCGATCAGTTCGAGGCCCTTGTTGGCGAGCGTGGCCGAGTCGACCGTGATCTTGGGCCCCATCGCCCAGTTCGGATGCTTGAGGGCGTCGGCGGGGGTCACGCTGCCGAGTCGCTCGAGGGGCCAGTCACGGAAGGCGCCGCCTGACGCGGTCAGGACGATGCGTGACACCGTGGACGGCGCGCGGCCTTCGAGGCACTGGAAGAGGGCGTTGTGCTCGCTGTCGACGGGCAGCAGCCGCCCCTTGCTGGCGCGGGCGGCGGCCATCACGAATTTTCCGCCGAGGACGAGGACTTCCTTGCTGGCGAGCGCGAGGTCCTTGCCGGCGCCGAGTGCGGCCAGGGCGGGCTCGAAGCCGGTTGTGCCGACGACGGCGAGCAGCACGATGTCCGCCTCGGGCAAGGCCGCGAGGACGGACAGTCCCTCGGCGCCGCGGTGGAGCGTGACGGTTGCCGGGAAGAGTCCCGTGGCTTGGGCCGCATCGGCGGCCGAAGCATCGTAGAGCCCGACATGACGCACCGTCGGAAAACGGCCGGTGATCTCGGCGAGCGACTTGAATCGGCTGTGCGCGGCGATCGCGACGAGCTCGAGGCGATCGGGGTGCGCGGCGATGACGCGCAGGGCGTTTTCACCGATGGAGCCGGTGGCGCCGAGCAGGACGACGCGTTTGGGACAGGAAGGGGACGGGGACATCGTTCGCGAGGTCGGTTCGCGCGATCCGTTCGAAGCGAACGCCGCGCAGCGCCGGAGACTAGAGCAGGGCGAAAATCACGGATCCGACCGGGGCGGTCAGGATCAAGCTGTCGGACAGGTCGAAGACCCCGCCGATGCCCGGGATGGTTTTGCCGGCGTCCTTCGCGTCGGCGCGGCGCTTGATGATCGATTCAACCAGATCGGAAACAATGGCCAAGGCGCCGATCGGCAGCGCAATCAGTGCGGCGAGCAGCGGGGTGAGTCCGGTCGGCAGATGGGCCGCGCCGAAATGGGCGATGCCGGCGCCGACGAGCGCGGAGGTCAGCAGGCCGCCGGCGGCGCCTTCCCAGGTTTTCTTGGGGCTGATGTTGGGCGACATCTTGTGGCGGCCGAAGGCGAGACCGGCGAGGAGGGCGCCGACGTCGCAGAATTTGGAGACGGCGATCAGCCAGACGGCCAGCAGCACGCCCGTGTGTTCGGAGGGACCTTCGATCAGGATGATGCGCACGAGGAAGTGCAGCATGAAGGGCACGTAGATCACGCCGAAGAGCGTCCAACCAAGCGTCTCCACTCGGTTCTGCGCGTCGCGTTCACCGAGAATGCGGATGGAGAAAACAATGACCGAAAGGGCCACCAGCTCCAGCGCACCGACACCGTAGGGTTCGAGGTATTTGGGCGCGAGGGTGATGAAGCTGCCGAGGACGATGCCGAAGCGGTCGAACGGATCGACGCCCAGCCGGCGGACCAGGGCGTAAAATTCACGCAGCGTGAGGGCGGCGATCAGCGTCAGCAGCCAGACGCCGCCGGTGGCGCCGAATACGCCGATGCTGACCAGCACAATGGTCCAGAGCAGGAGGGTACTGAAAATGCGTTGGCCCACGAGAGGGTCGGAAACAGCGGCGGCGCGACGCGCTCAGCGTGTGGTGGGGGCTGGCTTGACCTGCGCGCTGGTCTGGCCGAAGCGGCGCTCGCGCTGCGCGTAGGCGGCGACGGCGGATGCGAGGTCTGCCTTGGTGAAGTCGGGCCAGAGCACGGGGGTGAAGACGAATTCGGCGTAGGCAGCCTGCATCAGGAGGAAATTGCTCACGCGCGTCTCACCCGAGGTGCGGATCACGAGGTCAGGATCGGGGATGTCGTTGGTGTAAAGGTAGCGGCTGAACGTGGCCCAGGATTCGTCGTTGAGCTTCTCCTTGCCGGCCGCGACGGCGGCGGCGTAGGCGCGGGCGGCATCGATCACCTCGGTGCGGGCGCCGTAGTTCAGGGCGAGGACCAGGGTCGAACCGGTGAAATGGGCGGTCGCGGCGACGGTGCGCTCCAACTCGGCCCGGACGCCCTCGGGCAGTTCGTGGGTGCGGCCGATCGTCCGGAGGCGGATCTGGTTCTTGATCAGAGTCGCGGGGTCCGTCTTGAGGGAATACAACACCAGCCCCATGAGGGCACCGACCTCGTCCTGCGGCCGCTTCCAGTTTTCGGAGGAAAAGGCGTAAAGGGTGAGGGTGTGGATCCCCAGTTCCTTGGCCGCGTCGATGATGGCGCGAACCGTCTCCACGCCGCGCCGATGGCCCTCGATGCGCGGCAGGCCGCGTTTTTGGGCCCAGCGACCGTTGCCATCCATGATGATGGCGACGTGGTTCGGGGTGTTGGCCGGAGCGCTCGACATGCTGGGAATCAGGAGAGTTAGGGTAGCCGGGCGGCGTTTGACAAGGGGGAAGGGAAGGCGGGTTCGACCGGCAAAGCCGGATTCGGTTCGACGGGGTTTGACGAGGCGGCTGAACGGCCCAGCTTGGGGCCGTGTCCATCCATCTGTTCACGGCTCCGGAGATCGCAACGGCCCTGTCTGGCCTGCCGGGCTGGACGACGGATGGCGAGGCGCTGGTGTGCACCTTTGTGTTTTCGGATTTCCGCGAGGCCTTTACCTTCATGACGCGGGTGGCCTTTGAGGCGGAGAACCTCAACCACCATCCGGAGTGGACCAATAGCTACAACCGGGTTAGCTTTCGGCTCTGCACCCACGAGGCGGGTGATCGCGTGACGCGCAAGGATATCGAACTCGCCCTGCGGATCCAGCGCCTCGCGGACCGCAAGTGAGTGGGCGTCCTTTTCGCGTTGTCTCAGCCGGCGAGGACCTGCGTTAGTTGACCCATGAAAGTCGCGTTCATCAGCGGGACGAGCATCATCAAGTCCGACCTTTTTGCCACTTGGGCGGTGCGGTCGGTGGAAACGCCCTATGGCGAAGTCACCTACAAGGCCAAGGGTGAGCACGTGCTCATCAACCGCCACGGCTACGGGTTTCCCCGGCCGCCGCACGCGATCAATTACCGTGCCAACATCCGGGCGCTCGCCGATCTTGGCTACACCGACATTGTTTCGCTGAACTCGGTCGGCTCCCTCAAGCCCGAGCTGCCGCCGGGCACGCTCGTATCCTGCGCGGACTACGTCGGTCTGCAGCAGGGGCCGCAGACCTTCTTTGACGACGAACTCAAGGGCGGCGCGCCCCAGATCGCCAACAACCTGATCCCGCTCCTCCTCGAGAAACTCAGCCCGGAGTTCACGATCCATCCCGGCAAGGTCTATGTGCAGATGCGCGGACCGCGCTTCGAGACCAAGGCGGAGATCCGCATCATCAAGGACTGGGGCGACGTCGTCGGCATGACCGCCGCGCATGAGGCCGATCTCTGCAGCGAACTCGGCCTCTGCTACAACAGCTTCGCGATCATCGACAACTACGCGAATGGCCTGGAAGGCACCGAGATCGACTTCAGCAAGTTCAAGGACCTGGTGAAGGAAAACCAGGCCAAGGTGAACCGCCTGTTCGCGCGGGTCCTGGAGATATTGGGGTAGGTGGCGGGTTTTCAGACGGAGGGATTGCCACGAAAAACACGAAGATGGTGTTCCTTTGATGCGTATACCGTCCGTGCGTCCTATAGGACGCCGTGAAGTGTACGAACCAACCCGCGGATTTTTTGTGATGGTATGCGTTCAATCCGAAAGGAACGAACTTGTTAAGCAAAGCGGCG
>CAYWRG010000002.1:134676-135134 GCA_964460715.1 uncultured Opitutus sp. | reverse complement strand
CTTGAGGAACTCAACGTTGGTGACAAAGAGATCATCGCCGACGAGCTGGACCTTGTCGCCCAGGGCGTCGGTGAGCTTCTTCCAGGTCGTCCAGTCACCCTCGGCGCAGCCATCCTCGATCGAGTCGATCGGGTACTTGGCGCAGAGGTCCTTGTAGAAGGAAACGAACTCGTCGCCGCTGAACTGCTGGCCGGAGGACTTCTTGAAGACGTACTTGCCGGTCTTCTTGTCGTAGAACTCGGAGGAGGCGACATCGAGCGCGAGCATGATGTCCTTACCGAGCTTGTAGCCGGCGGCCTTGACGGCCTCGGCGATGGCGTCGAGGGCATCGGTCGTCGAGGCGAGGTTGGGGGCGAAGCCGCCCTCGTCGCCGACGGCGGTGGAGAGGCCCTTGGCCTTGAGCACCTTCTTCAGGGCGTGGAACACCTCGGCGCCGGCACGGAGGGCCTCGGCGAACG
>CAYWRG010000002.1:131296-134666 GCA_964460715.1 uncultured Opitutus sp. | reverse complement strand
GGAAAATTTCCGCACCGTAGCGCAGCGACTCGGAGAAGGACGGAGCGCCTTTCGGCATGATCATGAACTCCTGGAAGTCGATCGGGGCATCGGAATGTGCGCCGCCGTTCATGATGTTCATCATGGGGACGGGCAGCACCTTGGCGTTCGGGCCACCGAGGTACTTGTAGAGAGGCTGGCCGAGCGAGCCGGCGGCGGCGTGTGCGGTGGCAAGCGAAACGCCGAGGATGGCGTTGGCTCCGAGCTTCGACTTGGTCTTGGTCCCGTCGAGCTTGAGCATGGCGTGGTCGATGCCGACCTGATCGGTCGCATCGGCGCCGATGAGGGCGGGGGCGATGATCCCCTTCACATTGCCGACTGCGGCGAGGACGCCCTTGCCGAGGTAGCGCTTCTTGCCATCGATGCCCTTGGGCAGCGACTTGGCCGAAAGGGTGCCGTCGCGGAGCTCGAGCGCTTCGTGCTCGCCCGTGGAGGCGCCGGAAGGCACGGCGGCGCGGCCGAGCGTGCCGTCGGCGAGACGGACGTCGACCTCGACGGTCGGATTGCCGCGCGAGTCGATGATTTCACGGGCGGTGATGGCGGTGATGGTGGTGTTCATGGGGGTGGGAAGGGGATGGATACCAGCGTCGAGTGAAGCAGGAGGCGTGCGCGAGGAAAGCCCAATTCAAGAGCGAATCTGAGCGAATTCGCTCAAATCCGGTGGAGCTGCGGTTCGTCCGTGCCGTCCTAGAACGGGGGGCGGGAGAGTCCGAGCCGGTTGAGCACGCGCTTGATCGGGCCCTCAGGCTTCGGTTGCAGGTGCACGGGCAGTTGCTCGATAAAACCGCGGCGAACGGCGGTGCGCAGCGGCGTGACGCCGTCGTAGTTGCGCACCTGAAGGAGGTCGTCGGTCAAAATCTTGCGCGGGATCTGATCCAGGTGCCCCTCATAGGCCGCCGCGTGGAGTGGCGTGTCGCCGTGGTCGTTGCGCGTGAGGAGCAGGTCGGCGGTGAGCACGGCTGGCGGGATCTTGCCGAGCTGGCCGGTTTCGGCGGCGGCGTGAATCGGGGTGTAGCCGGACTTGCTGGACTGAACGAGGTTCTTGTGGGTCAGGATCTCGGCGGGAACCTGCTGGAGATGCCCCGCGATCGCGGCGGCATGCAGCACGGTGTCGCCGGCGTGGGTCTTTAGCAGCAGGTTGTCCTCGGTCAGGAGTTCCTTCGCCAGTTGGTCCAGATGCCCGTTCAAGGCAGCGACGTGGAGCACGGACTCGCCGCTCGCATTGGGCATCGTCAAGTGGGTGTGCGTGAGGAACGCGGCGGGAAAACGGTCGAGGGTGCCGTTTTCCGCCGCCTCGTGCAGCAGCGTGTTGCCCAGGTCCGTCCTTGTGTGGACGACGTCGTCGGTCAACAGGCTGGCCGGAAGCTGGTCGAGATGACCATTGGCGGCAGCGACGTGATACACGGTGTAGCCGGAGTTGCTGCGGGCTGTGAGCGTGTCCGCGTTGAGCAGAGCCGGCGGAATTTGGGCGAGATGCCCGCCCAGCGCAGCATGGTGAAGCGGCGTGTAGCCCGAGTCATTTTTGATCAGCAGGCTCTCGACGCTGAGAGCGGCCGGGGGCAGGAGATGCAGTCGTCCGTACTTCGCTGCCGTGTGCAACGGCGTGTTGCCGGCCGCATTGCGTTCGGTCAGCTGGTCGATGCCTACGCCAACGAGGACGTCGGCTTCGAGCGTGCCGTCACGCAGGGCTCCATGTAGGGTACTGGTATCCATTCCGAGAGGCAGGGCGACGGAAGGCCGTGCTGCGGGACGACGCAAAACAAAAACACGAGGCTGAGTAAAATTCACCCCCGCTTTCGATTTGCCAACCCACTCGCACCCAACAGAATTCGGACCATTCATGAAACCCGTGGAATCCAAAACGCCGACCGCCGTTGCCGCTCTTTCGGCCAAGGATCCCATCCTCATCGTGGACGACGAGCAGCCGCTGTTGGATGTCTTTGTCGGCGCCCTTTCTGGACTGTTCGATTGCACGACGGCGACGTCGGCCCGCGAGGCTGAATTCCTGCTCCGCAAGCGTTCGTTCAAGGTCGTGCTTTCCGACCACTTGATGCCGGGTGGCAATGGCATGACTTTCCTCGTCCGTGCCCGCGAGGAGTACCCGCACATGCAGCGCATCCTCGTCACGGGTTACATGAAGCCCGAGATGCTGCTGCGCAGCGTCAATGAGGCGGCTCTGTTTCGCTACCTGCTCAAGCCCGTGTCGATGGGCGAACTGATCAAGGTCGTCCAGGACGCGGTCAAGCAGCACAACCAGTCCGTCAAGGGCGAGTAAGTCCGCGACGGTCGGTTGGGTGGAGCCGGCCTCGCTGGGGCCGGTCCGTTGAATGCAAAAAAGAACCCGAACCTCGGGCTCAGCGAGCCCGGCTACAAGGAACGAGGCAACGACCCCCTGGGCTTCGTCTTCGGCGTAAGCTTGGTCTTCAGGTACGGCGCGGTCGGGCTGCCCTTGGTGGTGAGCAATCCAGCGAGCGCTCCCTGATAGAGCAGCCGTCCGCCATCCGGCCCGCCGCCCGGCCCGAGTTCGATCACGTAGTCCGCCTCGGCGAGGAGATCGAGGTGATGCTCGATCACGACGACCGTGTGACCTTGTTCGACCAGGGAGTGGAGGACGTGGATCAATTTTTCGCAGTCGCTCAGATGCAGGCCGATCGTGGGCTCCTCGAGCAGGTACAGATTGCGCGGCTTCTCGCCCCGGGAGCGTTCCTTGTAGCTGGCCAGTCCGTGGGTGAGCTCGGTCACAAGTTTCAACCGCTGGGCTTCACCGCCCGAGAGCGTGGGTGAGCTTTGGCCCAAGGTCAGGTAACCAAGACCGCAGTCGACCATGAGCGCACAGACCTGCGAGAGCTGGGAATGAAAGTCGAAGAACACGGCCGCCTCCTCGAATGTCAGCTGCAGGACCTCGCCGATGCTCTTGCCCTTCCAGGTGATGTCGTCGAGTTCCGGACCGTAGCGGCGTCCGCGGCAGTCGTCGCAGGGCAGGTAGGTGTCCGGCATGAAGGCCATCTCCAGCCGGATGCGGCCCGCGCCTTCGCAGGTCGGGCAGCGGCCACCCGCCGTGTTGAAGGAGAAGCGTCCGGCCGCGAAGCCGCGCATCTTGGATTCCGGGAGCGAAGCGAAGAACTGGCGAATCAGGTCGAAGATGCCGAGGTAGGTCGCGGGCGTTGAGCGCGGCGTTTTACCGATCGGGGCTTGGTCGACTTCGATCACCGATCGGAAGCCTGCGGCGCCGCGCAACTCGGCAAAGGGTGCCACGCCGGCCGGCGTTGCGGCAAAGCTGCTGCCCTTGAGAAATTCCTTTCCGGTCAGGCGCTCCTTGCGCTGCTTGACG
>CAYWRG010000002.1:92333-131286 GCA_964460715.1 uncultured Opitutus sp. | reverse complement strand
GGTTGGCGTGCATTTGCAGGATACGACCCACGCGCTCCTTGCGCTGCTTGATCGCGTAGCTGACCGCGGGATGGAGCACGTCGCGGAAGAGCGTGGATTTTCCGGCGCCGCTGGGTCCGGCGACCATGATCAGGCGCGCGGGAGGCAGGCGCAGGTCAAAGCCGCCGAGATTGCGGAAGGAAACGCCCTTGAGTTCCAGCCAGCCGGCGGGCGCGGCGGTCTTGGCGCCCTGGCCGGACTTGGCCGTGGCAATCTCGCGGTAGGCGCCGCGAATCGGGTGCGTGATCCCGCGCTGGAGGAAGAGTCCCGTCAGTGAGCGGTCGCTCCGCTTGATCTCCGCCGGGGTGCCGTTGGCGAGGAGTTCACCCCCATGGATGCCGGCGGCCGGTCCGAGATCGATGATGCGATCCGCGCGCTCCATCAATTCGTCGTCATGCTCAACCACGAGGACTGAGTTGCCCTTGTCGCGCAGCGAAACGAGCGTGTCGATCAGACGATCGTTGTCGCGCGCGTGCAGACCGATGCTCGGCTCGTCGAGGACGTAGAGCACGCCGGCGAGATTGGTGCCGAGCTGGGCGGCCAGCCGGATGCGCTGGGCCTCGCCGCCGGAAAGCGTTTCGGTCGGCCGGTCGAGGGAGAGATAACCGAGACCGACGTGATCGAGGAACTTCAGGCGCTCCTCAATCTGGGGCACGATATCCTGGGTGATGAGACGGCCGCGTTCATCGAGTTCCAGTTCCTTCAGCCGCGCCAACAAATCCGCCGGCGTGAGCGCCAGCAGCGCGGGCAGCGCGAGGGGCGCCTGCTTGGTGCGGAAATGCAGCTTCACTGAGCGGGCGATGCGGTTGAGACGCTGGCCCCGGCAGTCCGGGCACGGTTGGCCTTCGTCGGCGACGTCCGAGGCGGAATCAAGTCCGAGCAGACGAAGTCGTGCCTCGGTCTCGTCGCCGTTCTCCTCCTCGTCATCAGGGATGAGCATCCACGGGAAGATCCGGCCATGGCCGCGGCAGGACGGACACCAGCCGCGCGGCGAGTTGTGGGAAAAGTGCTTCGGATCGAGCTCGGGAAAGGATTCGCCGGTCTCGATGTCCGTCCGCGTGGTGGAGAACCAGGAGAGGACATCGCCTTGCGGCGTGACCAGGAAGCAGGCGCCCTTGCCGAGCTGAAGCGCACGGTCGAGCGCTTCAGCAGAGGTCAGAGGTCGGAGATCAGAGGACGGATTTTTCCGGCCCGACGATCTTGCCTTGGTTGCCTCTGACTTCTGACCTCTGACCTCTGACGTCTGCTTGAGATCCGCGACGACGACCTCGATGTCGTGTTCCTTGTAGCGGTCGAGCTTCTGGAACGCATCGACCGCGATGAGCCGGCCGTCCGCGCGCATCAGGGCGTAGCCCTGGTTCTCGATCCAGGTCGCGATCGGCTGGTGGTGACCCTTGCGTCCGCGAATGAGCGGGGCGCACAGATAAAGATGTTTCGCCTTCCGGGCCTTGGGCGACGTGGCCATGACCTTGGCCAGCAGCTTGCGCAGGGCACCTGGCGAGAGTGGGGTGACGGGGCGGTCGGTGTCGGGATGATGCTGGACGCCGAGGCGTGCGTAGAGGAGGCGCAGGTACTGCGCGACTTCGGTGATGGTCGCGACGGTGGACTTGCGCGAACCGCGGGTCACACGCTGTTCGATCGCGACCGTGGGCGGAATGCCCGTGATGCGATCAACGGCAGGACGAGGCAGCTGTTCCACGAATTGTCGCGCGTAAGGCGACATGGATTCCATGAAACGGCGCTGGCCCTCGGCAAAGACGATGTCGAACGCGAGTGTCGACTTGCCCGATCCCGAGACTCCGGTGACGACCGCGAGTTCGTGATGCGGCAGCGTGATCGAAAGATTTTTGAGGTTGTTCTCTCGCGCGCCGAGCACGACCAGGCCGGGCGACGAATAGGGCGGGTGGTCCTCGGCGGCAACGGAGGCCGCCGGGTCGAATGCCGTCCGATTCAGGGCTTCCTTGAGGAACGGCGCCGTGGCGGTGCGCGCCTTGGCCGCCTGTTCCGGGGTGCCTTCGGCCACGATTTTTCCGCCGGCCGCGCCGGCCTCGGGTCCGACCTCGATGATCCAGTCGGCCGCGGCGAGCACGTCGAGATTGTGCTCGATCACGATCACGCTGTGCCCGCGATCAACCAGGGCCTGCAGGACGACCAGGAGGCGCTTCACATCATGGCGGTGAAGGCCGGTGGTGGGTTCGTCGAGCAGGAGCAGGGCTCCTCTGGAATTGGGCGTCTCGGCTTTGCGAGGTGACGCCTCGCCAGTGAAGCCGGCGAGGTAGCGCACGAGCTTGAGCCGCTGTGACTCTCCGCCGCTCAGGGTGTTGAGGGGCTGGCCGAGCGTGAGGTAGCCGAGGCCGACGGCCTCAAGCGGGGCGAGGCGCGTGCGGATCGCGAGGTGATCGGCGAACATGACCAACGCGTCCGCAATGCTGGTGGCGAGGAGATCGGCCACCGAGAGGCCGTTCCAGACGATGGCCAGCACCTCGGGCTTGAAGCGCCGGCCCTCGCAGACCGGGCAAGGGACGAAGACGTCGGAGAGGAACTGCATCTCGACGCGCTCGTAGCCCAGTCCCTGACAGTGGTCACAGCGACCGTCGCCACTGTTGAACGAAAAACTCGACGAGCCGAACCCCGCGGCCTGCGCGGCGGGTTCGCGGGCGTAGAGTTCGCGGATGAAATCCCACGCCTCGCAATAGAGTGCCGGATTGGAGCGCGGGGTGCGCGAGAGCGGCGACTGGTCGACGAGCAGGATTTCCGAGAACTCGCGGTCGCCTTCGATCGCCGCGATCGCGGCCGGATCCTCGGTCAGGAGGTGGCGGCGTCCCAGCAGGCCTTGATGAATGACATGATCGAGCAGTGTCGATTTGCCCGAGCCGGACACACCGCTGAGACACACCAGGCGCTCCAGGGGCAGCGCGAGCGTGACGTCCTGCAGATTGTGCTTCGAGGCGGACTTGAACACGAGCCGCGGGGTCGTCTCAGTCACGACGCGCCGGCGCTTGGGCGGATCGATCGTTTGCCGTCCGGAGAAATAGGCGCCCGTGATGCTGCGCGGATGACGCAGCAGCTGGTCTACCGGGCCCTCGAACACGATGTGGCCGCCGCGTTTGCCGGGTTCCGGTCCGACTTCGATCACGTGGTCGGCGGCGCGGATCATGGCCTCATCGTGCTCGACCACGACCACGGTGTTGCCGGCCGAGGTGAGCGAACGGATGATGGCAATGAGGCGGTCAATGTCGCGCGGGTGCAGACCGACGCTGGGTTCGTCGAGAACGAAGAGCGTGTCGACCAGCGAGGTGCCGAGGCATGACGTCAGATTGACGCGCTGAACCTCGCCGCCGGAGAGCGTCTTCGAGGGACGATCGAGCGTGAGATAACCGAGACCGACCTGCTCAAGGTAGCGCAGGCGGGTGAGCATCGATTCATGGGCGAGTTCGGCCTGGCGATCGCCGTTGGCCGGGCGCGCGCCGCTGATGCGGGCGAGAAGGTTGGAAACCGGCAGTTGGTAGAGCTCGGGCAACGTGTGCCCCTCCCATTTCCAGCAGAGTGCCTCCGGCTGAAGGCGGGTCCCGCCGCAGGTCGGGCAGGGGTTGTAGGCGCGGTAGCGGGAAAGGAAGACGCGCACATGCATCTTGTACGTGGTCTTCTCCAACCAGCGGAAGAAGCCCTTTACGCCGTACCAATACTGCGGCCACGTCTTGCCGTTCTCCTCCCCGTAACCGGGTTCACCGTCGATGACGAAGGCCTGCTGCTCGGGCGTGAGCGAGGCGAACGGGACGTTGGTCGGGATCTTCCGCTTGCGGGCGAAGACCATCAGGTCGGCCTTGGAGGCGCTGTAGACTTCACCTTCCCAGCATTTCAGCGCGCCGTCGTCGATCGACTTGGACTGGTCGGGAATCGCGAGGCGGTAGTCGATCTCAATGATGCGGCCAAACCCGCGGCATTGCGGACAGGCCCCGAGCGGCGAGTTGAATGAAAACAGTGCGGGCGTGGCCGGTCGGAAGGTGCGTCCGGTCTTGGGCGAGTGCAGTCCCTTCGAGTAATGACCCAGCTCGACGAACGTGTCGCCGGAGAAGAGATGAACCTCGCCGCGACCGAAGTGCAGCGCCGCCTCGAGGGCCTCGAGCGCGCGGCTCTGCTGGGTGTCATCAACCGTGATGCGATCCTGGGCAACAAAGAGGTGGGGGACCTTCGCCAGCGGTGCCGGATCGGCGAGCAGTTCGTCCACGCGGTGCACGACGGGCGCCATCGACGAATCCGCGGCGGGGATCAGCACGCGAACGTAGGACTGTGTCTTCAATCCGTTCAGGATCTCGGCCCAGGTGAGATTGTCCGGGCGGATGACACGAAAGGCGACGATCACCGTGCGGCCGTTTTGGGCGGCGCGGACCTTGCGCCAGATGCTTTGCGGATGATCGTCCTCGACCGGCTCGCCGGTGGCGGGATCAAAGCAGGTGGCGGCGTGACTGAACCAGACTTTGAAGAAATCGGTCAGCTCCGTCATGGTGCCGACCGTGGAGCGGGACGTTTTGACCGTATTGGTCTGCTCGATCGCGATCGAGGGACGGATGTTCTCGATCGAATCGACGCGCGGCTTGTCGAGGAGGTCGAGAAACTGGCGCGTGTAGGCGCTGAACGTCTCGACGTAGCGCCGCTGGCCCTCCGCGTGCAGCGTATCGAAGACGAGCGAGGACTTGCCGGCGCCGCTCAGTCCGGTGACCGCAATGTAGCGACCCAGCGGCAGATCCAGGTCAAACCCCTTGAGGTTGTTCTGGCGAACGCCACGGAGGCGGATGCAGGCGGGACGGGAGAGAGCAGGGGACGAGCACGACACCGCCCAGACGAAGACGAGCTCCGGCCAAACTTCAACCGCAGAGCCTACTTCTGTGGCGTCGGCACGAGCGTGAGCCCGGCGCCAGCGGTGCGAATGGCCTGCGCCACGGCCGTCGGCGGCACGCGGTCAGTCACAATCGTGTGTCGTGGGCTGAAACCGGTTGTGAGTCCGATGGCCTTGCGACCGAACTTGGAGTGATCGAGCGCGAAGAGGGTGCGCTCGGCCGCAGCAATCATCCGGCGCTGGGCGGCGACGATGAGCGCGTTGTGATTCCAGACGCCCGATTCGGTGATGCCGGCGCCACCGAGCACGGCGAGATCGGCGTGGACCTGTTCGAGGGACTGCTCGCACAACGGGCCGACGAGGACGCCCAGCCGGTTGTAGATGCTGCCGCCGGTAACAATCGTCTCCAGCGAGCCGATCTCGGTGTAAAGGGCAGCGATGGGGAGCGAATTGGTGATGACCTGCAGGCGCTTGCTGACGAGCAGGCGCGCGACGGCATAGGTCGAGGTGCCGCCGTCGAGGATGACCGTCATGCCGGGCTGGATCTGGTCGGCGATCAGGCGGGCGATGGCGAACTTATCCTCGGCGTTACGCTGGTCGCGGAAGATGAAATCGAACTCCTTCTCGAACTCGTCGGTCTCGACGAGGGACGCGCCGCCGTGATGACGGCGGAGAACACCCTTTTCCTCCAGGCTGTCCAGGGCGCGGCGAACGGTCGACAGCGACGTCTTGAAGCGAGCCGCCAGCGTATGCAGGTCGGCGTACTTGTGCTCCCGGATGTATTTTTCGATCAGGTCGAGGCGCTGCTTGTTCGTCATGAGGTGGGGCGGTTGGTAAGACGCGAAAACAAACTGATATACGAACGGTTCTGTTGCGCCGGGTCAAACCGCTCTCGCGCAAATCTTCGAGCTCGTTCGGACTGTGCGAATCGCTCCTCGGGCGAACGAGTGGCGAGACGGCTCACCGCGTCCACGAAGGCGGTCGTGTCGCCGCGGGCGATGACCTGCCCGGTTTCGTCGGGCAGGAAGCATTCGCCGATGCCTTGCGCCTCGTAGGCGACGGCGGGAAGGCCATGCGCCTGGGCTTCGATGAGGAAGTTGGAAAGGGCTTCGCTCGACGAGGCATGGACCGCGATATCCGCGGCGGCATAGAGCGGAGCGGGCGTGGCGTGCCAGCCGAGGAAGCGCACGCGGTCGTGCAAACCGAGCGTGGCGGCGAGTTGGCGGCAGTTTTCCAGCGCGGGGCCGTCTCCGGCCAGCCAGAGCTGCCAGTCGAGGTCCTTGCGCAGACGTGCGACCGTGGTGAGCAGATCGGCCTGACCTTTTTCCGGGCGGAACATGGCGACGGAAAGGAGGACGCAGGTCGTGTTGCCGGCGCCATGCCGGGTGCGGAGCGCCTGGCGCTCCTCGGCGGAAAGCGCGGTCGCCTCCGGGAAAACCAGCCCGTTGTAGATCACGGAGATCCGGTCGGCGGATACGCCGTGGTCGCGAACCAGCGTGGCCTTGGCGTCGGCGCTGTTGGCGACCACGTGGGCCACGTCCTGCAGGGAGCGGCGGAACAGCCAGGGCAGGGGTTTGCCCGTGCGCATAGTGGCGATCACGATGGCGTCCGGGTTCTGACGCTGGATGCGACCGGCGTAGCAGTTGGCCATGCGGCCCATGCAGAGCACGACGTCCGGTGCGAAGCGGGCGACGGCGCGGCCTAGTTCGGGCGCGAACCAGTCGAGCGTGGTGTCGAACGGCTGCAGGCAGATGCGCGGCACATCGCCGACCGATGACTCCAGCGCGCCGCCCGGACGAAAGGTCAGCAGGCGGACGTGATGACCGGCGTCCCGGAACGCTCGGGCGAGAAGGATCGACTGGCGCTCGGTGCCGCCGCTGCGGAGGTGGTCCTGGACAACGAGGATTTTCATTGCCCGGTGCGCGACTCGTCGGAGAGTGAGGGCCTCACATGCGTCATCCGTTGGTCCAACTTATCGTGCGCTGGACGATCCTCGCCCTCGGGGTGACGATCGCGACGCGCATCGTGCCCGGGATTCGCTGTGACGACGCCGGCACGCTGCTGGTCGTGGTGGTCCTGCTCAGCCTGTTTAACGCCGTGCTGAAGCCGCTGCTCGTGCTGTTCACGCTGCCATTCATTCTGGTCACGTTGGGGCTGGGGATGCTCCTGATCAATGCCTTCCTTTTCCTGTTGGTGAGCCGGTTGGTCGAAGGTTTTTACGTGTCGAGCTTCTGGGCCGCGCTGGGCGGATCCCTCATCGTGAGTGTGACCAACCTGCTGCTCTCCGGCTTGTTTCGGGGTGGACCGCCGCGTGGCCCCCGGTCGGGCGCGCCTCGGCGTGAGTCGGTCCGCGGCGGCGATGTGATCGACATCTGATGGCGCTGGCGAGCGGGCCCGCTTGCACCTCCGGGGCCACGCCGGGGTGCAAACCTGTTTTCAATTTGACCGGACACCCTTGGCGGGTGACCTTGGCGCTCATTTTTATCACATGGCTGACTCCACAGATTACGACCTGATTGTCATTGGCGGCGGACCTGCCGGCTACGCGGGCGCGATTCGCGCCGGCCAGCTGGGCAAGAAGGTGGCCTGCATCGAGCTCGAACGCGCCGGTGGAACCTGCCTCAACTGGGGCTGTATTCCGACCAAGGCCCTGCTCAAGAGCGCGGAGCTCTATCAGAAGATCAAGAAGGCCGAAACCTTTGGCATCAGTGCGAAGGACGTTACGTTTGACTTTGCCAAGGTCATGGATCGCTCGCGCGGCGTGGCCGGCCAGATGGCCAAGGGCATCGAGTTCCTCTTCAAGAAGAACAAGGTCGAGTACTTCGTCGGCAAGGCCCAGGTCAGCGCGCCCGGGATGGTTTCCATCACCGACGGCGAGCACAAGGGGAAGTTCTTCAAGGCCAAGGCCATCCTCCTCGCGACTGGCTGCAAGATGCGTCGCATCCCTGGGCTCGAGTATGACGGCGTGCGCGTGATGACCTCCCGCGAGGCGCTGGCCAACACGACGCTGCCCAAGTCCGTGGTCATCGTCGGAGCGGGCGCGATCGGCGTTGAGTTCGCGTATTTCTACAACGCGTTCGGCTCCAAGGTCACGCTGGTGGAAATGCTGCCAAATGTGCTGCCGGTTGAGGACGAGGAAGTGTCCAAGCTGCTGCACCGTTCCTTCGAAAAGCAGGGCATCACCGTCCTAACGGGCACCAAGTGCGAGAATTTCCGCGTCGGCAAGAGCAGCGTCAAGGTCGACCTCATCACCGGCGAGGCCAAACAGGAGGTTGAGGCCGAGGTTGTGCTCTCCGCCATCGGCGTGACCCCCAATCTCGAGGGCGCACTCGCGTCCAACGTGAAGCCCGAGCTCGATCGCGGCTACGTCAAGGTTGGCGACGACTACCAGACGAGCGTCAAGGGCCTCTATGCGGCCGGCGACATCATTGGGCCGCCTTGGCTCGCCCACGTCGCGACCTTCGAGGCGGTCAGCGCCGTCAATGGCATCTTCGGCCATGGCAAGCCGCACCGCGTCACGAAGTTCCCGGGCTGCACCTACTGCCAGCCGCAGATCGCGAGCACGGGTCTGACCGAGCAGGCGGCGCGCGAGAAGAAGCTCAATTACAAGGTCGGCAAGTTCCCGTTCGTGGCTTCGGGCAAGGCGGTCGCCTCGGCCGAGTCCGACGGTTTCGTCAAGGTCATCTCCGACGCCAAGACCGGCGAGATCTACGGTGCGCACATCATCGGCGCCGAAGCGACCGAGCTCATCGCCGAGTACGGACTCGCGATCGAGCTCGAGGCCACGGTTGAGGAGATCCACAAGACGATCCACGCGCATCCCACCCTCAGCGAAGCCGTGATGGAAGCCGCGGCGGCGGTGACGGGTGAGGCGATTCACATCTGAGCGCGCGGTGCGCGCTCAGCTTTAGGTGATAAGCGATAAGCTGTAAGCTCTCGAAAACCAAAGGCCGGCTCATGCGAGCCGGCCTTTGTTGCTTTAGCGAAACGTGCTGAACGGCTCAGGCCGGGACGCCGGCCTTGGCCAGCAGGCCGCGCAGGCGCGTGAGCTCGCGCTTGAGGATGACGGCACCCTCCGCACTGAGTTCGGCCTTGCTCATCGACTTCTCGTCGCGGGTGAACATCGGGAACTCGACGTGCATCGAGACGGGGCCGGACAGGCCGGCGGCAAGGTAGCGTTTGTAGAAGAGGTCGAAGTCGACCATGCCCTCGCCGAGCGGGACGTGCTTGGCCGTCCACGTTCCGCGGGCGTTCTTCTCCCACAGGAAATCCTTGGCCACCGAGCAACGCACCCAGGGCTTCACGACGTCGAAGTCATTGACCCACGAATGGCCGCCCTCGACCGTGGCGTGGCGCGGATCGAACTGCACGCCCATCCAGCGCGGGTCGAGATCCTTGATCGCATACCAGATTTCCCAGATCGAGGCGCCGGGGCGGACGCCATCGTGATTCTGCCAGGCGCCGTGAATGCCAATCTTCTCGTTGAGCTTGGCGAGCTTTTCGACCCGGGCGCGGATCTTGTCGAGGGACTTGATCACCCCCAGCGCCGGATCAAAGTCGTAGTAGGCGAGGCGGTAGTGCTTGATGCCGCTGTCGGCGGCGGCGCGCAGGACGGTTTCGGTCAGGTCGTCGGCATCGGTGATGCCGGAAACCATGTTCGGCACGGAGAGGCCGGCGCTGGTGATGGCCTTGACCGCGGCCGGCAGACGGCGCGCGGCCTCGGCCGGGAGCACATGGCCGCCGGGACGGACCGCGAGTTCAACACCATCGAAGCCGAGGTCGCGGAGGTAGGGCCCGAGTTCCTCCGCGGTGAGCCAGTTGGCGTGCTTGCTGAAGAGGATGACTGGATTTTTCTGCGCTGAAGCTGGCGCACTCTGACCGCGCAGGGCGGGAAAGGAGGCCGCCAGACCGGCGGCACCGACTGTTTTAAGGAAATCGCGACGATTGAGGGATGACATGGGGTAACGGGCTGAGGTTGCGATGGGGATTAATAAGTATCAATCGCGTTCAACTGCCCCCGTGCAAGCCTGAAGGCGTCAGCGTGCCGGCGTCGGAGCCGGAGTCGCCGCCGGGGAGAATGACCAGTGCCGGTTGGGCACGTGGGCGTCGTCCATCAGCATTGCGAGCTGGCGCGCCCGCTCGGGCTGGGCCGGCGCGAGATTCCGGGTTTCGCCCAGATCCTCGCTCAAGTCGTAGATCTCCATGGTCGCGTCGTCGCGCAGGCTGCGAATTCCCTTCCAGCGTCCTTCGAGCACGACGGCCTGCTTGAAGGTGTTCTCGTAGAATTCCCAGTAGAGATGATCGTGGCGGGCTTGCTGGTCGGCCTTACCCTGCAGGACGGGAACAAGACTGATGCCGTCGTGGGGCACGTTGACCGGGGCGGCAGCGAGCTCGGCGAAGGTGGCCAGCAGATCGCCGAAGTAGCCGACGTGCGGGCTGACCGTTCCCGGCATGGTCCGTCCGGGCCAGCGGACGATGAAAGGCACGCGGATGCCGCCTTCGGTGAGATCGCGTTTGATGCCGCGGAGCGGTCCACTGGCCTTGAAGAACTCAGGGGTGTAGTTCGGGCCGCCTTCGCGATGGGCGCCGTTGTCACTCGAGAAAATGACCACGGTGTTGTCGTCGAGGCCGAGCGCGCGGAGCCGCGCCATCAGCCGGCCGACGCCGGTGTCCATCCGCGTGATCATCGCGGCCTGGCCCTTGGTCGCGTCCGGCCAGGGCGTGTCGGCGTACGTGCCGTAGCTCGGTACTTCCTGACCGTCGCCCAAGGTGCGCGAGCGCTCGTTGTTGGCGTGGGGCAGGGTCAGCGAGAGAAAGAGAAAGAACGGGCCGCCCTTGTTGCGTTCCACAAAGGATTCGGCCTCGGCGAAAAACAGATCGTTGGCGTATTCCACCGGCTTGGTCGCATAACCGACGCCGGGCACGGTGCCGACCGGGACGAGATCATTCCTGAGCGGCACGCGATTGTCGCTTAGCGGCGAACGCGAATCGTAGCGCCAGAGATGATCGGGGTAGTGGTTGTGGGCGTGGGTCTGGTTGAGGAAGCCGTAGAAATAGTCGAAGCCGTGGCGCCAGGGAGCGCCCGTACTGTCGAGCTCGCCGAGGCCCCATTTGCCCACGAGCCCGGTGGCGTAGCCGGCTTGTTTGAGGATCGTGGCGACCGTCACGTCCGAGGCCGCAAGGGTCTGCGCCTCCAGTCCGCGGTTGCCGGCGTTGCCACGGACCGTGGTGTGGCCCATGTGCCTGCCCGTCATGAGCACGCTGCGCGACGGTGCGCAGACGGTGCTGCCGGCATAGAATTGCGTGAACCGCAGGCCCTCGTTGGCGAGGCGATCGAGCTGCGGCGTGGCGATCATCTGCTGGCCGTAGCTCCCGAGGTCGCCGTAGCCGAGGTCATCGGCGAGCACGAAGATGATGTTGGGCCGGGTCGCCTCTGCGGCGGAAAGGCGAAGGGCGCCGAGCGGGGCGAACGACGAGGCGAGTCCAATCAACAGCAGCAGACGACGAATCATGGGCGTGGTCGTGTTCTCAGGCAGAGCGGGCGCCCAGGCTAACCAGGGGGAAGGGGCGCAGCCCGGGCGAACGGGGTGGTGCAGTCGCTGGGAATCGAACCCAGATCACCGGCTTCGGAGACCAGTGCACTATCCATTGTGCTACGACTGCGAAAGAGAAGGGGATGTTGGAATCCAGTCGCGTGGTGTCGAGTGGAAATCCCGGGCCGCCGCGGCCCGAATGGCCAATGACCAATGCTCAATGACCAATGAATCCAAACCCGATTGATGAAATCCGGCGACGAACGGAGCTGCGTGAATCAAGCGGGCTGGCTCATCGTGCCATGCCGGCCATTGGTCATTGACCATTGCTCATTGGGCATTCCGCGCCTGCGCGGCGCGGTGCTCTTTCCATCCGCGCCAGGCCTCGAACACCATGGGCAGCACTGACAGGATGATGATCGCGAGGATCACCAGCTTGAAGTTCTTCTGGATGAACGGCTGGTTTCCGAACGCCCAGCCGGCGTAGGTGAAGAAGTAGATCCAGATGAAGCCGCCGATGACATTGTAGGCGAGGAAACGTCGGTAGTTCATGTGACCGACTCCGGCGATGAAGGGGATGAACGTGCGCACGATCGGCACGAAGCGCGCGAGGATGATCGCGCGGCCGCCGTACTTCTCGAAGAAGGCATGGGCGCGATCGAGGTGCTTCCGGCGCAGGAAAATGGAGTCCTCACGCTTGAACACCGCGGGGCCGACTTTGGCGCCGATAAAATAGTTAAGGGTGTCGCCCATCACAGCCGCGATAAACAGCAGCAACGCCATGAGGTGGACGTTCAGTCCGGTCTCGGGCTTGGCGCTGAAGGCGCCGGCGGCGAAGAGCAGCGAGTCGCCCGGCAGGAAGGGCATGACGACCAGCCCGGTCTCAACAAAGATGATCAGGAACAGCACCGCGTAGGTGCCCGTGCCGTACTGGGCGATGATCTCCGCCAGGTGCTGGTCGATGTGGAGAATGAAATCGATGAGCTTCTTGACGAGATCGATCATGGAAAAGGAAAGGTGCGCGAAAGAGAGCGGACGATGCGGGGTTTGAAAATAAAAAAGGCAGGCAGTTGGAAACTGCCTGCCAAAAAAGTAATCCGAGGGAGTTCGGATCAGACGTCGGGCTTGGTCTTGCGCAGACCCTGCACGCGCTCGCCTTCCTTCCACTGACCGCGGCGCTTGAGAATCTCAACGCGCTCGAAGCGCTTCAAGACGTTGCGCTTGATGACGATACCGTTGCTGCCTTGGAGGCTCTTGTGCTGGGACATGGCTTTAAAAAAAGGTGGATGGACGGGTTAAAGGGTAACTGAAGTAGAGTTCGCCCGGGCCCATGACAAGTATTTTTCCGCAACATACTCCGCTTGTACGACGACCCACTCCGGTGTCTGGTAGGGATGGCGGGTATGGAGCCAGGCTTCGAGTTCCAACTGGCGTTCGGGCAGGAACTTGATGGTGAGACGGAATTCGGTCGCGCGCTGGGGGCGGCCTTCCCACCGATAGTGGGAAATGACCGGGCCTTCGATCTGCACGCAGGCTGCAAGGCGCGCTGCAACCAGACCGGCGGCGAGTTCCTCGGCCTGGAGGGCGGTTTCGACCGTGGTCCATCCGATGAGCATAGTTCAAGCAGACGCAATCCACGGGCCAGAGCAAGCCGCCTTGGGGTTGCGGGCCGGCGCCCCGCGGGCCCAAGTCAGAGCGGCCCTTTGGCAAGATTGCCCTTGACGGAGAGGGCGGTGCGCTTTGGCCTAAACGGTTTACCAGTAGGCTCCTTCCTTTCATGCGAGACGATTACATCAAAGAAGCGCTCCGGACCGTTCCCGATCCGAACATCCTCATCAACGTGGTTTCCCGCCGCGTGAAGCAGCTCAAGCGTGGCAGCCGCCCGCTCGTTGAGTCGCTCGAGAAGCTTTCCCCCGAGGATGTCGCCCTGCGCGAGATCATTGAGGGGAAGATCAGCTTCGAGACCGCGACGGCCTGACGCCCGCCGCAACCTCCTTTTCCGACGGGCGGCTCCGCGTTGGCGGCGCCGCCCTTTTTATTGAACCCGACTCCCGACGATGGCTGCCGCCAAAAAGTCCGAAGGTGCCCCGCGCATCACCGAGATCCGCAACGCCAAGGCGCTGCGTGACTTTTCCGTGGTGGAAAAGTTCGAGGCGGGCTTGGCGCTGCGCGGGACCGAGGTGAAGTCGATCCGCGCCGGCCGCGCCAACATCAACGATGCCTTTGGCAAGGTGCACAAGGGTGAGCTCTGGCTCATGAATGCGCACATCGACGAGTACGCGTTCGGTTCGATCTACAATCATGAGTCGCGGCGGACCCGGAAGCTCCTCCTCCACAAGCACCAGATCCGAAAGATCATCCAGGCGCTGGAGGTCGCAGGCCTCGCCCTCGTGCCGCTGCGGCTGTATTTCAAGGGCGCCCTGGTGAAGGCCGAGATCGCGATCGCTTCCGGCAAAAAACTTTACGACAAGCGCGACGACCTCAAGAAGAAGGTCGTCATGCGCGAAGTCGACCGAGCTCTCAAGCAACGCCGTTAATGTCCACCGGCCCCTCGATCACCGTCCGGGTTCCGGGCAGCACCTCCAATTGCGGCGCCGGGTTCGATACCCTCGGTCTCGCCCTCACAGTCTACAACCGGGTCACGCTCGAGCCGTCGTCCGGCCCGGCGATCACCGGCCGCAACGCCTCGGACCGCGCGGCGCAGGACATGGTCGAGGCGGCGGCCGCCCGCTTTCATGCCGCCAGCGCGACGCCGGCGCGGGGCTTTGTGTATTCGATTTCAGGTGACGTTCCGCCCGCCCGCGGGCTCGGCTCGAGCGTCACTGTGCTTGCCGGCGTGGTGGCCGCACTCAATGCGCTGCACGGTTCACCGCTCTCGCGTCAGGACCTGACGGCGATCGTGACCGCCCTTGAGGGGCACCCGGACAACGCCGCGGCTGGCGTGCTCGGTGGCTTTTGCGTGGCCCGGTGCGATCCCGCCACCGGAGCCTACCTCGACACGGTCCGCATCGCGGTGCCGGCCAACATCGCCTTCGTGGTGGTGTCACCGGCGGTGGAGGTCCTGACCAAGCAGTCGCGGGGCGTGCTGCCGGCGACGTTACCGTACTTCGACGCGGTGCGCAGCATCAACAGCGCGACCTACCTGACGGCGGCGTTCGCCACCGGTGATTTCGGCAAGCTGCGCCATGCGGTCGGCGATTTCATGCACGAGCCTTACCGTCTGCCGCGGATCCCGGGCGGACGCGCGGCGATCGATGCGGGCATCGCGGCCGGTGCCTACACCGGATGGCTGAGCGGCAGCGGCTCCAGTGTCCTGTGCGTGGCGGGCAACGCCGAGGCGCCTGCGGTCGCGGCGGCGATGACGCAGGCCTTTGCGCAAGCCGGCCTGCGTTCCGAAGCGCGCACGCTGCACGCGGACAACGACGGGTTGAAGGTGGAGTAAGCGATAAGCTTTAAGCTATAGGCTGTAAGCTCGGAACGGATTGGCCGCAAAGAGGCGCAGAAGGCTCAAAAGAAACCGTTCGCTGCGGATCGCTTTTTGCGCCTTCTGCGCCTTTTTGCGGCTAACGTCTGAAGCTCGGAGCTTATCGCTTACAGCCTATCGCTTCCCGCTCCCTTCAATCCGTCCGGCCCTGCGCGGGGACTTCCAACTGAGCCTCAGGCCAGTGCTTGACGATTTCGTCGGCGAGGACGCGCCAGCTCAGTGGCTTGGCGAGGATCGCCTTGAGTGACGTGACATCGGAGTAGTCGGTCATCTCCAGCTCCATGCGGTGACCGGTGATGATGATGATCGGAATCTCCGGCGCGGCCGTTTGCACGCGGCGAATGAACTCGATGCCGTTGATCTGGGGCATGCAGTAGTCGGTCACGATCAGGCCGACCTTAAGGGTCGGGAGGGCTTCAAGTGCCGTGAGCGGCCGGTTAAAGGTCTGAATCGGACAGGCGAGGCAGTCGGCCAGCAGCTGACCCAGCAAGTCCGTGTAGGACTTCTCGTCGTCGACGATCACCAGGGTTTTGCCGGGCGCTGCGCTCATGCTGAACAGTCCAATCCTGCGCTGTAACCCATTGGCGGTAAAGCTGGAAACAGTTGGCTCGCCGCTTTTTTGGGAAGTCTCAAGGCTGCAGGGGTGCTGCACCTTGTGCTCTTCAATCCCGAGATCCCACAGAACACCGGCAATGTCGGTCGGATGTGTGCGCTCACGCGCTCGCGCCTGCACCTGATTCATCCGCTCGGATTCGAGATCACGGACCGGCACCTGCGGCGCGCGGGCATGGATTACTGGCGCTCGCTCGATGTGCATGAGCACGCCGACTGGGCGGCGTTTCGCGCCAGTCCGCTCGGACCGAAGCGCCTGTGGCTGTTCACGACCAAGACCGAGCAGAGTTTCTGGGATGTGCGCTACGCCGCTGACGATGGTCTGCTCTTTGGCAACGAGGGCCACGGTGCGCCCGAGTGGCTGCACAACGAGATCGGGGCGGAACACCGTATCACGATCCCCCATGCCAATCCGGACCTGCGCTCGCTCAACCTGAGCACCGCTGCCGGTATCGCGTGTTATGAGGCCTTGCGGCAGGTGGGACTGCCGGGTGGCAGCAAGCTTTAGGCTTCAGAAATTGGCCGCAAAAAGGCGCGGAAGGCGCAAAAAACGATCCACGGCGAACGGTTTTCTTTGCGCCTTCTGCGCCTTTTTGCGGCCAATGCTCGGTCTGTCTCCGAAGCTTACCGCTTAAAGCTTATCGCCTACCGCTGAGTGCGGCCTTCGAGCGCACTCAGATTTCCCCCAGCCGCACGCACGCGACCTCGCGTGAGCCGCTCGGGGTGAGCGGCGGGAACGCGACCTTGCACTTTTCCTGCGCGTGTGGGCAGCGGGGATGGAAGGTGCAGCCAGCCGGCGGATTGATCGGCGACGGCGGATCTCCCGGGAGCACGATGCGCTGGCGCGAGCGTTCCGCATCCGGATTGGCGGTGGGAATCGCGCTGACCAAGGCACGGGTGTACGGATGCTGCGGGTGATCGATCACGTCCACGGCCGGCCCGAGCTCGACGATCTTGCCGAGGTACATCACCGCCACGCGGTCGGAGATGTGCTTCACCACAGAGAGGTCGTGCGCGATGAAGACGAGGCTCAGGCCCATCTTCTTCACCAGCTGCGACAGCAGATTGAGGATCTGCGCCTGGATCGAGACATCGAGCGCGGACACGGGCTCGTCGGCAATGATGACCTTGGGCCGCAGGGCGAGGGCGCGGGCGATTGCGATGCGCTGGCGCTGGCCGCCGGAAAATTCATGCGGGTACTTCTGCATGAAGCGCGGCGCGAGGCCGACGGTCTTCATCAGCTCGGTCACGCGGGCAACGACCTCGTCGCCCTTGCATACACCGTGCACCAGCAGCGGCTCCGCGAGCGTGGCGAAGACCGTCATGCGTGGATTGAGCGACGCGTAGGGATCCTGAAAAACCATCTGCAGATCGCGGCGCACGACGGTCATTTCGTTCACCGAGCAGGCAGTGAGGTTGCGTCCCTCGAGGACGACGGTGCCGCCGGTTGTGGGCACGAGCTGCATGATCGTGCGGGCGAGGGTGGACTTGCCGCAGCCGGATTCACCGACGAGCCCGAGGACCTCGCCGCGCTTGAGGGCAAGGCTCACCCCGTCAACGGCCTTGACCGTGCCCACCTGCCGACGGAAAAGGAATCCCTGCTGGATCGGGAAGTGCGTGCGCACGTCGTTAAGCTGGAGGATGGCGTCGTCCATGGTCAGGTGAGTTCGCCCGCCTGGACGCGCAGGCACGCCTGGTGGTGGCCGGGTGCGAGTTCAACGAGGGCCGGATCCTGCGCGCGGCAGCTTTCCTTGGCGTGCTCGCAGCGCGGGGCAAAGGCGCAACCGGCGATCGGTTTGGAGACGTCCGGAGGCAGGCCGGGAATGGTGAACAGTTCGCTGCCCTTGGCCTGCAGCCCGGGGATGGAGCGCTGCAGGGCACGCGTGTACGGGTGGCGGGGATGGTAAAAAAGGGTGCGGGTGTCGGCACTTTCAACGACGCGGCCGGCATACATGACGAGCACGCGATTGCAGAGGCCCGAAACGACGCCAAGATCATGGGTGATGAAGATCACGGCCATGCCCAGTTCCTGCTGAAGCCGTTTGATCAGCTCGAGGATCTGGGCCTGGACCGTGACGTCGAGGGCGGTCGTCGGCTCGTCCGCGATCAGCAGCTCGGGCTTGGTGATGAGCGCCATGGCGATCATCACGCGCTGGCGCATGCCGCCGGAGAACTCGTGCGGATAGTAGTGGATGCGCCGGGCGGCATCGTTGATGCCGACGGCCTCCAGCATCGCGAGGCCGCGCTTGAGTGCCTCGTCCTTGGAAATCTTTTCGTGGATCAGGAGCGGCTCGATCAGCTGTTCGCTCACCCGCAGGTACGGATTGAGCGAGGTCATCGGATCCTGGAAGATCATGCTGATGCGCTTGCCGCGGATCGAGCGGGCCTGCTCGTTGGAGCAGCGCAGCAGGTCAACGCCATCGAACATCGCTGTGCCGCTCTCGATTCGGCCGGGAGGCTGGGGGATCAGCCCCATCATCGAGTAGCAAGTGACCGATTTGCCCGAGCCGGACTCGCCGACGATGCCCAGCGTCTCCCCGCGCTCGAGGCTGAAGCTAACTCCGTCGACGGCGCGGTACACTCCATTGCGGGTGTAGAAATAGGTGCGGAGATCTTGGACGGTCAGGAGAGCCACGGTGAAAAAACAGAGAAAGGGAGAACGGGAACCGGTCGCTGCGGCAACGCTAAACGCTGGCCGGGACCTCGGACTTGACCACGGCGGCCACCGTTTCGGCGCTCAGGGCGGCCAGATCGCCGCCTCCGGTGGGCGGGCAACCGGGGGGCTGCAGCAGATGTCGGGGGGCGGCGAATACGGGACCCGTGCGCACGGGATTGGTGGGACCGAAAAGCACGACGACGGGCACACCCAGCGCATTGGCGAGGTGCATGCCGCCGGTGTCGTTGGTCACCAGCAAATGACAGGCGCGAAGGCGGTCGACGTAGGCGTTGAGATCGGTCCGACCGGCCAGGTTCTCCACGCGTGCGGGGTCGATTCCGGCTGCGATGGCGTCGGTGATCACCCGGTCGCCGGCCGTACCCAGCAGGACGAAGCGCGCCGCGGGCAGCAGTCCGATCAGTTCGCGCCAGCGGTTGACGGGCCAGCGTTTGGCGGGAGTGTTTTCCGAGCCACAGATCAGTCCGATCAAGGGTCCCGTCGTGAGGTCAGAGGAGGGCGTGGGTCTCGGGGCTGGCTTGAGGTCGGGCGGCTGGATCAGGCCGAAGTGCTTCAGGTAATTTTCCCAGAGCTCGAGTTGATGGTGCTGCGCCTCGTCGAACCCGGGGGGCACGTCATAGGTGTCGGTCAGCAGCGGGCGGCGCTTGCCGGGCCGGAGAATGCCGAAGCGCTGCTGGCAGCGGGTGAGCCAGGCCTCGAGGTCGCCGCGCGTGGAGTTGGTGAAGAGCAGGTAGGCGTCGGGATGACGGCGGCGAAGGCGCCAGAAATGAAGAAAGTAGCCGAAGCCGCGGGCCGGCAGCGCTTCGTAGCGGTCCCCGGCCTGCCAGGTCGTCATGAGCGGGGCAAAGGCGGCCTTGCCGATGAGCGTCAGCTCCGCGTCGGGGCGGGACAGACGGATGGCGCGGAGGAGCGGCAGGGCCATCACGACGTCGCCGAGCCAGTTCGGCAGGCGTACGAAGATCCGATCCTTGCGAGGCAGCGTGGTGGGACCGCGGGCCGCGAGGTCCTCGGCCAGGAGATTGCGCTTCGCCTCAAGCCGCAGGCGCCGGCACGGGATCGTCTGGGTTCGCCAGCGTGCATGGGACCACAGCCACGAGGCGCAGAGGTTGTCGTCCTCCGTGAGCTTGGTCTCGAGCCAGCGATTGAGCGTGAGCGTGACGCCGGCGACGGTGGCGTCGTGCGGGACGGACTCGAGGTTGATGTCGATCCGCCAGAAGGCGCGGCGACGGGCGAAAATCGTGACCACGTCGGCCTGGTACTTGGCGGCCATCAGCCCGGGCAGTTCGGTGGTCGAGGCGATCCGGCCGAACAGGGTGGAGAGGGCGCCGGTCTCGCCGGAGTTCTGGTCGAAGAGCACGCCGACCACCCCGCGCCGACGGAGAATCTTGAGCGCATCCTGAAAACCGTCCTTGCGCGAGAGGAGCTTCATGCCGAAGCGCTCGCGGGTGCGGCGTACGTAGGCGTCCATTTCCGGGTTTCGCAGGGGCCGGAAAATCGTGCCGAACTCAGGCAGCGGCGCGAAGAGGCCGATCCACGTCAGGCTTTCCCAGTAGGCCAGGTGCGGCGCGAGCACGAGCGTCGCCTTGGGCTCGCGCTGCCAGCTCTCCATGATGGCGATGCCCTCGGGCGTGAGCCGCGCGATGGTCCGGATCCGGGCCTCGGACAGGTAGGGCGAAGCGAGGGAGAGGAGCCCGGTCTCGGCCAGACGCCGGCAACTGGCGCGGGCGATGCCGACCTGCCAAGCGCGGGAGCGCTCCGGGAAGGCGTGGTCGAGGTTGGAAAAAAGCACCCGGCGGCGGCGGGGGACGAGGGTCAGGATGAATTCACCGAGCACCACGCACACGCCGCGCAGCAGCCACTCGGGCGTCATGGCCACGATCCGGCCGAAAAATTGGATGAAAAAAGGCCCCACGCGTTGCGCTTGTCAGATATGCAATTGATTTTGTGCGGTGAACTCCCATCAAACGTGACCCTCTGACGCTGCAAAGCAGAATCTGCACGCCTCCCATGACCCGGCTCCTCATCCTCAATTCATCGAACCTGGCGGACATTGTCCATAGTCTGCAGGTGGCGACGTCGTTAAAGGAGCAGGTCAAGGATCTCGAAATCACCATGGTGGTGCGTGATTTGTTCGCGCCGATTGTGCGGGCCTGTCCGGCGGTCGATCATACGGCGGTCTTTTATCGCGAGGGTGGGGTGCTGGGGTTTCTACGGCTGACGCGCGAGCTGCGGCGCACGCACTTTGATCTGTTGTTCGATTTCCAGGGCCTGCTCCGCACGGGGCTGATGGCCTGGCGGGCCGATGCCGGCCGCAAGATCGGACGCAGCGATGCGCGCGAGCGCGCTGGCTTGTTCTATGATGAGCAGGTGCCGCTGCCGTCCGGTGGCCGGCGCAGTCATCCGATCGAGATCCTGCTGGAGTTTCTTCCGCTGCTCGGCGCCAAGCCCGAGCTCCGCGGGCAGCTCCAGTTCCGCGAAATCGCGGGGCTGAACCTCGATTTCGTCCTCGGTCCCGCCCGCGGCCGGCCGATCGTGATTTTCCCGGACAGCCGCCGGCCCGAGCGCTGCTGGCCGGGGTTCAAGCAGCTCACCGACTTGATCCTCCGTGAGGATCGCACGCGCCGCGTGGTTTGGGCCGGCTCGCATTATGTGCCGGACAAGGACGCGTTTCCGCCTGGGCAATTCCTGAATCTGACCGGCAACACCAGCGTCGTTTCGCTGCCCGCCTTGGTCGGCCATGCGTCGTGGGTGATTGCCAACGACAGCGGCCCGCTCCATCTCGCGGCGGCCCTCGGGGTGCCGGTGCTGGGAATCTTTGGTCCGACCGATCCGCGCCGCCACGGTCCTTACCCGCTGCTGGCGCCGACGAATCACGTGATCCAAGCCCCTGTCGGTGATTTGCGTCTGCTGCCGGCCAAGGAAGTCTACGCCCGTTTCCAGCGGCTGGGATCGCCCGTCCGCCGGACGGTGACGAGTTCCTGAGTCGTTCCGGTCCGGTCAGAATTTGCGTGAATCGGGGCGGAGGAGCGGTTTTGCTCGTCCGTCATGCTCGATCCCAAACTCCTTCGCGAATCGCCCGATCTCGTCCGTGCGGCGATTGCCAAGAAGCACCTTGATGCCGACCTCGACGCCGTGCTGGCGCTTGATGTCGCCTGGCGCGCCCAGATCCAGGAGGTCGAGGCGCTGCGCTCCCAGCAAAAGGCGGCCAACACGGCCATGGCCGCGCTGCCCAAGGGCTCGCCGGAATTCCTGGCCAAGGTCGCCGAGATGAAGGGCGTGTCGGCTCAGGTGAAGGAGCGCGAGGCCGCGCTCAAGGAGACCGAGGCCAAGTGGCACGCGGCGCTGCTCACGCTGCCCAATCTTCCCCACGCGTCGGTCCCTGATGGCCGCACGCCGGACGACAATGTCGTCTACGCCACGCACGGTTCGATCGACTCGCTCTCGGCGGACGCGAAGGCGCACTGGGAGATCCCCGGTTTTGAGCGGCTCTTCGATTTCGCCCGCGGCTCCAAGGTCACCGGTGCGGGTTTTCCGTTCTATGTCGGTGATGGCGCGCGCATCGTGCGCGCGCTGCTCCAGTTCTTCCTCGATGAGGCCGGTAAGGCGGGCTACGTCGAGGTCAACCCGCCGATCTTCGTCAACGCGGCCAGCGCGACCGCGGTCGGGCAGCTGCCGGACAAGGAAGGGCAGATGTATCAGACGGTTGAGGACAGCCTTTATGCGGTACCGACGGCCGAGACGCCGCTGACCAACTTCTTCCGTGATGAGATCATCGACGAGGCCGCGCTGCCGGTGAAGCGCACCGGCTACACCCCGTGCTTCCGCCGCGAGGCGGGCAGCTATGGCAAGGATGTGCGCGGACTGAACCGCCTGCACCAGTTCGACAAGGTCGAGCTGCTCAAATGGGTGCACCCGTCGACCAGCTACGACGAGTTGGACCAGCTCCGCGTCGATGCGGAGAGCCTGCTGCAAAAGCTCGGCCTGCCTTATCGCGTGCTGCTGATGTGCGGTGGCGACATGGGCTTTGCCCAGGCGAAGAAGTACGATCTCGAGGTCTGGGCCGCCGGCCAGAAGCGTTGGCTCGAGGTGTCGAGTTGCTCGAACTTCGAGACCTTCCAGGCCCGCCGTGCGCAGATCCGCTTCCGGCCCAAGGACGGCGGCAAGCCCGAGCTGGTGCACACGATCAACGGTTCCGGCCTCGCGGTGCCGCGCGTGCTGGCGGCGCTCCTTGAAAACAATCTTCAGCCCGACGGGCGCGTGAAGCTGCCGGCGGTGCTGGTGCCGTACTTCGGGCGCGAATACCTGAGCTTTGCCTGATGATGGGTGTAGCCGGCCTCGTTGAGGCCGGTCCGGGGTCGGCGACCCCGGCTACAATCAGCCGTTACAGCCCCCGATGATGAAGCCGCTCCGCTCTCCCGACTGGCCGGCGGCGGCGCTGGCGCTGGCTGCGCGGATCCCTCGCGAGCGACTGCAGGCTTCAGCCTGTGCGGCGGGTGAGCGTTTGCGCGGTCCGTGGGCGGTGGCGTTATCGGGCGGCGCGGACTCGCTGGCGCTCCTGCTGCTGCTGTGGGCGCACTGGCCGGAGCGGCGTGCCCGCCTGATTGCGCTGCATTTCAATCACCGGCTCCGGGGCCGGGCGTCGCAGACCGATGAAAGGTTCTGCCGTCGGGTGTGTGCGGCGCTCCAGATTCCGATCCGGATCGGGCAATGGAAAGCGGCGCTGCAAAAGCCCAGCGAGGCCGATGCGCGCAAGGCCCGTCACGGATTTTTCCAGGCCGAACTGCGAACAATGCGTGGCCGCGGGCTCTGGCTGGGGCACCAGTTGGATGATGTGGCCGAGTCGATGCTCATGCGCCTGGCCCGCGGCAGTGGGTTGGGGGGGCTGGCGGCGCCGCGCCCGGTTCAAACGATGCCGGATGCGCGGGTTCACCTCCGGCCCCTGCTCACGTTGCGCAAGGACGAACTGGCCGCGGCGTTGGCTGCGGTTCGCGTGCCCTGGCGCGAGGATGCGACCAACGCCGGAGCCGATTACTTCCGCAACCGGGTGCGGGCCGATGTCATCCCGCGTTGGGTGGAGGCAGCCGGGCGCGATGCGCTCGCGGGTGCGGCTTTGTCGCGCTCGCTGATCGACGAGGACGACGTGGCCTTGGATGCCTGGGTGGAGGAGATTGCCCCCTTCGGGCGCGATGGTTCGCTCGACCTTGCCAAGCTGGTGAATCGCCCGGTGGGGCTGGTCCGAAGGGCCCTGCGTCGTTGGCTCAACGAACAATGCCCGGACATGGACCTTTCGCGTCAGGGATTTGCTGCGCTGTTAGGGATGATCAGACGTGGCGAGCGGTCTCGCTTCAGTCTCGGCAACAACGGGTTCGCCGTGATTGCGCGCGGCCGGGTGACCTTCGAAAGGGCCTCGCACTACAGGACTCGCCGAAGATCGTAATTATACGGTGGTTCAATTGACTTATCCCGACGGAACCTCCACGGTTTTCCCCTAGTCCAATTCGTAAATGTCTGACTCCAAAAACGAAAAGAAGCGCCGCCCCATCAAGAGCCTCCCGCCCGACCGTTTTCAGCCGAAGGTCCTTTTTATCTGGCTGGCGATCGTGGGTGCGGTGCTCGCGCTCTTTTACCTGAATCCGGGCAAGGTCGCTGCTCCTGCCAACCTGAAGATTGATCAGGTCGTTGAGCTGGCCGAGAAGGGCTCGATTGCGGAGGGCGTCATCCAGCCGGATGCGTCCGGCGGCCCCAATTGGGTCATCATCAAGGGTTCCGCCACGACGGCTGAACTGACCAACGATCAGGGCAAGACCAAGGATTTCCGGGCGGCCGGGCGTCTGACCGACACCAATCTCGAGAAGCTCCAGAAGTCCCAGAAGTTCACCGAGGTTCCTGCGACCACGATGATGTCCCAGATTCTGGTCCAGATCATCCCGTTCGTCCTGATCATCGGTCTCCTTTATTTTCTCTTCGTTCGCCAGCTTCGTCAGGCCGGACGGGGCGCCCTCAATTTCGGCAAGAGCCGCGCCAAGCTGCTCCAGCGCGACCGCGACAAGATCACCTTCGCCGACGTCGCGGGCTGCGACGAGGCAAAGGAAGAGGTCTCCGAGGTGGTCGAATTCCTGCGCGATCCCAAGAAGTTCCAGAAAATGGGCGGCCGTATCCCGAAGGGCATCCTCATGGTCGGTCCTCCGGGTACGGGCAAGACGCTCCTCGCCAAGGCGGTGGCCGGCGAGGCCGATGTGCCTTTCTTCAGCATCTCCGGTTCCGACTTCGTTGAAATGTTCGTCGGTGTCGGCGCGAGCCGCGTCCGCGACATGTTCGAGCAGGGCCGCAAGAGCGCGCCGTGCCTGATCTTCATCGACGAAATCGACGCGGTCGGCCGCCAGCGTGGCGCTGGTCTCGGTGGCGGCAATGATGAGCGTGAACAGACGCTCAACTCGCTCCTCGTTGAGATGGACGGCTTCGACACCCAGGAGGGCGTCATCATCATCGCCGCGACGAATCGCCCTGACGTTCTCGACAGTGCGCTGCTGCGCCCGGGTCGTTTCGACCGCCAGATTTACGTCGACCTGCCCGATCTCGCCGGTCGCGAACAGATTCTCCGCGTCCATGCCCGCAAGATCGCCCTCTCCGAGGATGTCGATCTCAGCGTGGTCGCCCGCGGCACGCCCGGCCTTTCCGGTGCCGAGCTCGCCAACCTGTTGAACGAGTCCGCGCTGCTAGCGGCCCGTCGCAACAAAAAGAAGATCGACCTGCACGATATCGAGGATGCCCGAGAAAAGGTGCAGTTCGGCCGTGAGCGCCGCCGCATCATGGACGACGAGGACAAGAAGATCGTCGCCTACCACGAGGCCGGCCACGCGCTGGTCGGTGCGGTCGTCGATGACGGTGTTTTCCCGGTCCACAAGGTCACGATCATCCCGCGCGGCCGCTCGCTCGGCAGCACGATGTACATCCCGACCAAGGACACCTACAATTACGCCAAGCGCCGCATGCTCGCGCGCCTCGCCACGCTGTTCGGCGGCCGCATCGCCGAGGAGCAGGTCCTGGGTGATGTCACGAGTGGCGCTTCGGGAGATATCCAGCAGGCGACCAAGCTCGCCCGCAACATGGTCTGCGACTGGGGCATGAGCCCGCTCGGCCCGATCGCCTACGGTGACAACCACGACACGGTGTTCCTTGGCCGCGAGATCTCGCGCAGCGAGAACTACAGCCAGGAGACGGCCCGTCGCATCGATTCCGAGATCCAGAAACTCATCGATCAGGAGTACAAGCGCGCCGAAAGCATCATCGTCGAGAAGCGCAGCGCTCTCGACAAGATCGCCGAAGCCCTCCTCGAGTACGAGACGATCGACGGCAAGCATGTGATGGAGATCATCGAGCACGGCGAAATCCGTTCGCCGGTCCATCGTGAGGCCTCGCTGCCCAAGCTTCCGGACAAGTCGGGCGACAAGAAGTCGGCCGAAAAGTCCGAGCCCGAGTCGCTCGGCGGCACGACCGCTCCGGCTCCGGCCTGATCCAGTCCTTCCTTTGGCAAGGCGCGGTGAGCTCCGGCTCCCGCGCCTTTTTTGTGTCTTGGAATAGATTGCAGTTGGCCTCGCTGAGGCCGGTCTGTGGGCCTGCCCTATCGCATTTCGAACCCCGGCCTCATCGAGGCCGGCTACATCGCACCATCCGGCCCGTGGTTTGGTGCTTTATCCACCCGTCGGATCCGCTTGTAGTGACTAATCACGTCATGCCGATTTCTGCCCCAGCATTCTCCCGCCTCGGTCTTCGCGCCCAGCCGCCCACCATCGCGCGACTGATGACGCTCGCCCTGGAGAATCCGGCGCTGCTGTCCTTGGCGGCTGGTTTCACCGACAACGTCACGCTGCCGGTGGCCGCCGTGCAGTCGGCGGTTGCGTCGCTGGCGCAGTCGCCTGGCGAGCCGGAGTACCTTCAATACGGCACCAATCGCGGACGCCCGGGCCTGCGCCGCCTGCTGGCCGAGCGGCTCTGTGGCCTGGAAGCCGGGCTCGATCCCAAGGAGGTCAACGATGGTTTCTTCATCACCAACGGTTCCCAGCAGGCGCTGTATCTGGCCATGCAGGTGCTCTGCGAGTCGGGTGACATCGTGCTGGTCGACCGGCCAAGCTACTTTGTCTATCTTGAGATGCTGGCCGGCCTTGGCGTGCGCGCCCTGTCGCTGCCGGTTGACGTCAGCGGCCGGATTGATGCGGTGGCTCTGGATACCCTGCTTTCGGCGCTGATCTCACGGGGCGAGGGGAGCCGCATCAAGGCGGTTTACTTCGTCAGCTATTTCTCCAATCCGTCGGCGCGCAGCCTTGATGAAAGCGAGAAGACGGCGATCGCGACGTCCCTCGCCAGGGCCGGGCTGATTGTGCCGGTGGTCGAGGACGCGGCCTACCGCGAGCTGCACTTCGCGCAGCCGCATGCGGCCGCGAGTGTGCTGACGCTCCCGGCCTGGCGGCGTTTTCCGCGGCTGTACCTGTCGACCCTGACCAAGCCCTTTGCGACGGGACTCAAGATCGGCTACGGCACCTGCACGGATGCGGATTGGCTCGCGCGGATGCTGCACGTAAAGGGACATCACGATTTCGGTTCGGCGAATTTCAATCAGGCCATCTGCGAGCAGGTGCTGGCGAACGGCGGCCTCGATGCGCAACTCGCGGTGATTCGTCCGGCCTACGAGCGCAAGATGCGCGCCCTCAACGATGCTCTCGTCGCCGAGGGCCTGCGTGAACTGGGTTGGAACTGGGCCGTGCCGACCGGGGGCATCTACCTCTGGCTCGCGGGCCCGGCGGGGATCGATACGGGGATGACGTCCGGCTTCTGTCGCGCGTGTATCGAGGCCGGCGTTCTGTACGTTCCCGGCGAACTCTGCTTTGGCGAAAATCCGCCGCGCAACTACGCGCGGCTGAGCTTCGGCGTGCTGGGCGAAAGGGATCTGGCCGAGGCCGCCCGCCGCTTCGTGAGCGTGGCGAGGGGCTTTGCGTAGCGCGGAGCGCGGCGCAAAGCAGCGGTAGGCGATAAGCGGTAATCTTTAGGCTCAGAGTTCGGAACCAAGGCAATTGGCCGCTTTGCGGCCCAAGGATCGAACTCAACGTCTGAAGCTTAAAGCTTACCGCTTACTGCTTATCGCTGGGCGAACTCGCCCACGGTAGTTCGCCCAAATCCACGTTTCCGCCCGTGATAATGATCCCGACCTTGCGGCCGGCGATCGCCGGCACCCGGCCATTCAGGAGGGCGGCGACCGGAACGGCGCAGGAGGGCTCGATGATGAGCTTGAATATTTCCCAGACGAGGCGCATTGCGGCGATGATCTCGGGTTCCGTCACGGTGACGATGCCCGCCACGCGCGGGCGGATGAGTTCAAACGTCCGAGCGCTCAGCGCGCCGCGCAGACCGTCGGCAATCGTGACGGTTGTGGCGTTGCCTTCGAGGCGGCCGCTGGCGAGGGAGCGGGCTGCGTCATCGACACCCGCAGGCTCCACGCCATAGACGCGTACCGGCCGCCCGCTGGCCTCCACGGCGAGGAGCGTGCCACCGAGCAGCCCGCCGCCGCTGATCGGCGTGAGCACAAGATCGAGGTCGGGTTGGTCCTCGAGCAGTTCGAGTGCGGATGTGGCTTGACCGGAAATAACGGCCGGGTGGTCGTACGGATGCACGAGCACGGCGCCCGACTGCGCGACGAGTTTTCCCACGGCGGCCTCGCGGGCCTGGATGGTGGGCTCAGTGAAGACCAAATCGCCGCCATAGCGCGTGATCGCGTCGAGCTTTGCTCGGGCGCAGGTCGTCGGCACGACGATGGTGGCCTTGATGCCCCGTTCGCGCGCGGCGAGGGCCAGCGCGGCACCATGATTGCCCGACGAGTGGGCCGCGACACCGCGCGCCGCGGTGGCGTCGTCGAGACTGAGCACCGTATTGAACGCCCCGCGAGCCTTGAAGGATCCGCTGCGTTGAAAGTTTTCGCATTTCAGGAAGACCTGCGCTCCCGCGATCGCATCAAAGCTCCGCGCTTGATGCACCGGCGTGCGATGCAGGTGTCCGCGCAGGCGAGTCTGCGCCGCGCGTACGGTGGCCACGCTGGGCTCGGCGAATCCGGGGATGGGCGGGAAGGGGATGCTCATGGGAGTAGGGATGAGGGAAGGGACCGGGCGCGAATGTGTATTTGGCTCCGGGCCATTCGTACGTCGAGCCCGCGATGGCTGACGAGGAGTACAGTTCCGATCATGATGTCACCTCTCCCGGTCGGCGCTGCTCTCGTGCCAACAGGGTTGCTGATCTGATCAGTTCGGGCGTCGCAGGTACCTAGCGTAGTACCTTGTCGGACCGGCCTCAGCGAGGCCAGCTGCACCAAATTGGAGCCAGCCGAGCCAGGCTCATGCGAAGCCGCGACGGAGGGATCAGCTGAGTTGGGCGCGAGTGAAGGCGGCGGCCTGCCTGGTCCAGTTCCAGCCTTGCAGCGAGTCGATGGCGACAAATTGGTGCAGCAGAACGATCAACCAGAAGATAGCCTGGTAGGAGACCTTGATGGTTTTGTGCCGCAGCCGGCGTTGGGCGATGAAGGCGCCGGGCCAGCCGCCGAGGAATTCCATGGCGTGAAGGGTGGTTTCAGGAACGCGCCAGGTTCCTTGCTCGGCGCTGCGTTTGTCGCTGCGGTAGGCAAAGTAGGTGAAGAGCGACATGGCCGCGAGCACACTGAGGGGAACCCAGAGGTCATCCAGTGTGCCGATCCGCCGTTCGAGCGCGATGCCGGGCGCCACAAGCAGCAAAACCAGCACCAGCCAGGCGCCGACACCCATGCGGCCGGTGCGCGCGTCGCGGGTGGTTCGGCCTTGTCCTTTGCGGGTCGGGTTCAGAACGAAAACCTTGCGGCTGGTTTTCAGCGGAGTCGAGGGGGATGCGGCTTGGTTCTGAATTCGGCCTCGTTCTCGGTTCGTTCTGGTTCCGAGAACGATCTTGCGGAGCCGGTCCGGCAGGCCGGGTTTCCGTCAGGGCGCTGGAGCAAATCGTTCGCTGGATACGAGCCATCAAGCCGGCGCGTTGAGGGGCAACGCGCTCCAACTTTCAATCACCCGGACCGGGCTCAACGCGCCCGGCTACAGGGGAAGCGCCCTATCCCGGCGCCAGGATCCCGCGGTGGCTTTCCAGCGTGGCGCCGAGCTGGCGGTCGTACTCGGCCAGCGCGCGCTGGTGGTCGGCGAGGGCACGGGCTTCGCGGGTTTCCGCGGTCGAAAGGAGTTCCTGCTGGTTCAGCACGAGGAAGGTTGAACCGGTGCCGGCGCGCAGCTTCTTCAGTTCGCCGTCGAGATTCTGCTGCGCAAGTTCGCGGGCGCGGCGCGTGGCCTCGATGCGCTTGAGCGTGGTCTCGACCTGCCCTGCAGCGTTGCCGAGCCGGACGACCACGTTTTGCTCGACCTGCTCGAGTTCGGTTTCGGCCCGTTCCAGGGTGTACTTGGCTGCGCGGTAGCGTCCGCGCTCAGCGGTCCAGGTCAGCGGGAGGCTCACGACCGCACCGGCGCTGTAGGAGCGGCTTTCGCGGTCCTCGACCTGTCGTCGGCTTTCACCGGCGTCGGCATCGAGTCCGTTGTAGCCATAGCTGGCGACAAGATCGACGCGGGGCAGAAGCTGGTTGCGCCGGAGGTTGCGACCGACGCGTGCGCGCTCAACGAGAAGCAGGGCCTGCTGATAGTCTGGCCGGCGATCGAGCGCGGGACGAAAATCGAGCGCCGGTTGCGGTGTGAGCGCGGGCAGCGGCGTGGGCGGCGCAATCGTCAGGACATCGCTGAGCAGGTTCGGCGTGCGGTCGCTGGTGATGAGCTGCTTGAGGAAATTCTCCTGCTCGCGCACGGTGCGCTCGGCGACGAGGATGGCTTCCTCGCGGCTCGCGACGCGGGCGCGGGCCTCGGTCACGTCCGACTCGGAGAGGCCGCCCACGCGGGCACGAATCTCGTTCTCGGCCAGCAGGCCGGCGGCTAGGTCACGGGAGCGACGCGAGGTCTCCAGATTGCGCTGGGCAAAGTAGAGATCGTGGTAGGTGAAGATCACCTGGGTGATCGTATCCATCACGGCCTGACGATAGTCCCACTCGGAGAGGCGCCGGTCGGTGCGGGCGATCAGAATGTTGCCGTGGTTGGCCGCAATGCCGAATCCGCGCAGGAGCGGCTGGGTCAGCTCCACGCCGGCGAACGTGAAATAATTGTCGGCAAACGAATTGAAGGTGCCGCGGCGGTTCTGCCGGTTGGCGCGCAGGCGGTACGAGAAGCCGATGGGCGACGAGCCCTGCAGGCTGAAGTCGACGACGTCGCTCTCGACGATCGACGACGGCGGGCGCGCGCCGCTGAACGGATCGGCGGATTGTGGGCTGCCGTCTTCGTCGTGTGTGAAGCTGGCGCTGAGCACGGGATCGTAGCGGCCCCATTCGGCGAGGAGATTGCCCTTGGCGATGTCGAGTCCGAGCGCACCGACGCGGATGTCGAAATTGCGCGCCAGCGCGCGTTGAATCGCCTCGTCCAAGGTAAGCGGGGTCCCGGCAGTCTGAGCCAGGACGGGCGAAGCCGCGGTGGCGAAGGCGAGAACAACGGTGAGGACGGAGCGCCGAAAATGCAGCATGGAGCGTAGGAGTTGCCGGCTGTATTGCAGTGGGCGTGCCAGCGAACTTGGTTAGTTTTTAGTTATTGGTATAAAGTGACTTAAAAATATCTGACTCAAGCGATGACCAGCGGGCGAAGCCGGGGCCGGGACGAGGCAATCCCGGAAATGGGATGGGGAGGAGAAGCGGTAAGCGATAAGCTTTAAGCGGAAAGCTTCAATCCATGGGCCGCCAGAAGGCGCAGAAGGCGCAAAAATACCAAGCTGTGTCTGGGTGCTACCGTTTTTTCGCCCATCGGTTGATTGAGCAGCCTTCCGAGCTTAAAGCCTAAAGCTTAATGCGTATCGCCGAAGGAGCGTGGCTTCGCCGCGCTCCTTACTTCACCATCACGCCATCGGCGAGGCGCACGATGCGCGTGCCGTAGGCGGCGTTCTCATTGGAGTGCGTGACCTGCACGATGGTCGCGCCTTGCTCGCGGTTAAGCGTGCGGAAAATTTCCATGATCTCCCGGCCCTGATCCGAATGGAGGTTCCCGGTCGGTTCGTCGGCCAGGATCAGTTCAGGCCGGGCAATGAGCGCGCGGGCGATGCCGACCAGCTGCTGCTGTCCGCCGGAAAGCTGCGCGGGATAAAGATCCTTTTTCCCGACGATGTGAAAGCGATCAAGCATGTCGCAGACCATGCTCTCTCGATCCTTTTTGGGGACGTTGCGATAGGAGAGCGGGATCTCGAGGTTCTCGTAGACGGTGAGCTCGTCCAGTAGGTGGTAACTCTGGAAAACGAAACCAAGCGTGCGCTTCTGCAGCTCGAAGCGGCGGGCTTTGTCGAGCTTGTGCACGGCCTCGTCGCCAAACCAGTACTCGCCGGTCCAGGCGGCGTCGTGCAGGCCGAGGACATGCAGCAGTGTCGATTTGCCCGAGCCCGACGGGCCCATGATCGAAACGAAATCGCCGCGGGCAATCTCGAGGTTGATGCCCCGCAGCGCGTAGAACGGGCCGCCCTTGAGCGGATAGATGCGACTGACGTCCTTGAGGCGAATCATGAAGACGGCGGATGCGAGTTGGGTGGCAATGTCACACCAGCCAGACCCGGGCGCGGCGTTCGTTGAGGGGACGCTTCGTCTTCGCCTTGCCGCCGGGCGAGGGCGCGGCGGGCGGCGTGGATGGCTTGAGCGCCGCCGTCTCCTCCGTGGGGACAGGTGACGCACACTCCACGGCGGCGGCTGCGGGCTTGGTCGCTGGTTGAGTGGCGAGAAGAATGGCGAAGAGGAGAGCGTTCATGGGAATCCGTGGGTACAACGGCAACACACGCCGCAAAGTCCAATTGTTGCAGGTAAACCGATAATACCGGTCAACGTTACGACAAAATCGAGCGGCGCTTGGGCACCGCTAACGCATGGCATGTGCCAAATCGATGGATCTTTGCAACTGCCTGCTTGGCAGACGATAGAAAAAACGGCGGGTCCGTAAATGTTCGGCGCCAGCATCGAAAGTGGCACCGTGAATTCCCAAAAGCGGGACGATGTGAAACCGGTCTGATGCGGCTAGGGCATCTTACGTTCAGTTGTAGCCGGGGTCGCTGACCCCGGGGGATTGGGGTTAGCTTATCAAATATACCAGACCGGGGTCAGCGCCCCCGGCGACATTTTGGCTGGATCGACCAAGGGCGTGCCCTCACTGACGGTGACGCCTTCGCGGCGCCACTGATAGATCAGAGGTCCTTTGGTCCGCTCCAGCTGCTTGTAGAGCGCGCCGCACGTGCGCCGTGGGATCGTGAGTTCCTCCACGCCGCTGGCGTCGCAACTGAAGACGCGGGCGTAGGGCTTGAAGTGTTCCGGTCGTCCCAGAATGCGCGCGGCCCCCTCGGGCAGCGGCGCGTCGGTTGCAGGCTGGTCGGGCTTTGCGAACACGAGGTACGCGTAGGGAAGACTGCGCAGATCGATGCCGGCGCGCTGTCCAAATCGCACCCACTGGGAATCGGCGTAGATGCCGCTCGGGGCCGGGGCGAAATGATGACACCAGTCGCGGTCGTCGCCATTGACGATGAGTCCGCACGGGGCGGCATGGGTGCACGGTGCGATCAGCCGGTGCGTCGCGCGCAGGCGCTCGCGCCACGCGACGAGATCGCGGCTCACCGCCGATGTGCCTGGCTCGATCCAGATGACCGCGGCTGCCCGCTCGATCACGCGCTCGAGTGCGGCCTTCGCGTCGATATTGAGCTCGTTGATGATGTGGCTGAGGACGAGCAGTCCGATGGGCTCGTCGTCGGCGTAGGTTGCGACCTTGAGTTCCGGATACGCCGCGCGTGCCGCGGACGTGGCAAACTCACGGGCATGCAGAGAGTGGTCCCAGACGCGCAGGCCCGTGAACGCCGCCGCGCCCCATGTGCCGAGCACCCGTCGTCCGGCAATGCCGCTGCCGCAGCCCCAGTCCACGAGGAGTCCGCGCGGTGGCGTCCAGCCGCGCAGCGTGAGTTCGCGCAGCACGGCGTCCCATTTCCAGCCGATGCGCTCGCCATAGGTGAAGTCGTAGCTGGCGAGATCCGACAGCGACCGCCAGTAGGGGCCGTCCGCCGCCGTGCCCGACAAAAACCCATCGCGCAGCCGGTCCAGTGCTTTCCAATCAATTTCGTCCCACGTCATGGCGGTGTGTTCAGGTCAGTGGGCAGCCGAGGAGGGCGGCGAGCTTCTGGGTACGAATGCCATAGAAGGCGGCGAACTCGCGCAGGCGGCGGGCGCGGCGCTCGTCGCCCGCGGGGTGGTCCTTGATCGCGGCGATGAGCAGATTCTTCGCGGTGTGCTCGGTGGAAACGAACTCGAACACCTTGGTGCGGTAGCCGGCCCATTCGAGCAGTTGGGCGCGCAGGGCATCCGTCACGAACTCAGCCTGGCGTTCCTGAAAAATGCCGTGACGCAGCGCGTCGGCGAGCACGGCGGGGGCGGTGAGCTGGGGGCGCAGCTCTTTCTGGCAACACGGTGAGACGACCAGGAGCGAGGCGCCGGCGGAGATGCCTTGGAAAAGGGCGTCGTCGGTCGCGGTGTCACAGGCGTGGAGGGCAATGAGCACATCAAGCGGGCCGGTCGGGGTCGCGTTGATGTGCCCCGTCTTGAAGGAGAGCCGGCTCAGGCCGCTTTCCGCCGCGGCGCGATTGCAGAGATCGACCAGATCGGCGCGGGCCTCGATTCCGGTGACCTGCGCGCGGGCTCCAAAGAACGCGGCCGTGGCAAACGTGAGGTAGCCCTTGCCGGCGCCCATGTCGGCGATCTTCAGCTCGCGTCCGTCGTCGTAGCCGGCCTCTGCGGCGAGCGAGCCGAGGAGTTCGACGAATTTTTGAATCTGCCGGTACTTCGCGGCCATCCCTTCGCGCGGGCGGCCTTGATCGTTGGTCACACCGAGGGTACGCAGCCAGTCCGCAGTCGCAGGTAGCGGGCGGACCTTCGTGCGGTCGTGACTCCCGGCCGGGGCGGGCGCCTCGGCGGCGGTCTTGAGCGAGAGGCGGGCCTCGCCCTCCGCGGTGCACTCGAGCTGCGCGGTCTGCAGCGGGGTGAAGAGATGAGCGTCGAGAAAATCTCCGCCGATCAGCGGTTCGATCACGGCGAGCGCCTCCGTAGGCGGGTGGTTCTTCGTGATGTCGCGCGTGAGGTGGCGCCAGACGAAGGTCAGATGCGGTCCGGCCTTGAGCGTGACCGGGCGCACGAAGAGATTGCGCAGCGTGGTATCGGCGCCGCGATGCTTGCCGAGCGTCAGCTTGACGAAGGTGCCGTCGCGCACGGAGGTGCGCAGCAGGTCGAGAAAGCGGTCGCGGGCGGAGGCAGAGGCCATGAATCAGAACCCAATCAGTTTAAGCACGGATGGACACGGATAAATACGGATGGATCAAACCGTGAATCCTGGAGCGCTCCAAAGCGACTGGCCGTGACGGTACGTGGCGAGAACGTCGGCCGGGGTGACGCGGCTGACGATTGATGCCACCACGTGGCGGGTTGCGCGCAGGTGCGGGGCGGTGAAGTCGAGGACGGCAAAGGTCGCGGGCAGACCGGCTTCGAGCGAGCCAGGAAACTCGTCTCCGAGCACGGCGTGGGCGTTGCGGGTGGCCATGCGCAGGATGGTGGCCGACGCCGGCGACGTGGCGTCGGCCGCCTGGGAGCGGGCGAGCTTCCAGGTAAAATCGAGTTCGGCCAGCAGGTTCGGGCTGTTGAGCATGCCGTTGTCGGTGCCGAGGAGGAGATTGGCTCCGGCCCGTAGCAGCGCGGTAACCGGCGGGAGGGACAGGCCGAGTGCGGCGTTGGCTCGCGGGTTGACGACGGCGGTCGTGCCGTGCTGCGCGAGCAGGACGATCTCGTCGGCGTTGGCGGCGGTCATGTGCACGACGAGATGGGGAGCGTAGAGCTCGAGCGCGCGGATCAGGTCGCCGCGTCCCGTGCGGGCGAGGGAGAGTTCGCGATAGCCGGCGTTCTCCAGGCAGTGGATGGCGCGGAGCCGGCCGGCGGCCGTAGTGGTGGTGCGGATCTCCTGCCAAGCGGAGTCCGTGAGGTCGTTCATTGTGCTCTCTGAAAACCCGTCAGCCACACCGAGGATCGCCACGAGTTCGTCGCGCGCTGAGGCTGGCAGCGCGGCCACATTGGCGGCGAGCTCCGCCGGGGTGAACGGTGGCGTGTTGAACTGGCTCAGGATAACGGAGCGAACACCGGTGGCGGCGGAGGCCTTGCGCAGCAGTTCGGCGCCATACGCGCCTTGTTCGCGGAAATCGACATGGCAGACCGTTCCCGTGCGCGCCATGTAGCGCAGATGGGCCTCGATGTGCGGTAGGTGATCGGCCTCGGAAAGCTTGGCGAGTTCGCGGTACTTGTAGCCGGCGGGGCGGAAGAAGGCTTCCTCGAGGGTCAGGCCGGTGGCGCCGTCGGGCAATGCGCTGTCGGCGACGTGCGTGTGGCCGTTGACCAGCCCGGGTATGACAACGAGCGCTCCGGCGTCGAGCTGCGGACAGGCCTCGCCGAGCTCAATCGCCGTGATCGTGTCACCCACCCAGGCAAGACGCTGGCAGCGCCGCGGCTCAAGGTCGGGCCCGTGGAGGACGACGCATTCACGAATCTCAGGCATCAGGAAACAGAACTGATCTTACAGGAGAAAATAGTGGAAACGTAGAACCTAGTCAGAAAACCAACAACCGTTTAACCACGGATGGACACGGATAAACACGGATACAACCCCCAGATCCCAGCGGACCTTTATCCGGAAGGATTGTATCCGTGTGCATCTGTGTCCATCCGTGGTTAAAAATTCCGTTGGGTTGGTTTCTGCGGTGAAACTGAAATCACGGCAGGTAGTCCGTCGTCATCACCTGATCGACGGTCACCTTGCCCTTGGCGAGGATATCGAGTTCCTCGAGTTGGTTGATCTGGGTCTGGAAGCGATCGCGGCTGATGCGCCCGATCTGGGCGGCACTGCCGTTCTGGCGTCCGATGACGAGTTTCTCGTCGATGATCATCTGGCGGGAAAACAGCATGAACTCGTCGGTGTTGTTCGCGTTCATCTGCTTCATCAGCGCATGCGCCGGAGCGGGGTCGCCCTCGAGGTACTCCTGCCAGCCGCGGATGTAGGCGCGGAGGAAGGCACGCACCTGCTCCGGATGCTGCGCTGCCCAGGTCTTGTTGGTCACGAGCACCGCGTAGGCGTCGAAACCGGCATCCCAAGCATAGAGGTACTTCGGCGCCTTGGCGCCGCCCTTCGTGATGAAGTAGGGCTCGGCGATGTAGTAGCCCTGTTGGATGAAGTCCTTGTTCGCGATGAAATTGGCGACCGAGAAGTTGAAGGGGATCAGTTGGAAATCGATGCCGTACTTCTTCTTGAGGTAGGGCAGGAAGGCCCATTCCGGACGGGCCATGAGGGTCTTGCCGTTCAGGTCCTCGAAGCGCGTGATGGGATTTTCCGCGTGGAGCATCAGCACGGACGGGTCGTTCTGGAACACAGCGCCGATCTGGGTGACGGGCAGGCCCTGAGCGACGGCGAGGATGGTGTTGGTGCTGTCGGCTTGTCCGATCTGGGCCTGCCCGGTCGCGAGCTTCTGCATCACGAACGCGTTCGGTCCGCCCGGGATCAGTTCGACCTCGAGTCCGGCCTCCTTGAAGAAGCCGCGGGCCTGCGCCTGGAAGAAACCGCCGTGCTCAGGCTCCGGCACCCAGTCGAGCTGCACGGTGATCTTGAACGGAGCCGCCGTGGTCGGCGCGGCCGCGTCCTTTTTGGCGCAACCGGCGGCGAGCATGGAGAGAGCGAGGGCGAGGAGCAGGAAAGAGGATTTCATGTGTCGGTGCGGTGATACGAGTCGTGCCAACGGTGCAGCAGGCGCCATTGAAGCGCAACGACCGCACCCACGAAAATGAAACCGAGGGCGCAGCCGGCAAAGGCGGTGGCGAAGAGCGCGGGCATCTTGAATTGCGCGCTGTAGATGATGGTCTGAAAGCCAAGTCCGCCGCGACCGCCGGCCGAGTTGCCCGCGTAGAGGTCGCCCACGATGGCCCCGATGGGCGCGAGGGTGGCGGCGATACGCAGGCCGGTGAAGAAGTAGGGTAGGGCCGATGGCAGGCGCAGCAGGAGGATCTCCTGCCGGCGCGTGGCGCGCGCCATGGTGAAGAGGTCGACGAGATTCCGGTCGGTCGAGATGAGGCCCTGCGTCGTGTTGACGACGAGCGGAAAGAAACAAATCAGAAACGTGATAATGGTGACGCTAAGAAAGCCGGGCCCGCTCCAGAGGATAAGGATCGGCGCGAGCACAATGATCGGTGTCATCTGCAGCATCATCAGAAACGGGTATAGACTGGCGCGGATCAGGGGGGACAGCGACAGCAGCAGGGCGCACGCGGCGCTGATCACGATCGCGGCAACGAACCCGCTGAGCGCACCAAGGGCGGTGTTCACGGTGGCGCTGCCGAGGACGGCGCTCTCGTCACGAAACGCCTGCAGAATTGAATCCGGCCGCGGCAGGAGGTAGCGCTCCTCGGTTGAGAGGCTGAAGTGCACCGCATACCAGATCGCCAGAAAGACGATCCCGGTGAGAACGGGCAGCAGGCGGCGCCATGGGCTTGGCTTCATGCGCATACCTCCTCAACGGAACGCAGCACCCGGGAGACACGGGCGACGAGCTGTTGATAGGCGGGAGACTGGCGGGTTTCGGCTGTCCGGGGATACGGAAAATCGACCCGGATCTCCTCGTGAATTCGACCGGGACCGGCGGCCATGATCACAATGCGATTGGAAAGGAACACCGCCTCCGCCACGGAGTGCGTGACGAAGAAGGCGGTCCAGGCCTCCTGCTCACGGATCGCGAGGAGTTCCTCGTTGAGGTGATCGCGGGTCATTTCGTCGAGTGCGCCGAACGGCTCATCGAGCAGAAGAATGCGCGGCGAGCGGGACAGGGCGCGCGCGATGGAGACGCGCATCTTCTGGCCACCCGAGAGCTGGCGGGGGTAGCGATCGGCGAGCCCGTCGAGCCGGACCAGGGACAGGACGCGATCGCGAATCGCCGCGCGTTCGGACAGAGTTGAGCCGTCGAGGCGCATCAGGAGTTCGACGTTTTTGCCGACCGTCAGCCAAGGTAGAAGGGTCGGCTCTTGGAAAACGTAGGCGAGTTCGCGGGCCGCCTGTTCGGGCGCGAGCCCGTTGATGTGCAGTGAACCGCTGGAAAGCGTGCTGAGTCCGCTGATGAGTTTGAGCAGCGTGGATTTTCCGCAGCCGCTGGGTCCGATCAGGCTGATGAAGTCGCCGGGTTGGGCGGTCAGCGTCAGGTCGTCAATGATGAGCGGTCCCTCGCCATAGCGCTTGGAGGCGCGCTGGAAGGCGACGATGGGCGGCGGGTTGGACATGACGAAGGGACGCCAATCAAGACCGTGAAGCCGCGCGGCGCAAATGCGAACGCGGGGCGGTGCGGTTTGCTGTAGCCGGCCTCGCTGAGGCCGGTCTGGCAAGTTTCCCGAGACCACCAAGGCACCGGCCTCAGCGAGGCCGGCTACACCAGGTTGCCGACTCTAGTTGGCACCCAACGCGTGCAACGCCGCCTTGGCTGCCGCATAGTTTGGATCGACCTTGAGCGCGGCCTCGTAGGCGGCGCGTGCGGCGGGGCGGTCGCCCTTCTTCAACAGGGCCTCGCCTAAGCGGTAGTTCACCGCCGCATGGCTAACCATCCGCGGC
>CAYWRG010000002.1:74673-92323 GCA_964460715.1 uncultured Opitutus sp. | reverse complement strand
GGGCCTCGGGGGGGGGTGGCGCCGCCGCGGGGGCCTGTCTCGGAGGAGATGCGGCCGATCAGGTACAGGGCTTGGTAATCGTCGGCCCTGGCGCGCACGAGGTCCTCAGCTAGGGCGATGGCCTCGACGTACCTTTTCTCGCGGAACTTCAGGTTGGCCGACGCGAGCGTGGCGGCGCGGGCATCGTACGGGCGAAGTGCCTCAATCTGGGCGTAGGCCTTGCTCATGCCGCCGCCGGCGAGGCTGGGCGCCTGGGCGTAGAATTCGATCAGGGCCTGGCGGTACATGACCTCGGTTGGCGCAAGCTCGACCGCTTTTTCCAGGGCCGGGCGCCCTTTGCGCACGAGACCGAGTGATCTGAACGACATCCCGAGTCGACCCGCCTGCTGAAGGCAGGCCCCGCCGTACTGGAACAGGTAGTCGGCGTTGGCTGGAGCGATCTCGACCGCACGGCCAAGATGGGTCACGGCAGACTCAAGTTCCTGCCGGGCGAGCGCAAGCCGGCCAAGGTAGGCATGGGCCTCGGCGTCACGCGGATTGCGTGCGGTGCGCGCTTCGAAAGCGGCCTGGGCCTCGGGGTAGCGCTTTTGCTCGTAGAGCGCGATGCCGTCGCCAGCCGGCGGCTCCGCACCGAAGAGGACGGTGCAGGCGACGAGAGGAATCAACAGGGCGAAGCGCAGGGACACGGCTGGGAGTGGGACCTGCCCAGCCAGTCGGGTTGTTCCCTGAATTGCAAAGAATCGTTCGGGTCGGCCTGTCGTCCCTTGCCGAATCGTGAGCGGCTTTATCGTTCTCTTTCTCTCTATCGACCCGGAGAACGAAGAACGATTGAGGGAACAAGAATGAAGTCAGGACCCGTACCCTTGGGCCCACCGTTCGTCACTCCGACCGCAAGGCAATGATCGGGTCGACGCGCGTTGCGCGGCGAGCGGGGAGCCAGCAGGCGAGCAGGCCGACCGCGCTGAGCATGACAGCGACCAGGGTGAAGCTGACCAGATCGAAGGGGGAGACCTCGTACAACACGGTGCGGAGCAACTGGCCGGCGCCGAGCGCGGCGATGAGCCCGATCGCGAGTCCGAGGGCGGCGAGGCGTGTGCCCTGGCCGAGGATCAGCTTCTGGACCGTGCCGGGTTGCGCGCCCAAGGCCATGCGCACCCCGATCTCGCGGGTGCGCTGGCCGACGGTGTAGCTGAGCACGCCATACAGGCCGACGCTGGCGAGGAGGAGGGCGAGTCCGGCGAAGGCGCCGAGGAGCGTCACGGCGAGTCGCTGCGTGCTGATGCTCTGGTTGAAGTAGTCGTCCATCGTTCGCAGGTTGAAGATCGGCAGCTCGGCCGCGACCTCGCGCATGGCCGTGGGGATTCCGTTCATGACTGCGGCCGGGTCGCCGGCGGTGCGCAGGAGAAAGGTAAAGTTTGCCGGCGTGGTCTGGGTGTACGGGGTGTAGCTCTGCTCGCGAGTGGGTTGTCTAAGTCCGTAGTTTTGGATGTGATCGACCACGCCAACGATCTCCAGCCAGCCATTCGGGCTGTCGGGGCGGCGTCCGAAGTTGAAGCGCTTGCCAATGACATCGGCGCCGGCGCCAAAGTTGCGCTCGACGAACAGGGTGTCGACGATGACCACGCGCCGGCTGTCCACGCGGTCATCGGGTGAAAAGGTCCGGCCGGCGATCAGGCGGACGCCCATGAGTTCGAAGAAGTCGGGTGTCACCTGAAAGCGCTCGGACGAGGGCATGGCGCCGGGGAGCGCGTCGGGCTTTTCCTCGATTTGGTAATTGCTCTGGCTGCCGCTCCCGCTGAGCGGCAGCGGATTGATGAGGGTGACGCCATTCACACCGGGTAGGGTCCGCAAGCGGGTGAGGGCTGACTCGATGCGCGCGAGGCGGGCGGACTGCTCGACGTAGGGCTGGCCGGGGAGCACCCAATTGAAGGCGAGGCGCTGCTCGGTGGAGAAACCCGGATCGGCGCGGTAGAGATTGTGCATGGTGCGAATCATGAATCCGGCTCCGACCAGCAGCAGGCTGGTCAGGGCAAACTCGGCGACGACCAGGCTGGCGCGCCAAGGCTGGCCGCGGCCGGAACTGCCGCGTGTGCTCTGGCTCAGGGCCTCGCGCAGATCCTGGCGGGCGGCGTGGAGGGCCGGCACGAGTCCGAAGAGAATACTCGTGGTGAGACTGGCCACGATGGCGAACGCGAGCACAGGACCGTTCAGGGAGACGTCGGCAATGCGCGGGATGTTGGCCGGAAGGACGGACTTCAAGGCGTCGAGCGCGAGATGGCCGAGGAGCGTGCCCGCCGCGCAACCGAGCGCGCCGAGAAGCATGCTTTCGACAAGCAGCTGGCGGATGACCCGGCCCTGGCCGGCGCCAAGTGCGGCCCGGACGGCGAACTCGCGGGCCCGCGCATGGGCGCGTGCGAGCTGGAGATTGGCGACATTGGCGCAGGCGATGAGCAGAACGCACCCGGCGGCCGCGAGCAGCACGTACAGGGTCGGACGGACCTGACCGAAGGCGCGGTCGGTCAGCAGCTGGACGGTCACGGACTGGCGCGCGTTGCTCGCGGGGTACTCCTCGGCGAGTTGGGCGGCGATCGTCTTGAGGTCGGCGGTGGCCTGTTCGAGGGTGACGTCGGGCTTCATGCGCCCGACGCCGTAGATCCCGGGGTGGTTGCCGCGCTCGGTCCAGTCGACGTCGCCGGACCAAAAGCCGAGTGGTGTCCAGAGTTCGGTCGTGGCCGCTGGATACTGGAGCGAATCGGGCATGACGCCGACCACGGTGAACAGCCGGCCGGAGAGGTTGATTTTCTCGCCGATGATGTCGTCACGCGCGCCGAACGTGCGCCGCCATAGACCCTCGCGGAGCAGGACAGTGGGTTCTGCGCCGGGGCGATCTTCCGCTTCCGTGTAGAGGCGCCCGCGGATCGGTTTGACGCCGAGCACCGTGAAGAGGCTGGCGGAGGCGGTCGACCCGTTGAGGCGAATGGTCTCGGTCGGCCCGACGTAGTTGAGCCCTTGGCCGCGGGCACCGCCGAATTCATCGAGGGTGGTGTTGCGGGTGCGGAAGTCGGTGTAGTTCGGGTAGCTGATCGACATCCCGGGCACCTGTTCGGACCACTCGGTGACGAAGACGAGACGATCCTGTTCGGGATAAGGCAGCGCCTTGATCAGCACGCCGTAGACGACGGAGAAGATCGCCGTGTTGGCGCCGATGCCGAGGGCGAGCGCAAGCACTGCGATGGTGGTGAAGGCCGGCGCCTTGAGGAGCTGACGAAGGGCGAAGCGGAGGTCGTGCATGGGGCGGCGCACGAGGCGCCGAGGATACAACCGCGATCTAAGGAAAAGGTTACCCGAATAGATTCACCGTGATGAAGAGGGAGTTCCGCGGTGGGCAGGGAGATCGAGGACGAAGGTTGCTTATCCGGCCTTGGCCGGCGCGGTGCCCTCGGGCCAGACATAGCGCAGCGGGCGTTGGAAAACTTCCGGTACGCCCTGTGCGAGCAGGTAGTCGTAGACGGGTTTCGCCCGCTCGCCGCCCTGCTTGACGCAGTGCAGCAGCGTCCAGCCATGCGGACCGGCGATCTCGTGGGCCTTGGGATCGACCGCAAGGAAGGCTTTGACCAGTTCGAGTTGGCCCAGCATGCCGGCAGCGAAGAAACTGGGGCGCGCACCTCGGCTGAGCAGAAACTCGGCGATCTCGCGCCGTCCGGTGTGGGCGGCGGCCTCAAGCGCCGTTTCAAAATCGCCCCCGCCCCAATCCCAGCGGGCGTTCACGAGCAGAGGCGTTTCATCAACGAGCGCCGTCACGGCCTCGAGGCTGCGATGCGACTGTCCGACGACGGCCTGGACTTTATCCAAGGCAATGGCAGGCGGCTTCGGTGGTGCCTTCGCCGCCGTGGGTGGAGGCGTGGCGACCGGTTGCTGGGCGGCGAGGCGGGCGAGTGTGCCGGTCGCGAGCACGACCGAGGAAACGCGGAGGAACGAACGGCGGGGGAGGTGCATGGTGGGCAGACAAGCGATAAGCTTTAAGCGTTAAGCTCTAAGCTCGGAGCGGGGGGCTGGGTGGTGCGGGTGGTTTTGGGCTTAAGGCTTAGCGCTTACTGCTTAGAGCTGGGCAGAGTTTACTCCGCCCGCAGCGCCACCATCGGATCGACGCGCGTGGCGCGGCGGGCGGGGATGAGGCAAGCGAGAGCGGCGACGACGGTGAACGCGGCGGCCACGATGCTGAAGACGCGGAGGTCGAAGGCCTCGACCTCGAAAAGGACTTGCTGGAGGAGGCGGCTGGAGGCGAGAGCGCCACCCAGGCCGACCAGCAGGCCGGTGCCGACCTGCACGGCGCCGGTGCGGAGCATGAGGGTGAGGATGTCGCCGGTGCTAGCGCCGAGCGCCATGCGCACGCCGATCTCGCCGGTGCGTTGGGTCACGGCGTAGGCCATGACTGAATAGATGCCGACGGCGGCGAGGAGTGCCGCAATCGCGGCAAAGCCAATGAGCAGGGCCATCGTCACGCGCTGCACGCCGATCGATTGGTCGACTTGGTTCTGGATTGTCTGCGGTGCGGCCAGGGCGACGGTGGGATCAATCTCGGTCAGGATGCGACGCAGCACGGGAATGACGGCCGCGGCGTCGAGCCCGGGCCGGGCCTGGCCGACGACCTGCATGAAGGCGCCGCCGCGCTGGTCGCGCGGGTAGTAGATCTCGTCGGGTGGGGGCGCGGCGAGGCCGGCGGACTTCACGTCACGGATCACGCCCACGATGCGAATCGGAATGTCTCCGTTGGGCCCGATGAGGATATTCTTGTCGAGGGGTGACTCATTCGGGAAAAGCTTCTTCGCGAGGGTTTCGTTGACGATCGCCACGCTTTCGCCGCCGAAGCGGTCCTGGTCGGCAAAAAAACGACCCTCGCGGAGGCGGATCCCCATCGCGGAGAAGTAACCGGGCGTGACCTGGCGGATGTTGGCGAGTGGGCGCTCTTGCACGGGCGGTACGGGGCGACCTTGCACGGCATAGGGTGAGATCGCGTTCGAGCCGTAGAGCGGCAGGCCGAAGATGACGCCACCGGCGGCGAGTTCCGGCGCTTGATTGAGTCGCTCCTGCAATTGGCGGTAGAACTCGCGACTCAACTCCGGTTTGCTGTAGCGGGCAGTCGGTAAATTCACGAGGCCGAAGGCACGGCCCTGGGGCTCAAAGCCAAGATCGGTGCGCTGCAGCTTGTAGAAGCTGAGGACGAGCAGGCCGGCGCAGATCAGGAGCGTGAGTGACATCGCCACCTGGGCGACCACAAGAATATGGCGGAAGGCCTTGGCGGCGGTGCCGCCGCCCGCGCCGCGTCCCGTATCCTTGAGGACGAGCTGCACATCGGTGCGCGAGGCCTGCAGGGCGGGATAAATGCCGATGAGCAGGCCGGAGAGGAGCGCGGTGCCCACGGCCACGGCGAGCACGACCGGGTCAATGGCAATGGTGTCGGCTCGTGGCAGCTGCGGGCCGGCGAGGAACTGGATGCCTTGCAGGCTCCAGGCGGCGAGGTTCACGCCGATCACTCCGGCGATGCCGGTGAACACGAGGCTCTCGACGACGAACTGACGGATGACCTCGCCGCGATTGGCGCCGAGCGACATGCGGACGGCGATCTCCTTCTGACGGGCGCTGACCCGGGCGAGAAAGAGATTGGCGATGTTGGCGCAGGCAATGAGGAGGACGGCGGCCACGGCGCCGGCCAGCGTCCAGAATGTGCGGTCGAGATTGCCAAGCACCTGCTGGGCGAGGGTGCGGACCTCACTGAGGTTGTTTGCGTCGATATGGCCGGGATTCGCGTCCTTGAACTGCTGGTGCATTTCACGGATGCGGAGGTTGGCCTGCTCAAGCGTGACGCCCGGCGCGAGGCGGGCGAGGGCTTGGTGGGTGATCGCGTTATTGCGGTTCTGCGGATTGAGGTAGGGCAGTTCGAGTGGACGCGGGACGAGGATCTGCACCTGATTGAAGGGGACCGGCAGCGGGGAAGGGAGGACACCAACGATCTCCCGCGCGACGCCGTCGACCTGCACCGTGCGACCGATGATGCCGGGGTCGGATGAGAATCGATTCTGCCAGAGTTGCTGGCTGATCATCGCCACCGGCGGGCCGCCTTCCTTGTCCTCTTCGGCGGTGAAGCTGCGGCCGCGGACCGGATTCAGGCCAAGCACCGGCAGGAAGTTGGCTGAAGCATGGAGGCCGAAGACCTGCTCGGGCTCGCCGGTGCCTTCCGTGAAGGTGAAGCCATTGCCGGCGGACATGCTGATCTCGGCGAAGACATCCGTCCGCTCCCGAAACGCCTCGTACTTGCTCCACGAGATGACCGGGGCCTCGAGGTTGCGCTCGCGGTTGACGCCCCAGATGTTGACGAGTGAGTCTGGCTCGGGATACGGCAGAGGCTTTAGCACGACGGCTTGCAGCACGCTAAAGAGGGCGGTGCAGGCACCGATGGCGACGGCCATGGTCAGGATGGCCACGGTCGTAAAGCCACGGGTCTTGAGCAGAGAACGAAAGGCGTATTTGAGATCGTGCATGGTTGGAGGCGGTAAGCTTTGAGCGAAAGGCGGTAAGCTTGGCGGCGGGATCGAAGACGCGGCGTAAGCGTCTGCGGCGGTTGTCTTGAGCTGGAATCGAGTGAGGTCGACGGGATCGAGCTGCGTGCTTAACGCCTACGGCTGATCGCTGATCGGCTCCCGTTGGAACGCGATCAGGTAGGGGTGAACGGTGGCGGTCATGATGCCTTCGGCCACGGCGGGGTCGGCCTGCATGTAGGCGCGGGCGGCGTCCTCATCGGTGGCCTCGAAGATCACGAGGCCAAAGGTGCGGTCACCGGGCTCGGTGGTGCGCCCGGCGAGGATCACGCGGCGGGCCTTGGTTTCAGCGGTCAGGTGCGAGGCGTGACGCTGCACGATGGCCACATCCTTCTCCGTCCACGCCTTGTCATCGTGGAGCCGCGGGATCAGGCGCAGCACATATACAAAGGTCTTGGGCTCCGGAGCCGGCGTGGATTCAGACGCGCGAATCGAGGAGGACAGCAGCGCCGTCCCAAGGAGGAAGCTGGCAACGAAGAGGAGGCCGGAAATGGTGCGGGATGGTGCGTCAGGCATGGGGGTAGGGGTAACGTGTTGCAGCCGGGTCAGTCGTTTCGCAGCGCAACCATCGGATCCACGCGGGTGGCGTTTCGGGCGGGGATGAGGGCGGCCAGCAGGGCGGCGGACATGAGGGCGAGCGTGGCGAAGAGGTAGCTTGGCAGGTCTGTCGCGCCGGTCTCGTAAAGCAGGCTGGAGAGGACGCGGCTTGCCGCGAGGGAGCCGGCGATGCCGAGGAGGATGCCGAGGCCGGCGAGACGGAGACTCTGGCCGAGGACGAGCCGCAGGACGTCGGAGGTCTGGGCGCCGATGGCGATGCGGATGCCGATCTCGGACGTGCGTTGTTGGACGGTGAAGGCGACCACGCCATAGGTGCCCAGCGCCGCAAGGAACAACGCGACGCCGGCGAAACTGCCGAGCAGCGCGATCAGGAGACTCTCCTGCTGGAGACTGGCCGCGCGGACATCGTTCATCGTCTGGATGCGGAAGATCGGGACGGTGGGATCGACCTTCCGGATGGTCTCGCGCAACGCCGCAATCAGCGGAGCGATCTCACCGCTGGTCCGAACCACGAGGGACTGTGGACCATACGTGAAGCGCTGGATCGACAGGTAGAAAGAGGGCATCGATTCCATGCCGAGTTGCTGGCTGCGCACATCGCCCACGACGCCGATGACGGTGTAGCGTCCGCCAGCGCGATCAATCTGGCTTCCGAGGGGATCCTCGTCGCCCCAGAGTGCGCGGGCGAGCGAGGCGGAGATGACCATCGAGGATCGGGCTTCGATCCGCGTCATGCCCCGGAAGTCGCGGCCGCGGAGCAGCGGGATCCGCAGGGTACCGAAGTAGTCGCCGTGGATGAGCCGCCAACTGGCCTGGACCGACTGGCCGGCCGGAATGGCCGCAGGCCCAACCGCGTAGATATCATTTTGGGTGTTTCCGGCGGTGAGAGGAAGACGGCTGATGGAACCGACTCGCTCGACGCCGGGCAGGGCGGCTACCTCACGTTCGACCGCATCGTAATACTGTACCGCATTGGTGGTCGGGCGGAGTGCGAGGGTCACGGTCTGTTCTGGATCAAACCCCGGATTGACCTGCAGCAGGCGCCAGAAACTGCGCGCGAGCAGGGCGGCGCCAACCAGCAGCATGAGGGAAAGCGCGACTTGCGCGACCACCATCGAGTCGCGGAGCCGGACGTTTTGGCCGGAGCGGGGTGAGCGCCCGCGCAGCGCGTCCTGGGGATTAGCACGTGAGGCACGCAACGCCGGTCCTGCGCTGGCGAGCAGCCCAGTGACTAGGGTGGCGAAGCAGGCGACGGCAAGGACGCGGTAATCGAGGGAGATTTCGGCGGCGCGGGGCAAAGGAAGCGCGTGCATAGCCTCAATGACCCAGGTCACGGCGAGTACGCCGACAAGTCCGCCGGCGGCGGTGAGCAGCAGGCTCTCGGCCGCGAGTTGGCGGACAATCTGCCAGCGGCATGCACCCAGCGCGGTGCGGATGGCCAGCGCGTGAGCGCGGGTCGAGGTGCGTACCAGCACGAGATTGGAGAGGTTGGCGCAGGTGATGAGCAGGAGGACGCCGACCGCACCGAGGAGGACGTAGATGCCGCGTCGCACGCTGTCACCGACCACCTCGCGCTCGAGCGGAACGATGGTCGTGCTCCAGCCGCGATCCGTCTCGCGAAGTCCGTCGGAAATCGACGAGGCGATGGTCTTCATCTCGGCATCGGCTTGAGCCAGCGTGATGTCTGGTTTGAGCCGGCCGAAGACTTCGAGGTAGTGGTCCATGCGGTCCTCTGTGGCCGGGTTGGGCGCAAGCGGAATCAGGATATCGAATCCAACCGGGATCGCGTCGCCGGCGATGACTCCCACGATCGTGTAGGGTGCGCCGTCGAGTTGGATGCTTTGTCCAAGCACGCTTGGCACAGCGCCGAAGCGCCGCTGCCAGAGGGCGGTGGAGAGAAGGGCGACCTTTTCTCCACCGGGGCTGTCCTCTGCTTCGCTGAAGCTGCGACCGAGACCGGGGGTGACACCGAGCGTGGGAAAGAAACTGGCGGTCACCATGCGGACCTGCATGACCTCCGGCTCGGAGCCACCGGTGAGATTCATGGCGCGTTCAGTGCTGGCGGCGAGGGAGGTCCAGCTTTGGGCGCGCGTGGTCCAATCGAGGTAGTTCGGAATCGAGACGGAAAACTGCGGAAGGTTGCGCTCGAGGTGAGTCTCATAAACCACGGCCAGCCGGTCGGGCTCGGGCAGTGCGATCGGCCGGAGCACCAAGGCGTTGACGATGCTGAACATCGCGGCGGCCGCACCAATACCGAGGGCTACAATGAGTACCGCCACGGCGGTGATGCCCGGAGTCTTGAAGAGCGAGCGTAGAGCGAATTTCAGGTCGGACATGGTAGGTGGAGCGAAAAGCTTTAAGCGGTAAGCTCTAAGCTCAGTAAAATGACGAGACGTGAGGGATTGGCTTAAAGCTTACGGCTTACTGCTTAGGGCTGGGCGGTGTCACTCCGCCCGTAGCGCGACCATCGGATCCACGCGGGTGGCGTTTCGTGCGGGGATGAGGGCGGCGATCATCGCGATCAGTGCGACGAAGGGGGTGATGAAGACAAACGTGATGAAGTCGTGGGCGTTGGTCTGGTAGAGCAGGCCCTCGATTGCGCGCGCACCGGCGTAGGATGCGGCGAGGCCCATGATCACGCCGGCGATCACGAGGCGGCTGGCCTGGGTCACGATCATTCGGACGACGTCGGCAGGCTGGGCGCCGAGCGCGACGCGAATGCCGATCTCGCGCGTGCGGCGGACGACCGAGTAGGCCATGACGCCGTAGATGCCCACGGCGGCGATGACGACGGCGGTGAGGCTGAACACGCCCAGCAGCTGCGCGGCGAAACGCTGGCGGGCAATCGTGTCACCGAGGGCATCGGCGAGCGGCCGCACGAAGCCGACCGGCTGGTTGGGATCGATCGAGTAGACCAGCGGGCGCAGCGCGCCCAGCACGGGATCGATCGGACCGGCGGTGCGCAGCAGGAAGTTGAGCGAGAGCTCCGGGGTCTGCGCGAACGGCGTGTAGACTTGGTTGGTGGCGAGTTCCGTCGGGCCTTGCTGGCGAACATCGGCCACCACGCCGACGATCTCGCGCCAGCCTGGTGCGAGGCCGCGGATCTCGATTCGGCGACCGATGGGATTCTCACCAGGGAAGTGCTGACGAGCGAGGGTCTCGTTGATCACGGTCACGCGCGGGCCGTCGTGGTGATCGAGTTCGGTGAAGAACCGACCGGATGTGAGCTGGATGCCCATGGCGCGGAAGTAGTCCGGCGTGACTGAGTAGAACGTGGCTCCGGGCATGTCCGACACAGCCACGGGCGCGCGTCCATCGATCGAGAAGCTGGCCAGATTATTGCTCAGCAGCGGAATGGCGTGGCTCGTGCCCACGGCTTCGATGCCCGGCAGGGCACGAAGACGGGTTTCGACCTGGGCGACAAATGCGCGCTGCTGCTCCGGCTGTCCGTAGCCAGTCCGGGAGAGGTTGAGCCGCATCACGGCCACGCGGTCGGCGTCAAAGCCGGGATCCGTGCGGGCGAGCTTGAGCAGGCTGCGCCCGAGCAGGCCCGCACTGGTCAGGAGCGTCAACGCGACGGCGACTTCGAAGACGACGAGGACTGAGCGCAGGCGTCCGCTCAGTCCGTGTTCACTGAGGCCGCGGGCGCCCTGTTTGAGCGAGGTCGTGAGTTCCTCGCGGGTGCCGACGAGCGCGGCAGGCAGGCCGAACGCGATGCCGGAGGCGAAGGCGAGGGCAACGTTGAACGCGAGGGCGCTGCGATCGAGGCGAATTTCCGCGAGTCCCGGCAGGCTGCTGGGCGCCATTGCGATGAGGGCATCGAGCCCCCACACGGCGATGAGCACACCGAGTCCACCGGCTACGACGGCAAGAACGAGGCTCTCGGTCAGGAGCTGGCGCACCAGCTGGAGCCGACCGGCCCCGAGGGCGGAGCGGAGCGACATTTCCCGGGCCCGCACGGTGGTGCGGGCGAGCTGCAGGTTGGCGACATTGGCGCAGGCCACGAGGAGGACACAGATCACGGCGCCACCGAGGGCGTACACGATGCCGCGGACATCGCGCACGGTGAACTCGTGAACCGGCGTGACCTTCATGGTCCAGCCGGCGTTGGTCTCGGGGTAGCGTTCGGCGAGCGTGGCGGCGATGCGGACCGCTTCTTCGCGGGCGGTGGCGACACGGACGTCGGTTTTGAGCCGGCCGTAGACCCGGACGAAGTAGAGATCGCGGCCTTCGGTTCCGAGTTCAGCGGGGCGGAAGGCCATGGGCAGCCAGATGTCGGTTCGCGGGTACTCGCCCCGGGGCATGATGCCGATGATCTGGTAGGCCTCGCCGTTGAGCTGCAGGGTCTGGGTGAGGGCCTTGGCGGATCCGCCCAGCGTGTTCTGCCAGAAATCGTGGCTCAGCACGACGACCCGGTGCTGACCAAAGGCATCTTCCTCGGGCAGAAACGTACGGCCCTGGGCCGGCTTCAGACCGAGAACCTTGAAGTAATCAGGGGTCGTCCGGACCGCCACGAGGCGCTGCGGCTCGGCCTCACCGGTGAGGTTGACGTTCGTGCCGGCGGTGGCCGCGAGGTACTCGTAGGAGCGGGCCTGCTCGTGCAGCTCCAGATAGTTGGGCGCGGAATGGTGGGATTCGGACACCAGGCCGGGTTTCGACTCCTGAACGATGACGATCCGTTCGGGGTTCGCGTAGGGCAGCGGACGCACGAGCACCCCCTGGAGCACCGAGTAGACGGACGTGCACGCCCCAATGCCAAGGGCCAGCGTGAGCACGGCCATCGCGGTAAAGCCCGGCGCGAGTCGCAGCTGGCGAAAGGCGAACTGGAGGTCGGTGAGCAAGGAAGGAAAAGCTCTAGGCTGTAAGCTTTAAGCGCTAAGCTAGAAGTGTCGTGGGAGGATCAAAGCTTATGGCTTATGGCTTATCGCTTAGAGCTTAGCGCTGCGCAGCTCAGTCTGCGCGCAGCGCCATCATGGGGTCGACTTGCGTGGCGCGGCGGGCGGGGACGATCGTGGCAATGAGGGCGACGATGGCAATGAGGAGCGTGACCGCGCAGTACGTGAGCGGATCGCACGGGCTGATCTGGAAGAGCGAGTTGGCGATGCCGTCGCCGCCGAGGAAGGCGATGAGCAGGGAAACGATCAGTCCGCCGGCCAAGCCGATGCCGAGCTGCCCGGCGCCTTGGCGGACGACCATCTGAAGGATGCGCGCCGGCTCGGCGCCGAGCGCCATGCGAATGCCAAATTCCTGGGTGCGCTGGTTCACGGAGAAGCTCATGACACCGTACAAGCCCACGGAGGCGAGGACGACCGCGATCCCACCGAACACCGCAAACATCGTGGCGATGATGCGATTCTGCGCGAGGAAGCTGTCGATGTTCGTTTTCGGCGTGGCGACGAAATAGAGCGGAAGATTGGGGTCAACCTTGGTGACGACCGCTTGCAGGGCCTGGGCGAGCGCTTCAGGTCGCTGCCCCTGACGCGGACGGACGACGATGGAGCCGAATTGCTGGGCCACGGGAGCCGCGGCGGCGGGGCCAAACGGTGAGGCAAAGTAAGGAACGAAGAAGCCCGAGCCGTCGCTCTGGTTGTTGAACGGGCCTTGCATGCGCACGTCACCCGAGACGCCGACGATCGTTCGCCACGGACCCGGATTGGTGCCGTTCTGTTGGATCGTGCGGAAGCGCCGGCCGAGGGCGGATTCGGTGCCGAAGTGGCGCTGGGCGAAGGCGGCGTTGACGATCGCGACCGGCTCGCGCTGGTCGGAGTCGAGGTCGGTGAAATCGCGACCGTCGAGCAGGCGGACACCGAGCGTGGTGAGGTAGCCTGGCGTGACGTTCTCGAACTGGGCGGTCGTGCGGTCGCTGTCGGTCTGGTAGCTCTTGCCCTCGATCTCGACCGGACCGGAGCCCGAGAATACCATGCGCAAGCGGTTGCTGAGGGCCACGGATTCGAACTGGGGCGTGGCCCGGAGTTCGCGCAGGAGACTCTCGTAGAAGAGCTGGCGGCGTTCGTTCGTCGGATAGTCGCCCTCCATCAGACCCATGCGGGCGGAGAGCACGCCTTCGGTGTCGTAGCCGTAGTCGATGGCCTGCTGTCGCATGATCGACTGCAGCTGGAGCATGGCGCCGATCAGGAGCACGCAGGTGGTCACGATCTGAAACACGACGAGACCGCGCGTGATGACCCCGATCGCGCGTCCGGTATTGCCGCGACCACCTTCCTTCAACGCGTCGATGGCCTTGGCGCGGGACGACATCCAGGCGGGGATGAAGCCTGAGACCAGCGCCGAGATCACGGTGGCGCCGAGGACCAGCCCAAGCACCCGGCCGTCGATGTCGAAGGTCATCCAGGACGGGATGGGATTGGGCAGATTGTGGACCAGCGCATCGAGGTAACTGGTGGACCAGAAGGCGAGGGTGACGCCGACGAGGGCGCCGATGGCGGCGATGAGGAGACTCTCGGTCAGCATCTGGCGGATCAGGCGGGAGCGGGTGGCCCCGAGTGAGGAGCGGATGGCGAGTTCCTTCGCGCGCAGCGTGGCGCGGGCGAACTGCATGTTCATGACGTTGACGCAGGCGATGAGTAGCACGCCGACGCAGAAGGCCAGCATGGTGTACATCAGGCCGGCCAGCTGGCCGCCGGTGAACGCGGCGATCAGCGGCCGCGTGTACCCGAGCGTGAACTGCTTGTTGGTGTCGGGGTAGGCCTCGGCGAACTGCTTCGCGAGGGCGGACATCTCGGTCTGCGCCTGCTCGATCGTCACGCCGGGTTTGAGCCGCGCGATGACCGACATGAAATTGATGTTGCGATCGTTGCGGGGACGAACCGGGAACTCGGTGTTCACCGGGATCCAGAGTTGCTCGTTGTTGGGAAACTGGAAGCGCGGCGGCATGACACCTACGACCGTGCCGGCCCGGCCGTTGACGCGGACGGCCTTGCCTATGATCGCGGGGTCGGCTCCGAATTCTGCACGCCAGAGATTGTCGCTGAGGATGACGGCCTTTTCCACTCCGGGGCGGTCCTCCTCGGGAAGAAAGTCGCGGCCGAGCACCGGGTTGACGCCGAGGGCGCGGAAGAAGTCATGGGTGACGTACCCGCCCTGCAGCCGCTTGGGTTGGCCGTTGTAGGTCAGGTTGATCGTCGAGCCGGCGAGGTAGCCGACGAAATCCTCGAACGACGTCTGCTGCGTCCGGATGTCCACAAAGTCCGCGGTGGTCAGCCGGCCGTTGAAATTGTTGGGCGCGAAATTGGTGGGATCGGCCAGGATCACGTCCACGAGCCGGTCGGCATCACGAAAGGTGAAGCCGCGGATGAGCACGCCGTTGACGACGGCGAACTGGGTGGTGACGGCGCAGATGCCGATCGCGAGGACGAAGACGGCGAGGGCGCAGAAGGATTTCTCCTTCACCAGCACGCGCAGACCGACGCGGATATCCTGGGCGAAGCTTTCGATGATCATGGGGTGGAGGGAGACCGCGCGCTCGAACTATTCGGAGCGCAGGGCAACGAGTGGGCTGACTCGCGTGGCCCGGCGTGCGGGGAGCCAGCAGGCGAGCAGGGCGGCGAGGGTGAGCGCGCCGACGGCCACCGCGAGGGAAGGCAGATCGGTCGGACTGACCTCGTAAAGCATGCTGGCCAAAGCGCGTCCGGCGAGGAGGGCGAGGATCAGCCCAACGGCGATGGCGAACGCGGTCTGAAGGATGCCCTGTCGCATGATGAGCGCGAAGACATCACCGGGAAGCGCGCCCAGAGCCATGCGGATGCCGATTTCGCGCGTCCGCCGGGCGACGGCGTAGGCCTTGACCGCATACACGCCGATGGTCGCGAGCAAAAGGGCGAGCACCCCAAAGGTGCCGAAAAGCACGGCGCCGAGACGGACGATCCAAAGACCGACATTCCGGTCGGCGAAGTCGCGGAAGGTGGTGAGCTGCAGGAGTGGTGCCGTGGGATCGATGGCGAGGATCTCGCGCCGCAGTTCCGGGAGGAAAGCGGCCGTCCGATCCGTTCCCTGGTCGTTCAGGCGGACGTGAAGGAAGAGATTGGGGCTGTAGACTTGAGCCAGGGGGACGTAGAGATGGCGGCGGATCTGGCGGGAAAAGACATCATGACGGTGTGCGTTGACGATGCCGACGATTTCCAGTTCGGCCGGAGCCCCGTCGGCCGGTGCCGTGGTGTAGCGAATACGCTGGCCGAGCGCATTGCCCTCCGGGAAAAGCGCCCGGGCCATGAGCTCGTCAACGATGCAGACGGCGGGTGCGCTGCGATCAGCGGCCTCCGTCGGGGAAAAGTCGCGTCCCTGCAGCAAGCGGACGCCGAGGGCCTCCAGGTAGCCGGGCGTGATGGCGGCAAAGATCCCGCTTTGGCTGACCTGCTCCTCGCCGGCGGGGACGACGGTGGGTTGGTCGGCGCGAACGACACGCCGGGTGCTGGTCGTGTTGCCGAGCGGCTCAAGCGAAGTCAGACCGGCGGCGCTGACCCCCGGCAAGGCGGCCGCGCGCTCGGTGATCCGACGATAGAGATCCTGCGATGACGCCTGGTTCAGGTCGCCGAGGCTGTAGTCGAGTTCGGCGACCGCGCTGTGCCGGGGATCGAATCCGAAATCCAGTCCGCTCGCCTTCAGTGCCGCGCGGGTGAAGAGGCCGGCGCCGAAAAGCAGCATCAGGGAAAGGGAAACCTGGGCCATGACGAGGCAGTGGCGCGGGGCGAAGAAGCGATTCCACCGACCGTGCATGGCTGGATCGCCGGCCTGCTGCTTGAGGTCCTCGACGAGATTGAGACGGGTTGAACGCAAGGCCGGCCCGAGACTGAAGACGAGGGTGGCCACGAGGCACAGAAGGAATGTCGTGGCGACAACCGTGAAATCCGGGGTGAGATCGACGATCAGGGAAAAGTTCATTGAGCCGAACAGGCCGGCCATCGAACGCACAGTCAGGTCGCCGGTCCACAGGCTCAGGAGCAGGCCGCCGGTTCCGCCGGCGAGGGCAAGCAGCAGGCCTTCGACGAGGAGTTGACGGATCACTCGCGCGCGGGTGGCGCCCAATGAGAGGCGGATCGCGATTTCGCGGGACCGAGCCGTGCCGCGGGCGAGGAGCATGTTCGCGAGGTTGAGGCTTGCGATCAGGAGCACCGCGCCAGACATCGCCAGAAGCAAGGTGCTCACGGCGCCCATGCCGTCCTCGTTCTCCGGGCTGGTGCTGATGCTGAACCGCGCAGGCGGATTCAGGACGATATCCCGCGGGCCGGAGGCCTCGTCCGGATGCAGCGCGTTGATCCGCGCGGCGTAGTCCGGCAGACGCAAGGCGGCACCCTCGGCCGTTAGGTCCGGATGGAGGCGGCCAACAAGATTGAGCGTGAAATTCCTGGGATGGGAAAGGTCGGCCAGGGCCGGGTTGTCGGAGAAGGCGGCGAATACGCGGTAGGTGCCCAGCGGAAGCCAGAGTTCGGGCGCGACCAAAGCGTTGCCGTTGCCGAAACCAGCCGGAGCGATGCCGATGATGGTCGTGGCGCGATCGTTGACGCGAAGGGTGCTGCCCACGAAATCCGGCCGGCCGCCGTAGCGCTGCCAGAGGGCGTGGCTCGCAACGGCCACCGGGATGTTGGCGTTGGGCTGGCTCTCGGTTGCGCTGAAGAATCGGCCGGCAAGTGGCTGGACGCCGCGGAGATCAAAATAGTTTTCCGACACCATGAACGCGAACGAGCGGCGGACGGCATCGTCACGACTCAGCCCGACCTGGCCAAACGCGATGGCTGCGAGATCGGCGAAGACCGGACCCTCGGAACGGAGCGCGGTGAACTCCTCGTGGGAGAACTGGCGGAAATCGCGTGCGGCCTGCTGGCGGCCGGTGAAGACGTCGACGATCTGGCCGCGGTCGTGAGAGATCGTCGGGCGCAGCATGACGCCGTTCACGATCGACAGCACGGAAGAGTTGACACCGATCGCCAGAGCCAAGGTGAGGACGGCCACGGCCGTAAAGCCCGGTGACTTGGCGAGCTGACGGAGGGCAAATTTCAGGTCGTTCATGGGAGGAAGGCGCAGGGGGCAAATGCGTCCGTACGGCTGCGGAGCTGCGAATCGGCGGGATCAAGCCGGTGGCCGGAGAACCTGAACGGCCGAGGTGAGCGAGCGGCGGGCGCGCAAGGCGCCTTAAGAAATTAGCTCCCCGCCCGTGGAGCCGGCTGACGGTGGGTGGCGTACACGCGTGCGAAGCGGATCCTGGACGGGGAGGAAGGAGGCAACAAGCGGCGCCCTTAGGCCTCGACCTGCTCGTCGACGACGCGGCCGTCGAAGATGTGGATCGTGCGGTCGGCGTTCTTGGCGAAACGGTTGTCGTGCGTGACCATGACGATGGTCGCGCCGCCCTTGTGGAGATCGTGGAGCAGCTCCATGACGGCGTCGCCGTTCTTGGAATCGAGGTTGCCGGTCGGCTCGTCAGCGAGGAGCACGGCCGGGTGGCCGGCGAGCGAGGAAGCGGCCACCAGCAGGATCCCGCAGGC
>CAYWRG010000002.1:53885-74663 GCA_964460715.1 uncultured Opitutus sp. | reverse complement strand
CGCTGCTGCTGACCGCCGGAGAGCTGGGACGGCAGGTGGCGGGCGCGGTGGCCCATGCCGACCTTTTCCAGCGCCTCGGTCACGCGATCCTTGCGCTCGGAGGGCGCCATGCCGCGGTAGGTGAGGGGAAGCTCAACGTTCTCGTAAACCGTGAGGTCGCCGATGAGGTTAAACGACTGGAAGATGAAGCCGATCTCACGGTTACGGATGCGGGCGCGCTCGGGGAGGGACAGGCCCTGCACCGGACGGCCGTTGAGCAGGTAGGTGCCGTCGCTGGGCGCGTCGAGCAGGCCGAGAATGGAAAGGAGCGTGGACTTGCCGCAGCCGGACGGGCCGGCGATGGAGACGTACTCGCCCTTGCGGATTTCCATGTGGATGCCGGAGAGGGCATGGGTCTCCACCTCGTCGGTGAAGAAGACCTTGGTCACGCCATCGAGTTTGATGAGGGATTCAGCGGTAGAGGACATCGGAGGATTTTCGATTTAGGATTTTCGATTGGAGGAGTGAACGCGGTGGGCGGAGAGTAAAGGGGAGGTCGGCGGTGAGCTGCAGGGGATTGAAATCGAAAATCGGGAATCGAAAATCGAAAATCCCTCAGGTCTCACTCTCGGTGGCGACGAGAATGGCGAGGGCGGCGACGAGGAGAACGGGAACGATCATGACAGGGCGGAAAAGGGAGGGCGGTCGAAGAGAGAACACGGGAACTCCGGATAAGTTACAGGGTTTGATGGATCATCCGCGGGCGACCGGTGTGGCGAAGCGGGAGTCAGGAAATCGAAATTCGAAAATCAGTTGAGACGGATGCGCTCGTTGCCATCCCACTGAGACATGTCGGAGAGGATCACGCGGTCGCCGGGCTGGAGACCGGAGACGATTTCGATCGTGTTGACCGAGCTGCGGCCGAGCTGGACCTGCGAGCGAACGGCGTCGATGCCGTCCGCATCGAGCTTGAAGATGCCGACCGTGCTGCGCTCCTGGCCAAAGGCCGGGCGGCCGACAAAGACGACGTTGTCGAGGCGCTCGAGTTCGATCGTGCCATCGACCGAGAGATCAGGGCGGGCGCCGCGGGGCAGTTCGCCGGTGAGGGACACGTCGACGAGGACGGTGCCGTTCTGGACGGCGGGATCGACGCGGGCCACGGTGCCGGTGACGATGCCATTGCGGGTGTCGATCGAGGCGATCTGGCCGATCTGGATGTCCTTGGCCTGGGTCTCGGCGATGCGGACCTCGGCCTTGAGCCGGATCGGATCAGCGACGCGGGCGAGATTGGCCCCGGGCTGGACCTGCTGGCCGATGTCGAGCGGGAGCTGCTGGAGCACCCCGGAGAAGCCGGCGCGGACAGAGAGGGCGGAAGCCTCTTCGCGGCGGAGGCGGGCCTGGGCGCGGACGCGAGCGACCTCGGCTTCCTTGACCGCGACCTGCGGTCCGATGGACTCCTTGGAGAAGGCAAAGCGTTTCTGCTCGATCTGGTGACGGGTGGCCGCCTCTTCGGCGGTGACGCGGGAGAGCCGCAGCTCAAGCGCGGAGACGAGGCCCTCGCGGAAGAGCTCCTCGTTCACCTCGGCGCGGAGTTTGGACTGCTCGAAGTCGGCCTTGGCGCGGGCGGCGGCAGCCTCGGCCTCGAGCAGCTGGCGCTCGAGCTGGACCTTGAGATTGACGAGCTCGGCCTCGGCCGCGGTGAACTGGGACTCGGCGGATTCGGCGGCTTGGGTGACGTCCGGATTGGACAGCTCCATGATGATGCTGTCGGGCGTCACAACGGCGCCGGGACGGATGAGGATGCGGTCCACGCGACCCTGGGTGCGCGCGGCGATCCAGCGGATGTCCTCCGGGACAAGCGTGCCAAGACCGCGCACCTGGCGGACCATCGGGCCGCGCTTGACGGTGTCGATCCAGACGAGATTGCGATCAACGGACGGCGCAGCCGGCTTGAGCGACGAAAGCGCGATCGTGGCGGCGATGACCACGACCCCGCCGATGGCGGCGAGGAGGATGCGCTTCTTGCGTTTTTGCTGGGCGACGTTGGGGCGGGCAATGTCCATGCGGCGTAGAGTTGCGGTCTCTCTTTGCATCCGCCGTGCCAGCATGAAGATTAACTATTAAATCATTATTGGATAATGAGATAAAAATTAAACCGAACCTGTGCGCATTCGCTCGGACTCCGCGGTCGGGATTGCGCCGTCCCAAAAGCGGGAAGAATTGGGGCCGTGGTTGCCCGCGAATCACGCGAATCGACGCGAATTCAGGGGTTCACCACGGTAAACACGGAATACACGAAACTCAGAAATGAGGATTCGGATTCTGTTTCTGCGTCCTCCGGTGTCCTTCGTGGGAAAGGGTTGGTCTGAGCCGGCCAGTGGCCCAAATCTTCCATGTTCGGGCAATATTCGTGCTGATTCGCGCGATTCGCGGGCGAGTTTTCGGTAGGAGCTCAGAGGGCCTCGACCGTGGCGTTGCTCGGCTGCGTGTAGCCCTGCCAGTAGGCCTCGATCAGGGTGGGATCGGGCGCGCCATCGATGGCGATAAAGCGGTAACGGGCGCGGTACGGCTCGCCGGGGTTGATGCGCCATTCACCCATCTGCGAGGGAATGAAGCAGAAGTACGGATCATCAGGCGGAATGCGGATCGGCTGCGGCGCGCGGAAATTTTCCGGATGGCCGAGCACGGTGGCGCCGGCCGGCTTGCCGTCGACGTCGCCCCAGAAATGCACCCAGCGGGCGCGGCTGGCGTTGGCCTTGATACGATCATCGATGCCCTCGGACGTGAGGATGCGGGCGTTGGCCGCTCCCTGCCAGGACGCGGCGCCGCGGAAGGCGAGGCCGCCATAGTGGTACTCCGGCAGGATCAAGGGATCATTCGTGGCGCAAGTCTGCACGATCTCGAGGTCGAACACGTGCACGGCGCGGGTGGAGCCGGGCATGACGTAGGCCGTCACGGTCCAGGTTTCGTTCAACGCCGTGACAGGCGCGGGGCCGCTGAGATCGACCATGTCCTGACGCGAAACGAAGCCGCCATGGACGGGACCTTCCCAGGCGCGGTCGAGTCCCATGAAGTCAACGCGGGCGGATAAGCGACCGACGTTCCAGAAATCGGGCGCGCGGCCCTGGAACGACGTCTTGGTCCACGGCGACCAGATGCCGTAGTGGTGGAGATGGTCGGTGGGATAGCTATCGGTGATCTGGGCTCCGGCGGGCGTCATCAGCTGGTGAATGAAGCCGGCGCGGGCAAATTTCGCGTCAATCCCGGCGCGTGGGAAGGGTTCGGGCGTGAGCCAGAAATTGAACAACGGCTGGCCGCCCACGTTCAGGGCAAGACGATCCGCCGAGCGCTGAGCGGTGATGCCGGCCGCCGGAGCGACCGCCCTGGCGCCGAGCGTAAACGTCAGCGCCTCGCCGGCGGGAGCGGAAGCGATGACGAACCGGGCCTGACGATCGGCGGCCACTTGGAGCGGGACGGTGCGTCCGCGGCTGTCACGCAGTTCCGCGTTGGCCGGCGCAGTGGCCGGCAGGGCGAAGGAAACCACGATGCCGGCGCGATTCTGGTCGGAGGCCGGAACGGTGACGCGGAAGGTGCCGGTGGCGGCGGTGGCCAAGCTAGAGGCAAGACCGAGGACGACCGTGCAGACGAGGAATCGAAGGAAGGACATGGGGATGGCGATAATTTGGCGAAGGAGAAGGAGAGCGTCCAGCGGAACAAGCCCGATCGAGGGAAGTCGCGCGGTGACGCGGAGACGCAGAGTTTAAAAACTCGATCCGTGGTTGGGAGGTCTTCTCTGCGCCTCTGCGTCTCTGCGCGACTTCTGGATTGAATCGATCTGATTCCATTCTCCGCCTCAGGGCTGCCTGCCGCTAGCTCGGAAACCTACCCAAATCTGCGCACATTCGCATGGATTCGCAGGAAAGCGCCTCTAGGCTCGTCTGCGGTCACGGTTGCGGAAAGCCCCGGATTTCACGGTGAACACACGCGCACGGTTCTGGCTCCTGCTGGTTGCACTCGGCTTGGGTGCAGCGCGGAGCCTTGGCGCGGCGGATGCCGCAGCCGCCGCCACACCGGCGCCGGCCTTACCCAACTTCAATGCGCCGGAGTTACGGGCGACGTTCATTGCGTTTGTGCAAAGTCAGATCGAGCAAGAGGCAAGGACCGGCAACTATTCCGAGCATCAGCGCGAGCGGACGGGGGCGTTCTGTGCCGATTATATGCTGACAGCGGTGAAGGCGGTGTTCGCTGAGCCGGTTCCGGGCATAAGGAGGCAGGTTGCCGAGTACCGAGGGGAACTGGCCGGTTATCTGGTTATCGTCCTGCAGTCACAATTTCACGTTGAGGATCGGCGCTTGCGCACCATGGCAGTGCCGGCCGAGGAAGTGGGCGAGGTGCTCTTCGCGATTTATCAGTCCGGGATCGCGCTTTCACCGGTGGCGCTGGAGGGCACGGCGGCGCTCGTGCTGGCGTTGCATCAGGACCCGGTGTGGCGGGCCGCGGTAGCGGAAAAGAAATTCCCCGAGATCGCGCTGCGCGAGTTCATCACCAGCAGGGAACAGATCTGGAACGGCTGGGAAGCGGCGCACCCCCAACTTGAAGCCGCGGTCTTTCAGGGCATCAAAAAGTGGTTCAACGAAAAGACAGCCAAGGACCTCGATTACATGGAGAAGGTCCATCGGGGAGAATGACGGGCCGCAGCCGCCTGTCCCTGTTACGAACTCGTTCTCGATCTCTTACTTGTTCTTCGTTCTCGATCTGAGAGCAGAAACGGGATCAGGCTGGGTATCGTTGTTGATTCAGGTGGCGGTGGAGCTCGGCTTCGGAAATGCAAGCCTACGCAGCTCGACCGCCTGGGATCGGTGGCAAACGGTCACGGGTTTCGTCGGACGATCTTGCGCGCCAATGTTCGCAGCGCGGCCAGTTCTTCGCTCCGGGCCTGACGGAACCGGCGCTGGCGCTCGGCATTGTTTTTCCGCTTTTCCTCGGGGGTTTTCGCGGGACGTCCGGCGCGCAGTCGGAGCGGGAGATCGACGGAAGGCGTGAAGATATTCCGACGCTTGAAGGCAGCCGGAGCATGCGCCAATGCCAGCGCGCGCAGGATCGGGCTATCGGCACCTTCGTCGAAAACCGGGTCTGGCGCGACGCGATCAGGCGCAAAGGCCCATGCCGGGGCCACACGGGCAACCTTTTGCGCCAGGTGTTCCGCATAGGCGGCGAGCCAGGCGTCGGCGATGTGGCCCTGCGGAAATTTACCCTGAAGCCGGGGCGGTTCGTCCGCGACAGCGGCGGCGGCCTGGGGGCGCGAAGAGGCCCGCCGCAGTTCGTGGAGCCAGTCGCGCAGGTTCAGGCCGAATTCGCCGAGCGAGGCGGACCGCTCGGCGACCTCCTTCAAGGATTTTGGGCGAGTGATCATGTGTGAGGCTCGATCGCGCTTTTGACGACCTCCCTGGCTTGGGTCGTGAGGACATCGTGCGGAAAGAATTTGTCATGGATGGCCTCGGCCTCCGCGACCGATCGGATCTCCATTTTCTGAACAAGGAAGCGAATGTCGCCATAATCGCCGGCGTAGCCGGGCAATGGCGGACGGCAGGCGCGGAGCTTCATCGCGAGAAGGTAGGCGCTCGTCGGAACGACGATCCGGATGCCTTGTCCGAAAACATCTTCGGGGAGGCTGCGCTTGGCCTCCTTCTCGGCCAGGAATTGTTTCACATCGTCGTTCAGCCAATCAACGGGCAAGCCAAGTTCAGCGGCCACTTTCGCCGCCAGCGTGCTGCCGGTTTCGCTTGGGTGGACCACGGCATCAATGTCCTTCGTCGCATCGCGCGAGCCGTAGACCAACGTGAACACCGCGCCACCGTAGAGGGAGATCTCCAGTGTCACGTTCTGCCCATGCGCCAACTCACCCAAGCGGCGAAGAGCTTGGGTAATTCGGTTCCGGCTAAGGGATTCGTATGGCACAATAAAACGTTACGTTACATTTTATAAAAATCAAGGTATTCAAGATTGAAGACGATTACGGTTAAGTAGCTTATCTGAATAGTAATGTGCTATTTCCGCGGATTGCCGGCCCCCTCGCTTAAAGCTCAAGGACGGCCCCCCTCGGCTATCCGGACTTCACGGGTGAACTCAAAGCGGCAGGCGCAGCGTGGCGACGCAACCGGGTGCGTCCGTCCGGTTCTCCAAGCGCACGGTGCCGCCGTGGTTTTCGGCGATCTGACGGCAGAGGAGGAGGCCGATGCCCGAGCCTTCGGGCTTGGTCGTGAAGAACGGGACGAAGAGGTTCTGCGAATTGGCTATGCCGGGGCCTTCGTCCTCGATGAATATCTCGACCGCGCCGGCCACGCGGCGCCAGCCTAGCCGGACGCAGCGGTCGGTGGCATCGGCCAGGACGGACTCAAGGGTCGCCTCGACGGCGTTCCGGATGAGGTTGATGACGACCTGCTCGATCTGGGCGGCGTCGATCGAGACGGTGAGATCGGGCGAGTCGACGATCCTGACGGGAACGCGCTTTTCGAGGGTCGCAATCCGACGCAGCAGCGGCGGCAGTTCGCATGGCTGTTTATTGGGCGCAGGCAGGCGGGCGAGCTTGGCGTAGGACTGCATGAAGCGGTTCAGTCCCTCCGAACGTGCCTCGATGATTTCCAGCCCCGAGCGCATGTCCTGCTCCCAATCGTCCGGGCGCTGGGGCTTGCGCAGGAGCGAGGTCAGGCTGCCGGCGAGTGACTTGATCGGAGCGAGCGAGTTGTTGAGCTCGTGTCCGATCACGCGAACGAGGCGCTGCCATGCCTTGAGCTCCTCTTCGCGCAGCGGCTGGCTCAGGTCGGCGATGATGATGAGCGAGTGAGGCAGGCCGCCTTCGCGGAATGTCTGCCGGCGCATGCCCCAGCGTCCGGTGCCGCCGGGGAAGTTGCGGTTGAGCACGCGGGAAAAATCGCCGGTCAGGCAGTCGGCGAGCCCGAGGTCATTCGCATCGCGGCCGAGGATGCGCTCGGCGGGCGAGGCGAGGAGTTCCTGACCGGCGCGGTTGACCAGACGCAGGGTCGAGCTGCCGTCGAAGGCAAAGATGGCGACGTCGATCTCCTCCATGACGGTGCGGAGGAGGGCGGTGGCCTCGAGGGCGCCGAGGCGCTGTTCCTGGAGAATCACACCAAGGGAGTTGATTTCGGTCATGACCTCTCCGAGCGCGTCGTCGCTGCGGATCCCGCGCGCGCGAATGGAGAAATCGCCCTCGCGGAGTGCGGAGAGCAGGTTGGCCATGGTGTGGAGCGGATGGACGACGCGATGCTTCACCGCGGCGGCGAAGCCGAACCAGAAACCGAAGATGATGAGGGACAGCGTCCACTGCACCTTGGGAGCCTGATCGCCGGCAAACCAGAGGTGCCACATCGCAACGATCACTGCCGGCAGCCCAGCCAGCAGCGCCAGGAGGAACAGGTCCTGGTCGTAGGTCAGTTTGCGACGGGGAGGGGGAGGCATGGGCGGAAAGCGATAAGCAGTAAGCTTTAGGATTTAAGCTTCTGAATGAAGGCACCGAGCATGCGACGAAGTTCGAGTGTCTCTGCGAGGAGTTGATTGGCTTCGTCAGGCGGCAGATAGCCCAAGTCGCGGGCGAGCAGGATGAAGTAGTCGGTTTCGCAAGCTGACCCTAGGGCGATGCTGAGGAAACGCTTTAACTCGGCGTCACCGTCCCGCCCACAGCCCTCGGCTATGTTGGCCGGAATGGAGGAACTGGCGCGACGAATCTGATTGGTGATGCCGAATTGCTCGTCCCTGGGGAACGATTTCGTCGTCTGATATACCTTGAGGGTGAGATCGTGGCTGCGCTGCCAAATCAAGAGCTCGCGATAGTCTTTCACGCTTGCTGAAGCCTAGGTGATCCGGGCTTACCGCTTAAAGCTTATAGCTTACCGCTACGGGCTATAGCCCGTACTTCTCCAGCCGTCGGTAAAACGCGCTGCGGCTGAGGCCGAGTTCCTCGGCGGCTTGGCGGGCGTTGCCGTCGCAGCGGGCGAGGGTTTTTTTGATGAGGAAAGATTCCACTTCCTCGAGGCTCATGTCCTCGAGCTTGGGCGAGGCCGCGCCGGCGTTGAGGCCGAGGTCGGCGGCGCGGACCACCTTGCCCTGGGCCATGAGCACCCCGCGTTCGACCGCGTGGTCGAGTTCGCGCACGTTGCCGGGCCAGCCGTAGCTGCGCATGGCCTGGATCGCGCTGTCGTCAAAGCCCGTGATGGCCTTGCGGTAGCGCTCGACGTGGCCCTTGAGGAAATGCAGGGCCAGCAGCTCGATGTCCTCGCGGCGCTCGCGCAGCGGCGGCAGGTGGAGGTGGATCGTGTTGAGGCGAAAAAGGAGGTCCTGACGGAAGCGGCCGGCTGCGACCTCGGCAGCGAGGTCAGCGTTGGTCGCGGAGACGAGGCGGACGTTGGCGCGGTAGGTGCGCGAGGAACCCACGCGCTCGAAATCACCGGTCTCGATCGTGCGGAGAATCTTGGCCTGCTGGCTGAGCGGGATGTTGCCGATCTCGTCCATGAACAGCGTGCCGCCGTCGGCGAGTTCGAACCGGCCGGCGCGGTCGTTCTTTGCGTCGGTGAAGGCACCGCGGACATGACCGAACAGCTCGCTCTCGAAAACGCCCTCGGGGAGGCCGCCCATGTTGACCGAGATGAAAGGTTTGCCGGCGCGGACCGAGACGGAATGCAGCGCCTGGGCGATGAGGCCCTTGCCGGTGCCGTTTTCGCCCGTGATGAGGACGTTCGCGTCGGAGGGACCGACCCGTGCAATGATGTCGAGCACGGGACGCATGACGGCGGACTCGGCGATCAGGGCGGGGCCGCCCTTGCCGCGGAGCAGCTGGTTCTCGTCCTCGAGCCGGCGATACGCGCGAACGGCGGCGCCGAGTTCGATCTGGTTGCGGACAATCGCGAGCAGCCGGGGATTATCCCATGGCTTCGTGACGAAATCGCGGGCGCCGCGTCGCATGGCCTCGACAGCGACCTCGACGCTGGCCCAGGCGGTCATGACCACCACCGGGAGCGTGGGGTCGAGGGCCTGCAGACGCTGGAGGAGATCGAGGCCTTCCTGCCCCGAGGTGGTGTCGCGGGTGTAGTTGAGGTCGATCAGGACCATCGCGAAATCGCGATGCTCGACCGCCTTGATCACCGCAGCGGGTGATTTGACCGCCTCCGTCTGATAGCCTTCGCCCTTGAGCAGGAGCCGGAGCGCTTCGAGGACATCCGGTTGATCATCCGCAATCAGGATTCGATTCTGGGCGTCGGCCATGAGGGAAGTGACGGAAGACAGGCGAAGGGTGTCAAGTTGTGTGCAAGGCTGGGGCGTTGCCCGGACTCGTTCTCTTACTCGTTCTCGGATTGATTCTCAGGAATCAGAAGGGAGAACGAGAATGATAACGAGAAAGAGAACGAGGGGACGATCTCAGCCCGGCCTGCGGTTGGGATCACGACATCTGCGGAGCGCGGAACGAGCGGCGCGTCGCGGCGCGGCGAGCGGCAACGGGCGATGCTGTGAAGGCTTCGCGGGCTGGGAGCAGCACGGGCGCGGGCAGGCGCAGGGCGCGCGGGGTGCGGGCGTAGTCGCGGAGGGCCATGAGCGCGACGAAGGCGCTCCCATAGACATAGAGGCCGGTTTCAGCGGCGACCGCGATCGGGGCATTGAGGCCGGCGATGTCGGCAAAGGCCATCGCGGGAAACGCGGTGACCGTGAAGAGAGCGAGGAGCTTGATGGAGTTTTGCATGATGATGCGTGTTATGGGCTCTCTTTTGCACGGCGCGTGCCAAGTGATTTGGTGTTTCTTTACCTATTGAATGACAATTAAATAAGAATTTATCGCCTATTTGGGTCGGTGAAGGAACCGGTTGAATCCTCCGTTCACGGGAGCGCTTGTTCCCGGAAATGGGACGTGGCGGGCGACTTGCGGCGAGGCGCTGGGAGGCTCACGGTGGAGTCACCCCTTTCATGAGCGAACCCCGATTTGTCCTGGCCCTGGATCAGGGCACCACGAGCTCGCGTGCGATCATTGTCGATCGCAGCGGTCGGGCCGTGGCTTCGGCCCAGCGTGAATTTGCCCAACACTACCCGCAGCCCGGGTGGGTTGAGCACGATCCGCAGGAGATCTGGTCCACGCAGGTCGGGACGGCGGCCGAGGCCCTGACGCGGGCCGGCCTTCGCTCCAGTGACATCGCGGCGGTGGGGCTCACCAATCAGCGCGAGACGACGCTGGTCTGGGATCGCGAGACGGGGCAGCCGGTTTATCCGGCGATCGTCTGGCAGGACCGACGCACGGCGGATGCGTGTGGCCGATTGAAGACGGACGGCTTCGAGGCCGAGGTCACGGCGATCACCGGGCTGCGCATCGATCCGTATTTTTCCGCGACGAAGATCGCCTGGATCCTCGATCACGTGCCGGGCGCGCGGCGTCGCGCGGAGGAGGGACGACTGCTCTTTGGCACGGTCGACACGTGGATCATCTGGCAGCTCACGGGCCGGGCCGTGCACGCGACGGATGTGACCAATGCGTCGCGCACGCTGCTCTTCGACCTGCGCCGGCTCGCGTGGAGTCCGGAGATGCTGCGTCAGTTCCGAATTCCGGAGGCGATGCTGCCCGAGGTGCGCAGCTGCTCCGAGGTGTACGGACGTGTGGAAGGGGACCTGCAGCCGTCCGGCGTGCCGATCGCCGGGGTGGCGGGTGACCAGCACGCGGCGCTGTTTGGACAGGCCTGCTTTGGGCCGGGCATGGCCAAGAACACGTATGGCACGGGATGCTTCCTTTTGATGAACACCGGCGCGGAGGCCGTGCGCTCGCAGAACAATCTGCTGACGACCCTCGCGTGGAAGGTGGGTAGCAAGGCGGAGTATGCGCTGGAAGGCTCCGTCTTTGTCGGCGGGGCGGTCATCCAGTGGCTGCGCGACGAGCTGCAGTTGGTGCGTAGCGTCCAGGAATTGGATACGCTGGTGGCCTCGGTCCGCGATGCGGGCGGCGTTTACATCGTCCCGGCGTTCGCAGGGCTGGGTGCGCCGCACTGGGATCCCTATGCGCGCGGCGTAGCGGTGGGGCTGACGCGCGGGAGCAACCGGGCTCATTTCTGTCGGGCGGCACTGGAGTCGATTGCCTACCAGAGCGCCGACCTGATCGGCTGCATGGAGCGCGACAGCGGGCTGAGCCTGAAGGAACTCCGGGTGGATGGCGGGGCCTCGCGCAGCGCGCCGCTGCTGCAGTTCCAGGCTGATCTTCTCGGCACGCCCGTGGTCCGACCGGCGAATGTCGAAACCACTGCGCTGGGAGCCGCGTATTTCGCCGGATTGGCGGTGGGATTCTGGCCGAGTCGGGAGGATATCCTGCGCAACCGGGAACCGGATACAACGTTCCGGCCACAGCGCGATCCGGTCGAGATGATTCCCCTGCGCCGCGGATGGGAGCGCGCCCTGGCCCGCGCGAAGAATTGGGACGAGCCGGCTTGAAGCGCTTTTGTGGCCGGCCTCGCCGAGGCCGGTCAGGAAATGACGTCTTTTAAACCCGGACCGGGCTCAACGAGCCCGGCTAAACGGAACGAGCTTACTCGTAGCGGAGCGCCTCGATGGGATCGAGCTTGGCGGCCTTGCGTGCTGGGTAGAATCCGAAGAACACGCCGACCGCGCCGCTGAAGAAGAAGGCGATCGTGACGGCGGTGCTGGAAACGAGGATCGGCCAGCCGTTGTACTTGGAAAGCAGTTCGGACACGCCCCAGCCGGTGAGGATGCCGAGGATGCCGCCCATGAAGCTGAGGATGATCGATTCGATCAGAAACTGCATGAGGATGTCCCTGCCGTGGGCGCCGATCGCGAGACGGATGCCGATCTCGCGGGTGCGTTCGGTGACGCTGACGAGCATGATGTTCATGATGCCGATGCCACCGACGACGAGGGACACGCCGGCGATCGCGCTGAGGAGCAGCGTCATGGTCTTCGAGGTCGCGGTGGCGGCCTCGGCGATTTCAAGCTGGTTGCGGACGGTGAAGTCCTGGTCGCGGCCGGCGCGACGCTGCATAAGGAGGGCGGTGATGTCCTCTTGGATAAGCGTCATCTGGCTGGCGCTGGCGGCCTGGATGATGATCTGCTGGAGACGGTCGCGACGCGTCACGCGACGCATGGCTGTCGTGTAGGGAATGAGGATCACGTCATCCTGGTCCTGTCCAAAGGTGTTGAAGCCCTTTTTGTTGAGCACGCCAAGAATCGTGAAGGGAATGTTGCGGATGCGGACGCTCTGGCCGATGGGGTCGGCGCCCGGGAAAAGCTGGTCGGCGATGGTCTGGCCGATGACCGCCACCTTGCCGGCACTGCGGATGTCCTGCTCGGTGAACATGGAGCCCTCGGCGAGTGACCAGTTGCGGATCGTGAGGAAATCAGGGGACTGGCCGGTGATGGAGGTGTTCCAGTTGAGGCCGTTGGCGAGCACCTGCTGGCGATCGCTGATCTGCGGGCCGACGGCGACAATGCCGCCGATCTCGCGCTGGATGGCCTCGGCATCCTCGACTGTAAGGGAACTGGCACTGCCGAAACCGCCGCGCATGCCCCCGGTGGTCATGCTGCCGGGGAACACGGTGATGATGTTCTGGCCGAGGCTGGCGATCTGGCCCTCGACCTGGGACTTGGCGCCGTTGCCGATGCTGACGGTCGCGATGACCGCGCCGACGCCGATGATGATGCCGAGGGCCGTCAGCATCGAACGCAGCTTGTTGCGCCGGAGCGCGCGGATGGCGATGATGATGGTATTGAAGAAGCGCATGGCGGCGGGGTGGGCGGAAAGGGCTTACGGGATGGCGGTCAACTTGGCCTCGGCTTCGGCCGCGTTGATCTTCTTGAGCTCCTCTTCGGCGATGTGCCGAGGATTGACCACGATGTCACTGACGATGCGGCCGTCGCGGAACACAATGTTGCGTTTGCAGAAGCTGGCAATGTCGAGCTCGTGCGTGACCATGAGGATGGTGATGCCCTGGTCATTCAGGCGCTGGAAGACGCCCATGACCTCGACCGAGGTCTTGCTGTCGAGATTGCCGGTGGGCTCATCGGCGAGGATCACCTGCGGGCGGTTGACGAGGGCGCGGGCGATGGCGACGCGCTGCTGCTGGCCGCCTGAGAGCTGGCTGGGCGTGTGGTCGTAGCGCGTGGCCAGGCCGACTATCTCGAGCGCGTGCATGGCGCGTTCGCGCATTTCCTTGGCCGAGGGTTTCTTCGGCGCGTAGAACATGGGCAGCTCGACGTTCTCGACGGCGGTGGTGCGGGCGAGCAGGTTGAAGCCCTGGAAGACGAAGCCGATCTTCTGGTTGCGGATGTCGGCGAGCTCGTTGCGGTCAAGCTTGGACACGTCGATGCCATCGAGCAGGTACGTGCCGCTGGTCGGCCGGTCGAGGCAGCCGAGCAGGTTCATCACGGTGGATTTACCGGAGCCGCTGGCGCCCATCACGGCGACCATTTCCCCGCGCTGGATATCGAGGCTGACGCCGCGATTGGCGTGCACCTTGACCTCGCCGGAGTCGTAGATCTTGTGAATGTCCCTGAGCTGGACGACGGGGTGCATGGAGGCGTTCCGTTCGAATCAGCGACCAAACCCACCGCGACTGGCGCCGGCGAACGGATTGGCGGTGGCAGGTGAGGAGGATGCAGTCGGATTGGCGGTGATGATGTTCGTGACGATCACGTCGCCCTCGTTGAGGCCGTCGATGACCTCGGTGACGATGCCGTTGGTGATGCCGAGGCGGGCGTTGACGGCCTCGACCTTGAGATTGGGCAGCGGAGAAACGAGACGATAGACCGTGCGGGTGGTGACCGCTGGGGTGCCGCCGGCGCCGCCCCGACCACCGCGGCCTCCGCCCATGGTGGGCAGCTGAATGCCGCGTTCCTGGGCGAGCTTGCGCACCTTCTCCATGACTTCAGCGGATGGCGGACCGCCGCCCTGGACGAAACCGGCTTCCTTCATGAGGGCCTGCATCTGCTCGCGCGGATCACCGCTGGCCGCGGGCGCGGCGGCGCCACCAGCCGGCGTCGGTGCGGCGGGCATGAACTCGGCCGGGATGCGGGCGCGGAGCGCGGAATTGGCGAGCGTGAGGGCGTTGTTCCGCTGGGCGACGATGATCGAGACGTTGGCGGTCATGCCCGGCTTGAGGGCGAGGTCGCGGTTGTCGACTGAGATGATGGTCGAGTAGACGACGACGCTGGACTGGGTCGTCGGGTTGTTGCGGATCTGGGAGATCTTGCCGCGGAACTGGCGGTTCGGAAAGGCGTCGACGGTGAAGTTGACGTCCTGACCCTCGCGGACCGTGCCGACGTCGGCCTCGGCGACCGAGGCGTTGATCTGCATGTTGGCGAGGTTGTTGACGATGACGAAGAGGGTCGGCGCCGAGGTGCTGGCCGAGACGGTCTTGCCCTTTTCCGTCTGGCGGTTGAGCACGATGCCGTCGATCGGAGCGTAGATGGTGCAGCGCGCGAGATTGACCTTGGCGTCCTCAACGGAGGCGCGGCGCGTCTGGAGCGTGGCGTTGGACTGGGCGAGGGTGGCCTCGGCCTGATCGAGCTCCTGCTGGGAGACAAGATTCTTGGCGCGCAGCTCGCGGGTGCGCTCGGTGTTGAGGCGAACGAGGGTGTTGCTGGCCTCGGTCGAGGCGAGGTCGGCCTCGGCTGACTTCAGGCGCTGCTCGTAGGTGGAGGGGTCGAGGCGGGCAAGGACGTCGCCGGCCTTCACTTGGTCATTGTAGTCCACAAGCACGTCGACCACGAGGCCGGACACTTGGGAGCTGACATCGACCTCGACGACTGCCTCAAGCGCGCCGGTGGCCGTGACGGCCTGGATCACCTCACCGCGGCCGACGGTGATCGAAGTCACCTGGGGCGGGACATCGTTCTTCTTTTTAAAGTAGTACCAGGCACCGCCTCCCACTGCTGCGAGTACAACGAGGTAAGTGACGATTTTGCCGAAGCTTCCGGATTTGGCCATGACAGCGGGGAGGTAGGGTTGAAGGGATGATTTGGAAAAGCGTGAGGCGGTCCCGGGAAGGCCGCGCTGCGGAGCAAATGACGTACCTATCCCGCTGAGGTTACAGCTTTTTGCTGGATTTGTGGCTCCGTCCATGGACGGCCTGCCGCACCCGGCGAGGGTACGAGGATGCAGGTGCGGGCGGCATTCCCGCGGGAATGCCGGACGGATCGCTCAGGCGATGACCGGCATCAAGCCGTGGCCCGCGAATTTCCGCGAATTCACGCAAATCAACCTGGAGCGGAACTCGGAATGACCACCACGAAACACACGGAACACACGAAAGACGGATCGGAACGCTGAGTTCAGGGATTTTGTGTGTTTCGTGGTGACCCGGTTTGAATTCGCGATGATTCGCGTGATTCGTGGGCGTTTACCGCTTAGGCGATGACCGGCGTGGGGAACGGGGCGCGGGACCGGCTGGCGGGGGTGGGGAGGATGCCCTCGGACTGGAGTTCCTTGAGCAGGCTGCCGATGTAGGGAATCAGCTGCTTCTTGCGGCTGACCACGCCCGGCATGTCGAAAATCTCATCCTTCTCCACGTGCGGATAGTTGATGCGCGAGATGAAGGCGGGGTCACCCTTGACCAGCAGAAGCGAGTTCTGGGTGTTGATGTCCGTTACCAACAGGCAGGCGAAGGCAAGATTTTCGTCCCGGCAGAGTTGTTCCAGCGCGGCGGCGATTTTCTTGGCGTGCTGCCAGAAATTGCCGAAGCCGAGTTCCTCGACCTGGGACACGGCGAAGCGCACGGTGTCCTCGTCGTAGATCTTGAAGTCGGAACGGATCACCTTCTCGGGTGGATTGGCAAGGATGACGGAGCCGGAGCTGAAGATGGCGTCGGCGAGGCTGCGCGAATTGACGCCCGCCACGCCGGCGAGCCAGGTCAGGATTTCGGAATCCTTCTCGGTCGACGTCGGGCTGTTGAGATGGAGGGTGTCGGAAATGATGCCGCTCATCATGATGCCTGCGATATCGGCGTTGGGCGTGAGGCCCTCGCGCCGGAAAAGATCGGCGATGATCGTGCAGGTGGAGCCTACGGGTTCGTTGATGAAGAGGATCGGCTGCTGGGTGTTCAGGGAACCCAGGCGGTGGTGGTCGATGATTTCGGTGACCGTGACCTGGTCGGCGCCGGCGACGGCCTGCGTCATCTCGTTGTGGTCGACGAGCACAAGGCGGGTTTTCACCGGCTTGAGGATGTCGGTCTTCGAGAGGATGCCCTCGAGCCGCCCGTCGTCATTGAGCACCACGTAGGCCGGGGCGGTGGAGGAGGCGATCTTCTTGCGCAGATCGGTCAGGCGGAGGTCGGCGTTGATCGAAACGTACTTGCGGTCGACCAGCCGGTCGATCGTCGTGGCGGTGCGGATGATCCACGCCGTGGTCGCCGAGTCGTAGGGACTGACGATGAGCGAGACAGAGCGTTCGCGTGCCATGCGCACGACTTCCTCGTCAACCGGCAGATTGCCGGTGACGACCAGCGCGCGGACGCCCATCTGGATCGACTTCTGCTGGATGTCCCAGCGGTCGCCGACGATGATGATTGACTGGGAGGCGGGGGCGCCGTCCTGCTCCGAGAAGCGGCCGAACGAACGGATATCCATCGCTCCGATACGGACGAAGAACTCCTCGCTCTGGTCGGCGCGATCAAGGTGAACGGTGCGGGCCTTGAGCGCGCGTGCGATGTGGGCGAGGCTGGAGAAGACGCGGCGCATCTCGAGCGGTTCGCGAAGGCGCGGGATAAAAAAGCCGCCGAGCTGGAAGATCGAGGTGCACCCGACGAGCCGGCCGTCGGGGGCGAGCACGGGCAGGATGCGGATGTCGTGTCCGTCGATCAGTTCGAGGGCCTCGGCGCAGGTGGAACCCAGCGCGATCGAGACCACGTCACGTGTCATGACGTCACGGACACGCGGCGTGACGTCACTCAGGTAAAAGGGCAGCGGCTGGCGAAAGCGGCTGAGGATGGTGTCGATGCGGGCGTTCGAATTGCCACAGCGGGCGGCAACGTAGCCCTGCTGGCCGCGGGCTTCCTTGTAGGCTGCGTAGGCGATGGCCGAGCAAATGGAGTCGGCGTCGGGATTGCGATGGCCGATGATGTAGGTGGGATTCGAGGGGATCGAAACGGTCATGTCACCACTCAGTTAGTACAACTTGGCCGCCGGAGGGAAGCCTTGGGTTGACTGTTCGAATTTCGCCCCGGCCCGGTCACGGCGGAGGGAGGGAAACGACGCCGGCCTCGCGTCCGATGCCGCCGAGGGTGTCGTCGGCGTAAACGCGGGGATTCGGATTCTGGGCGCTGGCGGAAGCCAGATAGGGGAGGGCTTGAAGGAGATTGCTGGTGGCGCGGCCATTGGGAGCGGTGAGATTGCCCGGTGATTCGAGGGAGCGGTGGAAGGTGACGTTGCCGCCGAGGTAGGCGATAAAGCCACCGGCGTCGCTGTAGACGCCCTTTTCCGGGCTCCAGTTCCCGTCCGTTTGGAGGCCGCGGGTAAAGGCGACGGGCGTGGTCGCGGGATGGTTGAGACGCAGGCCGGCGACGAGTTCGACACTCAGGACCATGGAGGCAAAGGCCGGGTCGAGACTCAGGCCGGAATCCGTGCGGGCGAGAATGGTCGAAGGCAGCGTGGCCGGACGCTGGGGATCGAGCCGTGAGCTGTAGAAGGCCGGGTCCGTGAGGAAGCCGGCGCGCGCGAGGGCGGCGGCCCACGTGTGGGGTGTCGTGGTCGCGGCGGTTCCGGAGGAACGGAAGGTGGAAGCGGAGAGATTGATGCCGGGCAAGCGGTCATCGTGTTCGGCGGCATAGAGACTGGCCGCCTTCACGATCTCGCGGAGGCTGTTGGCGTCGACGGTGCGCTGGGCCGTTTCGCGGACCTTGCCGACGGAAGGGATGACGATGGCGGCGAGTACACCAATGATCGCGATGACCGTGAGCAGTTCGATCAGGGTGAAACCGCGAGGGAGGGGGTGCGGTGTAAAGTGCATAGGGAAGGGCACTACAGATGTATTGCAAGTAATTGTATGCAAGGCTAAAGATCCCGTCCGGGGCTGGACAAGCGGCGCCGCGCATCCCTACTTTGAGCCGCGATGAAGATTTACCTCGATGGCAACCTGGTGGACTCGGCTGAGGCCAAGATCTCCGTGTTCGATCACGGCCTCCTCTACGGAGACGGCATTTTCGAGGGTATTCGCCTCTACGGCGGCAACGTCTTCCGCCTCGAGGAGCACCTCGAGCGCCTTGAGTATTCGGCCAAGGCCATCCTCCTGAAGATGCCCTGGAGCCGGAAGGAAATCAGTGACGCGGTCTGTGCGACCTGCCGGGCGAACAATCTTACGGATGGCTATATCCGCCTGGTGGTGACGCGTGGCGTCGGCGACCTCGGCCTGTCGCCCTGGCTGTGCCCGAAGCCGTCGATCTTCATCATCGCCGACAAGATCGCCCTTTACCCGAAGGAGCATTACGAAAAGGGCCTGGAGATCGTGACGGTGGCGACCCGCCGCATGAATCCGGCCGCGCTCAGCCCGGCGATCAAGTCGCTCAACTATCTCAACAACATCATGGCCAAGATCGAGGCCCGCCAGGCGGGCGCGCTCGAGGCGATCATGCTCAACGACCAGGGCTTTGTGGCGGAGTGCACGGGCGACAACGTCTTCATCGTGCACAAGGGCAAGATCTACACCCCGTCGGCCCAGCAGGGGGCGCTCAAGGGCATCACCCGTGACGCCATCTTCGACATCGCCAAGGAGATCGGCGTGGTGATCGAGGAGCACGACCTGACCCGCTACGATGTCTGGAATGCCGACGAGGTTTTCCTGACCGGCACGGGCGCCGAGGTGATTCCGGTGGTCAAGTTGGACGGCCGCGAGATCGGCAATGCCAAGCCGGGTCCGGTGTTCGCCAAGGTTCTGGCTGCATTCCGCCGCCGCGTTCTGGTCGAAGGCACCCGGATTTGAGCCACGACCTGCAGGACGCAGGTGAGTCATTTCGCGCAACCTTGGCGCACGGCCGTGCCGTCGCGACGCGGTTGCGTACGCAGAAATCTCCACCGCCCGGGCTTGCGGCTTTGGGCGGTGTTGGCATGCTGAGTGCAAGGGACGGGAAAAGTTGCCGTCTCTCCCTCATTTTCGGCTCATTCGGTCGATAGTTGAATTGAACGTGCTATAATTAACTCATGGCCAGTCCGCTTAAATGTGACCTTTGCTCGAAGCCAGCCACGGTGCACCTCACGCAGATCGTGAACAACAAGGTGCACAAGGTGGACCTGTGCGAGGAATGCGCGCAGGCGAAGGGCGTGACCGACCCGAGCGGTTTCTCCCTTGCGGACCTGCTGCTCAAGGCGTCCCTCACGCCTGAGTCCACGCCGGCGGCCGGCGTGCGCTGCGAGCAATGCGGCTTCACCCAGAACGATTTCAAGAAGCACGGGCGCTTCGGCTGCCCGCAGTGCTACGAGACCTTCAAGGGCATGGTCGAGCCGATGCTCGACGGCATGCACAAGGGGACCCGCCATGTCGGCAAGGTCCCGCAGCGGGCCCTCGATCGTCAGTCGCTCCACGAGCGCCTGAGCCAGCTCGAGGTCGATCTTAACGACGCCATCAAATCCGAGCGGTACGAAGAAGCCGCGCGCTTTCGCGATGAAATCCACCAAGTCAAACAAGCCTTTGAGCAAAAGCCCACGCGCTAAGGCCATGACGGTTGAGTCCCTCATCGCCACGCCGTCCGAACTGACCGATACGGCCAGCGGCAAGTGCGCCGTCGTGCTCATGACGCGCATCCGTCTCGCCCGCAACCTCACCGGCCGGTCCTTTCCGGGCTGGGCGGGTCGCGATGGTCGCGCGGAAGTGCTGGCCGCCTGCCGCGACGCGCTCGCCGGCACCGGCCCGCTCAAGCGCGCCCTGAACATCCCGCTCGATGAGGTCGGTCCGCTCGAGCGCCAGATCCTCGTCGAACGCCACCTCATCAGCCGCGAGCTCTCGGGCTCTAAGGGCGGCGCGGGCGTCGTGATCAACAAGGAGCAGACGTTCTCGGTCATGATCAACGAGGAGGATCACCTGCGCATCCAGGTCCTCCGCGCCGGCTTCCAGTTGAAGAAGGCCTGGACGGCGATCAACGACCTCGACTCCACTCTCGAGGGCACGCTGGACTACGCCTACTCGCCCTCGCTCGGCTACCTCACGGCCTGCCCGACGAATCTCGGCACCGGCATGCGCGCGTCCGCCATGATGCACCTGCCGGCTCTCGTCATCGCCGGCCAGATGGAGAAGGTCGTCCGCGCGGTAAACCAGCTCGGCATGGTTGTCCGCGGTCTCTTCGGCGAAGGCTCCGACGCGAGCGGCAGCATTTTCCAGATCTCCAACCAGACGACGCTCGGCGAGTCGGAGGAGGATATCATCAAGCGCCTGCAGAGCGTGCTGCAGTCCATCGTGGAGCATGAGCTCAACGCCCGGGCCAAGCTGCTCGAGACGGACGGCAGCAAGCTGCACGACAAGATCGGCCGCGCCTTTGGCATCCTGCAGAACAGCCACCTGCTCAGCTCGAGCGAGGCGATGAACCTCCTGTCGCTCCTGCGTCTGGGCATCGACCTCGGGATCTTCCCCGAGGCGTCGCGCACGACGATCGACCGTCTCTTCATCGAGGCCCAGCCGGGCCACATCCAGCACGCCACCGGCAAGGCCGAGCTTGAGTCGGCCGAGCGGGACGCGCTGCGCGCCAGCCGGCTCCGAAGCGAGTTCGCTTCGTTTGCCCGACCCACTTTCACAACGAACGGGAACAACTAAACTCAGACACCAAC
>CAYWRG010000002.1:366-53875 GCA_964460715.1 uncultured Opitutus sp. | reverse complement strand
CATGTCCGAACCCATGAATAATTTCACGCCGCGCGCCCAGCAGGTGCTGGCGCTGGCTCGCAAGGAAGCCGACCGCTTCCATCACAATTACGTCGGCACCGAGCACATCCTCCTTGGCTTGATCAAGCTGGGGCAGGGCGTTGCCGTCAGCGTGCTGCAGAAGATGGGCCTCGATCTCGAAACCGTGCGCGCCGCGGTCGAGAAGCAGGTCGGCACCGGCACCGAAACCAAGACCCAGGGCAGCATTCCCTACACGCCGCGCGTCAAGAAGGTCCTCGCCCTTGCGGGCAAGGAGGCCAAGGCGCTCAACCACTCCTACGTCGGCACCGAGCACATCCTGCTCGGCCTGCTCCGCGAAGGGGAGGGCGTGGCCGCCCGCGTGCTCAAGTCCCTCGACATCGCGTGCGGTGCTGGCCAAGGCCGGCCCCGACCCGTCCCTCGACATCGACATCGAACGCACCCGCAACGAGATTCTGCGCGAGCTCGATCCGCAGTTCTCCGGCGGCGAAACCGGCGCGCCCGGCGAAGAGGCGGCGGCCCCGTCGCCACGCGGTGGCACGGGCGGCCCGGACGACAAGAAGGAAGTCAAGACGCCCGCGCTCAAGGCCTTCGGCCGTGACCTGACCGAGCTGGCCCGCAAGGGTGAGCTCGATCCCGTGGTCGGTCGCAAGCACGAGATTCGTCGCGTCGTGCAGATCCTCTGCCGTCGCACCAAGAACAACCCGGTCCTCATCGGTGAGGCCGGCGTCGGCAAGACCGCCATCGTGGAAGGTCTCGCCCAGGAAATCTCCAGCGGCATCGTGCCGGAGATCCTCCTCGACAAGAAGGTCATCACGCTCGATCTCGCCCTCATGGTCGCCGGCACCAAGTACCGCGGCCAGTTCGAGGAGCGCATCAAGGCGGTGATGGACGAGATCAAGCGCGCCAAGAACATCATCCTCTTCATCGACGAGATGCACACCATCGTGGGTGCTGGCGCCGCCGAAGGGGCGATGGACGCGTCCAACATCTTCAAGCCCGCGCTCTCGCGTGGCGAGCTGCAGTGCATTGGTGCAACCACCCTGAACGAGTACCGCAAGTACATCGAGAAGGACAGCGCCCTCGATCGCCGCTTCCAGTCCGTCAAGGTGGAGCCACCGTCCGTCGACGACACGATCACCATCCTGAAGGGTATTCGCGGCAAGTACGAGGATCACCACAAGGCGGTCTTCACCGACAAGGGCATCGAGGCCGCGGCCAAGCTGTCGGATCGCTACATCACGGGCCGTTTTCTGCCCGACAAGGCGATCGACGTCATGGACGAGGCCGGCTCGCGCGCCCGCATCGCTGCGCTCAACCGTCCGCCGGACATCGAGGACCTGACGAAGGAAATCGAGCAGGTCTGCGCGCAGAAGGAAGAGGCCATTGCCAAGCAGCACTTCGAGGAAGCGGCCAAGTACCGCGACAAGGAGAAGCAGCTCCGCACCAAGCAGGAGCAGATCACCGAGTCGTGGAAGAAGTCGCGTGACGAGAAGCGTGTGAACATCGACGAGGACCTCATGATGCAGGTCGTCGCCGACTGGACCGGCATTCCGCTCTCCCGCATGGAGAAGAAGGAAAGCGAGAAGCTCCTCAACCTCGAGGCCGAGATCCAGAAGTCCGTTGTCGGCCAGGACCTCGCCGCCGTTTCCATCGCGCGTGCGCTCCGGCGCTCCCGTGCGGATCTCAAGGATCCGCGCCGTCCGATCGGCTCGTTCATGTTTGTCGGCCCGACCGGCGTCGGCAAGACCGAGACCGCGAAGCAGCTCGCGGCGCAGATGTTCGGCAACCAGGACGCGCTCATCCAGATCGACATGAGCGAGTACATGGAAAAGTTCGCCGTGTCCCGTCTCGTGGGTTCGCCTCCGGGCTATGTCGGCTACGACGAGGGCGGCCAGCTGACGGAGGCCGTCCGCCGTCGTCCGTACTCGGTCATCCTGTTCGACGAGATCGAGAAGGCGCATCCGGACGTGCTCCAGCTGCTCCTGCAGATCCTGGAGGACGGCCGCCTGACCGACTCGCTCGGCCGCGTGGTCGATTTCCGCAACACGATCATCATCATGACGTCGAACGTGGGCGCCGCGCTGCTCCAGCGTCAGACCTCGATGGGCTTCGCCGCCGCCACGGGCAGCTTCTCGGATCACGAGAAGATGCGCGAGAAGGTGCTCGAGGAGGCAAAGCGGGTCTTCAAGCCCGAGTTCCTCAATCGTATCTCGGACATCATCTTCTTCCGCCCGCTCGGAAAGGACGATCTCATCAAGATCATCGAGATCGAACTGGTGAAGTTCGCGAAGCGTCTGGTCGAGCGTAAGATCACGCTCGAGTTCAGCGCGGAGGCGAAGGCGCTCCTTATCGAGAAGGGTTACGACGAGAAGTACGGCGCGCGTCCGCTGCGTCGGGCTGTCGAGCACTACCTCGAGGATCCGCTGGCCGAGTCCATCCTCCGCGGTGACGTGAAGGAAGGCGAGGACGTGCTGGTCGTGCGCAACGGCGACAAGCTCGAGTTCAAGCAGAAGGAGCCGACGAAGCCCGCCGCCGACACCGGCGTCGCCTCGTAAGCGCCGCAGCGAACTCCGATGAATTCAAAGGGCCGCCCGTTATCGGGCGACCCTTTTTGCTGGTGTTGACAGAAATAGATGTCAGACAAATATGTCAGACATGGAAACGACCCTTCGTGATTTCCAGCGCAACTTCGCCAAGGCGCGCCGCGCGGCCGAGCGGGGGGCAACCGTGCGCATCCGCGGCAAGCAAGGTGACTACATCTTTAAGGCGGAGAAACCGGCCAAGGGCATCTGGGGTCTGACTGCCGGCCAAGCCGACTTGTCGAAACTTCATGAGGATGGCCCGTTTATTCCGCTGAAGGAGTGGGGCGATCTCGCCTGAGTTTCCACTCTGCGCACCTTTCAGTCCACGTCGCCCATGCGCTACCTTTTGGACACCCATGCCTGGCTGTGGGCCGTGAACCGCAACGACCGAATGCCTGAGCGTGTAAAGGTGCTTTTTCGGGAGACGCCCATGGCGGATCTCGCCCTCGCGGACATTTCCGTGCTCGAAGTTGCGCGCAAAGCCGCGACCGGCCAATTGGCGATCACGGGAGATGTCCTCGCTTGGCTGCGTACCAATAGCCAAGCCGTTCGCGTCCTGCCGATTTCAGCGGAGATAGCCTATCGATCGACGCAATTGAATTGGGAGCACAAGGACCCGGCTGATCGCCTGATTGTCGCAACGGCGCTTGAGCACAAGCTGACGCTGATCACGAATGACCAGGAAATCACCCGCTGGGGCGGGGTGAAGGTCTTGTGGTGACGTTCCCGCCTACGGCTTGATCAGATAGAACTCCGTCTGGCGTCCGTTGATCCAATCCCAGCGGCCGTCCGCCAGAATCGCCGCATCCTCCTCAAGGGCGAAGCGGACGGCCTGGCCGCCCCATTCGGGGACAAGGTGCGTCGCGTTGAGCTCAATCGAGTGCCAGGTGCTCGGGCGGAAGATGGCGTCGCCGCGCACGGGGATGCCCGCCTGATTGTCGGCCATGCCGATCGGAGGGCCGGCAGCGTGACCATGATAGCCGATGGCGTGACAGTAGATCTGAGGCACGAGGCCTTCGCTCTTCGCTTGGGCAATGGCGGCGGCCAAGGCCTGATTGCCCGTCCGGCCGGGCTGCGCCTGGAGCATCGTGATTTCCTGAAGGCGGTTGGCCGCACGCAGGCCGTCCTTGAGGCCTTGCGGTGCGTCGGTCTCGCCTGGCTTCAGGACGTAGGCGAGGTGCTGGGTATCCGTGGAGAAGCCGAGGTAAACGATCCCGAAATCAGTGTGAAGCATGTCACCGGGCTGAATCACGCCCTGGGACGTGGCGGGCGTGCCACCCTGGCGCCAGATCGTGATCGAGGGATGAAACCACTGGCCGAGTCCCATCTCGGCGACGCGCTGGCGCATCCACCAGACCACGTCCTGCGTGGTGGTCTTGCCCGGCGTGATGACCTGATTGGAAAACGCTTCACGAATCACGAGGTGGGCAACGGTCATCACGTGCCGGTAGGCCTGCAGTTCCTCGGCCAGCTTCACTTCGAGCCAGCCCACTGCGAGCATCTCGGCCGACTTCACGCGCGCACCAAGATCAGGTCCGAGGGCCTCCATTAGGCGGCGCCTCTCGTTGGCCGTGATGCCATCGGCATGATTCCACGAGTCGGATTCATTGATCCCAATCACCTTCGGATTCTTCTCCTCGACGAGTTTGCGTAGTGCTCCGTACTGCGCGGGTCCGGTGCTCTCGGCCGGGACCGGCGTGTAGATCCGGTCGTAGTCGAAACGACCGATGGAGTAGCGCTCGACCGGCTTGCCGTCACCCGGGTTGAAGAACACCAGAATGGTCCGGCGCCGTGACGCGTAGTAAGTGATGGGCGACATCGAGCCGAAGACCGGGTCCTCGTTGTACTCGCGCGTCGGGATGATCCACATGTCGATGCCCTCGCGGGTCATCAGTCCGGGGAGGATCGTGTCAAAGCGCTTCTTGATCCACGGCGTGATGAGTTCGTTTTGCTCACGGTGGGTCAGGATCCGCTGGGTCGCATCCGGAAACACCGGTTGGGCCTGTGCGGCGCCAGCGATGAAGAGGAACAAACCGAGCGCGAGCAGGGCGGGGTGTTTCATGATGGAAAAAGTAAACCAGCAGTGAGGCGGTCGCCTGCGCTCACGGACACCGCACGTCCTATGCCCACTCGGGCGGATTCTGCAGGTGCGGCTTGAGCACGCCGATGCAGGGCAGGTTCCGGTAGCGCTCGGCGAAATCGAGTCCGTAGCCGACGACAAATTTGTCGGGAATCTGGAAGCCCACAAAGTCAGCCTCGAATTCGACCTCGCGGCGGCCCTTTTTGTCGAGGAGCACGCAGGTCTTCAGACTGGCTGGGTTTTGCTTCTGGATGAGACCGACCACCATGGAGAGCGTCTTGCCGGTATCCAGAATGTCATCGATCAGCAACACGTGGCGGTTGGTGACATCGAGCGTGAGGCTGTGGAACAGCTGCGGTTTGCCGAGCGACTTGGTCTCGTTGCGGTAACTCGAGATGCGGATGCAGTCCAAACGGATCGGGTTCGGGATCGTGCGCACCAGATCGGCGGTGAAGAGGATGGCGCCGTTGATGATGGAGACGACGGTGATCTCTTCCTTCCCGTAAGCGGCCGCGACATCGGCGCCCAGCTTGCGGATCCGGCGCTTGATCGCGTCCTCGGTTACGAGGATGGAATCCAAATCGGCGTGGGCGGGATGGAGTTTCAGGGAGGTGGCCATGGCGATGAAGGTACGGAAGCAGAAAGCCGACCGTTCCTGCAAGGCTTCCGCGGTAGAAGCCGGTTATTTCCTTTGACTCAGCCCGGCCCGAATTCTTCCCTCAATGCGCTCTCGCACACATGATTTCGATCCGCATCCAGCAACTGTCGAAGCGGTTCGGTTCTGTGGTCGCCCTGCACGGCTTGGATCTGACCATCGAGCCGGGCGAGCTCTTCTTCCTCCTCGGGCCCAGCGGTTGCGGCAAGACGACGCTCCTGCGCAGCATGGCGGGCTTTTACATTCCGGAGGAGGGCAGCATCCTCTTCGGTGACGAGGACGTGACGAAACTGCCCCCGCACAAGCGGAACACCGGAATGATGTTCCAGAGCTATGCGCTTTGGCCGCACATGACCGTGGCCGAGAACGTGGCCTTTGGCTTGGAGGAGCGGAAGGTGCCCAAGGACGAAATCCGCAAGCGGGTCGGTGACGCGCTCGCCTCCGTGCGGATGGATACCTACGCCGAACGTCGGCCCAATCAGCTTTCTGGCGGTCAGCAGCAACGCGTGGCCCTCGCCCGCGCGCTGGTGATCCGGCCGCGCTGCCTGCTGCTCGATGAGCCGCTGTCGAATCTCGACGCCAAGCTGCGCTTGGAAATGCGCGCGGAGATCCGCCGCGTGTGCAAGGAGTTCAAGCTGACGACCGTGTATGTGACGCACGACCAGAAGGAGGCGCTGTCGATCTCGGACCGCATGGCGATCCTCGAGGGCGGACGCATCCTGCAGGTGGGATCGCCGCGCGAGGTCTATCGCCGTCCACGCCGCAAGACGGTCGCCCATTTTATCGGGGAAACCGACTTCATTCCCGGCACGGTGCGCAGCCTCCAAGGCGACCACGCCGTGGTTGAAACCGCGATTGGGGTTTTCGAGGGTGTGATCGGCGATCCGACGGCGCGCCCGGCGGCGGGTGCGGCCGTGACGCTGTCGATCCGGCCGGAGTGCTGGACGCTCAGTGGCGCCGCCAAGCCGGTTAACTCCGTGCGCGGCCGGATTGGTGAATCGATCTACCTCGGTGAGGTGGCGCAGTACGATTTCGTGGCCGGCGGGACCACGCTGAAGATTTACGAACTCAATCCGCGTCATGTGGGGCAAAGCGCCACGGGCGAATTGCACGCGAGCGTGGCGCTTGAGGATGTGGTTGTCCTGACGGGTTGATCCTGCCTCGCGCCATGGTCAAACAGGCGGTCATCATTCTTGCGCTGATTGCGACCGTCGCGTTGCCATTTGCCCTGCGGCCGGCGCGAACGGCGGCGGCCCGCACGGATGAGACCCTGGTCGTCATCACGCCGCACAACGAGGCGATCCGGCAGGAATTCGCCGCCGGCTTCCGCAAGTGGTACGAGGCCCGAACCGGGCGGACGATCACGATCGACTGGCGCGTGATCGGCGGCACGAGCGAGATCGCGCGGTTTCTGGAGGGCGAGTATGTTGCGTCGTTTCAGAACCACTGGACCAACCAACTGCGCCGTCCCTGGAGTTCCGAGGTCTTGACCGGCTTCCACAATCCGCGGCTGGCGCCGAACGCGAGCCAGGAGGCGCGCGAGGCCCGGGAGGCGTTCCTCGCGTCGAACGTGAGTTCGGGCATCGATCTGTTTTTCGGCGGCGGAACCTACGACTTTGTCCGGCAGGCGCAGGCTGGACGCATCGTGGACAGCGGGATTGTCCGTCGCTTTCCCGAATGGTTCAAGGACGACGTCATTCCTCGCCAGTTCGCCGGTGAAGAGTACTGGGATCAGGAGGGCCGCTGGATCGGCACGGTGCTCAGCAGCTACGGCATCATTTTTAACCGCGATTCGCTGGAGCGACTGGGCGTCGAGTCGGTTCCGCACCAATGGGACGACCTCAAGGATCCGCGTCTGGCCGGCGAAGTGGCGCTGGCCGATCCGACCAAGAGCGGATCAATCGCCAAGGCGTTCGAGAACGTGATCCAGCAGCAGATGCAGCGTCGCCTGGTCGCCCTGCAGGCTGCGGGCGGCGCTGATCCCAAGGCAATCGAGGCCCGTGCCGTGAGCGAAGGCTGGCGCGAGGGGCTGGCGCTGATGCAGCTCATCGGGGCGAATGGCCGTTACTTCACGGATACCTCCCAGAAGCCGCCGATCGACGTCGCGGCCGGCAATTGCGCGGTTGGGATGTGCATCGATTTCTACGGGCGCCAGCAGGAGGAGGCGATCCGCCGCCGTGGAAATGGCGATCACATCGGTTATGCGACGCCGATGGGCGGCAGTGTCAGTTCGGTGGACCCGATTGCCTTGATGCGGGGCGCACCCAATCGCGAGGCCGCCGTCGCTTTCATTGAGTTCGTGATGTCGATCGAGGGCCAGAAGCTGTGGAATTTCCGTCCGGAAACTCCGGGTGGCCCTGAACACTACGCCTTGCGCCGTCTGCCCGTGCGCCGCGATTTCTACCGCGAGGAATTTAAGCCGCATCGCTCGGATCCGGATGCCGAGCCGTACAACGAGCAGGAGCAACTCGTCTACCGGGCGGCGTGGACGAGTGCGATTTTCCGCGAGATGTCCTTTGTCATCCGCGTGATGTGCCTCGACACGCACGTCGAGCTGGCCCGCGCGTGGCGCGCGATCAACGCGGCGCCGGAGTCCCGTCGGGCGGCTGCTCTTGCCGTGCTGCAGAACCTCGATGCGGTTTCGTACGAACAGGTCAACGGCGCGATCAAGCAGGCGCTCAATGCCCGCGACAAGTCCGAGGAGATTCGGCTCGCCCGTGACTTGGGCAATCGGTTTCGCCAGCAGTACGCCGAGGCGGAACGCATCGCACGCGGCGATGCGAACTGAGCGCGCCGGCGACTGACGTCACCAACGGGCGATGTTCGCCGCAAAGGCGGCCTGATCGGCTGCGCGGAAAAAGGACGTGCCAGCGACGAAGGTGTCAGCTCCGGCATGGCGGCATTGCGCGCCGGTGGCCAGATCAACGCCGCCGTCGACCTCGAGCCGGAAGCTGAGCTTGCGCTCCGTGCGCCAGCGATGGATCTGCTCGATCTTCGGCAGCATGTCCGTGCGAAACGGCTGGCCGCCGAAACCAGGCTGCACCGTCATCACGAGGACGAGGTCAACCTGGTCGAGCAGATGCTCAATTGCCGACGCGGGCGTGCCCGGATTGAGCACGATGCCGTTCTTGCACCCGAGGGTGCGAATCCGGGCCAGTGTGGCGACGTGATCGTACGTTGGCTCAATGTGGATGCTGATCAGGTCTGAACCGGCCTTGGCAAAGGCCTCAACGTACCGGTGAGGCTCGTCGAGCATCAGGTGCGTGTCGAAGAAGAGTTTGGATGCCGGGCGCAGGGCCGCAACGGTCTGCGGGCCGAAAGTCAGATTCGGGACGAAATGGCCGTCCATGATATCGATGTGCATCCAGGCCAAGCCGAGCCGACCGACGAGTGCGGTTGAGGCTGCGAGGTTGGCGTGGTCACCAGCGAGGAGCGAGGGGGCGAGGATCGGGGTGAGGGACACGCCGAAAGCATGGACGGCCCCGACCCGCTCTGTAAAGCGCGCGGCGCGAGCTTACCAGACGTCGAGCACGGCGTTGCGCACGCTCTCCGCAAGCGAGGCGGCGAGGAGCGGAAGCGTCTGGTACTCGGCCTGCAACTGACCGCTGTCGGTGAACGCCTGGCGTTGCGAGCTGAGCGCACGGTTCTCGAAGAGGAGCTTGCCGGTGCGCTGGTCACGCAATGTGGCTTTCGCCTCGAGCGTGAGATTGAATTTGCGGGCAAGGCCGGTGTCGTCGGGGCGGACGGTGGCGACCTCGCGGCCGTAGTTCGTCAAGGTGATGACGAGCGTGGCGTCGGCGTCCGCCTCCGCGCTGACCAGGGTCACGCGACCGTCGCGCAGGAGGCTCTCGCGGATCTGGGTGCTGACGAGAGCGACCGCCTGGGGCAGCGCCGTATCGTTGGCCACCGGGGCGACGTAGAGCCGCTGGAACGTCAGTTTGCTGCCGGTTCCGAGTTGGTAATGCGCGCAGCCGCTGGCGAGAAGGCCGAGCGCGAACAGGCAGCTGAAAATCAGACCGGGCCTCATGGCGACGGAGGCGGTGTGGGGTCCGGCCTAGAACAGGCCGAGGAACTTGCGACGAGGGGCGGCGGTGCCGTCGGCAGGTGCCGTGCTGGCGCGACGGGCCTCCTCGGCATCGAGCTTGGCGAGTTGCTCGCGAGCCTCGGCGGCGATGGTGGAGTCCGGATAAACCGTGATGGCCTCGTTGTAGAAGACGCGGGCCGCCTTGTAGTTCGAGCGGCGATTGAAATAGAAATCCGCGATCCGCATTTTGCTCTCGGCGAGCATCTGCTTCATGTTGCCCAATCCGCGTTCGGCGTCGGCGACGTTGGTGTCGCTGGGGAACAGGATCATGAAGTCCTCAAAGTAGGTTATCGCCTCGCGGGTGGCCGCCTGGTCGTAGTTGGGACCATCGACGAGGGAGGCGTGCGTCTGGGCGAGCTTGAGGTACGCATCCGGGGCGAGCAGGCTCTGCGGGTAGAAATTGATCATGCGATCCAGCGCGTCGATCGCCTCCGCGTCGGAGTTCATCTGCTGATGAGCCCGGGCGATGTTCATGAGCGCGAGCGGCGCGTAGTCGCTGTAAGGTGCGTTCACGAGGATCTGCTCGAAATAGATGATGGCACGGTCCGGGGCCTTGAAGCCGGGAATGAAACCCAGCATGCGGTTGCGGGCGCCGTCGAGCAGGGCGCTGGCGATGCGGTACTGCTCGCCGATAATCTCGTTGAAGCGAGGGGTGTTGGGGTAGCGGCTGACCAGAATCTGGTAGGCCTCAAAGGCCTTGAAGTACTCGCGGCGGCCCAAGCGCAGGCGGGCCATGCGGTAGTAGGCCTCGGCTGCGTAGAGCGAGTTGACGTAGCGGCGGGTGACGCGGTCGTAGTCCTTGATGGCAGCGCGCGAGCGACCGGCCTCCTCGGCGGTGCGGGCGCGGTTCATCAGCTCGAGGGCATTGTTGGCATCCTCGCCGACCAAGCCGGAGAGAACGCCGCCTTCGGCGCGCCAGCCGCCCTGGGGAGTCCAGACGAGCTCAGCGCGAGCCAGCCCGGCCGACAGGAGGAAGGCGAAAGCGGCAAAGACGAAGGCGCGATAAGCGCGGACAACGGGAAGGGGCATAATGTGTTACCAGCGAACCAACGCGCTTCCGTAGGTCAAGCCCGCCCCAAATGCGACCAGCAGGCTGATCTGGCCGGGTTGAATGCGGCCTGACTTGCGGGCCTCGTCAATGGCGAGGGGAATGGAGGCGGCGGAGGTGTTTCCGTAGCGTTCGAGATTGATGTAAAAACGGTCCAACGGCAGCTCGAGGTACTGCGCGATGGCATCGATGATGCGGAGATTGGCCTGGTGCGGGATCACGCAGCTAATCTGATCCGCATGGAGCCCATGTTGTTCCAGAATATCGCGGGCCGCATCCTCCATTTCACGGACCGCGATCTTAAAGATCTCACGGCCTTTCATTTGGATGACCTTGGCCGGACCGTCGGGACCGGGGTTGGCGCTGCCTCCGCCGGGAATGCAAAGCAGATCGGTGTAGCCACCCTCGGTGTACAGTTTGGCGCCGAGGATTTCCGATCCGGGGCGGCGCGAAGGGCCGAGCACGACGGCGCCGGCGGCGTCGCCGAAGAGGACGCAGGTGGTGCGGTCCTTCCAATCGAGGACGGAGGAGAGCTTCTCCGCGCCGATCACGAGTGCGTGCTTGTAGCGGCCCGAACTCAGCATCGCCCAAGCGGTATCGAGGGCGAAGATGAAACCGGAGCATGCGGCGTTGAGGTCGAAGCAGGCCGCATGAGCGGGCACGCCGAGCTTCTTCTGTACGATGCAGGCCGTGGCCGGCATGGGCAGGTCGGGCGTGATGGTCGCGACGATGAGCAGGTCGATCTGGCTGGCGCTCACGCCGGCATCGGCGAGGGCCTTGGCGGCCGCCGCGGCGGCGAGGTCGGAGGTGGCTTCATCGGCGGCGGCAATGCGGCGCTCGCGAATGCCGGTCCGGGTGAAGATCCACTCGTCAGACGTGTCCACGATCTCGGACAGATCATCGTTGGTCATGACCCGAGCCGGCGTGTAGGAGCCGGTGCCCAGGATGGCGATTGCGGGAGAACCCATGAAGGAAGGGGTGGGAAGCCTTAGGCTTCCGGTGTGGTGTCAGCGGGTTCGGGCCGCATGGCATCGTTGGCCCGGGCGACGTCGGCCTCGATGAGATGATTCATGTCCGCCTTCACGACATCGCTGGCGATGTGCAGGGCGGCCTTGATTGCGTGGCGGTTGCTCGAGCCGTGGGCCTTGAGCACGTTGCCACGCAGGCCGAGCAGGGGGGCGCCGCCGTAGCGCTCGGGGTTGATCCGCTGCTTGAGGGCGTTGAAGGCGCCACGTGCAAGGAAGGCGCCGGCGGCACGAACCGGGTCTGCGCTCAGCTCGTCGCGCAGGATGCCCGAGATGAACTTGGCGAGTGACTCCCAGCTCTTGAGGAGCAGGTTGCCGGTGAAGCCGTCGCAGACCGCGACATCGCAGTGATCGGTGAAGACCTGGAAGCCCTCGGTCGGCCCGGCGTAGTTGATCACATCGCCGACGCGCTTCATCAGCTCGTGGGCCTCGGTGGTGAGATTGTTGCCCTTGCCCTCCTCGGTGCCGATCGTGAGCAGGCTTACGCGGGGCTTGGCGATGCCGAGGACGATCCGGGCGTAGTGCGTGCCGAGGATTGCGTTGTGGACGAGGTGCTCGGCGCGGGCCTCCGGATTGGCGCCGGCGTCGATCAGAACAAAATGTCCGTTCTCGCGCGGGATGATCGCGGCGAGGGCGGGGCGGTCGACGCCTTCCATGGTGCGGAGGCGAAGGGTGCCTCCGGCCATGAGAGCCCCGGTGTTGCCGCAGCTGACGACGACTCCGGCTTCGCCTTCCTTCACCCGTTCGATGGCGCGAACCATTGAGGCATCGCGCTTGCGGCGCAGGGCCTGCATCGGCTTGTCATCCATGGTGATGACTTCCGAGGCATGGAACAGATCGAGGGACGGATGTCCCGCGAGTCCAGCCTTGGCCACCAGGGGTGTCAGCACCGCCTGGTCGCCAATGAGCGTGACCGGGTTGAGTTCCGGGAACTCGGCGAACGCGAGTTTAACCGCCTCGACAACTTCGGATGGTCCCAAATCCCCGCCCATCGCGTCCAACGCGATGCGCCCGGAAACGCCGGTTTTGTTAACCATCACGAGCGGATGGCGTTAGAAAGAGGTGCGCGGAGCGCTCAGACGGTGACGTCGAGCACCTGGCGACCGCGGTACATCCCGTTCTTCGGGTTAACCCGGTGCGGCCGGAAAGCGCTGCCGTCGGTCGGGTCGGTGGCGACCTGAGGAGCCTTGAAGGCGTTGGCGGCGCGACGGTTAGCGCTGCGGCGTTTGGACTGCTTGCGTTTCGGATTAGCCATGGTGAGAGCGGTTTAAGAGTAGGGAGGGCATCGTGACAACGCCCGTTGTGATCGAGTTAAAGGTAACGAAATAAAGGTCTGCCAAACGTAGCGTCAAGCGAGATAAAGGGCCCGATGTGAGGTGCGTAATCGCAACCCATTGAGGGATGTTCCGTGCCCGTCACCGGCGCCGACCTTCAGCCTGCTCCGCTCATCTTGAGCTCGACCACGAGATCGGCGGCCGCCGCGATGCTTTTGCTGTGGGCTGCGACCACGATGGTTTTGCCCGCCTCGTCCCGCTGTCGTTGCAGCAGGGCGATCAAACGGCGCTCCGACGCCGCATCGAGGGCCGAACTGGGCTCGTCCAGCAGCAGAATGGGGGCGTCGAGGTAGAGTGCGCGCGCCAGCGCGAGCCGCTGGCGCTGCCCGCCCGAGAGATTTGCGCCGTTTTCCGTGAGATGAGTCAGAATTCCCTGGGGAAGTTTTTCGATGAACTCGAGCGCGCCGAGCTCGCGGCAGAGCGCGAGCACCCGCTCGGAATCTGGCTCAGTGACGCCGACGGCAATATTCGCGAGGATGGTACCGGGGAAGAAATGCACCTGCTGGGGCATGACGGCGAGATGCCGGCGCAGGCTTTCCAAGTGAAAATAGCGAAGGTCGTGCGCACCGATCAGGATACGTCCCTCGTCAATCAGATAGAGCCGTTGGATCAGTGAAAGGAGCGTGCTCTTTCCGCAGCCTGGCTCTCCGGCCAGCGCGGTGATTTTCCCTTTCGGAATGGTGAGCGTGAAATCCTGAATCGTCGCGAGGCGGCCCGGGTGCTTGAACGTGATGTGTTCGAAGTGGAGATCGTCGACATGGCGCGGACCGAATTCAATCGTGCCCTCGTCCTTTTCGCGTTCGAGGTCCATGATTTCGAACAGGCGATCGGCCGCGACGAGTGATTCGCGGACCGAGGTGTTCAAGCCGATCAGCGCGGCAAATGGTTCGCTGAGGTAGGTGGCGAGGGTGTAGCAGGACATCAACTGTCCAGGAGTCAGTTCCGCGTCGATCACGAGGCCGGCTCCCATCCAAAGCATCGAGATCAGGTAGGCCTGGGTGATCAGGGTTGTGAGGATGTTGCTGCCCTGGCCAAGCAACGCCGAGTGGCGGACGGCGCGCAGCAAACGAACCAATTTCCTTTCGGCCTGCAGGACGATGTGCGTTTCGAGCAGGAAGCGGCGAATCAGCGGCTGGGCATTGAGCGATTCAACGAGGTGGGCCGCGAACTCGGCTCCGCGCTCCATCAGGTTGCGCTGATAGCGGCGGTTGCCCTGATCAACCAGCCAGTAGACCGCGGCGTTCAGGGGCAGCAGCACGAGCGAGATCAGCGCCAGCTTCCACGAGGTGAAAACCATGAACGTCAGCGCAAACCCGAGGATGAGCGGGTTGATCAGAAGACTGAGCAGCGTGCTGTTCAGGAAATGGCGGATCCGGGCGGCATCCGAAACGCGTGAGGTGATTTCACCGACCCGCATCGTGTCGAAGAACGGCTGGGGAAGCCTCAGCAGATGGCGGAAGTAGGCCAGCATCAGCGCGGCGTCGATCCGCTGGGCGAGCGTGATCGAGATCAGCCCCTGGAGCCAGTTCAGGCTCAGTTTGAAGAGCAGGACCGCTCCCATGCCCAATCCGAGCAGATTGAGCAGGCGGCGGTCGGCGTGGGGCACAACGCGGTCCACGATCTGTTCGACGTAGATCGACATGGCCACGCCCAGCGCGGTCGCCACGAGCGCGCCGGCGATGGCCTGGATCACCAGGCCCCGGTGAGGAAGGAGGAGGTGAACAAACTTGAGCCACGGTGACCGGACGGTCTCCGTTGCGATGAGTGCATCCGAGGGCGCCAGCAGGATCATGACACCCGACCAGGCGGCGATGAATCGCTCGCGGCTCCAGCGCTCGACCTGGCCGAAGGCCGGATCCATGATTTCGATCCGGCGTTCCGACCAGCGCGTCAGGACGACGAAGTGGAGGTGACGTCCATCAATTAGACAATGAGCGATCGCTGGCAATGGAATCGATGACAGCGCATCGGCTTCACCTTTGACCCCCTTAGCCGTGAGGCCGATTCGCCCAGCCCCCTCGATCAAACCAAGGGCGGTCGTTCCCTGGGGGCCGGTGCCGCTCCACTGGCGGATCTGGGCGACGGAGAGACGCCGGCCATGGTGCTTTGCGATATACGCGAGGCAGCAAGCGCCGCAGTCGGTGGCGTCCCTTTGCTTGAAATCAGACATGGATCATCGCTCCGGGGTTAAATCGGCCATGCGCCGAACACCCGGACTCCTCGTGGAGGTGAACAAGATCGAGGCTACGCGCCAAACAGGGCGCTCACGGCTGACTTGATGTCATCCCATCGTGTCCAAACGAAATGGGTCACCGCCCAGCCGATCAGTCCTCCGGCGGCGAGGGCTGCGTAGTCTTTGAATGATTTGCGATCCATGGCGTGGTCAGCCGAGCAGCCAGAGCTGCCCGGCGTTCATAACATCTACGGAGTGCGGCTTACAGGAAGTAGGCGGCGCCCAGGCCCCATCCGATCGAGAAGATCGCGTTGCCGCTCATGAAAAGGCCCCGGTAGTAGCCGCCGACGAACTGACCGAAGTCAGCGAGCGGCGTGATCCCACCAGTGACGGTCTGAAGCTCTGAAGCAGTGAGTGGTTTCATGGTAGCTCCGTTGTTCAGATGAAATTCCACCCGCGAGCGACCTCGCGCTTGAACACGTCCCAGTTGTCGTAGAGGTCCTTGGCCATGTAGCCGAGCGCCGTGACGGCGGCGCCGGTGAGAACGGTCATATGCCACAAGCCCCCGTGGGTTTGGGCGAGTTCACTGTCACTCATGTGTTTCATTGTTTACCTTTTGTTGTTTGGTTTGCCGGCACATTTGTGCCGGAGCTGGGGATCGTGACGGCCTAGCCACGACCAAGGGGGCTGATCCAATCGGAACTGCGATTGAGTAGAACGCTCAGCAGGCTCTCGCGACCGACGATCAGTCGGACTCCGACCGCGAGCCCTTTGCGCAGAGGCATGAGCTGGCCGGTGGAGGTCGCGAGCGTCGCCCGGTCGAGTTGGACCGTGACCCGGAATCCGCGGGTCGTGGACAGGGGCGATTCGACGCGGTCATCCGAGATGGCGATGATCGTGCCCCAGATCAGGTTCCATACCGCTGTGGGAAAGACGTCTGCTTCGATTCGTGCACGTTGACCGGGATGAAGCCGCACGATGTCGCGGGAATGCACATACGCTTGAACGATGAGCTCACCATCGGGAGAGAGGGATCCCAGGTCCTGCCCGGCGGTGACAAATGTATCACGGGCCAACGCGGCGATCCCCAGGACGACGCCGTCAACGGGTGCGGTCACGGTTCGGAGTTTCCTCGCCTCGAGCAGCGCGTGCTCATCGTTCTGCAAGACCCGGATGCTGTTTCGTTCCTCGCGGAGCTGGCTCAGCCACTGCGCCCGGGCTTGTTGGAGCATCAGATCCATGCCCTTCGTCAGCCGCTCGAATTCGAAGCCGGCGGTTTCCAACTCGGCCGGAGCCACCAGGCCGGAGCGGGCCAGCTGGCGGAGGCGCGTGAGTTCGGCGTTTGCCCTGCGCGCCTCCAGCAGCTGGGGCTGAAGCTGGGCCGACAGATGCCGAAACGCGCTGAGAATCGTGGGGCTCTGAAGTCGGCGGATGCCCTCGTTGACAAAGCTCTCGAGCGTCGGGCTTGGATTGGCGGCGATATCCTCCCGCTCCAGTTCGGCGACATGGTCGGCCAAGATGGCGAGGTCGGAGGCGACGACGGCGCGTTCCGTGTGGTTTTCGCGGACGTGGGAAAGGCGTTGGTCGAGATCGCTGGTGTCGAGAAGGACCACGGGTTGCCCCGCCTTGATCGGATCATTTTCCTGCACGAGAATTTCGGCGATCGTTCCGGAAGCGCCTGCGCGCAGGGCGGTCCGTTCAACGGACGCCTGCAGCACGCCCGGCGCGAGCACGTAGCGATCGATCTTTATGAGAGGGAGCGCCGCCAGCGCGCCGGCGCCTCCGATGATCAGGAGAGTGTAGAGGCGAAAGGCAGTGGATCCCTGCTCATGTCGGAGTGATTCGACCGTGTCGCGCGCGAGGCTCGCCGGCAGGAAAGAGGTAAGGCCCATGCTCACGGCGGTCAGACAAACCACCGCGGAGATGTTCTACAAGCAAATAATATGCAATAAATGCAACTACCTGAGACCTTCCGCTCTAAATTAGAAAAACGGCCGCCAGCACCACGGCGAGGGCGAGCCGGTAGACCGCAAAGACGCCGAGGCCGTTGCGGCCAAGATAGCCCACCAGGAACTTGATGGCGATCGCGGCGCTGATGGCGGCAACGGAGGCCCCAAGCAGCATTTCGCCCCAGCCGAAAACCTGGAGCAGACCCGGGCCTGCCTTCATCAACTTGTAGGCGGCGGCGCCGCCGAGCACGGGCAGACCTACGAGGAAGCTGAACTCCGCGGACTTGGCGGGGCTGAGTCCGGCGAAGTAGCCGCCCACCATGGTGACCATCGAGCGACTCATCCCGGGCCAGAGCGCGAGGCATTGCATGCAGCCGATGCCAATCGACTCCCGGACGGAAAGTTCGTGCGGCTCCTTGCGCGGCGTGCCGGCACCGGCGTGCTGCTGCCGCCAGCGTTCGGCGGCAAACATCAGTACGGCCCCGCTCACCAACGCGGCGACGACTGCGCCAATCGAGAAGAGATGGGCGTCGATCCAGTCATCCAGCAGCAGGCCCACAAACACGACGGGCAGAAAGGCCAGGATCAGGTTGCGGAGAAGCCGGATGCCGATCGCGTTCCTTCCCGTGAGTCCGCGGAGAATCCCGGTCAGCTGTCCCCAGTAAAGCAGGGCGACGGCCGCAATCGCACCAACTTGGATGACGACGATGTAGGTATCCACCGCCAGCTTGCGGGTGAGGGGAACGCCGGCGGGATTGTCCTCGCTGGGGGCCTCGTGCCAAAGGGGGTTGCCCGCCCCGTCGTGCAGCGGGGCCTCGGCGTCGAGCCCGAGTGTCCGGCTGGCGATGATCAGGTGGCCGGTCGAGGAGATCGGCAGGAATTCGGTCACCCCTTCAACGAGACCCAGGATGATCGCATCGCGCGCCGTGAGCTCGCTCGGGACGGCGGGTTCAGGGGTTGCGGCCGCCGCTCGTCCGCTTCCGGCGAGGGTCAAGAGCAGGATCAGGATGAAGCAGCGCACGCGGTTTGCTCCCAGAACAAGCGGGGAGTGTCGAGTTTATGCTTTTCTCGGTGGCGCCTTTTCCGATTGCCTGCCGTCATGCCTGTGCTCGCTGCTCTGACTTCCCGCCTGCTCGCTCGTCAGGACCTGTCGGCTGATGACGTGGCCGCTGCGTCGGTTGATCTGGCCTCGCCTGACGTGCCCGACGAACCGAAGATCGCCTTCCTGACCGCCTTGGGCGACAAGGGCGAGACGGCGGCGGAGGTTGCGGCCTTTGCCCGGACGTTCCGGGCCTGGGCGGTCGATCCGGGCGTGGGCAAATGGGCACCCGAGGCGATCGACATCGTCGGCACGGGCGGGGATCACGCCGGAGGTTTCAACATTTCGAGCCTGGTCGTCCTCACGCTGGCCAGCCTGGGCGTGCCGGTGATGAAGCACGGCAACCGGGGCATCACGTCGAAGTGCGGCAGCGCCGACCTGCTCTCCGCCCTCGGCGTGCAACTCGATGCGCCGCCGGCCAAACATCAGGCGGCCCTCGCGCAGCTGGGCTATACCTTCTTTTTTGCGCCCGGATTTCATCCGACGTTCAAACACATCGCCCCGGTCCGGAAGGCGCTCGCCGCGCAGGGCCGTCGTTCCGTTTTCAATATCCTGGGGCCGCTCATCAATCCGGGCCGGCCTGCGCACGTGCTGCTCGGCGTGTTCTCCGAGCCGTGGGTGCCGCGCCTGGCGGATGTCCTTGAATTGCTCGGGACCTCGGCCGGTCTCGCGGCCCACGGCGTGATGGGGCCGGATCGCGGCATCGATGAACTGACGACGGCGACCCCGAACCGCGTGCGCGGATTTGGGCGCCTGCGCGCGGTCGATGGAATCTGGACGGGCGAGGATCACGGTTTTGCCGCGAGCGGGTTCGATGATCTGCGCGGCGGCGATTTGGCGGCCAACCTGGCGATTGTTGACGCCGTGCTCGCCGGTCGCGGGCCGGTTGGCCTCGTGGACACTGTGGTGATGAACGCGGCGGTTGCGCTCTGGGTCACCGGGCGTACGGCCTCGGTCACGGAAGGCGTGGAGCCGGCACGGGCGGCCTTGTTGGGTGGTGGCGTGAAGGCGAAGATTGCCGCGACCCGCGAGTTTTTTGGACCTGCATGAAACGCATCTACTTTGGCACCGACGGCGTGCGCGGACCCTATGGTGGTCCCGTCATCAACGAGGCCTTCGCCGAGCGCCTCGGTCTCGCCGCGGGGCTCTGGGCCGGAGGTCGAGGCCGGGTCGTGATCGGTCGCGACACCCGGGCCTCGGGTCCCAGCCTCGCCGCAGCCGTCGCCGTGGGGCTGAGGGCCGCGGGACTTGAACCCGTCCTGCTTGGCGTGGTTCCGACGCCCGCGGTGGCGCGGACCGTGGTGGCGAGCGGCGCGGCTTTAGGGGTCGTGATCACCGCGTCGCACAACCCGGCTTCGGATAATGGCATCAAGTTTTTCGCGGGCACGGGCGTGAAGCTGACCGACGAGGACGAGGCGGCGATCGAGGCACTGCTCCCCGCGATTCCCCCAGTGTCCGTGGGCTCCCTGACTTCGGATGATTCGTCCCTGAATCTGTACTGCGACGCGCTCGGATCACTTCTGCCCACGGGCGCCCTGGCAGGCTGGAGGATTGTTTTGGACACGGCGCACGGCGCCACCTGCGCGAGCAGTCCGCGCGTGCTGCGCGCGCTGGGCGCGGAGGTGGTCGGCATCGGCGATGCGCCGGACGGCCTGAACATCAATCACGAGGTCGGCAGCGAGCATCCCGAGCGGATGGCGGCCGCGGTCCGCGCGAAGGGCGCGCGACTGGGCATAGCGCATGACGGCGATGGCGATCGCTGCGTGCTTTGCGACGAGACGGGCGAGGTGCTCGATGGGGACGAGGTCCTCACGATTCTTGGCCTGCACGCATTGAAGTCCGGGCGACTCGCCGCCAATGAGCTGGTGGTCACGATGCAGAGCAACCTGGGTGTGGATGCGGTGATCACGGCCGCCGGCGGCACGGTCGCCCGAACCTCGATCGGCGATCGCTACGTGATGGAGCGGATGCGTGCCTCCGGGGCAACGCTGGGCGGCGAATCGAGCGGACACGTGATCTGCTCCGATGTCCTTCCGACGGGCGATGGTCTCGTCGCGGCGATCAAGGTGATTGAAGTCATGCTCGCGACGGGCAAGCCGCTGTCGGAGCTGCGTCGTGCCTTGCGCAAGTTTCCCCAACGCACGAGTGCACTGCGCGTGAAGGTGAAACGCCCCATGCCTGAACTCGCCGGACTGACCGCGGAGATTGGCGCGCTGGAGCGCGAACTCGGTGCCCGCGGTCGCGTGCTGGTGCGGTACTCGGGCACCGAACCCAAGCTGCGGCTGCTGATCGAGGGGCCCACGGACGAGATCGTCGATCGTGGACTGCAACGGCTGGAGGCGGCGGCGGGGCGAGAACTTGAGGTGGTTTGACCGTCCGGGTTTGCCGCCGACCAATACCGTCTTCGCCATTGGCAGCGGCGGTGGGATCAGGTTGGATCGGCGTACCCCATGAATTCCTCTCCCCGGCGTTGTCTGGTCCTGCTTGCGTCGTTTCTGCTCACGGTGGCCCCGGCTCTGGCCGGCCGGTCTGATCGCACCCTTGATTTTTATTGGGTGGATTCCGAAGGCGGTGGCTCGACCCTGATCGTGACGCCGGAGGGCGAGTCGCTCCTGATCGACACGGGCAATCCGGGTGGTCGTGATGCCGGCCGCATTCACGCCGCAGCCAAGCTGGCGGGGCTTGAGCGGATCGACCACGTGGTGATCACCCATTTTCACCGCGATCATTTCGGTGGCGCGGCGGAACTGGCGCAGCTCATTCCGATCGGGACCGTGCACGACAAGGGGATTCCCGAGGGCGATCCCGATGGACGCTCGCCGTCAACCTTTCCGCTGCAGATCAAACCGTACCGCGAGATTCCAGCGCAGCGTGCCCTGTTGAGTCCGGGGATGATGCTTCCCCTGCGAAGCGCGGCGGAAGCGACGCGCCCTTCGGTGGCGGTGCGGGTTCTAGCGGCGAATCAGGTTTTAGTTCCGGCGCCGTCGGGCCGTGCGGCGAATTCGCGCGCGGGTGAAGTCCCGGCCAAGGCCGTGGACACGTCCGACAATGCGAACAGCGTGGTTCTGCTGCTCGAGTTTGGCGGCTTTCGGTTTTTTGCGGGCGGCGACCTGACGTGGAATGTTGAGGCGAAGCTGGTGACGCCGGTTGATCTGATTGGTGAAGTCGATGTGTATCAGGTCGGTCATCACGGCCTTGACCAGAGCAATCACCCCTCGCTGGTCCGCACGCTGGCTCCGACCGTTTCCGTGATGAGCAACGGTCCGCGCAAAGGTGCCGAGGCCGGGATTCTCGCCACGTTGCAGACCTTGCCATCGCTGCAGGCCATGTACCAGGTGCACCGCAATGTCCGGGTTGGCCCGGAAGGCAACGCGCCGGCCGAGTTCGTGGCCAATGCCGAAGAGGCCTGCGAGGGTCACCTGATCAAGCTCTCGGTTGCACCGGACGGACAGACGTACACGGTCTCGATTCCTTCCAGCGGCCACCAGCGCACGTTCACCACGCGCCGCCGGCCGTAGTCACTCGGCGGGCTGGCGTTCCGCGATCATCACCGCGGCCAGCAGCAGAACCAGACTGGCCACCAGGCGTGGCAGGTCGGCGTGCTCACCGAAGAAGACCAGTGAGCAGGCGACGCCGAGTGGGACCTTGGCGTTGTTGAAGGCGGCGAGGGTGCCGTTGTTCACGCGCAGCGATCCCAGATTCCACCAAAAGAAGCACAGGCCGGAGGCGAGTGCGCCCAGGTAGGCGAGCACGCCCCATTGCACCGGGCTGGGGCGGAAAGCCATCCAGTCGGTCGTCGAGAGCGAAAAGACGCCCGTAGCGATGACGGCTCCGAGGTAAAGCAGGCCGAAGATCTCGCGGTCCTTGAGGCCGGCATGCGCGCTCCGGACCCGCTTGTAGGCGAGCTGCCCGAGGGCGAAGCAGACGTTTGACGCCTGCACGAGGCCGAATCCAACCGCCAGGTCCGGGCGCATTTCCGCACCGCTCATCACGAGCGCCGCGCCGAGCACCGACACGCCCGCAGCCACGAGATGCAGCAGCCGGAAACGGCGAGCGAAGGCCGCATCGAACAGTGCGATGTAGAGCGGAGTGAAAATGGTGAACAGCGCGACCTCGTGCGCCTGCAGGTGGGCGAAGGCGCGCAGGTAGAACACGTACATCGCGCCAAACTGCAGCACGCCGATTGCCGCGAAACGCAGGGCGGCCAGACCGGGGAGCGAGCGCAGACGCAGGAGCGGAACAAAGACGAGGGCCGCGAAGGCGAGTCGCACGACGGCTACGGCGGCGGTGTCGAGCCCGGCCAAGCGCCCCTTGATCAGGCCAAAGGAGAAGGCCCAAACCAGGGAGACGATGAGGAGGAGGGACATGGGGGACTGGGAGGTGGCGGCTGAATGCCCAATGACCAGTGACTAATGCCCAATGGTGGAAAATCCGGATGACGAAATCCGAATGACGAATCGGCCAACCCTGCGGAGCTTCCGATCATTCGTCATCCGGATTTCGGGCTTCGAACCTCTTCCGCGTCAGACGCGGAAGATGGCTCCGAGCTTTTTGCCGAGGAGCAGGCTCATGCCGACGATTGTCACACCGAGGAAGACCATGGCCCAGACGCCGAGGGCGCTGGCGATGAACTTGCCGTCGCCCAGCAACTGGAAGAGTTCGAGGATCGCCTTGGTGATCGGGTAGAACGCCTGTTTCTGCGCGAGGATGAGCGAGTCGGAGACCTCGAGCATCGCAAAGGCGAAGGCCAGCAGGCCGCCTGCAATGAGGTTGGCCGCGATGAGCGGGAGCGTGATCTTGATCGTGGCCTTGAGCGGTGCGCAACCGAGGTTCTGGGCCGCCTCCTCGAGCGTCTCGCTGGTCTGCTGGAATCCGGCCACGGCCGAGCGTACGACGTAGGGTAGACGGCGAACGGAGTAGGCGATGATCAGAAGAATGGTCGGGTCGCGGACCGGATTGATGAAATCGAAGAACTTGCCGTCCTGGCTCATCGCGAGGTAGCCAAAGGCCAGCACCAGGCCGGGGACCGCCAGCGGAAGCATGGCGAGGAAATCGAGCACCTGGCGTCCGGCGATCTTGGAGCGGACGACGACGTAGGCGATGGCGATACCGAGGAAGACGTCGATGATCGTGGAGATGCTCGCGAACTTGAGGCTGTTGGCGATGGCGGGCACCGTGAGGTCGTTGCCGAGGGCCGAGCTGAAGTTGGCCAGCGTGTAACCCGCGGGAAACACCGTGCGGTACCAGTCGGTCGAGAAGGCGACGAGCACGACGCCGATGTGGGGGAGCACCGCGACAAAGGTCACGCCGGCAAAGAGCGCGGTGCAGAGCAGCGAGCGGCCGGTGCTGAGTGCACGGGGGCCGCCGGAACTCGTGGCCTTGGCCATCATCGCGTAGCTCTGGCGGCCGAAGAGGCCCTTGCCCAGGCCGTAGAGAAGGCAGGTGCTGACGAGCATGACTGCGACAAGCGCGTAGGGAAACGGATTGCCGCCGATGTCGCGCAGACCGTAGAAGATCTGCACGGACATCACGCGTGGATAATCGAAGATGAGCGGGACGCCGAGTTCGGTGAACGCCCAGATGAAGACGATCGTGCCGCCGGCGAACAGGCCGGGCTTGATCAGGGGCAGGGTGATCTTGAAGAAGCGGCGGAAGCCGGTGCAGCCGAGATTTTGGGCGGCCTCCTCCATCGCCGGGTCCACGTTCGCGAGCGCGGCGACGGCATTGAGGTAGATGATCGGGTAGAGGGAGAGGGCATTCACGACCGCGACGCCGAAGAACTGGCTCGTTGCGAACCAGTCGTAGGTCCAGCCGACCGGCCGCAGGCCGAGTTCGATGATCAGCGCGTTGAGCGCGCCATACTGGCCGAAGATTTGCTTGATGCCGATCGCGCCGACAAACGGCGGCAGGATCATGGGAATGAGCACCAGCGATCCGAGCAGGGCCTTGCCGGGAAAGAGGAAGCGGTCCGAAATGAATGCCAGCGGCATGGCGATCAGCAACGCGATGCTCGTGGTGGTACAGGCTAACAGGAACGAGTTCCGCAGGGCGTCCAGGTAGACCGGATCGGCCAGCAATGCCGTGATGTAGGCGAACGTCAGCTGGCCGTCGGCGTCGATGAATCCGCCCTTCAGGATCTGCAGAATGGGCCAGAGGAAGAACGCGGCGAAAAAGAGTGCCGTGAAGGCAAAGACGATCCTCGCGAAGGTCTGCGACATCGGGCGGCAGTGTGGCCAGCCCGGCCGCCGGGCGGCAAGGGGGAAGTGGGTGAATTCCTGGCGGCTAGGCCGCCGAGGGTTCCCGGCTCACAGGCGGGCGATTAAGCAGGCCCCGTCCCGGCGCGAAGAGCAGGGCCCCCACAAAGGCGAGGGTTTGCAAAAGCACGATGCAGGCGGCCGGGGAGCCATCGAGGAAGAAGCTGATGTAGACCCCCGCCAGGGCCGAACCGACGGCAACCCCGACCGCGACCACCAGCATCCGGTCGAACCGCTTGGTCAGGAGCAGGGCGGTGGCCCCGGGCGTGACCAGCATCGCAATCACCAGGATCAATCCGACGGCCTTCATGGAAGCCACGATGGCCAGCGAAAGCAGGATGAGGAGAAGATAGGTCAACCCACGCACGGATTTTCCCAGGGCCTGGGCATGACTGGGGTCGAAGCAGACGAGCATGAGATCGCGGCGCAGCGCGAGGATCACTGCGAGAACCACGGCCGACAGCAGGCCGGTCTCCCAGAGCTGCGCCGCGGAAATGCCGAGGATGTTGCCAAAGAGGATGTGGTCGAGGTGCAGGTCCGACGGCGTGCGCGAAAACAGGACGAGACCGAACGCGAACAGCCCGGTGAAGACGACGCCCATGACCGTGTCCTCCTTGATGCGGCTGTTCGCTTTGATCCAGCCGGTGGCGACCGCGCAGAACAGTCCGCTGCCGAAGGCGCCGATCGCGAGCGGGATGCCTGCGATGTAGGCGAGTACGACACCGGGGAGCACGGCGTGCGAGATCGCATCGCCCATCAGCGACCACCCGCGCAGCACCAGAAAGCAGGAGAGAACCGCGCCGACCGCGGCGACGAGTGCACCCATGCCCATGGCCTGGAGCATGAAGCCATACTGAAAGGGCTCGAGCAGGTGCGTGGTCATGCGGCGGACTCCGCGATGCGCTGCTGCCTGGCGCGACGGCCCGCGAGCAGGCCGTGCTTGGGAGCGATCAGCAGCACAAGCAGGAAGATCAAGGCTTGGAGTGTCACGATGCACCCGCCGGTGGCTCCGTCGAAGAAGTAGCTCGCGTAGGCGCCGACGAAGGACGTGACCGTCCCGAGCGCCGAACCGATCAGGAGCATGGGGCCAAATTTATCGGTCAGCAGGTAGGCCGTGGCGCCCGGCGTGACGAGAACGGCGACCACGAGCATGGCGCCAACGGCCTGAAGCGCGGCGACGGCGGTGGCCGAGAGCAGCAGGAGGAGCAGGATGTGGAGGAAGCCCACGTTGAGACCGAGCGCGCGGGCTTGGTTGGCGTCGAAGCAGAAAAGCATCAGGTCCCGCCACTTGAGGGCCAGAGTCACGAGGCACACGGCAGAGACGATCACGACCTGGATCACGTCGGTGGTGGCGATGCCGAGGATGTTGCCGAAGATGATGCTCTTCAGGTCAACCCGGCTCGGGAAAAGCGAGATCAGCAGCAGCCCGAGTGCGAAGAACGCGGTGAAGACGATGCCAATCACGGCATCTTCGCGCACCGGGGTCTTCATTTTCACGAAGGCCATGGCGCCGGCGGCGAGGAGGCCGCTCGTGAACGCACCGACGGCGAACGGGAACCCGGCGAGGTAGGCGAGGGCAACTCCCGGCACCACCGCGTGGGAAAGCGCATCGCCCATGAGCGACCAGCCCTTGAGCGTGATGAAGCCCGCCAGCAGGCCGCAGACGCCGCCGATCAGCGCGCTCGTCCACATCGCGGTGAGCATGTAGTCGTAGTGAAATGGGGTGAGCCAGGCGTCCATGGTCACGGCTTCTTCGGCGGCGGGGTCTTGTCGGACTCGGTTTCGCGATCGGAGATGAGCTTCTCGCGGCCGGTGCGGTCGAGGTACTCGAGATGACCGTGCCGGCCGAGGACGAGCGGACGTTCGTCGTCGGTCAGGACGGTGACCTGACGGCCGTCGTGATCGTGGACCGTCGATTGAGCGAGGTCGAAGTGACGCAGCGCGCCGCCGAAGGCGCGGGTGAGATTCTCCGCGGTGAAGACCTGTGCGGTCGGGCCAAAGGCGAGCACGGTGCGGTTGATCAGGACGACCTGGTCGCAGAATTCGGGTACCGAGCCCAGGTTGTGGGTGGAGACGAGAATGAGCCGCCCCTCCGCCCGGAGCTCTCCCAGCAGGCTGACGATGGCTTCCTCCGTCTTCACATCGACGCCGGTAAACGGCTCGTCGAGGAGGATGACCCGGCCGCGCTGGGCCAGGGCGCGGGCGACGAACACGCGCTTTTTCTGGCCTCCGGAGAGTTCGCCGATCTGGCGGTCGCGGTAATCCCACATGCCGACCCGGCGCAGGCTTTCCTCGACGGCCTCGCGATCGGCAGCGCGCGGGATCCGCAGAAAATTCATGTAGCCGTAGCGGCCCATCATGACGACATCGCTCACGCTGACGGGGAAGCTCCAGTCGACCTCCTCAGCCTGCGGAACGTAGGCGACCCAGCTGGCCTTTTGCGCCGCGCGCACGGGTTTGCCGTCGATCTCGACGCGGCCCTGCGTCGGCGTGACAAACCCCATCAGGGCCTTGAAGAGGGTGGACTTGCCCGATCCGTTGACGCCGACCAAAGCGCAGATGGTTCCACCCTCCAGGCGGAAGCTGGCGTGATTGAGCGCGGTGTTGCCGTTGGGATAGGTGACGGCGACGTCGATCGCTTCGAGCGTGAGCGGAGCAGCGGGAGGCATGACGGAAATCGGATCAAGAGCGAACGTCGAGCGTGGCGGAGACCTTGCTCATGGCTGGGCGCTACCGAGAAAGGCGGCCACGATCGTCTGTGCGTTGCGTTCGAGCAGCGCGAGGTAGGTGGGGGCCGGTCCGCCGGCCTCAGTCAGGGAGTCGACATAAAGCACGCCGCCGTAGCGGGCGCCGCTTTCCCGTGCGACCTGGCGGGCGGGCTTGTCGCTAACGGTGCTCTCGCTGAAGACGACGGGGATCTTGTTGGCGCGGACGCCATCGATCACCGCCTGGACCTGACGGGGCGTGCCCTGGGCGTCGGCATTGATCGGCCAGAGGTAGAGAGGGCGCAGGCCGTAGTCGCGACACAAGTAGGAGAACGCGCCTTCGCTCGTGACGAGCCAGCGCTGGTTCTCGGGGATGCGGGCAAGCTGGGCACGGACGGGCGCGTCGAGGGCCTGGATCTTGGCGATGTAGGCCTGCGCGTTGGCGGCGTAGCCGGCGGCGTTGGCGGCGTCGATGCGGGTGAGGGCATCGCGGATGTTTTCGACGTAGCGCACGGCGTTCGTGGGCGACATCCAGGCGTGTGGGTTGGGCTTGCCGGTGTAGGGGCCCTCGGTGATGCCCATCGGCTCGATGCCGTCCGTGACGACGACCTGCGGGACGCTTTTCACGTTCTCAAAGAACTTCTCGAACCAGCGCTCGAGGTTCATCCCGTTCCAAAGCACAAGGCTGGCTTGCTGGGTTTTGACGATATCGCGCGGCGTCGGTTCGTAGCCGTGAATCTCGGAGCCGGGCTTGGTCAGCGATTCGACGTCAGCGTAGGGGCCGGCGACATTCCGGGCCATATCGGCCAGAATGGTGAAGGTGGTGAGGACTTGCGGCTTCCTAGCGGTGGCGGCGAGAGCGGATGATGCGGTGATGCCGACAGCGAGCAGGAGCGTGAGGGTGGCTCGGAGGAGGGTGCGGCCGGGAGATTTCATGGAGTCGGTCACGTGAAACCAGAGTTAAATCACCCCAATATTAGGGTCAACTAAGTTTAATTGGCTTAATTAATATTGAGCTGCTTTCCATTCATGAGCAAAGAGTAAGGTTGCCGCTGGAACTGGCCAAGGGATGAACTTTAGCGCTGCGGACTGGCATCCGTGGCGCTAGTCATCGGATATGGCTCTGACTCGTTTCTCGGTTGCCACGCTGCACACGATGACGAGCACCTTGGCTGCCGTGGCCAGGGGGCGGGAGGCACCGGACCTCGTGATCACCGGGGCGCGGCTGCTCTCCCCCTACACTGCTGAAGGCGCGCTGCTCAATGGCACGACGACGATCTTCTGTGACAGTCACGAGATCGGCGCGGGCAACCACCAAGCTCAAGCGCGCCTGGAAGGCGGCGGGCTGTTCGCTGCCCTCCATGGGCCTTAATCTGATTCCGCTTTCGGTCATCCCAGGGATCCGGATCACCGATCGCGGCTTGGTGCCGGTTCCGGGAATGAAGATTGTGCCGCTGTTCGAGCCGGCCTGAGGCGGATTTGTCGGGAGACAGCCGCAGACCGGCGGGAGATCAGGGCTCGTAGCCGAACAGCCGCTTGGCTTTGATCGAGGTGGCGACGGTCGGCGGAACCATCGACTCCCATGAAGGATCCTTGGCGGCGATGCGCTGGAGGACGTCGCGGGAAAAGATGCCGAGGATCGCCGGATCGAAGCCGACGATGCAATCGAGGTAGTGATTCTCGAGCAGGTGGGCATACAGGTTCCGCAGGTGGTCGGCGACCTGGAGGTTCTTGGCGGTGATGAGGACGCTGGACGTGAACCCGGCCTTGGCTGGAGTGGCGGCTGGCGCGGTTTCACTCGATGCGCCGATGTAGCGGTCGTAGGCGTTGCGCTGCATCGGATAGATGTAGAGCTTGACCGAGTTGCGGAACAGCCGGCCGAAGGCTTCCAGGATGCCGCCCTCGAGATTCTCGTAATAGCGCTCGGTGAAGATCTCGAGGAGGTTGTTGATGCCCATGGTCACACCGATCATTTCCTTGGTGTAGCGGCGGAAGTAGGACGTCAGGCGGAAGAACTCCGAGTAGTTCGAGATCAGGACGGTGAATCCGATGTCGGCCAGCAGATCGACACGGTCGAGGAAGTCGCGGGCGTCCAGTTCGCCGGACGCGAGCAGGTTGTTCATCGTGATCTCCATCAGCACGACCAGGTCCTTCCCCTTGACCGCCGGCTCCTGCATGAACTGCGCGCACGCGCAGTTGAGCATGTCGACGTTGACGTGGGTGACGGGACGGAAGCTGCCGCGCTCGACGAGAATCGCCTTCTTGTAGAGGGCCTCGGACGGCTGCAGCACTTCCTTGTCCGTGCTGAACATGATGGCATTCGTCAGGCCGTGCCGGACGAGGTGCAGCGCCATCAGGCGGTTGTCGACGTCCTTGAACGCCGGGCCGGCGAACTTGAGCATGTCGATCTCGATGCGGTCGGCGCTGATGTTGTCGATCAGCGACTCCACGATCTTGGCCGGATCGTTGAGGTAGTAGAACGCGCCGTAGATCAGGTTGGTGCCAACGATGCCGATGGCCTGCTGCTGCTGCTGGTTGTCCTTGTCCCACATCCGGACGTGGATGTAGATCTCGCTCGGTTCACCCTGCGGCTCGGTCTGGAACCGGATGCCCATCCAGCCGTGGCAGTCGTTCGAGCCCTTGAAGCTCTTGGCGGCAACGGTGTCGGCAAAGACGAAGAAAGTCGTACGGTCGCCGCGCTGCTCCTTCAAACGTTCGATCAGGAGTGAATACTCGTGGTCGAGCATCGTGGCCAGACGCTCGCGCGAGACATAGCGGGGGGCCCGGCCATAGATCGAGTCGCTGAACGTCATGTCGTAGGCCGACATCGACTTGGCAATCGTGCCCGAAGCTCCCCCCACCTGGAAGAAGACACGCGCCACCTCCTGCCCGGCGCCGATTTCGGCGAACGTGCCATATTTCTGCTCATCAAGATTGATGGTCAGGGCCTTGCGGTTGGTAGTGAGGAGTTGCGATGGCTCGCTCATAGAGAGGAGGGTGGGGGGTGTGCCCGCGGACGGCAAACCTTCAGAATCCCTAGTATCGTCACGAAACGGTGTCATGAATACACCTTTCGACTGGAGGAACCGCGGCTTCCGGGTACGGTGGCCCCATGAAGCATTTTTTTGCCTCGTTGCTGGGTACGCTGGCGGCGTTTCTGCTCCTGGCGCTTGGCGCCGTGGTGGTCACGGTGGGCGTGCTCGGCGTGGTCGCGATGATGGGCGACCGGACCGTCATCGTGGAGGACCGCTCCTACCTCGTGTTTGACCTGTCGGTCAACGTGACCGATGCGCCCCCGCAGTTTGACAGCAGTGCGATCACCCAGGCGCTGACCGGCGGCGGCGAGCCCATGACGCTCCAGCTGCGGGCGGTCACCGAAGCCATCGGTCGCGCGGCCAAGGATTCGCGCATCGCCGGGATTCTGCTGGTGGGCGAGATGACGCCGTCCGGCTACGGCTCGGGCTTCGCGGCGCTCAAGGAGCTGCGCCAGGCCCTGATTGATTTTCGTGAATCAGGGAAGCCCGTCATGGCCTACCTGGAGAACGCGACGACGCTGGAGTACTACCTGGCCTCAGCGGCCGACGAGATCGTGCTCGATCCGTATGGCATGATTGCCATGCCAGGCCTTGCTTCGGAACCCATGTTCTACGCCGGTGCGTTTGAGAAATTTGGCGTGGGGGTCCAGGTCACGCGCGTGGGCAAGTACAAGTCGGCGGTCGAACCCTTTATCCGCCAGGACCTCAGCCCGGAGAACCGCGAGCAGTACACGCAGTTGCTGGGCGACATTTGGTCCGACCTGATTGCAGACATTGCGGAGGGTCGCGGCCTGACGCCTGAGGATATCCAGGCGCTCGTCGACAAGGAGGGCCTGATCCGGCCTGACGTGGCGGTCGCCTCGAAATGGGTTTCGCGGACTGCGTACCGCGATGAGGTGCTCGCCGAACTCAAGGAGCGCACGGGGGTGGACGACGGTGACGATTATTTTACCCAGATCAGCCTCGAGACGTACGCGCGTCTGCCGGTTCCGGGTCTGGCCACGGCTTCACGCCATGGCCGGGTCGCGGTGGTCTACGCCGAGGGCGAGATCGTTGACGGCGAGGGCAACATCGGTGAGGTCGGCGGCACCCGGTTCGCCCGCGAACTGCGCCGTCTGCGTCAGGACGACGACATTGATGCGATTGTGGTGCGCGTGAACAGCCCGGGCGGATCGGCGACGGCCTCGGAGCACATCCAGCGCGAGATCCGTCTGGCCAAGGAGGACAAGCCGGTGGTCATTTCCATGGGATCGTACGCCGCTTCGGGAGGTTACTGGATCTCGGCCTACGGCGATCGCATTTTTGCCGAGCCAAGCACGATCACGGGATCGATCGGGGTCTTCGGGCTGCAATTTGACGTGAAGAAGCTGGCGAACGAGACGCTCGGCCTGACGTTCGACAGCGTGAAGACCGGGCAGTACGCCGACCTGTTCACGATCACCCGACCCAAGACCGAAGGAGAGCTGGCGGTGATCCAGTCGATGGTCGACTGGATCTACGAGGAGTTCATCACCAAGGTAGCGGAGGCGCGAAAGATCGATCGCACCGTGGTGCAGGAGATTGCCCAGGGTCGTGTGTGGTCCGGAACGCAGGCCCTGGATCTTGGCCTCGTCGATGAGATGGGTGGCCTGGATGCGGCGCTCGCCCATGCGGCGTCCACCGCGGGTCTGGGCGACAATTACCGGATCGTGGAATTCCCACGCGAGAAGCCGCTGGCCGAGGCCTTGGTCGAGATGATTGAGGGCATTCGTCCGGCGACCCGCAGCAGCGTGGCTTCGCGCTGGCTGGCGCGCCTGCAGGAGCCCTTGGTTGGGCTCGAAAAATTCAACGATCCGCGCGGCGTTTACGCGCGTTTGCCGATTGATCTCCGCATTCGCTGATTCCTTCTATTTCTCATGAGCGCACCCACGTTGACCAGGGATATTCCCGCCACCGTCATTCCCGCTGGTGACAGCGTCACCCTGCATAAAGGCACCGAGGTCCACATCGTGCAGACCCTGGGCGGAAATGTCACGGTGCGCACCGACTACGGGCTTTTCCGGATCGAGAGCGCCGATGCGGACGCGATTGGCGGCTACACGCCCGCCGCGGAGTCGTCGGCTCCCACTGCGGTGGAAGGGTTTTCCGAGGCGGCGGTTTGGGCCGCACTGAAGAGCTGCTTCGATCCGGAGATCCCGGTGAACATCGTGGATCTCGGGCTCGTTTACGACTTGGCGATCGAGACAAACGCGGCGGGCAAACAGGTCGTTGAGGTCAAGATGACCCTTACCGCCCCCGGCTGTGGCATGGGTCCGGTCATCGCTGAAGACGCGCGCAAGAAAATCGCGGCGCTCCCCGACGTCGAGTCGGCCAAGGTGCACATCGTCTGGGATCCCCAGTGGACCCCGCACATGATCTCCGCGGAGGGGCGGAAGAAGCTCGGGCTGGAGTGAGCCCCGCACGATTGGCGTCGGGTCAACGATCGTCGACCTGACGCCGGTGCGTCACGCGGTGATGGTTTCGAGTGAGCAGCCGTCAGCTGCGGCGTCGGGCGTCTCGCAGTTCGGGCGGGCGATGACCCCGGGATAGGGCTCATCGGCGAACAGGCGGGTGGGCTCGCGCAACAGGTGATCGTCACACACGGCGAAGAGCTCGGTCGCGCTCTGCACGCGGCGCATCGCGCGCAGGAAAAGGCCCTCGGGGTCCACGCCCTGGCCGACGAAGTTGAGGTACTTCTTCATCTTGTTCACGTGCGCGACCTCGGGAATCCCGGGCGGACGCGTGGCCTCGAACAGGCGCACGATGTAGTCATGGGCATCGGCGAGCGTGACCGCCGTGACCGGCTGGCCAGCGAAGGCCTCGCGGCACTGGCGAAAGATCCACGGATTGCGGATCGCGTGGCGGCCAATCATGACGCCGGCAGCGCCGGTCTGCGCCAGCACGCGGACCGCGGTCGCCGCGGACGTGACGTTGCCATTGGCCAGCACGGGGCAGCGGGAACGCGCAGCCGCGCGGGCGATGAAATCGTAATGCACTTCGCTGCGGTACATTTCCTTCACTGTCCTTCCGTGCACACTCAGCAGATCGACCCGGTGGGCGTTGACGATATCGACAATCCGGTCGAACGAAGCGGTGTCGTCGAAGCCGATGCGCATCTTGACCGTGAAGAGCCCGGGAATGCAGGCGCGCAGCGCACCGAGGATCTCGTCGATCTTGGCGGGATCGCGCAGCAGTCCGCCGCCCACGTTCTTCTTGTACACCTTGGGCGCAGGGCAGCCGAGGTTCAGGTCGATGCCCGCGACCGGGTGACGGAGAAGCTCAATGGCGGTGCGCTCGAGATGATGGATGTCCTCGCCGATCAATTGGGCGAAGACGGGGCGGCCGGTGGCGTTCTCATCGATCGAACGCAGGATGTGCTTTTCGGGCCGGGACTGAGCGTGGACGCGAAAGAACTCCGTGAAGAAATAGTCGGGGGCCCCGTAACTCGCCACGACCCGCATGAACGCGAGGTCGGTCACGTCCTGCATCGGCGCAAGGGCGGTGAGGGGGGCGTCCGGCGAAAGGCCGGCGGGCAGGCGGGACGTGGTCGGGAGCATCGCGACCTTACTTGGCCTCGTCGTCCGTGCCGCCGGATTCCTCGGCCTGCTGCTTGAGCACGCGTTCGAGGATGGCGGTCATGTCCTCGACCGTCTCGACGACCTTGCGCGCGGCGTAGATCGGGCGCTTCTGCTGGAGGGCGAGCACGATGGAATCGCTGGGCCGCGCGTCGAGTTCAATGATCTTGCGGCCAAGTTCGTTTTCCATGCGGAGGAGGATGCGTGCGAAGAAGGTGCCCTCGGTGACGTCGTTGATCACGATGCGTTCGAGCTTCGCGCCGAGTCCGAGCAGGATGTGGCCGATGAGATCGTGGGTGAGGGGGCGCTCCTTTTTCACCCCGTTCAGGGTCATCTGGATGGCGTTGCCAACGGAGTGGTCGACGTAAATGACAAAGGTCTTGTCGTCGTTCCCGAGGAACACGGCGCAGCCGTTCGCAGTGGGCATCACGCCACGGACGGAAACTTCGACCACATCGGATTGCATGGCGGGAACGTGTCGGGGCGAGGGGACAGGCGCAAGCGCGCGGTGCCCCTCAGGCGAAACCGAGGAGGGAGATGCCCCAGGTACGGGCCTGGGCGAGCACGGCCGGCTTGTCGATCATGATGACCTTGCCGGTCTCCAGGGCGGCGGCGGTGAGGCCGGCCTCGCGCATGGTTTCGAGGGTGCGAAGGCCGAAGCAGGGCACGTCGAAGCGATAATCCTGAGCGGCTTTGACCGTCTTCACAAAAAGGGCATGGTCGGTCTTGAAGCCTCCGGCGCGCCGGATCATCTCGTCCGTGCCTTCGAAGGCCTCGACTGCGAGCACCGTGCCCTTGCGCACGACACAGCCCTGGCCGATGTCGAGGCGGGCGCATTCGCGGGCAATCTGGATGCCGTGCGCAATGTAATCGTCGTCGATGGGAAACGAACGCCCAGTCATGCAGCCCTCGGCGGCCAGATGATCATCCAGGAAGCTGCGTGCGTCGAGCAACGCCACCCCCAGCTCGCCGATCTCCTTGGCGATCGCGCCAAAGATCGTTTCGGCATTGCGGCGCTTGAGTCCCAGCAGGATTCGTGTGGCCTTGAGGTCCGGGTGCAGGCCCTTGAACAGGCGGCGGGGCGTGATCTGACCGGCCATGATGGCGCTGCCAGCGCCGAACTCCTCGATGGCGCGGAGCATCTTGCCGAGCTGCCCGACCAGGATCATCCGGCGTTCGGATTCAGGAAAGGAGTCGAAAAGGGCCGGCGGGGTCTCCTCCTCGAAGGCGATGAGGCGGAGCGGGATGCCGGCCCGGCGGACGCCTTCGGCCACCAGCATCGGGTAGCGTCCCTGGCCGGCGATGAGGACGACCGGCTTGGTGGACGTGAAATCGGGAGGGAGAAAGGCGGACGGGAGCGACACGGAAGCGAGCATGTGATCCGGCGCCGCGGACTGAAGCCGGAAATCGTCTGACCTCAGGTCTCGGAGCCGTAGTACTTCTTGTAACTCCGGTAGTACCGGTAGTTGGAGTAGTACTCGATGCGTCGCGGCGACAGGCCGTTGAGCACGATGCCGAGAATCTCGTTCTTACCGCCGCGCAGGGCCTTGATGTAAAGGCGGATGTGCTTGCGGAAGGCGCGATTGAAGCGGCAGACGTAAATGACCTCATCCGTGCGCTCGGCGATGAGAAGCGAATCGGTGACGGCGCCGAGCGGCGGTGAATCCACCACGACGAGGTCGTAGTGCTTCTTCATGCGCTCGAGGAGCTGGCCGAAGATGGGGTTCTCCAGCAGCTCGGTTGGGCTCTTGGAGCGGCCGCCCGAGGTGAGGAGCGAGAAGTTTTCGCCGATCTGGGTGATGCCGAGGTGCGGGTTCTGCGTGATATCCCCCTCAAGGCTGGCACCGTTCTCGAACCAAGTAATCAGACCGTTGTTGTTGGGCTGCTTGAAATGACGGTGCAGCATCGGGCGACGGAGGTCGCAGTCGATGAGGAGCGTTCGCTTGCCGTGACGGGCGAAGCTGCCGGCCAGGTTGCACGAGATGAGGGTCTTGCCTTCGCCGGGAATCGTGCTGGTCACGAGAATCGACTTCGGGAAATCCAGCTTCGAGTGGATTTTCACCGAGCTGTACACGCTGAGGAAGGACTCGGCCCCGGGCACCTGCTTGTTGCCCATCACGAGCGAGTACTTGTCCTCGTCGCGCAGCGACGAGAGATCGGGCACGATGCCGAGCAGGTTGACGCCGATGAAGGACTCGACGTCCCACGCGCTCTTGATGCGGTCGTCGATGAAGCTCAGGCCGATCGCGACGCCGAAGAAGACGAGGCAGAACATGCCGATCGATGAGCGGATGATGCGCGACATGTTCGGGGTGAAGGGCGCGCCGGGGACCATGGCGGGATCCAGCGGGCGAACGGGCGTGCGTTCGAGGTTCTTGCTGGTCGTGGCCTGGGTGCTGCGATCGAGGATCTGGGCGTAGTTCGCCTTCTTGAGCGACGCCTGCGTCTCAAGACTCCGGTATTCGACCGCCAGATCGCGCAGGCGGAGATTGTCCTGATTAGCACGGTCGTACTCGACCTGGTAGGACTCTTCGCTGGCGCGGGCCTTCTCAAGGTTGGTCTTGAGATCGGCGACCGCGAGTTCGATGGCCTCGTTGAGCTGTTTCTCCGCCACGGCAATGGCGTTCGAAACGTCGATCATCTTCGGGTGCCGCTCAAGGTAGCGCTCGGCGAGGACCTGTTGGTCGCGCAGGAGGCCGTCGAGTTGGGAGCGGAGTGAACCGACTGAACCGTAATTTGCGATCTGCGAGATTTCGAGCAGGTTGCGGCCGTCGCGCCGGTAGGTTTCCAGCAGACGGTTGAGCTCCTCGATATCGATGCGGGCCAGCCGCGCGTTCTGCAGGGCGGTGCTGACGGTGCTCAGGCGGGCCTGGACAAGGTTCGTGCTGCTGTCGAGCGACACGAGGTTGTGGCGCTTCATGTAGTCCTGCAGGCGGTTGTCGGCTTCCTCGGCCTCACGGCGCAGCTCCTCGGCACGGCTTTCAAGGAAGCCGACGGAGTCGCCGTACTTTCCGGCGACCGTTTCAAAAATGTAATTCATGAACTGCGTGACGTAGCGGTTGGCGATCAGTGCCGCGGCTTCGCCGTCGCGATGGGTGACGCTGACTTGGATCAGGCGGCTGTTGCGCACGGACTGGACGCCGACCGAGCCAATCAGCCCGGCCGGGTGGGGCGGGGCGTCGCCCGGCTGCAGATCGGCCAGGTACGGACGCTGGAGGATGCGCACCTCGTCGGGCGAGAGCGATCCGACCACCTTGCTGCGCATGCTGTCACTCCCGAGAATCTGCAGGTAGGTGTTGAGATCGATGTCGTTGGTGACGGTGGGATCGACGATCTCCTGGCCAACGACGACGCGATCGGCCTTCTCGAACTGCATCGTGGCCGTGGCCGAATAAAGCGGGACCTCCTGGGCCTGATAGTAGCCCATGCCCAGCGCGGTCAGGAGGGCCAGGGGGAGGGCGATCCAGATGCGCTCACGCAGGATGATGTAATAATCCCGCAGGGTTTTCCGCTCGACGACATGATCGTCCCGATGCTGATGCGACGATGAGCTGGGTTTAGGGAGAGGATCAGACATTTCGCGTGAACAAGGTCGGGACTAGAAGAGTCGTTGGGGCACGTTGATGACGTCGCCCGGCTGCAGCTTGAGCGTGCTGTCGCCGTCCTTGGTCCCGCGCTTACCCTTGATGATGCTCTCGGCATCGATGGTAAAGACTTGTCGGCGGCCATCAGGACCGGTTCGGGAAACCGTGACGGAGTTGCCGCGGGCGATGTCGGTGAAGCCCTGGGCCTTGCTGATCAGGTCGACGACGCTCCAGCTGGCTTCGATCGGGAGATTGTAGCGACCCGGCTGGCGGACTTCGCCTTGGACAATGACTTCGCGCGGCGCGTACTCCTCGACATTGATCGTGACCTGAGGGCTGCGCAGGTAGCGTCCGTCGCGGTAGGCGGTCTCGATGGCTCGCTGGGCCTCGCTGACCGTGAGGCCGGCAATGCGGACTTCGCCCACCAGGTTGAGGTTAACGGTCCCTTTGGAGTCGACTCGGGAGATCGTCGCGAGGTCGCTCTCGCCGAAGACATCGATGCGGACTCGGTCGGTCAGCGAGATGACGTAGGCGGCTTCCGTCGCTGCAGGAGCCTCCGTGCCCTGCGCCGCCGAGCGCGTGGTGAGAACCAGGGCGGCGAGCGCAAACACCGTGAAAAGCCGCGGGAAGGAACGAGGGAAGGATCGGGTCATCGTCAAGGTTGGCTCAGAGCCGGGTTGAGAGGTTGAGTGAAACCGATTGCCGTTCAAAGTCCGAAAGTTCGGCGGTCGACCAATTCTGCGAGTAGGTGTATGAAACATTCGCCTTGATGCGCGAGCCGATGGTCCGGCCGATGCCGCCGCTGAAGCCAAGCATGGTGTCGTGGCGGTCGCCGCCGACTTCACCGAGGTAGTCGCTCGAGGTGTAGTCGATGCTGCTGAAGATCGTCATCTTGCTGCTCATCGCAAGTTGCAGATTCAGCGACGCCGAGAACGCATCCACGCTCACATCGGTCGATGTGACGGAGAAATCCTTCGACAGCTGGCTGGTGACACTGATGCGCTGGCTGACCGTCCAGGTGGTGGATGCGGCGAGCGTCCAGGAGGAATGGTCTCCTTGCGGGACCGTGCCCGGGATCTCTGTCGTCGTGCGGAACTGGTAGCCGGCGCGGACCGAGCCGCTGATCTTTGGGAGGATCTTTCCGGTGACGCCGGCGGTGAAGGAATGATCGAAAAATTGAACCCCGGTGCTGCTCTCGCTCTGGCGGAGCCGGTAGCCGCCGACAAGGTCGCGCTCGCTGGTGTAGACGTAGTAGAGGTCGACGGAGGCCGTGTAGGAAGTGAGGTCGACGAGGAACGTATTGTCGTCGAAATCGCGCAGCGAGTAGCCCACCGATCCGGCGAGCGAATAGCGCTCGATGACCGGGTACTTGAGGTTGAGCCCGGTGTTGTAGTTCCAGGCCTCGGTCCGGACATTGGCTGCCGGATCCGCCCGGCTCTCGCGTACGCCGCTCAGGCTGAGCGAGCCCGTGGTGCGACCGGAATCCTTGTTGAGCTCCAGCGTCAGGTTGGGATTCAGGTAATTCTCTTCCGAATACTTGGCGAACTGGACGCTCGCGAGCGACATCGAGGCGTTGACGCCGATCAGGCCGGCGCGGCGCTGGTAATCAAGGCCCGCCGTGAAGCCCGTGGTGATGTCACCATCACCGCCGGCGGAAGCAAAGATGTTCGACTCCCAGGCGGCATTGGCCTCGAGATTCAGGAAGATCTGCTCACGGCTGTCATTCCACCGCACGAGTGCACGTGCGGAGGGAAGGGTTACGCCGGCGGCACTTGCGACGACTGCGGCCAGGCGGAGCAGTCTTCGCTTCCGGGCGGAGGAGTTCTGGAGAGCGCGAGCCACGTCAGGGGATCTTCTTGGGGCTATCCTGAACTTCGGAGCGTGGGTCGGTCGGGACAACCTGCACCACGACAAGCTGGTCAACCGTGCCCGTTTCGTTTCCGGCACCATCGCCTTCCTCGGCGCCATCGAAGGCGGTCACGGGGGCGGGTTCACCGGTGGGGCTGTCGAGGTCATCGCGCTCGGCGACGTCAAAATAAACCGTGCGGCGGGCCATGCAGGCAATGGAGACCTGCTCGTCGATCACCGGCATTTCGGCAGGTGGAATCGGTTGAACGATGAAGGTCGGAGGCTGGCCCGGTGCCCGGCGGATGATGGCCTGCTGTCCGGCACGAATGATCTGGCCGCCGGAGTCGCCTTCACCCGCGCGCACGGTGACGTCGCCCTCGACGAGTGAGATCTTGGTCTCGTTCTCGTTGGTCTGAATCACAGCCTTGTTGCCACGCACACTCACCGACGCCTGGGGCGTGGAGTAGACCATGCTGCTGCCGGCAACCATCCGGCTGGTGCACAGGCCGATCGTGCCACGAGCGACGTAGGTTTGAGTCTGGGAAATGGACGGTTCGACCTCGATATCGCTCCGATTGGGCGCAAACGGCTCCTGGACGAAGCGACGGACCTCCATGCGGGTGTCGGCGTCGACAAACACGCCGGATCCGTTCGAGAAGACCATCGCGTTCTGCGATTCAGGCTTGGTCTCGATCACGGTCCCCTGGGCGGTGTAGACGGACTTGGCGGTCAGTTCCCGGATGCGTTCACCATCATCGATTTCAGCCTGACCCTTGAGATCCGCCACGTAGACCTTGCTCGTCGGGTTCTTCCTGGCCGCCGCAAAGGCGCCGGAAACCGTCATCAGTGCCAGCAACGCCAACACGACCAGACGCTTCGTCCGCGAGGGTGCAAGGAGGGTGTTCATGGTAGGAGGTTGGGCCTCCCTGGTAATTTCGGCAACGAACCAAGCGTGAGTAGATTTACGGCTCGGGTAAAGGCGCCACTACTTATGCCCAAATTTACTAGGGGGATCACCCTAGTAAATAGGGTCGAAAGTCGTCGTTACTCAACTACAATATTAAGAATTTTCCCGGGAACGTAGACAACGCGGCGCGGCTCTTTGCCGGCGATGAAGGGGGCGACTTCCGCGTTGGCCTTGGCCGCGGCGAGCGCGACGTCCTGCGACGTCCCGACCGCAAGGATCAGCTCGCCTCGCTTACGGCCATTGACCTGCACGACGACCTTTTGCTCGGATGCCACCAGGAGCGAGGCGTCGTAGGCCGGCCAAGCCGCCTTCATCACGGATCCCGCCCCCCCCAGCCGGGCCCAGAGTTCCTCCGCGATGTGCGGGGCGAACGGGGCCAGCAACTGGAGCAGGGTGCGGAGGGCCGTCCGGTCGACCTGGTCGGATTTCTGAAATGCATTCACCAGAATCATCATCTGGGAAATCGCGGTGTTGAAGCGCAGGGCCTCGATGTCATCGCCGACCTTCTTGATCGTCTCATGCAGGAGCTTGCGCAGCGCCGGCCCGCCTGCGGCCGGGTCGTCGACGATCTTGGGGTTGATCTCGCCTTCGCGGCCGATGCACTCGCGCCACACCTTCTGGAGGAAACGGTGCACGCCCTCGATGCCGTTGGGATTCCACGGCTTCATGGCCTCGAGCGGTCCGAGGAACATCAGGTAGAGACGCAGGGTGTCGGTGCCGTGGCTGGCGATGATGGTGTCGGGATTGACGACATTGCCGCGGCTCTTGGACATTTTTTCCCCGTCCTCGCCGAGGATGATGCCCTGGTGAAAGAGTTTGGTGAACGGCTCGTCGTGCGGCACGACGCCGAGATCGAAGAGCACCTTGTGCCAGAAGCGCGCGTACAGCAGGTGCAGCACGGCATGCTCGGCGCCGCCGACGTAGAGGTCGGGCACGCCCCAGGTGCGCTGCGCTTCGGGGGAGGCGAAGGCCTGGTCGTTGGACGGATCCATGAAACGCAGGTAGTACCAGCACGAGCCGGCCCACTGGGGCATGGTATTCGTTTCGCGGCGACCGCGGACCCACGCCTCGCCGGACGGGCGGGCCTGGGAGGCGGGCACGGCTTCGCCGGTCTCGACATTGAGCCAGATCTCGAGCCACGGCGTGACGCCGGCGAGCGGGCTTTCGCCCGTGCCGCTGGGCAGGTAGGTTTGGACATCCGGCAACGTGAGCGGGAGCGCCACCGGCGGCAGCGGCAGGGCAAACAACGTCGCGCCATCCTGCACATACGTGACGGGCTGCGCGGGCAGATCGGCGCCACGGAAGGCGGCCGCCTTGCGGTAGGACGTTTCGTCGACCCAGACGATGGGGAAGGGCTCGCCCCAGTAGCGCTGGCGCGAGAACAGCCAGTCGCGCAGCTTGTAGTTCACCATCGCGCGACCGCGACCCTTGGCCGCAAGATCCTTCGTGATCCTGGCCTTGGCCTCGGCCCAGGGCAGACCGGAGTAGCCGTCCGAATGGACGAGCACGCCGTCGCCGGTGTAGGGCAGGGGCGGGCGGCCTTCACCGTTGCCGCTGTGTTCGGCCGGCTCGATCACCGGGATCACCGGCAGCTGATACTGCTGGGCGAATTCGTAGTCGCGCTCGTCGTGCGCGGGCACGGCCATGATCGCGCCGGTGCCGTAGCCCATGAGGACGTAGTCGGCGATCCACACCGGAACGCGCGCGCCGTTGGCGGGATTGATCGCGAACGAGCCGGAAAACACGCCGCTCTTGCCCTTGGCCAGATCGGTGCGCTCCAGGTCACTCTTGCCGGCGGCCTGCTTTCGGTACGCATCCACGGCGGCGCGCTGCGCCGGGACCGTGAGTCCGTCAACCAGCGGGTGTTCGGGGGCGACGACCATATAGGTCACGCCGAAGACGGTGTCGGGGCGCGTGGTGAAGACCTTGAGATCGCCCAGCGCGGCATTCTCGAGCGCAAAGAGCAACTCGGCACCCTCGCTGCGGCCGATCCAGGCCTCCTGCATGCGCTTGGTGGAGTCGGGCCAGTCCACGCCCTTGAGTCCGTCGAGCAGGCGCTCGGCGTAGGCGGTGATGCGCAGGACCCACTGGCGCAGGTTGCGGCGCTCGACCGGGAAGCCGCCGACCTCCGACTTGCCGTCGACGATCTCCTCGTTGGCGAGGACGGTGCGCAGCTCCGGGCACCACCAGACGGGGCGCTCGTCCACGTACGCGAGGCCCTTCTTGAAGAGCTGCAGGAAAATCCACTGCGTCCAGCGGAAGTACTTCGGGTCCGTCGTGTCGATCTCGCGCTCCCAGTCGTAGGAGAAGCCGAGTGCCTTGATCTGCCGGCGGAAATTCGTGATGTTGTTCTGCGTATTGCTGGCCGGATGCGTTCCGGTCTTCACCGCATGCTGCTCGGCCGGCAGGCCGAACGCGTCCCACCCGATCGGGTGGAGGACATTAAAGCCCTTGGCGCGCTTGTAGCGGGCCAGGATGTCGGTCGCGGTGTAGCCTTCCGGGTGTCCGATGTGCAGTCCCGCTCCCGACGGGTAGGGGAACATGTCCAGCACGTAGTACTTCGGCGCGGCCGAGGCATTGTCCGCGCGAAACGAGCGGTTTTCTTCCCAGAATGTTTGCCAGTGAGGCTCAATTTGAGAAAAGTCGTAATCTTTGCTATGCGTTGCCATCGGAGGAAACCCGCTACTGTGATGCTTTCAACCGCCCGGTCAATTGCGCTCCGCGCCCTGTCGCTGCTTCTCTTCCTCGCCCCGGTCGCGCCGCTCTCGGCCGCAGTCTCACGGGGTTTCAACCGCCTGCTCGACGCCGTGGTGCGCATCGATGTGCGGGAAGTCGCCTTTGAGGACGGCGCCCGCCGGTTTACGGGCGGCGTTGGCTCCGGCGTGATTTTGGGCGAGGACGGCCTCATCCTCACCAACGCTCATGTCGCCAGCCCGCGCGCGATCGAGATCAGCGTGACGCTGGCCAATCTCGAGCGCGTCAGCGCCACGCTGGTCGGCTGGGACCACTGGACGGACCTCGCGCTCCTCCGGCTGGATCTTGATGAGATCAAGCGGCGTGGCCTGAAGTTCTCGCACGCCGAGTTCGGTGATTCGGACAAGCTGTCGCCGGGGCAGACGGTCTTCGCCGTGGGTACGCCGCACGGCCTGACCCGCACGGTGACGCGCGGCATCATTTCCAACAACCGCCGCTACTTCGAGGACAATACCGGCGTGCGCGGCTACGAGACCGGATCCTTCAATACCTGGCTCCAGACGGATGCGGCCATCAATCCCGGCAACTCGGGCGGCCCGCTGGTTGACGAGGATGGCGAGGTGGTCGGCATCAACTCGCGCGGCTACGTCGGCGCGGACAATCTCGGCTTTGCCATTCCGGCCAACACCGCGCGTCGCATCGTGGCGGAGCTGGCCAAATCCGGTTCGGTCACCCGCAGCTACATCGGCCTCACGCCCGGCGTGCTGCGGGACCTCGAGAATTTCTACTCGCTCGAGCTCAACACCGGCATGCTCATCAACAGCGTGGATCCGGGTTCGCCCGCCGCCCGCGCCGGGCTGCGCGGCGGCGACATTCTGCTCGCGATCAACGGGACCAAGGTTGACGGACGTTTCCCTGAGCAGCTGCCTCCGATTCAAAACCAGATCGCCAGCCAGCCAGTCGGTTCGAAACTCCGGCTGACCGTGAAGCGCGGGGCGCAGACCACCGATTACGAGGTTGTGACCGAGCAGTTGGTCAGCCGCGTGGGCGAGGAGTGGGCCTTCGACAAATGGGGACTGAGTGTGCGCAAGGTCTCCCGCACCTATGCCCGGGAGAACCAGTTGCCCGACGACTCGGGCGTGCTCGTGATCGGCGTGCAGGCCGGATACCCGGCAGCGGTCGCGGGTCTGTCGCGGGGCGACATCATCTCCAAGATCAACGATACCCCCGTCACCAGCCTCGACTCGGTGAAGGCGGCCCACGCAGCCTACGAGGCTGCACCCGCCCCGGTTTTGATTGAAGCCCGCCGTAATTTTCGCGTCTCCCTCTACGTCTTGAAGCCATGAAATTCCCCTTCGCCTCCCTTGCGCTTGTGCTGTTGATCCCGCTCGCGAGCCGCGCGGCGGACGTCGCCGAGCTCTGGCGTGAGCGCATCAAGTCGGTTGTCGCGGTCGAGTTCTTCACCGAGACGGAACTCGACCGGCGTCTCTCGTTCGCCTTTGCCACGGTGATCGACGATCAGGGCACGATCATCCTGCCCGGGGCCGCCATCAGCCCCCGCGCCACGCCTTCGCAGCTGAAGGATTTTCGCATCTATCGTCCGGGCGAGCCGGCTTCGAACTACTCGGCCGGCGAGTACCTCGGTCAGGACATCTACACGGGCTGGCACTTTATCCGGATCGAAGAGAAGGGCCGCGCCGGCCTCGTGCCCGTGACCGCCTTCGCCGGTCCGACCGCCGCTGCGCCGTCCGTGGCCGAGGAGGTTTTTGGGATTGGCCTGCGCAAGAAGGATGAGGATTTCGCGCCTTATTTTCTGACCGGTCGCGTCTCCATTGTGCAGACGCTGCCGCAGCGCACCGCCGTGACCACGATCGAGATCGCCTCGCCGGGACTGCCGGTGTTCACGCGCGAGGGCGTTTTCGTGGGCCTCGGCGCCTCCGGCTTTGGTCAGAGCTACCTGATGTTCTCTGAACGGACACGCGGAGGTCAGGGCATCGTGCTCGTGAACTCGGATGAATGCGCGGCCTTCCTCCTTGCTGACGAGGTGCTGCCAAACCTCGGGCGCATCCCGAAGAATGTGTTTGGCCGGCCTGCCCCGTGGCTGGGCGCCAACGGCCTCGAGCCGATGGATCCCGAGGTGGCCAAGTTTCTCAAACTCGAGTCCCAGGCGGGTCTGGTCGTGAGCGAAGTGCTTGAGGGCAGTCCGGCCGAGAAGGCCGGCATGAAGGAGCGGGACATCCTGCTCGCGGTGGACGGCAAGGCGCTGCCGCGCCTCAAGCCCGACGGGGCCGTGGTCGGCCATGTCGAACGGGAGATCGATCGCCGCGCGACCGGTGACGTCATGAAGCTGACCGTGCTGCGCGGTTCCGAGCGCGTTGAATTGAGTGCGACCCTCGAGGAATCGCCGACATCGCCGCGCGAGGTGGAGCGCCGGTATTTCGAGCAACTGGGTCTGACCATCCGTGCGTTCACCTATGCCGATGGCGTGAACCGCCGCGTCAAGGTGGCTGATCATGCGGGCGTGGTCGCCCACTTCGTCAAACCCAGCACGGCGCTGACGACGGCCGGGCTCCGCACGGATGACTGGATCAAGGAAATCGACGGGCAGGAGATCAAGACCTTTGCCGATGCGGCCGAAAAGCTTGCGGCGATCGAAAAGGATACGGCCAAGACGGAATACGTCCTGCTGGCGAGCCGCGGAGGCGAGACCGCCGTGCTTCGAGTGAAGTTGAAATAATTCCGAGCGCCGGGGAACCGGACGCGGGGATGACGTTCCGTCTTCCTTTCGCGCCCGGGCTGCACTTACTGTGGCGCTCCATTATGTTCACCGGAATTATCGAAGAGGCAGGTCAGGTCGAGGCGTTCACCGCCGCGGCGGATGCGTGGAAGCTGCGCATTCGCGCGAAGGCGACGCTGGCCAGCTGCGCGCTGGGCGACAGCATCGCGGTCAACGGATGCTGTCTCACCGTCACGCGTTTCGACGCCGCCGGGTTCGAGTTCGATGTGCTGGAAGAGACGCGCCGCGTGACGAGCCTGGCGTCGCTCACGACCGGGGCTCCGGTCAATCTTGAGCGCGCACTGGCCTTTGGCGGCAAGCTCGGCGGCCATTTTGTGACCGGCCACGTCGATGGCACCGGGCTGGTCGAGGTCTTTGAGCCGCGCGGCCGCGATCATTACCTCCGCATCCGCGGGCCGGTGGGGTGCGGACGCTACCTGATCATCAAGGGCAGCGTGGCCATCGATGGGATCTCGCTGACGGTGGCGGAGGTTGAGGGGGATACCCTGGCCGTCTGGCTGATTCCGACGACGCTGGCCGTCACCAATCTGCACATACGCAAGCCGGGCGACCGCGTGAACTTGGAGTTCGACCTTCTGGGTAAGTACGTGGAGAAACTGACCGCCCACCGGGCCTCCTGACGATCGACCATGCGCACTGCGCTCAACGCCATCACGGATGAGCTCCGCCGCCTCAAGGCGGACGGTGTGAAGACCCTTTCCGTTTCCACAGAGAGTGTCGCGGCCTTGCGCAGGGCGGTCACGGCGTTGCGTGCGCAAGCGCCGGCGGTCGCCGCACCTGCTCCGGCTCCGACGCCCGTGATGGCTCCGCCGGTGGTTGACGCGCGCCCGGTTCGGGCGGCCGCGCCCGTGGTGAAGCCGGTGCCGGCGGAACCGACCTTGCCGCCGCCGCCCTTTGTGTCGCTGCCCGCGGGCGACAAGGCGACCCGCTGGGCCGCGCTCAAGGCGCTGGTGACGCAACATCCGGTGTGCCGCGAGCGGGTTCGCCCCGGCAAGCAGGTGGTGCTGGGCGTGGGCAATCTGGACGCGCGGATTTTTTTCTGTGGCGAGGCCCCGGGGGCCGAGGAGGAAGTGCAGGGCGAACCGTTTGTCGGCCCGGCGGGCCAGCTGCTCACGCGCATGATTCAGGGGATGGGACTGACGCGGAGCGACGTCTACATTGGCAATATCATGAACTGGCGTCCGGACTTGCCGACGCCGCCGGGCGGCGTGCAGATCGGCAATCGTCCGCCGACCGAGGAAGAGATGACGTTCTGCCTGCCTTTTCTGAAGGCGCAGCTGGAGATCGTGAATCCCGAGCTGATCGTCGCGCTCGGATCGACCGCGGCGCAGGGCCTGCTTGGCTTTGGCAGCTTCAAGACGCTGGGGGAAGTCCGTGGGCGCTGGAAAGAATTCGGCGGCAAGCCGGTCATGGTGACGTACCACCCCAGTTACATTTTGCGCAACCCAACCAATCGTTCGAAGCGAGCGATTTGGGAGGATTTGCTCCAGGTCATGGAACGGGCGAAGTTGCCGATCTCCGAGAAGCAGCGCGGATTCTTTCTCGATAAATGAAGATCCTCGCTTTCGTTTTTGCGGCCGCGCTGGTCGCAGGGAGTACCTTGGATGCAGCGGAGCCGTTTGGCTTCGCCACGGTCAAGGCGCGGGCGGCGAGTCTGGCGGCGGCTCCCTACCAGGAGCGCGTCTCGCGGGTTCCGGCCTCGCTGCAGGCGCTCAATTACGACGATTTTCGTCGCATCGGCTATCGCCGCGAGCGGTCGGTGTGGGCGGATGCCGGGCTTCCGTTTCAGCTGCAGTTCGCGCACCCGGGTTTCCTGCTGAAGAAGACGATCCAGGTTTCGGAGGTGAGCGGGGGCGTGGTGACGCCGATCCTGTTCGATCGGTCGGCCTTCGACTATCAGTCTGATCGCGACTTGGGCGCGATTCCCGCCGATCTCGGTTTTGCCGGGTTGCGGGTGCTGCATCCGTTGAACAGCCCGGATCATTTCGATGAGCTCATCGTTTTTCAGGGCGCGAGCTACTTTCGTGCGCTTGGCCGCTCGCTTCACTACGGACTCTCGGCGCGCGGGCTGGCGCTGAACAGCGGCGAGCCCACGCCGGAGGAGTTTCCGATCTTCGAGGAATTCTGGATCGAGCGCCCCTTGCCGGGCTCAGGCACCGTCATTCTCTACGCCCTGCTCGACAGCGTCAGTGTGGCTGGAGCCTACCAGTTCACCGTGACGCCAGGCGACGCCACGGTGGTCGAGGTCAAATCGTCGCTGCACTTTCGCGCGGGCGCCCGGCCGGGCGTGGTCGGGATCGCGCCGCTCACGAGCATGTTCTGGTACGGCGAAAATTCCGGCACCACGCATGGCGATTTCCGTCCCGAGGTGCATGACTCCGACGGGCTGGCGATTGCCCGTGGCAATGGCGAATGGCTGTGGCGGCCGCTCGTGAATCCGCGGGCGATTCGCTCCAGCGCGTTCATCGACGAAAATCCCCGCGGCTTCGGGCTGATGCAGCGCGACCGCTCGTTCGCGGCCTACCAGGATCTCGAGGCCTATTATCACCTGCGGCCCAGCGCTTGGATTGAGCCGGTGGGCGAGTGGGGGCGGGGGAGTGTGCGTCTGGTCGAGCTACCGACGCCGAACGAAACCGAGGACAATATCGGCGTCTTCTGGGTGCCGGAAAGAACCCCGACAGCGGGTCAGCCGCTCGAGCTCGCCTACCGGATCCACTGGTTTCAGGAAGGGAAGGGAGGGGTGCAGGCGCCGACGGGGCGCGCCGTTGCGACGCGGATCGGACGCTCGCAGACCCACGATACGGACTGGGTTCGGTTCACGGTTGAATTTGAAGACGGCCCCCTTGCCACCCTGGACGAACGCGTGGAGGTCGAGGCGGATGTCACGGTCTCCGGCGGTGCGGTGCTCAAGCATCACACCGCGATGCGCAATCGGTTCACGGGCGGCCAGCGGGCGGCGTTTGCGATCCTTCCGGATGGCTCCGGTCGCCCGGTCGAACTGCGTTGCTACCTGCGTTCGGCCGAGGGTGCGTTGACGGAGACCTGGACCTACCTATGGACCCCGTGACCATCAGCACCGGGATGACGACCGCCGCGGGTGAGTTTTCCCTCGCGGGTTTCCGACCCCGCACGGGCAGCCTCGACGGCTGGAACGCCGCGTATGTCCGGGTTGAGGACTATCTCCGCGCGCATCGCATCCACAATCGGCTCCATCAGAGCCGTCTGATCCTGCAGATTCTCGAGCGGGCCGCGCAGCGGCATGAAAAGAATCCGAACCTCGATCCCACGCGTCTTGCGGCGGAGGAGACCGAGGCTCTGATGGATTCCTGGTTTGGCCAGGTCCTGGGGCAGGCGGATCTCCCGCATGATCGCATCGCGGTCGAAGGCCGGGTCGCCCTGTTGTTGAGTGACGGTCCGCGCAAGTGGCCGTACGCCTTTCTCGACCTCAAGCAGGTGCCGCCTGATTTCGTCGACGCGATGCGGGCCGGATCCGTGAGTGCGGGCCCGGACATGGCGGTCTCCAGCATGGTTCCGCGTCCGATTGACCTCGGCACGATCAGCGAGGTCGCTGGCGAGACGATGGAGCGAATCGAGAAGTGGCCGATCCTGCGCACGCTTCTGCTCTGGCTCCTGTTCGGCGGAGCGCTCGCGGCAATCTTCTACGCCACCCGCTGAGTTCCATGCGCATCCAGTCCTTCCCCCACATGGACAAGCGCCGCCTCGCACGTCGACGTGCGGTGTTCTTCACCTGTGCGTTCGTCCTGACGTCGCTTGCGACGTGGTTCATGGCCGACCTGCTCTGGCGTGACGACGGCATCCAGGGCATCGAATGGGCCCTGCTCGGCCTGTTCGTGATCCTTTTCTCCCAAATCGCGATCGGCTTTGTGACGGCGATGCTTGGGTTCTATGTCATCAACCGCGGCGGCGACAGCTGTCAGATCACGCAGACGCTGCCGACCGGGGAGATTCCACCGCTGGCCGGCACCGCGATCGTGATGCCGGTCTTCAATGAGGATGTCAGCCGCGTGCTCGAGGGCTTGCGCGTGGTCTTCCGGTCCGTGCAGGAAACCGGGCGATTGGAGCACTTCGATTTCTTCATCCTCAGCGACTCCAACCAACCGAACCAGTGGATCCAGGAGGAGGCCGCTTGGGTTGAGCTGTGCAAACAGGTCAACGGATTCGGAAAGATCTTTTACCGGAAGCGCCGTCAGCAGATCAACAAGAAGGCCGGGAATGTCGCCGACTTCCTCCGGCGCTGGGGTAAGCGTTACCGCTACTTCGTCGTGCTCGATGCCGACAGTATCATGACGGGCGACACGATCGTGAAGCTGGTCGGGATGATGGAGAAGAATCCCAACGTCGGTCTGATCCAGACTGCGCCGCGCCTCGTGAACGGCGAGACCCTGTTCGCCCGCCTGCAGCAGTTTGCCAACCGGCTCTACAGCCCACTCTTCCTCGCCGGCCTCAACTACTGGCAGCAGCACGACGGCAACTACTGGGGGCACAATGCGGTGATCCGCCTGCAGCCGTTCATGGAACATTGCTCGCTGCCCGAGCTTCCCGGGAGCGAGCCGTTTGGCGGACGCATCCTGTCGCACGATTTCGTGGAGGCCGCGCTGATGCGCAAGGCCGGCTGGGCGGTCTGGCTGGCGCATGATCTCGAAGGATCCTATGAGGAAGGTCCGCCGACCCTGATCGACAGCGCCAAGCGGGACCGGCGCTGGTGTCAGGGCAATCTCCAGCATGCGTGGTTGCTCTCCGCCAAGGGATTCCGGCCGGCGAGCCGCTTTCACCTGTTCATGGGCGTGATGGCCTATGTGTCCTCGCCGCTCTGGCTGCTTTTCCTGCTCTTCAGCACGGTCCACCTGTTCAATCAGGTTATCAGCCCGGTGTCCGCGACGGTGGTGGCGGAAGGATCCGCGTCGTTCCTGGGCGGATGGATCCGGATTCCCGAGGCCTTCCTGCTGTTTCTGTTCACGATGACGCTGCTCTTTCTGCCGAAGGTCATCGGTGTCGTGGTCACCCTGCAGCGCCGGCGGGACGCGGATCGTTTCGGCGGTCCTGCGCCGCTGGTCCTGAGTGCATTGTCGGAAATCGTCCTCTCCGCCCTGCTCGCACCGGTGAACATGCTCTTCCACTCGAAGTTTGTTGTCTTCACGTTGCTGGGACAGGGCGTCTCTTGGGTCACGCAGCGGCGAGGGGCGGGGGATGACGGCACGGACTGGCGGCAGGCGATCCTGACGCACGGCGGGCAGACGGCGTTCGGCCTGGTCTGGGGCGTGTCGGCCTTCATTCTGCTGCCGGCCTTTTTCTGGTGGCTGAGCCCGGTGATTGCCGGCCTGGTGCTGTCGATCCCGCTCTCGATCGCGCTCAGCCAGCGCACGTTTGGCCAGGCCGCACTGCGGGCCAAGCTGTTCCTGACCCCGGAAGAGGCGATGCCGCCCTATGAGCTGCGCCGGCTGAAGCAGAACCTGGCCGAGTGTTACCAGCAGATGCCACCGATCGAACCGCTGCGGGCTGACTACGGCCTCCTGCAGGCAGTGTTGGATCCCTACATCAACGCGGTGCACGTCTCGCTCCTGAAGCAGCGCCGTCCCAGCGAGGAGGCGCGCGACTGGTTTGTGCAGTTGCGGACCCGGCTGCTGGCCGAGGGGCCGTCGCGGCTCACGGAAAAGGAAAAGCTGGCGCTCCTGCTCGATGCGGAATCGATGATCTGGCTCCATGAGGAGCTTTGGCGCCAACCCGGCAGCGCGCTGGCGGAATGGTGGCGGCTTGCGATTCGCCAGTACAACGTGCTCACGACCGCGCCGGCCACGGCGCTTTACCGATAAGCCGCCGACTCAGGCGAGGAGCTTGCGCAGCTCGACCTGCGCTTCGGCGAACTCACGCTCAAGGTCAGCTTGGAGCGACTCCAGGCCGGCCAGCCCGCTCTGCTTCGCCGCATACTCAAGCTTCTCCGCGACCGCGCGCACGCGCATCGCGCCCAGGTTGCTGGCACTGCCCTTCACACTGTGGGCGGCACGCGCGTACTTGATCGTATCACCGGCCGCATGGCTCGCCTGGAGCTCCTCGAATCGCTTGGGGGTGTCCTCCAGAAAGAGAGTGACGATTTCCCGCAAAAACGAGTCGTCGTCATCCGAACCCAGCGAACGCAAGTTGTTGATAGCCTCAGGGTCGATGAGCGGGAGGTTGGACATGGCGACGCCGTCAACCTCCGCTTATTTTGCGAGGCGTCAAGCCCTCGAAACAGCCCCTAAAGTTGTCCAACATATCATGAAATGCGCATGCGTTGATATTTAACTTGCGAATCAATGACCGGTGCGAGAGGTTTGACGACCTCCTTATGGCTAAATCCTTCGTCTTCTCCTCCGAATCCGTCGGTGAGGGTCACCCCGACAAAGTCGCTGACCTGATCTCTGACAGCGTCCTCGATGCCTGCTTGGCCATCGACAAGACCAGCCGCGTTGCGTGCGAAACCTTCGTGAAATCCAACGTCGTTGTCGTCGGCGGCGAGATCACGATCCCGAAGCTTCAGGACAAGAAGACGGGCAAGACCAAGGCCCTCGAGGAGGCCATCAATCTCGGTAAGATCATCCGCGATGCCATCCGCGACATCGGCTACGTGAATGACGACGACGTGTTCCACGCGGACACCGTCTTCATCAACAATTACCTGACCGCGCAGTCCGCCGACATTTCCCAGGGCGTTGACGCCAAGAAGGTCGAGGGCAAGAAGACCGCCGAGCAGGGTGCCGGCGACCAGGGTCTCATGTTCGGCTACGCCTGCGACGAGACGCCTGAGCTCATGCCGACGCCCGTCATGTTCGCGCACCGTCTGGGTCGCGAGCTCACCAAGATCCGCAAGAGCGGCAAGGTGATCTGGCTCCGTCCCGCCGCGCAGTCGCAGGTTTCCGTCCGGTTTCGTCATCGGTGGGCCTCAGGGCGACTCCGGCCTCACCGGCCGCAAGATCATCGTCGACACCTACGGTGGTTGGGGCCGTCACGGCGGCGGCGCCTTCTCGGGCAAGGATCCGTCGAAGGTTGACCGCTCGGCCGCCTACATGGCGCGCTGGGTCGCCAAGAACATCGTCGCGTCGGGCCTCGCCTCGATCGCCGAGCTTCAGGTTGCCTACGCCATCGGTCACCCGAAGCCCGTCAGCATCTGCGTCGACACCTTCGGCACCGGCACCGTTTCCGACGAGGCCATCGCGCTCGCCGTGCAGGATGTCTTCAGCTTCAAGCCGGCCGACATCGTGAAGCAGCTCAACCTGCTCCGTCCCATCTACCGCCAGACCACCAACTACGGCCACTTTGGCAAGGACGGCCTGCCATGGGAGCAGACGACCAAGGTCGCCGCGCTCCGTACCGCCGCCAAGAAACACGCCGCCAAGGCCTGAGTCCCCTCGAATTACACTACCATGTCTCTTCTTAAAAAAGTGCCCAAGGGCCAGGACTTCATCGTGCGCGACATCGGTCTCGCCGACTGGGGTCGCAAGGAACTGAACGTCGCCGAGCACGAGATGCCCGGCCTTATGGCCCTCCGCAAGAAGTACGGCGCGCGCAAGCCCCTCAAGGGCGTGCGCATCACCGGCTCGCTGCACATGACGATCCAGACCGCCGTCCTGATCGAGACGCTTGTCTCGCTCGGAGCCGACGTTCGCTGGGCTTCGTGCAACATCTTCTCGACCCAGGACCACGCAGCCGCGGCGATCGCCAAGGCGGGCGTTCCGGTCTTCGCCTGGAAGGGCGAGACGCTCGAGGAATACTGGGATCTCACCTGGAAGGCCGTCAGCTTCCCCGGTGGCAAGGGTCCGCAGATGGTCGTCGACGACGGCGGCGACGTCACGCTTCTCCTCCACAAGGGCTACGAGATGGAGAAGGGCAGCGACTGGGTTAACTCGGCTTCCGGTTCGCACGAGGAGCAGGTCATCAAGGACCTCCTCAAGGACATCGGCCGCACCCAGAAGGGCATCTTCACCGCG
>CAYWRG010000002.1:0-356 GCA_964460715.1 uncultured Opitutus sp. | reverse complement strand
CAAAGTTCCGGCCATGAACGTCAACGACTCGGTCACGAAGTCGAAGTTCGACAATCTCTACGGCTGCCGCGAGTCCCTCGCGGACGGCCTCAAGCGCGCTACCGACGTCATGATCGCCGGCAAGGTTGCTTGCGTGTGCGGCTACGGTGATGTGGGCAAGGGCTCCGCGTTCTCGCTCAAGGGCTTTGGCTGCCGCGTCATCGTCACCGAGGTCGACCCGATCAACGCCCTGCAGGCCGCGATGGAGGGCTTCGAGGTCAACACGATCGAGTCCACCCTCGGTGTCGCCGACATCTACGTCACGACCACGGGCAACAAGGACATCATCACCTTGGAGCACATGGCCAAGATGAAGG
>CAYWRG010000001.1:134454-148632 GCA_964460715.1 uncultured Opitutus sp. | reverse complement strand
CGTAACTCTGCGGCTCTGCGCCTCTGCGCGACTTCTGGATTGGATCGATTCGATCCGCTCAGACGACAAATTTCGCGACGTCCGGGATCCGCTTTGCGCGGCGGCCGGCGGCATCGAGGGCGAAGTAGGGATCGACCTCGGGACCTGTGTCCTCGTCGTCCTCATTCTCCTTCTCGTCCGCCTCGACCGGGTTGCCGTCCTCGTCGGTGATCTCGTACTCGATCTCGTCGGGCAGCACCGCGAGCGAGCCCTCTTCGTCAAAGTAGAGCGACATGCGCCGGGCCTGGGGCTCGATCAGGAGCGCCGGATTCTTCACTCGGCCGCCCTTCACGAACTCGAACAGGCAGGGCATGAACAGATCCTCGTAGCGGCGGCGGAAGTCGGAGAGCCACTTGTTCGCCACGCCATCGCGCTGGTTGAGGAGCACGATGTCGGAAAAATGGATGCAGGCGTCATACCAGGCGACCATCTCCGGGTGCTGCTCGGCCAGACGGCAGTTCACCACGCAGATGACCCGCGCCAGCTCCGCGCCCGTCTCGGCCAGCCAGGGCTTGAGCGCTTCGATCTGATCCACCGGATTGGCGCGGCCATCCGTCAGGAAGAACACATGCGTGGCCCCGTCCGGACGCGCGGCATCGATCTGTTTGTCCGCCCAGGTCCAGCGCACGACCGTACCCAAGCGGGCGTCGGCCTCGCTGGTTGCTTCGTTTGACGCCAGCATGACAACCGCGCGGTCCGTTTCGGCTAGCCCGCCTTCAATCAAGTCCGCCACGACCTCGCGCCGGCCCGAACCGGCGGCGCCGAGGATGAGATAAACAAGAGGTTTGTCCGTGCTGCTGCTCATGATGGTTCCATCGTCGCCAACTCCGCCGGATTGGCGAGCCGGGATTCAATTAAGCAACCCAGGACAGGGGACTGAACACGGAAGCGGACAAGACTGCCCGCGAATTACGCGAATCAGCACGAATCAAAACTCTCCAAACACCGTGCCGTCGAATTCTGAAAGTGACAGGTTCACCCGTTCTGATTCGCGACCATTCGCGCAAATTCGCGGGAGAATCTGCCTTTTCCTCAGAACGTAAACGTCCGGTTCTGCGCCGCGTGGCGCATCCAGTGGTCCACGAGGACCAGCGCGGCCATCGCCTCCACAATCGGCACCGCGCGCGGCAGCACGCAAGCGTCGTGCCGCCCCCGCCCCATCAGTTCGGTCTCGGCGCCGGTCACGTCGACCGTGGCCTGCGATTGCAGGATCGTGGCGGTCGGCTTGAAGGCCACGCGGAACACGATCTCCTCGCCGTTGCTGATCCCGCCCTGCACGCCGCCCGAGCGGTTGGTCTTCGTGCGGACGTGACCATCGCGGTTCTCGAATACGTCATTGTGCTGCGAGCCACGAAGGAGCGTGCCCTCGAAACCGCTGCCGATCTCAAACCCCTTCGTCGCGGGCAGCGAAAGCATCGCCTTGCCGAGATCGGCCTCCAATCGGTCAAACACCGGTTCACCGAGCCCGACCGGCACGCCGCGCACGCGGCACTCGATCAGACCGCCGACGGAGTCACCTTCGGAGCGCACCGCCTTGATCCGCTCGATCATGGCCGCCGCCGTGGCCGGATGCGGGCAGCGCACCGCCGTCGCCTCGACTTCCGCGAGCGTGGGAAAGGTGGTCAGCGCCGGGGCCGCGATGTCGTGGATCCGCGTCACAAACGCCCGGATCTCCACCCCACCCGCCTGCGCGAGGATTTTCTTCGCGATCGCCCCGGCCGCCACCCGGCCAATCGTCTCACGAGCGGAACTGCGCCCGCCACCGCGATGGTCGCGGATGCCAAACTTGCCCTGATAGGTGTAGTCCGCGTGCGAAGGACGGAACTTGTCCTTCATCTCGTCATACGCACCCGGACGCTGGTCGCCGTTGCGCACCAGCATCGCGATCGGCGTCCCCGTCGTACGGCCCTCGAACAGGCCGGAAAGGATTTCGACGCGATCCTCCTCCTTGCGCGGAGTCACAATGTCGCTCTGTCCCGGACGACGACGGTCGAGCTCGGCCTGAATCTCCGCGACATCAAGCGGCAGCCGCGGCGGGCAGCCGTCGATCACCACGCCGATGCCGGCACCATGGCTTTCGCCCCAGGTTGTGAGCGTGAAAAGACTGCCGAAGCTGTTGGGCATTGCGATGGGAGACCGTTGTTTCCCCTCCCCCATCCGGCAAGTTTCAAAATAGGGCTCATCCCCGTTCGCGGGCCCCCAGCCGCTAAATCGTTCTCGTTCTTCGTTCTCTTTCTCGTTCTCGACGGGTCGTCAGATCGAAAACGAAGAACGATTAAGAGAACGAGAACGAATATAGGTCCCGACCCCAAAAATCGGCAACCTCGCCGGGGTTGCGGCGTCATACCATAACGCCGTTTACATCCCGTGGCCTTTCTCCTCTCCTTTGCCATGTGCAGTCCCCTCGCAACTACGCCTTCCGCATGATCCTGCGCTTTCTCCGTCTGGGCCTCGTCGCACTCACCCTCGCCGCCGTCGGCGCACGCCTGCCCGCCCAGTCCGGTTCGCCTTCGATCGCCGCGGTGGACACCGAGCTGGTCGGCCCCTTCCGCATGCCCGACGCCCCGCTCGATGCCGTGCTCCAACTGCTTGAACTCTACTCTGGCCGCACCGTCCTGCGCCCCGCCGCCCTGCCGGCCACGAACTATAATTTCGTCACCCGCGCGCCGATCCCGAAGGGCGAGGCCATCCTCGCCCTCGAGACCCTACTCAACCTCAACCAAATCGGCATCGCGCCGCTGGGCGACAAGTTCATCAAGGTCGTCCCCATCGCCAGCCTGCGCGCCGAATCGCCCGATCTGATCGAGGGCTCGTCCCTCGACCTGCCACCCAGCGGCCGCGTCGCCAGCAAGGTCTTCTCCTTCCAGTTCGTCCGCGTGCGCGAATTCCTGCCCGAGATCGTCCCGCTGCTCAACCCGCAGCTCGGCGGACCGCTCCTCTTCGACAAGTCCAACGCCGCCCTGATCACCGACACGATCAGCACGCTCCAGCGCGTCGAGCTCCTCGTCCGCCAGCTCGACAAGCCCGCCACCGCCGGCCTCACGCCGCGCTTCTACACCCTCCAGTTTGCCAAGGCCTCCGACCTCGTCGCCAAGATCAACACCGCCCTCGGGACCGCGCTCAAGGCCCAGCTCGGTACGGCCGCGACCATCAGCGCCGACGACCGCACCAACCAAGTCGTCCTCATCGCCGATTCCAGCCTGCATACCTGGTTCGGTGATCTCGTCGCCAAGCTCGACGTCAAGGCCGACCCCAACACCCGCAACGAGGTCATTCCCCTCCGCCACGCTAACGCCACGCTCGTCGCGCCCGTCGTGAGCCAGCTCGTCACCGGCCAGACCCAGGCTGCCACCCGCGCCGCTGCCGCCTCCGTCCGCCCCGGCCAGGGCATGGTTGCCGCGCAACCCGCCGGCGCCGCCCCCACCGCCACGGCGAACGCCGCCAATCCCACCGCTGCCGCACCCACCCCGCCGCCCACTGCTGCGCCCGCGATCGAGGTTTTCACCGGCGACGGCACCTCACGCAGCAGCGAGTTCAGCTCACTCGTCACCATCCTTGCCGACGAACGCAGCAACGCCCTCATCGTCAGCGGCACGGTCGACGACATCCGCCTCATCCGCGAACTCGTGGACAAGATCGACGTCGTGCTCCCGCAGGTCCGCATCGAGGTCGTCATTGCCGAGGTCACACTCGAGGACAACGACACCAGCGGCATCGAGGCGCTCGGCCTCCTCGTTCGCAACAGCCGCCTCGTCGGTGTCAACGGTTCCGGTCCGGGCTTCGCCATCACCGGCCTCCCGGCCGATTCCGCCGCCGGGACGGACTTTGCCACGCTGCTCGGCTCCGGCGCGCTGGGCGGCACCATCGGTCTCACGTCCAATTTGATCAAGGACAAGTCCAACATCCTCTCGGCCCCGAGCATCCTCACCGCCCACAACACCGAGGCGGAGATCTTTGTCGGCGAGGAGCGCCCGACCATCAGCGGCTACACTACGGACGCCACCACGACCACCGGCACGCGCAGCAGTGTCACCCAGACCCCCATCGGTATCACCCTGCGCGCCACCCCGCTCATCGGCAGCGACGGCTCGGTCCAGCTCACAATTGAGCAGGAGGTGAAGGACATCCTCGGCGAGATCGAGATCGACGGCAACGCCCAGCCGCGCGTCGGCAGCCGCACCACCTCCTCCTTTGTCACCGTCAAGAGCGGCGATATCATCGTCCTCGGTGGTCTGCAGCGCAACTTTGACCGCCGCTCGCGCTCCCGCCTCGGCCCGATTCCCTTGATCGGTGATCTCTTCGGCTCGCGGACGAAAAACAACAGCCGCACCGATCTCGTTTTCTTCCTGCGTCCCGTCGTGCTGACTAACACCCCGGCCGACACCGCCGAGGCCCAGCGTCGGATCGACTCGCTGCCCAATGCGGACGCCGTGCGTGAGACGCTCAATCCAGCCGCCGCAACGCGGTCCCGTTAACTTCCGCCTGTTGCTCCGGCCGCCCGCATGACCCTGCTCGCCGCAGACCCGCTTCCGCCGCTCGCCCACGCGCTCGCCGAGGACCAGCGTTCCGCGCTCCTCGCCGCTCCACGCAGCCAGCGCGCACGCACCCTCGCCGGCCTGCTCGCGCAGCCCGAGGGCGAGGTCATCGCCGCCCTCGCGCGCGACGCGGCCCTCGATGTGGCAAGCGATCTCCACGCTGACCGCGCCTCCCTGCGCCTGCTCCCGGCCCGGCTTGTGCACGATTACCAGATCGTTCCCATCCAGTTTGGCCCCGCGCCGACGGCAGACGGCGACGAGTCTCCGGCACCGACCGCCGCCACGCCGCTTCACCTCGCCTCAGCCTGGCTGCCTGACGCCACCATGGCCGCGTGGATCCGCACCTTCACGCCGCGCCCGGTCGTCTGGCACCTCGCCGTGGCCGAGCGCGTCCACCAGCTCATCATCGAGCACTTCGGCGTGGGCTCAGGCTCGCTCGAGGATGGCGGCGACGACGATTACCTCGCGCCCGAGGCCGCGCCCGCCGACGCCGAGGTCGTCGACGAGGAGGCCGCCGTCGTGCGCTTTGTCACCGAGGTGATCGCGCAGGCCATCGCAGACGAGGCGACCGACATCCATTTCGAACCGCAGGAGGGCCAGCTCCGCATCCGCTACCGCGTCGACGGCCTGCTCGTCGCCGTGCCCGTGCCGGAAAACCTGCTGCGCTTCCAGGACGCCATCATCTCGCGCCTCAAGATCATGGCGCGGCTCAACATCTCCGAGCGCCGCCTCCCGCAGGACGGCCGCATCAATTTCAAGTCGGGCGGCGTCAACCTCGACATCCGCGTCTCGACCATCCCCACCATCTACGCTGAGTCGATCTCGCTCCGCCTGCTCAACCAAAAGAAGCAGGCGTTCACGATGGAACGCCTCGGCATGAGCGCCGAGGAGCAGGCCCAGATCTCCCACGTCCTCGACTACCCGCACGGCATCATCCTCGTCACCGGGCCCACCGGCTCCGGCAAGTCGACCTCACTCAACGCCTTTCTCCGCAAGATCAACTCGACCGACCTCCGCATCGTCACGATTGAGGATCCGATTGAATACGAGGTCCCGGGCGTGAATCAGATGCAGGTCCGGCCCGACATCGGCCTCACCTTTGCTGACGCCCTCCGCCATGTGCTGCGCCAGGATCCCGACGTCATCATGGTCGGCGAAATCCGCGATCGCGAGACGGCCGACATCGCCATCCGCGCCTCGCTCACCGGTCACCTCGTTTTCTCGACGCTGCACACCAACGACGCCCCCGGCGCGATCACGCGTCTGGTCGACATGGGCATCGAGCCCTTCCTCGTCGCGTCTGCGATCGAGCTCGTCATTGCCCAGCGCCTCGTCCGCCGCCTCTGCCCGGAGTGCACGCGGCCCGCGCCCGTGACCAAGCTCAAGCTGCGCGACTCGCTCGCCATCCTCGGACTCGACCAGGCCGAGTCGGACCTGATCGAGTCGCTCAACGCCCCGGTCGGCTGCGACCGCTGCCGCGGCACGGGCTACCGCGGACGCATCGGCATCTTCGAGATCTTCAAGCTCAACGACGAACTCCACGAACTTGTCCTCAAGCGCGAGAGCACGCGCACGCTCACGCAATGCGCCCGCAAGCACGGCATGCGCACGCTGCAGCAGTCCGGCTGGGAAAAGATCAAGGCCGGCCAAACCACCCTCGACGAAGTCCTGCGCGTGATCACCGTGACCGAGAAATGACGGTGAATTTTCGATTTTCGATTTTCGATTTTCGATTGCTGAACGCAGGCGTTCCGCACCGGCCCTCTCGCATTCCGACCTTTTGGCTGCGGAATCCGCCTGGTTCAGAATCAGAATCGAAATTCGAAAATCGAAATTCGAAAATCTCCCATGCCCCGCTTCGCCTACACCGCTCGTGACCGCGCCGGCCAGCCGGTCTCGGCCACGCTCGAGGCGCCCTCGCGTAAGGACGCGCTGCGGGTGATCGCCTCGCGCGGCCACCAGGTGCTGCGCCTCAGCGAGGAAAGCTCGGGCGGTAAGGCGGGCCCGGCGGCTTCACGCCCGCTCCTCCTCCGCCCCGCGACCAAGCCTGGCCGGAATCTCCGCCTGCCGTTTCTGCAGGCGCTGCACGACCTCACCACCAGCGGCCTGTCCGCCGGCGAGGCGGTACGCCTACTCGCCCAGCGAATTAAAGATCCCGCCCTGCGCGGTCTCTGCGGCAACATCTGGGAGCACATCAGCGAAGGCGCCCCGCTCTCCCGCGCCATGGCGGCGAATCCGGAGGTCTTCGACGACGCCACGCTCAACCTCATCGCCGCGGGCGAGGTGACCGGCAGCCTCAACGACACGCTGGCGCGCCTGATCGCCCACCTCATCGAACAGAAGGAGGTGCGCCGGCAGATCATCAGCGCGCTCGCCTACCCGGTTTTCATGATGACGGTCGCCGGCGGCGTCATCCTGTTTTTCCTCTTTTTCCTCCTGCCGCGCATGCAGTCGCTGTTCACGTCGCTGGGCGGCGAGCTGCCCACCTCGACCCGGCTGCTGATCGCCCTGTCCCAGTTCACCATCGACTACGGCCTGTTCATCGCCGTCGCCGCCGGCTTCGGCCTCGCGGCCTTCTGGCGCTGGCGGCAGTCGGAGGCCGGCCGGAACGTGACCGATGCTGCCATGCTCCGGCTCCCGCTGATTGCACCCTTTGCCACAGCACAAACCGTCCTAGCCTTTAGCCAGACCCTGTCCGTGCTCCTCGCCAACGGCATCACCACCGCCGAGGCGCTGCGGATGACCGAGCGCCAGATTCACAACCGTGTCCACCGCGCCGCCTTCGACCGGGCGACCGACCGCGTGCTGGAGGGCGAGACGCTGTCCATCGCCCTCGCCCGCACTGGCTGCTTTCCGGATCTCGTGCTCGACCAGCTATCAGTCGGCGAGAACACCGGCAACATCGTGCCTGCGCTGCGCAAGATCGCCACGAGCTACCAGCAGAAGCTGTCGCAGCAACTGGCGATCTTCACCCGCGTGATCGCGAGCGGCGTCCTCCTCAGCGTCTTCATCTTCATCGGCTTCCTCGCCTACGCCATCGTCGACGCCGTCTTCGAGTTAAGCTCGAGCTTCAATCTCTAGCCGCGGCCTGCATCCGCGGAAATCCTAGGGCCTAAGCGGCTAAATCCTAAAAAGGACACGCGAGCGATGCTGCCTTCGGTGTAGCCGGGCTCGGCGAGCCCGGTCCGGCATAGCCTCTGAATGGGGTTGGCCCCAACCTTTGAACGCCAGAGTTGAACTGACTCCTGCTCTACGTATACTGTCTCCATGGCTATGACCCTCAAGGAACTCTACGCCGAGACGCGCCAATTACCGCGCGAGCAGGCGGCTGAGCTGATGGACCTGCTATTGATCGACACATTCAGCGAACCCGATGCAGCGGTGCAGGAAGCGTGGGACCGTGAAATTGACCGACGACTCGCCGAGTTGGAAAGTGGCAAGGTCCAAGCGATCCCCGGCGATCAGGTTATGGCCGAAGTGCGCAAGACCGTCGGCCTGTAATGCGCGCCCGCTTCCATCCCGAAGCGGGCTTCGACTTCAGGACTGCCGCCGCTCGTTATGCGGCTATTCGTCCTACGCTCGGTCAGGGATTTTATGACCACATCAGCGAGCTCATCGCTGAAATCGAGACCAACCCCACGCTTTTTCGTATTTATCGTCCGCCGCAGGTGCGGCACCACTTTCGGCGACCGTTTCCCTACGCCGTGGTCTACACCCTCACAGCCGACTCCATCTGGATCCTCGGCGTGATGCATTTCAAGCAACCGCCAAACTACTGGACGCACCGGCAGGAAGCCTGATTCGCATGCTTGGCACCGACCTGAAACGAACACCGCAAAGGATCGAGTGCACAATTCCGTTCCGCTGAAGTTGGATTTAACGCCTTAACCCTTTCGGATATAGCCGCAGAGCGGCTGTGTATTATTATCGCGACGATTTTTGCGAGCGCTCTACTAGAAAGTGGCCTAAAATTCCGACGATGACCATCGGCGGGCCAAACATCCACCCCAGATGGATCGTGGAAGCAATACCGCCATCAAAACGAGACTGAGTAAAAAATAGCGGTATTCCAAAGAAGAAGGCACAGGAAGCAAAGAGGCCGAACATCAATCCAGTCGCAATAAACTTCCTAGCATGATACTGAATTCCGTACCGTTGGGCAAAAGATGCGACAACGATATCAGAAAGGATCCAACAAAGTAGATTGCATGCTATTTCACTCATCAATCGGCTGGTAGAAAATATCCGTTCTCGACCCTTAACTGGCGCGTTCACTGCGCCGCCCCTGCTGCCACTTCCACCGCCGTCACCTTCAACAGCGCGTTGAGTTGCGCCGGATTCGAGCGCTCCGCGGAGAGCGTGAACTGCTCGATCGTGATGTACGGGGCGCGCTTGGAGAGCTCGCGGTAGAAGGCCTTGATCGTGTCCCAGTCAGACCGGGTGATGCGGTAGCGGACGGAATTGACCGCAAACTGGGCGGTGCGCTCCAGCGGCAACGCTTCACTGGAGGTGCTGCCCGCGAGTCCCGTCGCCGCCGCGACCGCACCGAGTTCGGCCGAGAGACGCACGGCGTTGAAGCTCCGCGACGGGTCGAGGTTGGCGATGGCAGAAGCCGCGGTCGCGGCGATGGCTTCGCGGCGTTCCAGCCAGAGGCGCTGCTCTTCGAGATCGTTCGAGACCACCGAGTACTCGCGCGCAAACGCGGCGGCACGGCCACCCGTGGCCGAGGCCCACACCCCGGCGACGAGGGCGACAAAGACGAGGAGCAGCAGCTTTTCGCGCAGGACCCGGCGTTGGAAAAAATCCTTCATCGTCGCGTCGGGTCAGGTCGTTGGACTGGACACGGAGCGAACCGCGTCGGGTTTGAAGGTGACCAGCAGCTTGAAGGTCGTCACGCCGGGGCGTGACACGAGGTCCTGCACCTCGACGCGCTCACACGCGGCCTGTTGGCGCAGCGCTGATTCAAACGCATCGATCTCACCTTGCGCTGCCGTCTGCGCCTGAATCTCGAGCGTGTACAGACCATTGGTCGTCGTGCTCGTGAACTGGATGGAGGGCGGACGCACCGTACTCACCACCGAAATCATTTCCAGCGGCAGCAGTCGCTTCGACGCCAATTCCTCAATTCGGGTGGCCAGCGCCTGCTTGGTCATGATCTCGGCCACGCCCGGCGCCTGCGCATCACGCTCCGCCACGCGGGTGGCGAGCAGCGCACGTCCGCCGAGGAGTGCAAGTTCGGTCAGGACACAGAGTCCGATCACTGCCGCCGCCCCCAGGAACGCACGCCAGAGCCAGCGGTCGCGCGTGCGGGCCTGCGCCAGCGCCGCGAGCTCGGTCTTGTCGCGCACGTCGAGCACCGCCGCCATCTCCTCGGAAATTTCCGCGCGCAACGCACCCGCCTGAAACACGATCGCCTCGCCTGCGGTCAGATCCTGCGCCGGGGGTGTCAGTTCGACCACCGTCCGGCTGCCGGGAAATTCTCGCAGCAGCGCCTCGCGGACCGCCGCCTGCTCAGCCCCCGTCGCCTCGGGCGCCCAACCGCCCACACGCACGGCCGCTGGCACACCGGAGTCGTCGTCAAAGTACACCGCGGTCAGGCCATCCTCGCGCGTCAGCAGCCACGTCGTGGCGCCCGCCGGAGCCGGTGCCGCCAGCAGCACGGCAAACGCCGGTGCCGCTAGGTCCACGCCCGCCCACGCCGCGCTTTCCTCGGTGGCAAAGCGCTTCCGGTAGGCAGCGAACGCCAGCGCACGCTTCGCGCCAGGACGCGTGAAATGGCCGTGATAGAGCTGCGCGAGCGGAAACGGCGAGACCGCCTCGAGCGCCAGTTCAACCTGCGACGCAACCGGGCCGGCTTCTTCCACCGCGGCCAAGGGCACCGTCGTCGTGAAGAAACGATCATCCGGCAGCAGGGCACATACCCGCGCGGTCGACGACGATGAAGGGGAGGAGGACGGCATGCTAGAGCGTTGCGTCGGCATCCGCCGGCGGCCTTACGGACATCGCAGCATTTTCGGTGATTTCCAAGAGAGTAAACGGGTAATTGAGATCGGCGGCTGGCGTCGCGGGCTCGGACGCCGAGGGCGTGGCCTGATTCTGACCCGACGCGGCCGCCGGAGTTGCTTCATTCGTCGTGAGCGGCGCGACCACCCGCGCCCCGTTGGGCGGAGCCACCACGGCGCTCAGCTGAAACGACGAAAGTCCCTGCCGCACGGTTACGTTGATCCGCAGCGCCCGGATCTGCGCGGCAAAGCCCGGCGCCACCGCCTGCGCGCCCAGCACCAGCCCGGCATCCTCCGGCGAACGGAAGTACCCGGGACCCTGCGCCAGGTAGGCGCCGGTGCCCGCGAAATAATCGCGCAACTGCGAGCGCTGCGTTTCCGTGTACGCGCCCAACGCCACCAGCACCGCCTCCGGCGCCGCATTCACGTTGGGACGCGGGTAATTGTAGAGCGACACCGCCGCGGTGAACTTCGCCCAGAGTTCGTTCGGCTTGCCCGTTTCATCGAAGAACACCTCCCGCACGCCATCGATCGCGGCGAGTTCGCTGAACGAGCGCAGCGAACGGCCGGGCGGCGCAAAGGGAAGCGCAGCCCGCTCGTAGTCTTCCGCGCGTGATGCGCCGGGTGTGACTGGCACATAGTCCTTGCGGCTCCACACCAGGAGCGCATCCGCCAGGCGTTCCGCATCGTTGCGCGTGAGGCCCTCATGCTCGAACAGCGCGACCAGCGTGAGAAATTCCGTGTTTGGCAGCGGGAGCTTGCCCGACTCGTCGACGAAGGTCACCTCGACCGTCCGGCCCTCGACCGCAAGCGCGTAGCCCACCCAGCCGAGCGGATCGCCCCACCCCTCTGCCGGGCTGCGCAGCGCGCCACCGGTCAGACGAAAATCCTCCAGCACCGCCAGTGTGGTCTCCAGCGCCGAGTACGCCTCGCCGCGCAGCCGCGTCGCATCCGCCGCGCGCGCCTCGACCAGCAGGTCATCCCCCGCCCGCTCGACAAACGCCAGCAGCGCCGTCGCCGCAAACACCAGCGTCACCAGCACGATCACGAGCACCGACCCGCGGGCCGACCGAGCCATCGTGTAACCCAAGAGGTTACACGATGGCCGGAGGGCCGAGGACGGAGGGCGGAGGACGAACGAAGGCATCGGAGGCGTAGCGGTCAGTAAACGGGCAGGCCCTCGGTGGCGGTGGGGAGCGTGATGAGGCTGTCGCGCTTCAACGCGCCATAGGAGAAACTGAGTCGCAGGCGGCCGGGGAGCTCGAGTTCGCCCGTCGCGGATTTGCGCAGCGCAGGGAGCGTCTCCCACTTACGGAAAGCGGGATCGTAGTAGTCGTAGGCCAGCGCAGTCGCGAGCGGAGTCAGCACGGTCTCGCGCGGGGCATCTGATTCGAAATCACGCTCGAGTCGCGAGTGCCAGAGCAGCACCAGCCCCACGTCGCGGCGCACCGCCAAGGCGCACACCACCTCCGGCAACGGCCGGTCGGGCCAGTTCAGCAGGCGACTGCCGGCCGGCAGCTCGAACGTGAGCAGCTCTTCGGTCACGCCGGCCTCGTTGCGCACCTCGGCCGCCGTGATGCCGGGCCGGTCGACCGCCGCCGTCGGCGGGAGCGCGGCCGTTCTGAGTTCGCCCTCCAGGTAGCGCGTCACGGCCCGCACATGCTGGTCAAAGCGCCGGGGCTCGAGGTTGCGGCCCCAGAGCTCCGTCATCGAAAATACGAACGTGTTGAGCCCCACCATCACCAGCCCGACGAGGGCGAGCGCGAGCAGCATCTCGATCAGCGTGAATCCGCGGCGCTTCATCGCTGGACGGCGCCTCCGGCCTGACCCTGCAGTTCAAGGATGCGATTCCGCGCCTCGGCGCGCAACGTCTCGCGCTCCGCGACCTCGGACCAAGTCGGGCGCAGCAGACGAAAAACCTCGGTGACGGTTTCCGGTTGTCCGGCTCCGGGCGTGGTCAGTTCGCAGGTGAAGGTCACGGTGAACAGATCCGCCACGCCCGCCGGCTCGATCTCGGCCGTCCAGCGCACGCGACGTCCGTCCGCGCCCTCGAAATCGCCGCCCTGCTCCGCGCGTTCGCGGTCCGCCTCGGCCGACAGCGCGGCGCGGGCAAAGCGCAGATCCTCGTCCACCTGTCCGGCGCGCGCCACGGCGGCGTAGCTGGTGAGCACATTCACATACGCCGAGCCCAGCACGACCGCGGCGAGGGCAAAGATGGAGAGAGCGACGAGGACTTCGAGTAAGGTGAAGCCGCGTCGCTGCAATGACCAATGACCAATGCTCAATGACCAATGACTCGATCCCGGGCGCAGGGATCGGTTCGGGTAAAACATTCGGCATTGGACATTGGTCATTGGTCATTGCGCCCGAGCACGGGCGCGCAGGTCCACGGGTCGATCGCGAGGGTGCGCACGGGGCCGCCGGTGGCGACCTGGACGCGGAAGGGTTGGCAGGTACCGTCGCCGTAAAAGATGACGGACGGCAACGTACGCGTATCGACGAGGAGGCCGCCGATCAGGACGAGCCCGGCGCCCGTGGGATTCGCCGCGGGCAGGAAGTCGACCTTGACCTCGCCCTCCGGCACCGGGAAGCGCGCCTCGCCCGCGAAAAAGGTTCCGACGAACGCCCGCGCTTTGGCGTCGTAGCGCAGCGTTACATCGTGGTTGTGCTGGAGCGCATCGCGGCGGGTCGCGGCCGCCGCCTCCCAGAACACGGCCTCAACCGTCACCGGTCGATCCGCGAGCAGTCGCGCCGAGCCGCTGATCAAAACGCCGGCAAGCAGGCCGATCAGGCCGAGAACGAGGAGGATTTCCAGCAGCGTGAAAGCACGCTGCTGGAATGAGCAATGACCAATGCCCAATGAACAATGACGACCGAGACCAAACCTCCGTGGTCGATTCCGAGCCATTGGGCATTGGTCATTGGACATTGGTCATTGCGGATGCGCTGTGCGCATCCGCTCACCAGTTTCCAATGTCGTCGGCGGTGTCCTCCTTGCGATCAGGTCCCTTCGAGAACACGTCGTAGCTGCCCTTGTTCTTCACGCCGGGATAGCGGTACACGTAGGGCTCGCCCCACGGATCGGCCGGCGCGCGGCCACCCGGGGCCTCGATATAGGGTCCACGCCAGCGGTCGGCGCGATTGGCCGGGGCCGACAGGAGGGCGCCAATGCCCTCCGACGTCGTCGGGTAGTCACCGAGATCCAGCCGGTAGGCGGTCAGCGGGGTCTTGAGGCTGGACTGCACAAAGATGCGGGCCACGTCCTCCTGCTTGCCGCCAAAGATGCCGCCGACCTTGGTCACCGCGAGGCCGACCAGCAGGCCCATGATCGCGAGCACGACCAGGATTTCGAGAAGGGTGAACGCCGACCGCCGCGACCGGCGCGAGGCAGGGGAACCAGAGGGGAAGCGCATGAGAAGGGAGATAAACCTCGCCCCGGCATTGTCGAGCGCGACGGGCAGGGTGTCCTTGGTATGACGGCACGCCGGAAGAAAGGTTTCCGGGTCGGAGCCGGAGTCACCAGTCCCGTAAAAATGTAGCCGGGGGGGGGGAGGCCGCGGTCGCTGAAGCTCGATAGGGATGCAGCCGATGCCCTGCGCCGC
>CAYWRG010000001.1:81887-134444 GCA_964460715.1 uncultured Opitutus sp. | reverse complement strand
ATAGGGCCCGGGGGCCGCCCCCCCGGGCCGGGTTTGTTACCGCGCAACCCCCCCCCCGGGGGCCCCCCCCCCCGGCTACACCCCATCTCAATCTGAATCGCTCGCGGTCGGATCAGCCTCAGGCGGCGGTCGCCGCTGCGGGGGCCCGCAGTGCGGGAGTCTCGGCGAGAACGCGGGCGAGTTCGGGTGAACGCACCGGTTTGCTGAGAAAGTCATCCATCCCCGCCGCAAAGCACTCGTCGCGATCGGAGGTCGAGGCGTTGGCGGTCATCGCCACGATGCGCGGGCGACGGCCCGCCGGCCAGCGGGCGCAGATGATGCGGGTCGCCTCCATGCCGTCCATCTCGGGCATCTGCAGGTCCATGAAAACGAGGTCGTAGCGGGTGCGCTCGACCGCGACGACCGCCTCGCGGCCGTTGCCGGCGATGTCGGCTTCGTAGCCAAGGCGGCGCAGCATGAGCAGCGCCACGCGCTGGTTCACGAGATTGTCCTCCACCAGCAGGATCGCCAGCGGGTGACGCACCGCCAGGGGTTCAGGGACCGGCGCGGGAACGGGGGCGCTCGGACTGGCGGCGCCCGCGAGCGTCTCGACCAGCAGGGCAAAGAGCTGCGCCGACTTCACCGGCTTGGCCACGCCGCCCGCAATGCCCGGGCCGATCGGCACACGGACACCGAGCGGGGTCAGCAACACGACCGGCAGGCGCTCTGCCGTCGGGTGACGTCGCAGCACCGATAGGAAATCATCGCCACACGTGGTCGTGTCGACCAGCGCGACATCGAAGGCCTCGCCCTTAGCCACCCAGTCGATCGCCTCGGCGCGCGATGCCGCGACCTTGGGCTTCATGCCCCAGGTCGTGGCCTGCTGCAGCACGAGACGGCCACCGGTCGCATTGGCGTCCACGATCAGCAGGCGCCGTCCGGACAGGGTGGGAACCCCTGAGGTGAGATGCGCTGGCGGCGGGCCCACGATCGCGGCCTGCCCCACCTCGACTTCAAACCGGAAGACGCTGCCCTGCCCCTCGATGCCCTCGTACCAGATGCGCCCGCGCATCAGCTCGACGAGGTGCTTGCAGATCGCGAGACCCAGCCCGGAGCCGCCGTACTGGCGCGTTGTTGACGGATCAACCTGGCTGAAGCCCTGGAAGAGACGGTCGCGTCGCGCCTCGGGAATGCCGATGCCGGTGTCGCGCACGGCAAAACTCAGGCGCGGCGTGCCATCGGCGGCCGGCTCGGCGCGGACCTCGATCAGCACTTCGCCTTTGCCCGTAAATTTCACGGCATTGCCGAGCAGGTTGACGAGGACCTGCCGGAGTCGGGTGACATCGCCGATGACCGACACAGGCACCGCCGGGTCGATCCAGCTGAAGAGCTCGATCCCTTTCTCGACCGCGCGGCCGGCGAGCAGTTCGAGCGCGGCGTCGACGCAGCCCCGGACATCGAAGGGCACGGCTTCCAACTCGAGCCGGCCCGACTCGATCTTCGAGTAGTCGAGAACGTCATTGAGAATATCCAGCAGCGCGTTGCCGCTGGTGCGGATCGTCTCCGCGAGTTCGCGCTGCTCCGGCGCCAGCTCCGCACTGAGCAGAAGGCTGCTCATGCCGATGACGGCGTTGAGCGGCGTGCGGATCTCGTGGCTCATGTTGGCGAGGAAGGCCGACTTTGCGATCGTGGCCGCAGCGGCCTCGTCGCGCGCGCGCACGAGCTCGGCCTGGGCGCGCCGCTCGCGCGTGATGTCCCAGCACACGCCGACGAGACGTCCACCGCTGCCGCCCTCGGGACGCTGGGACAAGGCGCACGTACGCAGTTCGCAAACCTCACCGTCGGGGCGCACGAGGCGAAAGGACGTTTCGATGTGCTTGCCGTCGACCACCGCGGCGCGCAGTTCCTGCGCGAGACGGGCGTGGTCGGCCGGGTGCACGAACTGCAAAAATCCCGACCGCGTGCCATCAAAGCTGCCGGCCTCGAGCCCGCACAGGGCGTGCATGCGATCATCGCCGGTGACCTTCTGGGCATCGAGATCGTAGTCCCAGATGCCCAGACCGCCCGCCTGCGTCGCGAGCTGAAGCCGTTCGGAAATCGAGTGCAGGCGGAGCTCGATCGTCTTGCGCGCGGTGATGTCGAGCGAGCTGCCAACCAGGCGCACGACGCGGCCGTCGGCATCCTTGAGCGGCGTGAGCCGGGTCAGGAACCACTGGAAGCCGCGCTCGCCGACGACGCATTCCTCGTACTCGATCGGCGCGGCCGCGCCCGCACAGCGGCGATAATTGGCACGGAACGCCGCGGCGGTGTCGACCGAAAGCATCGGCACGAGATCCTCGGGACGCAGGCCCTTGACCCGGTCCGAGGAGAAGCCGGTCGCACGCTCGTGCGCGCGGTTCGACTCAAAGTAGCGGAAGTCCCCGTCGGGCAGGACATCGACCACGAAGATGCCCAGCTCGACCGAGGTGTAGATGCTTTGAAGGAACGCGCGGTTCTCCTCGAGCGCCTGATCCGCGGCCTTGCGGGCGGTGATGTCGGTGACAAAACCGCTCCAAAGCACGGTGCCGTCGTCCTGCAGTTCCGGGACCGCGCTGCCCTGTAGCCAGCCGCCGGAGCCGTCGGAAAAGCGGGTGCGGTATTCGCACGTCCAGCGCTCGAGCTTGAGGGCGGACTCGTCAATGCTGGCGCGAACCCGCTGGCGGTCGTCGGCGTGGATGACCTCGAACACCGCTCCGGCGTCCTCCAGCAATTCGACCGGGCTCAGGCGGAAGAGTTCGCGCACGCCCTCGCTCACATACGGAAAGCTCATGGCGCCGTCGGTGCGCAGCTCGAATTGGAAGACCATGCCGGGCACGTGAGCGGCGATCTTGCGCAGGCGCAGGTCGAGGTCGCGCCGAAGCGCCTCGGCCTGCAGACGCCGGCTGATATCGGTGGCGACAATGACGTAACCGGTGGTGTTGCCGGCGCGGTCGCGCACGGCGGTCACGGTGTAACCGACCGGAAAGGAGGAACCGTCGCCGCGCAAACACGTCCATTCGCGATCGTCGGAGCGGCCGGATTCGCGCGCCGTCATCACGATCGACTCGAACGCCGACAGCACGGGCCGGCCGTAAGTGGAGGTCAGTTCGTCCGCGCGGCGGACCAGCTCATGGGCCTGGTGCAGGCTCGCGAGGCTCGCGCGCCCCACGAGATCGGAGGCCCGCTGGCCGAAGAGACGCTCAGCCGCAGGGTTGAACACCTCGATCAGACCAAGGAGGTCGGTGGCGATCAGGGCCCGGGGGATCTGCATGAGCAGATCGCTGCGTGCATCGCGGGCGACGGGCTGGACCCCGGGGCTGAGGCGCAGGCGCTGACCGCCCGCCGGCTCAAGGCCGCGCAACGGGTCCGCCTGCAACTGCAGCCAACGCCGGCCGTCGGGCGTGAAGGTGACCGGTTGGCCCGGCTGCTTGAGTGCCTGCTGGAGCGGGACAGTGGCGGCCGGCAGGAGCCCGCCGAGGGTCGCACCCGCGTCCGGCTTCGTGGCGAGCCCAGCGAGCTCGAGGAACGCTGCATTCGTCCACTGGATACCGCCGGCGGCATTGATCACCGCGAGGCCGGTGACGTCCTCCTCGGCCACGAGCGCCGCGTAATCCGGTCCCGCCTCCGCAGCTCCGCCCCGGCGCCAGGCGGAGGCCACGGCGCCCCACGCCCACCCGAGGGCGCGCGAAGGGTTTTCAGAGGACGGTTTTGGCATCAGGTTGATGGTGGGAAACGGACGCCGCACCTTAATCAGCGTGGCGCCCGGATCATCAGGCGAAGAAGTTGTCGGCCGGAACGGCCGGTTGGCCCGCCTTCGCGGGTTTGCCCGCCGCGGCAGGCGGGGCGGACTTGGATGATTTGGCGGCGGCGCTCACCGGGCGCACGTGCGCCAAGGAGGTGGCGGCCGGACCGGATGAGGCGCGATCGATCCCCACCAGCTGGACGAGTTGGCCGACCGCGTGGTTGAGCTCCTGCGCCTGGGCGCTGAGTTCCTCGGCGGCACTGGCGGTCTCCTCGGCCGCGGCGGCGTTGGACTGGGTGACCTGGTCGATCTGCGAAACGGCCCCCGCGACCTGCTCGACGCCGCTGCGCTGCTCGCGCGAGGCGGAGGCGATGCCGCTGGCGATCTCCTCCATGCGGCGGACCTTGGTGACGATCTCGCCGAGCCCCTGTTCGACGCCGCCGCAGAGGACGACACCGCGATCACTCTTGCGGATCGAGTCCTCAATCTTGTCGGCGGTATCCTTGGCCGCCTGCGCGGAGCGCTGGGCGAGCGCGCGGACTTCCTCGGCGACGACGGCGAAGCCCATGCCGGCCTCGCCGGCGCGCGCGGCCTCGACCGCCGCGTTCAGCGCGAGGATGTTCGTCTGGAACGCGATCTCGTCGATCGTCTTGATGATCTTCGCAATGTTGTCACCGGAGCTCTTGATGTCGGCCATCGCCCGGCTCATCTCCTGCATGCCGGCGGCGCTGGACTCGACGGCGGTGCGGGTCTGGTCGGCGATGCGCTTGGCTTCGTCGGAGTTCTCCGCGTTGCGCTTGGTCATGCTCGAGACCTCCTCAAGGGAGGCGCTCGACTCCTCCAGGGAGGCCGCCTGCTGGCTGGCGCCGGCGGCGAGACGCTGGCTGGCGTCAGCAATCTGGGTCGAGGCGCTGGTGGTCTGTTCGCTGGCCGCGCCGAGGGTGGCAATGGAGGCGCGCAGCGGGCGCACGATCATGCGCTGATTGAGAAAGAAGAAGCCGATGGCCACGACGCCACCGAGCGGGAGCATCCACGCCAGGGTGGCGGCCATGCCGGCCTTGACGGTTTCGTCCACCGTCTTGAAGTCGGTTTTGAGCACAAAGGCGCCATGGACCTCGCCGACCTTCCAGTTCTCCATCTGGAACCCGACGACATCCTTGCCGTCGCCCGAGGCGCTGTTCGCGGGGTCGCCATGACAGGCGAGACAGTCCTGCGTCAGCTTCACCGGACGGGCGAGGAGGATCGTGTTGGTCTTGCGATCGGCCACGAAGTACTCGTCGAGCGTGCCCGGGGTGAGGGCCTCGAGAATGACCTGCTCATCGGCCGTCGGGGTGTTGTCGGGATTGCGCGCCTGGTTCTTCGGAACCCGAAAGACGAAACCCTCCTCGTGGGCGGCCCTTTCCGCGGCTTTCCAGGCGGCGACGACCGGGATCGTGCCGTAGAGCGCGGTGCTGCGGAGATCGCCGCTCTGCTTGTACTCGGCGACCAGCTTGGCGCGATCAAAGGCCCCTGCCTTGTTCAGGTTGGAAATGCTTTCCCGCACGCTTTCCGACTCAACGAGGATGGCGTGCATGGAATTGTGGATACTCGCCACGCCGCTCTTCTCGATCAGGTTTTTTTGCACCAACAACGTCGCTGCGACGGTAAGCGCGACGGCGGAGAGAGCGGCCGCGATGATTTTATTTCCAAGGGTCATGGTTGTAAAAAGGACTGATTACCTATCGGTCCTTTTACATTTCGACTTAGCGGCTCTTTAAAAAGCTTTGTAAACGGACCGGTCGCCTGCGCGGGGGCACAGGCGACCGGAGAGGTTTCATGACCGGCGAAGGAGACACTCCGCACGGATTCGGCGAGCGCCGGAATCACGGAGTGGACCTGCGTCAGACTGGATCAACCCTCGAAGTTGAACTTCACGGGGATCGAGACGCGAATCGCGACCGCAGCGCCGTCCTTCTTGGCTGGCTTGAACTTCCATTTACGAACGGCGGCAATGGCGGCGGGATCGAAGGCCGGGTTGCTCGACTTTTCGACCGTGGAATCGGTGACGTTGCCGCTCTCGTCGATCTGCACGCTGACCGTGACCGTACCGGACACGCGCTGGGCGCGCATCTCGGTGGGAAACTCAGGAGCGACGGTGCGCACGGGAACCGGCGGTTCCACCGCGGCCTGCGCCGTGACAATGATCGCAGAAGCGAAGAAGAGAGCGAACTTGAGGAAGGATTTCATAGTGAAGGGTGATCTTAGTATTGCGGTTGCTCCGGCTCCATCGGCACGACTTTCCAAAAGCTTGAGTAAGGAATGCGCAGAACCGATAGAGTGTTTACCCCAGTCAGGATCCGTGAAACTACGACCAAAACCGGTAGCTTCCCCCTTGCTCTGATTCACCTCGAGGACAGGCTGATCAGACCTATTCCATGTCGATCGAAGCCAGACTCCGCCGCTACGCCGCATTCGCCGGCCTGACTGTTTGCGGGCTGGCCTTGGTCGATTTGCTGGGCCGCGGAACCGGTCGGCCGACCGGCTTTTTCGGGCTTCACCTCGGCCCTTTCTTCACGTTGCTGCTGGCCGCCGTCAGCCTCGTGCTGCAGGCCACCAGCCGGGCACCCCGTCTCGCCCAGGCCGCCGCGGGCGGCGCGCTCGCCGCGGCCCTGTTGGGCCTCGCCGAGACGCTGGCGGGCGTCGATTCGCACTTTGACCGCCTGGTTGGGCTGGCCGCCCGAGCCTCGCTCCCCGGTTCGCTGGTCGGCGTCGCCGCCGGCATCGCACTCGTGCTCAACCCGACGCCGAGTCGTAACGGACGATTGATCGCGACCTGCCTCGCCATCTTCATGGTCGGCACGGCGGGCAGCAGCCTGCTGGCCAATGCGTTCACGCTGACCGAGACCGGAGCGATAGGTGCCGGAACTGACGCCTTCGGGCCAGGTGCAGCCTTCTTCTTCATCCTGCTCGCGCTGGCCCTCGTTTGCATCCGGCCCGACGAGCGCGCCCTGCGCGTCCTTGATGCCGACACGGCGGCCGGCATCCTCGCCCGGCGCCTGCTGTTCCTCATCCTCGTCCAGCCCGCGCTGCTCACGATCCTGCTCGTCGCGCTGCTCCGACAAGCGATCGTGACGCCGGCCGAGGGCCTCGCGATCTTTGCCATGACCGGCATCCTCTCGGGTCTGGTGCTCGTGCTGCTCTCCGCCCGCACCGTCTTCACCCTCGAGGCCCGGCGCGAGGAAACCGACGAAGCGCTCAACCGCCTCAATCTCCGGCTCCAGGAGCAGGCCTCGCACCTGCAGGAAACCGTGGCGGCGCGCACCCTGGAGCTGAGCGAGGCCAACGCCGGACTGCGCGCGGCGGCCGAGATCAACTCCCGCCTCGCCCTCGTCGCCAGCCACACGACCAACGGGGTGATCATCACCGATGCCCAAGGCCGGGTTGAATGGGTCAACGCCGCCCACGAGCGCGCCACCGGCACGACCCTGGCCGAGTTGAAGCAGCGCGATACCGCCACCGTCCTCGGCAGCCCGGAAAGCGACCCGGCCGAGCTCGACCGCCTGCGCACCGCGCTCCATCGCGGCGAACGCTGCACGGTCGAGCTGCTCGGCCAGACCAAGGACGGACAGCCGCTGTGGCAGCTCGTCAATCTCGAGCCCGTCCGCGACCGCGAAGGCCGCGTCATCAATTTCATCGCGATCGAGACGGACCTGACCGAGCAGCACCTCGCCCGCCAGCGCCTGCAGGCGCTCAACCAGCGCCTCGCCCTCGCCACGCAGTCAGCCTCGCTCGGCGTGTGGGAATGGGATCCCGCGACCCAGCGCATCATGGGCGACGAGCGGGCCCTCACGATCCACGGCATCGATCCCGCCACCTTCGACGGCACTGCCGGCAGCTGGACCGCCCGCCTCCATCCGGAGGACGTGGCGGCCGGGCTGGCCTCGCTCCGCGACGATCATCCGGGCGTTTATCAGACCGAGCGCGCCTACCGCATCACGATCCCCGGTGACACGCGCGTGCGCCAGGTCGAGGCGCGCGCCGTCTGGCAGCGCAATGCCCAGGGCCGGCTCGAGCGCATCACCGGCACGGTCGAGGATGTCACAGCCCGGCACGAGGCGACCCAGCAGCTCACGCTCCTCAACGAGCGTCTCCAGCTTGCGCTCCAGTCCACGGCCTACGGAGTGTGGGAATACGATCTCGTGACCAACCAGCTCATCTGGGACGACCGGATGTTCTCCATCTACGGGATCAGCCGGGAGCAGTTCTCCGGCGACCGCGACGTCTGGGTGCGCCTGCTCCATCCCGACGACCGCGAGGAGGCCCGCGAGGTCATGCGCAAGGTCATCGCGCAGACGCTGGCGAGTTACGACACCACCTTCCGCATTGTCACGCCGGACGGCGCGACGCGGCACATCGAGGCCCACGGTTACCTGCACCGCTCGCCCGAGGGCGAACCGATCAGGCTGGTCGGTCTCAATCGCGACATCACCGCCGAACGGCAGATGAGCGCCGCGCTCGATCTGGCCGAGCAGCGCTGGCAACTCGCCCTCGAGGGCAGCAACGATGCGGTGTGGGACTGGAATCTGGAGACCGGCCACGTCTACCACGACGACCAGTGGGCCCGCATGCTCGGCTACCGCACCGAGGACGTCGCGCCTGGGCTCGACGGCTGGCGCACGCTGGTGCACCCCGACGACCTTCCCTCCTGCGAAGAGGCGATCCGCCAGCATCTCGCCCAGGAATCGGCGTACTACCTGCACGAATACCGCATGCGTTCGGTCGACGGCGGCTGGAAGTGGATTCTCGACCGCGGCAAGGTCGTGAGCCGCGCCGCCGACGGCCGCGCGCTCCGCATGGTCGGCACGCACAGCGACATCACCTCGCGCAAACAGCTGGAGCAGCGCCTACGCCAGGTCGAGGAACTCGCCGCGCAGGTCAGCCGTCTCGCCCAGATCGGTGGCTGGGAGCTCGACCTCGAGACCTCGCGCCTGACGTGGTCGTCCGAGGCGCGCCGGATCTACGGGCTGGGTGACGAGGTTCAGCCGACGCTGCCCACGATCCTTTCCTTCTATCCGCCGGAAGCGCGTTCCACCCTCGAGTCGGCCCTGGAAAAGACGATGCTCGCCGGCACGCCGTTCGACCTGGAGCTTCCCCTCGATACGCCCTCCGGACGCCGCATCTGGGTGCGCGTGATCGGCGATCCCGAGCTGCGCAACGGCCAGATCATCGGTGTACAGGGCGCGATCCAGGACACGACCGCGCGTCACGAGAGCGACGAGGCCCGCCGCCAGCTTGAGACGCAGCTCTTCCAGGCGCAGAAGATGGAGACGCTCGGCACGCTGGCCGGCGGCATCGCGCACGATTTCAACAACCTCCTGACCGGCATCATCGGCTACAACGAGCTCGCCGCCGATTCCGTGCCCGAGGACAACCCCGCCCACGCGTGCCTGATCGAGGCCCGCAATGCAGGCATGCGCGCACGCGAGCTGGTTGAGCAGATCCTCACCTTCGGCCGCCAGTCGAGCGGCGAGGAGCACAGTGCCGTCGATCTCACGGTCGTGATCGACGAGGCCCGGCGGTTCCTCCGCTCCACCCTGCCCGCGAGCCTCACGATCGACACCGAGATCGCGGCCGACTGCCCGCTGGTCCTGGCTGACGCGACCCAGATTCACCAGGTGATCCTCAATCTCGGATCCAACGCCGCGCACGCCATGCGGCATTCCGGCGGCCGGCTGCACATCAGCCTCCAGCCGTCGGAAATCGGACCCGAGCAGAGCGCCACGCTTGGCGGCGTCTCGACCGGCGGTTACGTGCGGCTGTCGGTGTCCGACACCGGCCACGGCATGGACGAGGCGACGCTGCGTCGCGTGTTCGATCCCTTCTTCACGACCAAGAACACCCGCGAAGGCACGGGGCTCGGCCTGGCGGTCGTGCACGGCATTGTCCGCGCCCACCACGGCGCGATCGACGTCGAAAGCAAGACCGGCGTCGGCTCAACCTTCCATATCTACCTGCCCGCCGCGCCCGTGGGCGACGGCCAGATCGTGGAGTCGAGTTCGTCACCCATGCCGCGCGGCCGCGGCGAAGTCATCTTCGTCGTGGACGACGAGGAGATCGTGGGCCGCTGCACCCAGCTCACGCTGGAATCCCGCGGCTACCAGTCGACGGCGTTTGGCTCGGCCGAGGCCTGTCTGCGCCGCCTGCAGGACAACCCAAACGCGTGCCATGCGCTGGTCACCGACCAGACGATGCCCGGCATGCAGGGCACGGAACTCGCGGCGGCGCTGCGCCGACTCGCCCCCGCGCTGCCCATCGTGATCATGTCGGGTTATTTCTCAAAAATCTCCCCGCACGTGATCGACGAACTTGGGACGGTCGAGCTGCTCGCCAAGCCCTTCACCCCCGAGGAACTCATGCAGACGCTGGATCGCGCGCTCAAGTCGACGGTCCGCAGCGGCTCGATCCAGCCGCTCCCCTTCACCGCTCCGGCCTGACACGTTTCAATCCAAGGCAAAGGGAGGAGGAAACCTGAGACCTGAAACTTGAAACCTGAGTTTTCAAAACTCGGAGCCCTTCTGACAGCACCGTCCGGAAACTCAGGTTTCAAGTTTCAGGTCTCAGGTTTAAACAGCTCCTCTTTCATTCCAACTGACCGAAAGTCCGCAGGGTCGATGCGCGGCTCACACCGGATTCGTCTTCTGGCTCCCAAGATTGACCAACACCCCAACGACCCCACCGGACCGGGGTCAGCGAACCCAGCTACATCTCATTTTTCTGCCATGATCCGCAAAGCCTTCATCATGCACGTCAACGCCGGGCGCGAGCAGGAGTACGCTGCCCGCCACAGCCCGATTTTCGCCGACCTTGAAGCCGTGCTGAAGAGCCACGGCGTTCACAACTACTCCATCTTCCTCGATCCGACGACGCGCGCGCTGTTTGCCTACGTGGAGATCGAGGACGAGGCACGTTGGGCGGCCATCGCGCAAACCGAGGAATGCAAACGCTGGTGGGCCTTCATGAAGGACGTGATGCCAACGAATGTCGATAACAGCCCGGTATCGAAGGAGCTCCGCGAGGTTTTTCACCTCGCCTGATCCCAGCCGGACGAGGCCACGGCGGCCGCAGGATGAATTGACGCTTATCATCTGCATTAATTCACCGTAATGCGTCAGTCCCAACGAGTTTCGGCACAAGAATTGGCGTTTTGTGCCGATGCTGAACCGCTCTTACCGACCTATTGCGGTTGGGCGCTTGCTATCGACCGTCCCTCCCGGTATCTAGGGTATTATCCTCAGTCCGTTCGTAACTATCGTCATGCCCATCTTCCGCCAACCTTCCCGTTTCTCCAGCCGCTCGGCCCGGCTGGTGGCGGCGGCGTGGGCGGTCCTGGCAGCCAATGTGGTGACGGCCGCCACGATCACCTGGCAGAATGGCGGCGGCACCAACAACTGGAACAACACGGCCCAGTGGAGCAGCGGCTCGACGCCCGGCTCCGGTGACACGGCGCGCTTCAACGCCAGCACGTCCGAGGATCCGATCATCAACGGCAACTACACGGTCGGCCAACTGCTGTTCACGACGGGGTCGGACGCCGAGGCCTTCACCGGAACCAACACGCTGACGCTCGCCGGCATTTCCGGTATCGGCATCGACAATCAGGGCACGCAGACACACACCTTCGCGAACCGCTTTGCCATCACCTCGTCGCAGATTTGGCGCAACACCAACGCGACCAATGGCGACATGACGTTCAGCAACACGCTGAACCTGAATGCCAACACCCTCACGCTGACCAACACAAACGCCGCGAACACGATGTCGTTCAGCGGCGTGATCAGCGGCACCGGCGCCCTGTCAGCCAGCGGCAATGGCAGGCTCACGCTGAGCGGCAGCAACAGTTACTCGGGTGGCACCACCCTCGGCGCCGGCACGCTCACCGTCGCGAACAACAACGCGCTCGGCACCGGCGCGCTGGCCATCACCGGCGTCTCCACCCTGACCGCCAGCGGCTCCCGCACGCTCGCGAACACCGTCAACGCCTCAAGCAATTTCACGATCGGAGGCACCGCCAACCTCACCCTCACGGGCCCGATCAATCTCGGCTCCGGCAACCGCACGCTGACGATCAGCAACACCGGCACCACGACCTTCTCGGGCGTGGTCGACAACGCCTACTACGCCAACTTCACCAAGGCCGGCAACGGACGCCTTGTCCTCTCGGGCAACAACACCTTCGATGGCTCATTCCTGCTCAACGCCGGCACCGTCGCGCTCCAACACAGCAACGCGCTGGGTTCCTCCACGTACGGCAACGTCATTGCCAGCGGCGCAACGCTCGAGTTTTCGAACAACATCGCCGTCAGTGAGGGCGCGTTCACCCTCTCCGGCACCGGCGTAAGCAGCGTTGGCGCGTTGCACAATCTCTCGGGCAACAACAGCCTCGCCGCGCAGGTTACGCTGGGCGGCGCCACCACCATCGGGTCATCCGCCGGCACGCTCACCCTCTCGGGCCAGGTCGACAATGCCGGCAACACCCTGACGGTCGCCGGCGCAGGCAATCTCGCTTTTTCGGGTCAGATTTACGGCAGCGGCGGCCTCACCAAGACCGGCACCGGCATCGTGACGCTCAGCGGCGCCAACAGCTACACCGGCGCCACCACCATCAGCACCGGCACGCTCCGCCTCTCGGGTGCGAACGAGCGCATCGCGGATGAAAGCGATATCAGCGTCGCCAGCGGCGCCACCTTTGATGTCAACAGCATCACCGAGACGGTCGGCTCCATCACCGGCGCCGGCAGCATCACCCTCGGCACCGGCACGCTCCGCACCAACGCCGACAACAGCAGCACCACCTTCTCCGGCGTCATCTCCGGCGCCGGCGGCACCCTTGAGAAGATCGGCAGCGGCACCCTCACCCTTTCCGGCGCCAACACCTACACCGGAGCAACCAACATCGCGGGTGGCACGCTGACGCTGGGCGCCAGCGAGCGACTGGCCGACAGCACTGCGGTCAATGTCACTGGCGGCGCCACCTTTAACCTCGCCGGCTTCACCGAGACGGTCGGCTCCATCGCGGGCAATGCCAACATCACCCTGGGCTCCGGTGCCCTCCTCGCCGGCAGCGACAACACCAGCACCACCTTCTCCGGCGTCATCTCCGGCACCGGCGGCACCCTGACCAAACAGGGCACGGGTACGCTCACGCTGAGCGGCACCAACAGCTACACCGGCCTCACAACCGTCTCAAACGGCACGCTCACGATCCAGAACGGCAGCGCGCTCGGCACGAGCGCCGCCGGCACGACGGTGACCAGCGGCGCAACGCTCGCGTTGCAGGGCGGCATCACGGTCGCGGACGAGGCTCTGACACTGACCGGCACGGGCGCCAGCAGCGCGGGCGCGTTGCGCAATGTCGCCGACACCAACACGTGGAACGGCAACGTGACGCTCGGCGGCAACACGACGATCGTGTCCGCGGGCGGCACACTCAACATCGGCGGCAGCGCGATCTCCGGCATCGACACGTTCAGCGTCGGCTCGAACCAGCTGATCTTCAATACGGATGGCGGCAACATCGACATCCGCGCCGGACTGACCGGCAGCAGCCCGGGCACCATCACGAAAACCGGCACGGGCACCCTCACGCTTTCCGGCGCCGACAACACATTCAACGGCACTTACCAGATCAACGATGGGCAGGTGACGCTCGCGACTCCGACTTACATCGGTTCCTACGTGAACAAGGGTATTCAGGGTGATGTGACGATCGGTGACAACACAGGTGCGGCCGGATCGGCCTCGCTCGTCATGTCGACGCTCGTCCCCGGCAACAACCGCATCGCCGACACCGTCAACGTCCGCGTCAACAGCGACGGTCTGTTCAATCTCGCCGGCCGCTCCGACGCGATCGCCGCGCTCACGATCCAGGGTGGTGACGTCACGACCGGCGTCGGCACGCTCGATCTCGGCGGCAACGTGAGCTTCCTCTCTTCCGGCCGCGAGGCGACGATCTCCGGCTACCTCGGCCTCGGCGGCGTGGTCCGCACGATCGACGTCGCCTCGGGCACCTCGGCCCTGATCAGCGCAACGATCAACTCCGGCGGCTACATCAAGACCGGCGACGGCACCCTGATCGTCTCCGCCAACGACCCGAGTACCTACGCCGGCACGACCACGATCGACGGCGGTATCCTCAATGTCCGCGGCAACCTGGCCCTCGGCCAAGGCAACAGCAGCACCTACTCCTCCCGTACCGAGGTCAACGCCGGCGCCCTGGAGCTGCAGAACAACGTCAACATCGCGGGCGAGTACTTGCAGCTCGGCAGCACCGGCATCAGCAACGGCGGCGGTCTGCGCAGCGTGAGCGGCAACAACACTTGGTCGGGCTCGATCGCGCTCGACGGCACCAGCCGGATCAACACCGACTCGGGCAGCACGCTCCTTCTCGATGGCGTGACCCTGAGCATGAGCACTTTCGGCCTCACGGTCGGCGGAGCGGGCAACACCACGATCAGCAAGGATATCTCTTCGGACATCTCCTCGCCAGGCAACCTGGTCAAGGATGGCACGGGCACCCTCTTCCTCTCTGGCAACAGCACCTACCGCGGCCAGACCCAGATCACGAACGGCATCGTGAACATCTCGAGCAGCGATGCGCTCGGCAGCACCGCGGGCAACACGGTCATCTCTTCCGGCGCGACGCTCCAGACGCAGGGCGGCATCAGCTCCGGTGAAGCCATCAGTATTTCCGGCACCGGCTACTCCGGCACGTCCGGCGTGATCCAGAACGTCAGCGGCGACAACACGATTTCTGGTGCAATCACGATGACGGGCGCCTCCCGGATCGCCTCCGATACCGGCACGCTGACGCTTTCCGGAGGAGTGACCGGCTCCGGTCAGGCGCTGACGGTCGCGGGCGGCGGCAACACGACGATCTCAGGCGCAATCGCGACCGGTGCGGGCACCGTGACCAAGGAAGGCAGCGGCACGCTGACCCTCTCCGGCGTCAACAGCTACACGGGCACGACCCAGGTCAACGCCGGCACCCTCGCTTTCGGTGCGGTCAATGCGCTCGGCACCTCCAATCTCGTCGCGACCGCGACCGGCGCGATCGTCGACCTGAATGGATTCAACCAGTCGATCGGCACGATCTCGGGCACCGGTACGATCGACTTCGGCGGGGCCCAGCTGACCCTCAGCGGCAACAGCACGTTTGCGGGTGTTTTCGACGGTTCCGGCACGCTGGTGCTGAATGCGGGCTCGAGCCTCACGCTCAGCGCCAACTTCAACAACAGCAACCTGAACATCGTGCTCAACGGCGGTTCGCTGCTGCTCAACAACACGAGCAACACCTTCGGCAGCCTCACGGTCACCGCGGCCTCGATCCTCGACTTCGGCAGCGGCGCGTCGGTTGGCCAGTTCTCGTCGGTGACGGCCAACGCCACCCTGACGGTGAACAACTGGGTCAACACCGTGGACTACTTCTACTCGACCGCGAACGCCGGCGTGATGGGCCAGTCACCGCTCAACAACATCGTCTTCGCCGGCTGGACCGGCAACAACACGACCTGGCAGCCCTACGACAGCGGCCCGAACAACGACAACCAGATCGTGCCGGTGCCAGAGCCTGAAGTGTACGGCGCGGCCTTCGTGTCCGGCCTGCTCGCCCTCGTCGCCTGGCGCCGCCGCCAAGCCGCCAGCGCCAAGCGCTGAGCAGCCTTGGAGCGGACCGTGTAGCCGGCCTCGCCGAGACCGGTCCGTCGCGTTCCAAACCAGACGTCGCGCAGAGACGCAGAGGCGCAGAGAAAAGCCTTCCGGTCGTCGCCCTGCCAGAAGTCAGATCCAACCGCCCAAACCAAGCCTGCAGGTAGAGTCGGCTCCAACCGCAATGGCGCCGACTTCATGCGGATTTCATGGTGAGTTCATCACCGCTTCATGTAACTCACGCACAATGAGCGCCGATGAAACCCTCCCCCAACGAAGTCCCCTTGAAATCCTCCACCCCGAACTTCATCCGAGCGGGGGGCTTCGTGCTGATCGGTCTGACTCTCGCCGCCGCCGGTATCTACGTCGGACACACCGATGATGCCCCCGGCGCGGCGCTCCTCGGCATCCTGTTGATGATCGGCGCGATCGCGCTCGCCGGGCGAATCGCACGCCGCAAGGCATAAAGATCATCGCAAAGGCGAACATCGGTCACGGATTCAGACCGGGCTTCGCGCAGAGACGCAGAGGCGCAGAGTTTAGGAAGGGGATTCAATGGCCCATGCCTTTCTCTGCGGCTCTGCGCGAGATTCTGCTTCTTTCCTTGTCGGGTTTACTCGGCTGTCGCTCCCCACTCTCTCCCGACAATCGGATTGTATCTCCTCCTGCCCTGGGCGACGCTCTGACATGAGCAACTCAACCGCACCCTGGCAGGAACGCTTCGGGTTCACCACCTGTGCCGCGTCGGCCATCGCCAAGAAGATCCCTGCCCGCGCCCATGGCGTGGCCGTGATCTCCGAGACGACTGCGACCGGGGAGAAGGTCTGGCTCGTGATCGAGTCACGCTCCAATCCCCTGCGCGCCCAGTGCCTCAAGCGCCTCGAGACCGCCAAGCTCCCGCCGTTGGCGTCGCTCACCGTCTCCTTTCTCGCTGCGCCGCTGCCTGACAAGACCGCGGAAACCCTCAAGGCCGTGTGCCGCGACCAAGTGATCCTCGCCAGCCAGCTCCGCCGCGAGCTGCGCCCGGCGATGCGGTGAAGGAGTAAGAAAGCGCGGAAAGGTCGCGCAGAGCCGCGGAGCCACAGAGATTCGGAAAGGGATTCGACGCCAGGGATTTCCTCTGCGGCTCCGTGGCTCTGCGCGACGTCTCAGGACCGGACCAGGGTCGACGACCCCGGCTACAACGCGAACAAGGCCGCCGCGGGAACCGCGGCGGCCTTGGGCAACGCAAACTTCACTTAACTAATCAGGGAAAATCCCGGGCGCAGATTACGCCTGGAGGAGCTTGAGCACACTCTGCGGGCTCTGGTTGGCCTGGGCGAGCATGGAGGTACCCGACTGGACGAGGATGTTGTACTTCGCGTACTGGGTCGTCTCCGTCGCCACGTCCACGTCGCGGATGCGCGAGATAGCGGCTTCGAGGTTCTCGTACTCGACCTGCAGCGTCGATGACGCCAGTTCGAGGCGGGACTGCGACGCACCGAGGAGCGCTCGCTCGTTGGCCACGTCCTGGATCGCGTCGGTGATGGAACCGATCGCGCTGGGCGAGGTGATGTCGAGAATGTAGTTGCCCGATCCATCCTGCTGGATGATCGCACCCATGTTGCCGTCGCGCAGATTGATCTGCGGGATGGTCATGTTCTGGCCGACCGCCTGGCCCACCGTCACCGTCAGGCCGGCGGTGGTCGGAGCGGAGGACGCACCCACCACGGTGCCGTCAGGAATCGGGCCGGTCAGGATCTGCGCGCCGGGCTGAATGATGACACCATCGCCGATCACGACGCCGGGCGCGATGTAGGCGTTGGCGCCGATCTCGGTGTTGTCGCCAATGTCCGCGCCGTCACCGACGCGGGCCCCTGCGCCGACAATCACGTCGTCACCGAAGGCCGCGCCGGCACCAATGACCGCACCGGAACCGATCGTCATGTTGAGTCCGGGCGTGTAGGCGCCCGCCGTCACGGACGGAACCGAGGTGGAGTCGTCGCCGAAAAGCTTGATGCCGTTGAACTGGCCGAGCGGGACGGTGATGTCGGCCGTGCCACCGATCTGGGCGGTCGTGCCACCGATCGTCTGGCGGAGCTGGTCCTGGAGGGCCTGAAACTCCTGCTGGTAGAGCGCGACGTCGTCCGTGTTCTTGGTCACGTCCTTGGCGAGCAGGGCGAGCTCGCTCATGCGCGAGAGGATCTTCGTCATGCCGCTCATGAAGCCGTCCGACGTCTGCACGTAGGAGATGGCGTTCTGCACATTGGTGCCGGCGGCGCGGACGCGCTTGTTCTGCGCATCGAGCTTTTCCGAGACGGCGAGGCCGGCGGCGTCGTCGGACGGGTTGACGATCTTCGAGCCGGAGGAGAGACGGCTGAGCGAACGGCCCAGCATCTCCTGACTGCGGTTGAGGTTACGGGCGGCGACGATGGCCTGGATGTTCGTGTTGATGACGCTCATGGCTGGGATGGGTTGGTTCTGGCGGAGGAGTGTGGCCGGGAGGTTGGATCCCGGACGGCCTCACAGGGGCTTGGACGACGAAGCCGGGGTTGGGGCCGGCGCGGCGGGTTTACGGGTAAGGGCGGGCAGCGCGCCGGGGCGGATCTCGCGCACGGCAGCGGCCTGGTTGTTGGCGGCGATGTCGGAGAGCACTTCCTTGCGGAAGATCGGGATGTCGCGCGGAGCGGCGATGCCGATCTTGACCACGTCGCCTTCGATGCGGGTGATGCGGATCTCGACGTTGTCGCCGATGACGATCGCCTCGTTGACTCTACGGGTTAGGACGAGCATGGCGAGACGTTCAGGCGGACCGGACGCAATCGTGCGTCGTCTGCGGGTTCTCGATGAGGGAGTGGTGCGCGCTGAAGCGCGAGTAGTTCGAGATGACGAGCTGGCGCCCGATGCGGGTACGGCGGTTGACGACGACCGGCCCGATCAGGTTGACCGTGGCCTCGACCGGCTGCTGGCGATGCAGCGTCACGATGTTGAGGATCATGGCCTCGGCCGGATCGCGCAGATCGAGCTGGTAGGCGTCCTCATCGAAGATCTCGGGCTCGTAGCCGCCGATGATGCCGCCGGGTTCGATCACGATGAACTGCACCGGCTCGGGTCCCTGGAGCTTCATCCAGAGGAACGGAAGGTGGTCGGGCATGTAGAGCAAAGCGGCCGTGCGGCAGGCGCCGAAGCCGATGATGCCGTGCGGGAGGATGATCTCGTTGGCCTTCGGGGCATCGAGATCGGTCGGGTAGATGTCGGGGATGACTTTCATGGGCATGGGCTAAAATGAATCAGCGGATGTAATCGAGGAGGGAGAGCTTCATGATGTTGGCGCCGGACTGGAGCGCCGCCTGGTAGGCGGTCTGGCTCTGGCTCAGGCGCACGATGTACTCGGGAAGATCAATGTCGGCCTCGGCGGAAACCAGGCCCTCGACGTCGTCGGAGCGGCTGATCAGGAGAGCGGTGGTGGCCTCGATGCGGGACTGGATGCCACCGTGCTCGGCGAGCGAGTTGACGATGATGTCCTCGCCGGCGACCAGCCCGGCCTGGGCCGACGACACGGCGGTCGGATCGTTGACGAGGAGAGCGTCGCGGAGGGCGACGAGATCGTTGATGTAGTCGCGAAGGCCCTCGTTGGTCGTGCCGGTGGAGCCGGGCGTGATCGAGGTCGCCTCGGAGAGGGTGATCGCGGCCTGGTCGCTGTTGCCGGCGTAGGTCACCGCGGTGACCTTACCGTCCGCATTGCGGGTGGCGGCGTACGGCGGGGCGTCGGTCGCCGTGCCGGCGAAGAGATAGTCGTTGCGCAGCTTGCTGTTGCCGAGCTGCAAGGCCTGCTCGATCAGCTGGTCAACCTCGGAGGCGTAGGCTGCGGCGGCATCGTTGCCGAGCACACCCGCGCCGAGCGTGCCGAGTTCCGTGGCGCGGTCGGAGACCTTCTTGAACTGCTGAAGGGAGGAATACGTCGCCTGGCTGAGTTCGAGCGCGCGATCAACGTTGCGGGAGTACTGCTTGAGCGCGCGCGACTCGCTCTCGAGATTGAGCACGCGACCGACGGCCGAGGGATCATCCTCCGGCTTGAAGATGCGCTGACCCGTCGCAACCTGCGTCTGCAGCTTGGCCTGCTGGTTGCCGAGCTGCTGGATCTGCCGGACGATCGAGTCACTGACGGTTTGGCTGGAGATGCGCATGAGGGAGTTCGTTTATCCGTCGTTAACGGCCCAACCGGTTGACGACCTCGTCGAGCAGGTTGTCGACAATGCTGAAGACGCGGGAGGAAGCCTGGAAGGCGCGCTGGAAGCGGGTGAGATCGGCGAGTTCCTCGTCGAGCGAGACACCGCTGACACTGTCGCGCTGGCCGCGCACAAGCTCAGTGATGGCCAGCTGGTCCTCGGCGCGGGCATTGGCACCGGCAAGCGCCTGACCCAGGCTGGCAACCGTCTGGCTGTAGAAGCCGCCGAAGGTACCGTCAAAGGCGTCGCCGCCGGCGAGGGTGAACTTCTGCGAGGCCAGGGCCGCGACCGCGAGAGCCACGCTATTGTCACCGGCCGCGCCGCCGTCGCTGGCCTTGAGGTTCGTTGCGTTGAGCGTGGAATCGAGCGCGATCGTCCCGGCGGTGAGGCCAGTGACGGTGAAAAAGTTGCCGGTCAGGCCGATCGGGTTGTAGGCGTCGTTGACCGTGGTGACGATCTGCGAGGCGAGCCGATCGAGGTCATCGCGCAGCGTCTGTACCGCGCCGTCGCGGGCCGCGAGCGCGCCCTGGATCGAACCACTGGCCGGGGCGAGCACCGCCGCCGGCGAGCCGCCGCTGAGCGCGACACCGTCAAAGGTGATGGGGCCGGTGACAACACCGCGGTCGAGAAGGACCACGTCGGCGGAGGTGCTGTCCTTGACGACAAGGTTGATCTGACCGTTGCCGCCGTCGACGACGTTGAAATTGATCTTGCCGGCCAGTTCCTCGATGCGGGCCTGGCGCTGGTCGCGCAGGTCGACTGCGGAGCCGGGCTGCGTGATCTCGAAGCGCCCGATCTGCGTGTTGAGCTCGGAAATCGTCTGGAGCAGGCGGTTGACGTCGGAGACGTCCGTCGCGACCTGCGCGTTGAGGTCGGACTGGACCTGGGCGAGGCGCGTGTCGGCGAGCTGGAAGCGATCGGTGAGAATCGAGGCCTTCTGAATCAGGCTGGCGCGCTCACCCGCGTCGGTCGGACGGGAGGAGAGGCTCTGGAACGCGCTGAAGAGATCATCCATCGCGGCGCCAATGCCGGTGTCGGTGTCAGAGCCGCGGTCAATCGTCTCGCCAAGCGCGGCCTGGGCGCGCTGGTAGGCACTCTGCTCCGCCGTGTAGGAACCGGAGAGGGACAGCTCGCGCTGGTACTGGCGGTCGATCAAGGCGTCGCGCAGTTGCTGGACGGCGAGGACCTCCAGGCCGAGGCTCTGCGCACCGTGGGGCGTCTGCACCGTGCCCCGGTCGCCATAGATGACGCGCTGGCGGGCGTAGGCGGAGTTGTTGACGTTCGCGAGGTTCTTGCCGGTCGTCTCGATGGCGCGGCTGTGCGCGTTGAGCGCCTTGACCGAGGAGTTGAGACTGGCGAAGAGACCGGACATGGGAGGAAGGAGCGGTAAGCTTTAAGCTATAAGCCGTAAGCTAGGTTCGGCGGGTCGAGTGGTTGGAAGAGTTCGGAGCTTAAAGCTTATCGCTTAGAGCTTATGGCTCGCCTCAGCCTGCTGCCTGCAGGCTGGGCGCTGCGGCGGCTGCGGCGACGGCAACACGGCCGTTGGGCGCGTAGGTCTTGGTGAAGGATTGCGGGCGGAGGCGCAGGAGCACGTCCTGCTGCACCTCGAGCGAACGCTGGAGCAGCGTCTGGTTGTGACGGCTCGTGCGGCGCACGCGGTGGAGGAGACGGTTGACCTCGTCGATCAGGGCCTCGAGCAACGGACCGGCCGCGGGTTCAAGCTGCGGCAGGAGCGAGCGGAGCGTGGCCGACATCGGGTGACCGAGAGAAACGGCGAGCGCGGCCACGGCCGTCTCGCGGCGCTCGCGGCTGTAAGCGAGGGCGCGCACGTGTTCCTCGATCTCCGTCGTGTGGTGCAAGACCGCGGCGGCGTCGCGCGACAGGAGGCTCTGCTGCTGGTCCTCGAAACGGTTGAGGAGCCCGCCGTAGTCGGCGAGTTCGGCGCGCAGGAGATCGGCGATGGTTTCCCAGGAAGGTGTCATAGCGAGTCCGGAGTCGTAACGGGCGTGCCGCGGGGCGTGAGCTGCTGCGCGATCATCGGCGCAAGGCCGAGGCCGCGTCCGGCGGTGAGCGAGTTGGCAATGGTGTCGGTCAGCATGTAGCTGTAGGTGCCGCCTCCACCGGCCTGGCCGCCTCCGCCCATGGCGGATTCGAGCGCGGGGCCGATCATCTGGCGGACGAGAATGGCTTCAAACTGGGCGGCGACCTTCTGGGCATCGGTCTGCTTCGGGGCGGCCGGACGGATCGCGGATCCGACCACAGGGGTCTGATCGGCGGCGGAAAGGGCGTTAAGCGGGGTGACGGACATGGCTCAGTTGATGATGAGCTCGGCCTGGAGGGCGCCGGAGCGTTTGAGACTCTGAAAGATGGCCATCATTTCGCGCGTGGAGACGCCGAGGGAGTTCAGGGCGGCGGCGAGACGCTCGATCGTCGGCTCCTCCTCAACGATCGTGAAGCCGCCCTTGGTCTCGTTGACCGCCGTCTGCGTCGAAGGCACCACGGCGGTCTGCCCGGTGTTGTTGAAGGCGTTGGGCTGGCTGACGCCGAGGTTCGAGGCAACCGTGATGGTCAGCGAGCCGTGGGCGATGGCGACGCGAGAGAGGCGGACCGTGGACGTGGCGACGATGGTGCCAGTACGCTCATTGATCACGATGCGGGCGAGCGTGTCGGTCGTCGTCTCGACCTCGCCGAGATCGGCGATGAAGGCGACGTCGCGGCCGCGATAATCGGGCGGGAGATTGACGCTGACCGTGGCGGCATCGACCGGGTTGGCCGCGCCGGGCCAGCGACCGTTGATGGAGTCGGCCATGCGCGCGGCGGAGGTGAAGTCGGGATTGTGGAGCAGCAGGCGCAGGGTGTTGTCCTGCACAAAGGTCGCGATGATCTCCCGTTCCACGATGGCGCCGCCGCTGATGGCGCCCACGGTCGGATGGTTCTTCTGGACGGTGGCACCGCCCGCGCCGCCCGCGCCGCCGAGGAAACCGCCGACCGCGGCCGGGCCCTGGGCCACGGCATAAACCTGGCCGTCAGCACCGAGCAACGGCGTCTGGAGCAGCACCCCACCCTGCAGCGACTTGGCGTCGCCCATGGAGGAGATCGTGACATCAATCCGGGAGCCCGGCTTGAGGAAGGCGCTGATTTCCGCGGTGATCATCACGGCGGCGACATTCTTCGACTTCACGTCAGTCGCATCGACCGAAAGTCCATAACGCTGCAGCACGTTGGAAATGCTGCGCAGCGTCGTAGCGGCATTGCTGTCACCGTCGCCGGCGAGGCCGACGAGGATGCCGTAGCCGACCAGCTGATTGTCGCGGCCGCCCTCGATGAGCGTGAGATCCTTCACCCGCGCCGCCTGCAGCGTCGCGGCAAATCCGAAGCACGAAATCAGAATGACGATGCGACGGAGAAATCCGCGATCCGCAGTCCGCAATCCGCAATGCTGTGAAAGTGACGTCATGTCGGGTGGAAATCGAAGTTCGAAAATCAGAACGGCCGGAGCTTCTCGTACACCTTCGCGAGCCAGCCGCGCTTCTGCGCGTCGGTGAGGGAACCCTCGGAGTGGAACTCCACGCGGGCCTCGGCGATGTTGGTGGAGAGGACGGTGTTGTCGCGGGCGATGTCGTCGCGACGCACGAGGCCGTGGAGGACGACGTACTGGGTCTCGCCGGAGAAAGTGACGACGCGCACGCCCTCGATCACGAGGTTGCCGTTGGGCAGCACGTCGGAGACGAGGACCGCAGCGCGGGAAGAGATGCTCTGGGAATTGTTGACGGCGCCGCCACCGGTGTAGCCGGACTTCCCGAGAATGGACGTGGACGGCAACTCGCCGTTGTGGGTTCCGAGACCGCTGGTGGCCGCGCTGAAGAGGAAGCGCTCAACCGCATCCTCGATGCTCGATTCGCGCGAGGACTGCTTGTTCTGGGTGCTCTGCGCGACGGCCGACTCGGCGATGACGATCGTGAGGATGTCCCCGGCGGCGGCGGCCTTGCGGTCGGCCACGAGGCTGCGCGCGGGCTGTCCGGCGGAGGGCCAGAGGGAGCCACTCGCGGCCGCCGCGTGGAGCGGGCGGGCGACGAGGAGGAACGCGGCAAGCACCGCGAGACCGAGGGCCTTAGAAGCGGACTTTGACCTGGTTTTCATCGACAACGAGGGCGGAGAAATCGCGGCGGGATTCTGGGTTGCGGACCGTGACGACGTCACCGGCGGCGCCGTTCTGCATGGCGAGCGCCTTCATGGTGACGATCAGCGGGCCGGAGGCAGCGGTGACCTCGACGAGGTCGCCCTTGCGGACCAGCGGGCGGCGCGCGACATCGCGCCAGGTCAGGAGGCGGCCGGCGGGAACCGCGCGGGTATAAATGTAGGCGCGGTCACCGACAGTGGCCGGCAGAACCTCGCGTTCACGAAACTGGTCGACCCGGCGCACCTCAAGGGAGGCGGCATCAAAGGTCTCGCCATTGGCGACCGGCTGGCGCGTGACCCAGCCGTCGCGCCAGAGGTTGGCGCGCACGATCAGGCTGTCCTCGGCGAGGAACTCGCCGTCGGCCACGATGCGGTAGCGCATCATCATGGTGGCGGCCGGAACCGAGGGATACTCGGAGATCAGAATCGTCCAGGCCGTGGCGGTGCGCTTGGGGGGCGACCAGGGACGGAGGAGCTCGAGCTGCAGTTCGCCCTCGAGAGTGAAGTGGGCGGCGAGATCGGAGGTGACCGAGAGGAGCAGCGTGTCGCGGTCGAGCGGAGCGACCGTGGCGGTCGTCTGCGCGGAGGCAACGGAGAGCCCGCAGGCGAGGACGAGAAGGGAAAGGAAGGCGCGCATGGTTAGCGTTTCAGCTGGGCGATGCTCTGGAGCATTTCGTCCGAGGCCTGAATGGACTTGGAGTTAATCTCGTAGGCGCGCTGGGCGATGATGAGGTTCACCATCTCCTCAACGATGTTCACGTTGGAGTTTTCGATGTAGCCCTGAATCGTGCGGCCGAAGCCTTGCTCGCCGGGCGAACCGGCCTCGGGCGTGCCGGAGGCGGCGGTCTCCTCGTAGAGATTGCCGCCGAGGCTGCGCAGGCCGGCCGGGTTGGCGAAACGGGAGAGCGTGAGGCGGAAGTTCGTGTTGCCGTTGGCGGTCTGGACCGTGACGTTACCGTCCTCGGAGATCGTGACCGCCGTGGCGCCGGGCGGGATCGGCTGGAAGCCGCTGAGGATCGGGAGACCATCGGTCGTGACGACCTGGCCCTGCGCGCTGAGCTTGAACGAGCCGGCGCGGGTGTAACCGATCGTGCCATCGGGGCGCTGGACCTCGAAGAAGCCGTCGCCCTGGATCGCCACGTCGAGCTTCTCGCCCGTCTGGCTGAGCTGACCCTGGGTGAAGACCTTGGAGGTCGACGCGACGCGGGAACCGTTGCCCACCTCGACGCCGGTCGGGACGAGGTTGCCGCCGCCGGAGTCGGTGCCGGATTCGCGGGGCTTTTGGTAGAGCAGATCCTGGAACTCGATCTTGCTGCGCTTGAACCCGGGCGTGTTCACGTTCGCGAGATTGTTCGCGATCGTGTTCAGGTTGAGCTGCTGCGCCTCCATGCCGGTGGCGGCGGAGTAAAGGGAGAGGTTCATGGCTTGGGCGGAGTAGCGGGTAGCGAGTAGCGAGTAGCGAGTAGACCGAGGCGGGCACGATGCTCGCCACTCGCTACTCGCTGCTCGCTACTCTGAAAAAGGAGGCCGGCGCGCCCCCATAGCGCGCACGGCCAGGTAGTCGTGATTGCGGTTGTCTGTCTGGGGAAAGTCATGGCGGCGCGCATGGGGTTGATCAGCCGAGAGCGTCGAGGGCCTTCTGCATGCGCTGGTCAAACGAGCTGATCATGCGCTGGTTGGCCTCGTAGGCGCGGGAGATGAGGACGAGATCGACCATCTCGCGCAGGGCAGCGACATTGCTGCCCTCGAGATAGCCCTGCTGGACGGAAACGTTTTCCACGACTTCCGGCTCCACGCCCTCGGCGGCGGCAAAGAGGCCGCCGTCGAGTGGGCGAAGGACGCTCGTATCCGGAAAATCAACCACGGCGAGACGCCCGAGCTGCGCGGCGCCCTGCGTGATGCGACCGTCGGAATTGATGACGACCGGCCCCTGGCCCGGCAGCAGGACGATCGGGTTGCTGTCGGCGGACATGACCTCGAAGCCGTGGCCATTGACCAGCGTGCGGTCCGGGCGCATGCGGAACTGACCGCTGCGGGTGTAAGCCTTGGTACCATCTTCCTGCCGAACTTCAAAGAAACCGCCGCCCATGATCGCGACATCGAGCTCGTTGCGCGTGGGCTGGGCCTCGGCGGAGACGAAGCTGATGCCACCCTCGACGCGCGGGAAGAGCATCGCGACACCGTCATCCCGCCCCAGCTTGGCGTTCGGATCGAGATGGAGCTCACCAGCCTTATCGGTCGCGAAGTTGACCGTGCGCTTGCGGTATCCCGTCACCTGGCCCGAGGTGATGTTCTGGGAAACGGCATCCTGCCAGCGCTCAAGCGCGGAGAGGGAAGCGGCACTTTGGTACAGACCGATGTTCATGGACGCAGCGGTATAAGCCAACCGCGTGCCGCGCCCGTCGTTACAATCTTAAGTCATTGATGGACTTTTGATTAAAAATCACAAATTTCCCGACGGAGTTGAGGCCGACGCCCTCTCCCCTGCCCTTGGGTTTCAGGCGGCAGGATTTGCCTACGGGCTCGGGGCGCCGGCGATCGGTGTAGCCGGGCTCACTGAGCCCGGTCGGATTGACGCGAGCCGTCCTTGCTCAATCCCCGGGGTCAGTGACCCCGGCTACAACGGAGCCATGTCTGGCCCCTCCTTCGTACTTCGTTCTCTTTCTCGTTCTCCGGATCGAGAACGCGAACGATTCGCCGGCGTCAGGCGCCGGCGGGATAGAGGCAGTCGATTTCGATCCGCTCGCCGCAGGCGCAGGTGACAATGAGGCGGGTGACCTTGTCGCCCTGTTTCACAACCTCGACTTGGACGCCTTCGGTGTGCGCATGTGGCGCCGACCCCGGACGCGAGGCCGGACGGACGGTCGGTGCGGTCAAGGCGGGCACGGCGGGCCGCAGCGCGGCCTCGGCGAGAGTTTTGCGGCCCTGGAGGAATGGCTTCATGGCTTGGACGGCGGATCGACGCTCACCCGGTCCTTGAACTGGGAGGTGCTGGCAAGCGTCAGGCTGAGAGTGATACGATCATTCGCCGGATCGTCGCGCGGCTTGCCCTCGAGCGGCTTCGTGTCGGCGTAGCCGGTCACGCGCTCGATCAGCCCGGCGTCGACGGCGAAGAACACGAGCTTGCGCCGCGAGGCATTGGCGCGATTGGCGGAGAGTTCCCAGGCCTCGTCATCCGCGAGCGGGTTGTTCGGATCTGGATTGGCCTTCTGGTGCGTGTGGCCGTCGACGGTCACACGGAAACGGTGACGGTCGATCATCCACGCCAGGTTCTGCATCGCGAATTCGCCCCACGGCGTGAAGTCGGTCTTGTCCGGCTGGAAGAGCGGCCGGTCCGGGCGGTCAAAGAGGGTGATGCGCATGCCGTCGCTTGTCACCTGGATGTCGATCGGCGCGTCCGCGAGGTCCTGGTCGAGATTGAGCAGGCGGTAGAAATCGGCGGCCACGGAATTGAGGAACGTCATCGAGACCGCACTGGTCTTGGCAGATTCGCTCTCCGTGCCGGCGTCGTCACCGGAGCTCTGCTTCGTCTTCTCGCTGTTGAACGGCAGCACACCCGAATGATTGTTCATCGGGGAGTTGAACGGGTTCTGAAAATACTGGGACGTGGCGATCAGGATCTTCTCATCCTGCGCGGAGATCCAGAGCACCATAAACAGTGCCATCATCGCGGTCACGAAGTCCGCGTAAGCCACCTTCCATGCGCCGCCTGACATGGTGCGTCGTGCTCCTTATTTGCCCGTGCCGAGGTTCTTGACCGCGGCCTCGAGTTCGGCGCCGTTCGGCTGAACGGAGCTGTCGAGGGAACGACGGGCGATCTCGACCGCGGTGAGCGGGGCGAGGCCCTTGGCGAAGCCCACCACCGCCTGCAGGATGCAGCGGAGGAAGAGGGCGTCGGACTGGTTGTTGAATTTCACGCGATCGGCGAGCGGGTTGACGAAGCCGTACGCAACGAAGATGCCAAGGAGCGTGCCGGTGAGGGCCGCGGCGACCTTTTCACCGACCTTCTCGGGACCTTCCGAGATGGCGGCCATGGTGTTGATGATGCCCAACACCGCCGCGACGATGCCGATGCCGGGAAGCGAGTCACCGACGAGGTGGAGGATGTGCACCGGGTGCTCGTTCTCGTTCGCCTTGGCGTCGAGTTCGGCGACCATGAGGTCTTCGAGTTGGTCGGGCTTGATCTTGCCGTCGATCACGGGCTTGAGACCGCTGATGAGGAACTCCAGTCGCTCCTTGTGTCCGAGGATGGACGGATAGCGCTGGAAGATGCTGCTCTTCTTCGGGTCCATCACATGCTCCTCGAGCGCGATCAGGCCGTTGCGGCGTCCGATCATGAAGATCTCGTAGAGCAGCTTGAGCAGCTCGTTGTACTCGTTCTTGCCGGGGGACTTGCCCGCCACCGCGACCTTCAGCTTGTGAATGATCTCCTTCAGCACATGGCCAGGGCTAGCGATGATCAGCACGCCGAGCGCGACGCCCAGGATGACCACGAACTCGGACAAATGCAGCAGCACCACCGGCTTTCCGCCCGCGATCATGAAGCCTCCGAGTGTGGAGGCGAAAACGATCACTATGCCGACGATGATGAGCATGCGAGGTGAGGTGATTCAGCGGGGAATCGTCAGCGATTCCGCACGCGTTGCAGATGCGCCCGCAGACCGAGGATGGTCTGGGCGTGGATCTGGCAGATGCGCGATTCCGTCAGACCGAAAACCGCAGCGATTTCGGCCAGGCGCATATTTTCGTGGTAGTACATGGCGAGGATCTTCCTCGGGATATCGGGCAATTCTGCGATTCGTTGAGTGAGAAGTTGCAACAACTCATCCTTTTCCAGGTTATCGCGGCCCGTAACGTCGTTATCGTCAGCCAGTAGCTCGTGCAGCGAGGCGCCTTCGCCTTCTTCGCCGTCTGCTGTCTGGTCGATTGCAATAAAGGTGACCGGGCGGGACTCCTCGACCCACTTGGCGTATTCCTTGGGCTCGAGGCCGAGGGCCTTGCAGATTTCCTCGTCCGTGGCGGCGCGACCGAGGGTCTGCTCGACCTCGCCGATCGCGGTCTTGAGCTTGCGGGCGCGGGCGCGGGCGCGGCGGGGACACCAGTCCATGCGACGGAGCTCGTCGAGGATGGCGCCACGGATGCGCATCGCGGCGTAGCTCGCGAAGGTGCTCCCCTGCTCCGGGTTGTACTTGCGCACGGCGGCGATGAGGCCGGTGATGCCCACGCTGTAGAGGTCGTCCGCGTCCACGTGCGCGGGAAGGTTGAGTTTGACGCGATCAACGACGTTGCGGACCAGGGGGAGGTACCGTTCGATCAAATCCTTTTCATCGACGGCGCTCGGAGTGACTCCCTGATACGCGCGCCAGGCAGCGGCGGGCGTGGCATCCATGCCAGGGACGGGGGCAGTGGCGGTATTCATGGCTGAAGATGGGTTCACTTGGACTTGGCCGGCGCAGCGGCTTCGGCGGCGGCAACGGCGGCGGCGTGGCGGGTGACGATGGTTTCGCGGATCCCGTGCACGAGCACGGTCCAGAACCAGCGGAAGAGGAGCGCGCCGACGAGGCAGCCGACCGCGCCATCGAGGAGGATGCGGTCGGGTTCACGGCCGGCCCAGAAGGCGGTCCCGGCACCGAGGGCGAATCCGGCGGAACCGCCGGCGAGGAAGACGAATTTCATAAGGGCAGGCGGTTCGTTCAGGCGTCAGGCAGGGTGCGGCGCACGATCGCACCGGGGACATCCTCCTCGCAGTCACCGGTCAGCGAGGGACCGGTGCCGAGGAAGAGGGGTTCGATCTGCTCGTCGAAAAGGAAGTCCCAGAGGCGGCCCCACTGCGGGACCTCGTCGAGATGGGTGAAGACCAGGTGCGTGGCCCCGAGGTCACGGCCCGCGGTGTAGGCGTCGCGCAGCGAGGCGCGGTCATAGGCCGCGTTGAGCACGAGCACACGCTCCTTGATCTCCTCGCGGTCGAGCCACTCGGCGAGCGGACGGTTGTCGGCCGGACGACGGACGGAGAGGCCGGGCAGGTCGAAATAGACAAAGCCACCCGGGACCGCGGGCCGCGTGCCGCAGGGGAAATGCGCGAGCGGGACGCCGAGCGCCTCGGCGAACACCGGCAGCGGGCCGGACGGGTTGGGCCGGTCAAACTCGACCGTGACGACGTGGCCGAGCCGCGCACGGCGGAAGACTTCGGCGGAAAGCCATTTGCAGAGCGCGGTGGTGCGCCCCACCCCGGCGGTGCCGAGGAACGCAGCGCGCGACAGCGGCGCGCGGCCCGGACGGGACTCGATCTGCTCGCGCAGCTGGCGGGCGGTCTCGGCCAGCGCCCGGTGCAGCGGCATCGTGTTGAGTTCGCCCCAGTTGGCGCCCGACTGCAGGCGGCTGAGCGCCCCCTCGCCGAGGCCGGAGCGACGGAGCAAACCCGCGAGTCCGACTGACGCTGGCGGCGTGAGCCGGGCCGCGACGAGCGGCGCGTCGGCCGTCGCCGCGACCGCGGAGGATTCAAGCGACTCGGAAGCAAGCGTGCTGGCATACCCCGCGGGCACGGCGGCGGCCGGTGCGGCGACAGGGGCCGGCGAATCGATCTGCGCAATGACCTCCAGCTGCGGGGAACCGACCAGACGGCGCCAGCCCTTCGCGGGCACGGCGCGGACGGACAGCACGCGGGCGGCGGGGCCCAGCCGTTCGCGGATGAGCTCGACCGCCTCGGCGGCGGAGCGGACGGTGAACTTGTAGCAGGCGCCAGGGAAAAGGGAGGGATCAGGGGCGTTCATGGCGGTCAGGCGGCGGCCTTGAGGGGTTCAGCGGCGGTGGTGCGGACAATCGTGGGCGTCGGGGCCGTGATGATGCCGGCATTCTCGATCTCGGTGGCGGCGGGCAGCTCCTGGAAGGCGAGGACGGCGAGGCGCGGGCAGGACGACTCGAAGAAGCGGCGGAGCGGCAGGCGGATCTCGGTCGAGACGACGAGGACGGACGGATGGCCGGCGGAAACGAGCTCGCCCGTGCGGCGGTTGATTTCCTCGAGCAGGTGGCGGGCCGTGCCCGGGTCGAGCGCGAGGCCGACCTCGGTCGGGGACCGGTGGACCTTGCTCGCGAGCCACTGCTCGAGCCGCGGATCGAGGGTGACCGCGCGGATCACGCCGGGACGGCACTCGTATTCAGGCACAAAGTACAGACCGAGCCGGCGGCGGACGAGCTCGGAGAGGTCGTCGGGATTCTTGGAGAGCGACGCGAAGTCCGCGATGCCCTCGAGGATGAGCGGCTGGTTGACGATCGCTACGTTCTCGCGGAGCAGGTTCTGAAGCACGCGCTGGATGATGCCAAGATTGACGAGGTCGGGGATGAGCTCGGCCACGAGCGCGGGCTGGGCCTGCTTGATGTGGTCGACCATCTGCTGGACCTCCTGGCGGCCGAGCAGGTGATGAGCGTGGACCTTGAGCGTCTCGGAAAGGTGGGTGATGAGAACCGAGGCCGGGTCGACAACGGTGAAGCCGTTGAGCTCGGCGTTCTTCTTCTCGGGCTCGTCGATCCAGGTGGCCTCGAGGTTGAAGACGGGTTCGCGGGTCGGCAGGCCGCGGAGGCGGACCTTGCTGCCGGAGACGTTCATCGCGAGCCAGCGGCCGGGGACGAGCTGGCCCTTGGCGACGGGCTTGCCGCGGAGGAGGAAGCGGTAGTCGTTGGACTCGAGCTCGAGATTGTCGCGGACGGAGACCGGCGGGACGACGATGCCCTTCTCGCGGGCGAGGGTCTTGCGGACACCGGTGACGCGGCCGAGGAGTTCGCCGCCGATCTTGGAATCGGCCATGGCGAGGAGGCCGTAGCCGATCTCGATCGCGAAGACATCGATGTCGACCAGCTTGCGCATGTCCTCGGCGGTGGCCGAGGGCGCCGGCAGGGCCGCGCCCGTGGAGGTCGACGCGGCATCCGCGCCCCCGGATTTGCCCCCGGAAGCCGGCTTGCCCGCGGACGCGCCCTTGGCCGGAACACCGGCTGCGGTATCCGACTCGGCATCGCGTTCGCGCAGGATGCGGGCGATGAAGAAACAGGCGCCACCCAGGCCGAAGAACGGCAGCATTGGCATGCCGGGCATCAGGCCAAAGAGGCCCATCATGAAGCCGCAGATGCTGAAGGCGCGCGGGTACTTGAGGAGCTGGCCGGCGACCTGGGTGCCAAGATTGGAGTTCTCCGAGGCGCGCGTGACAAGGAGACCGGCGCCGATCGAGAGAATGATGGCGGGAATCTGCGAGACGAGACCGTCACCGATGGAGAGCAGCGTGAACTTCTGCAGGGACTCGCCGAGCGAGAGGCCCATCTGCAGGACGCCGATGGCGAAGCCGCCGAGAATGTTGACGAGCGTGATGATGATGCCGGCGACCGCATCGCCGCGCACAAACTTGGAGGCACCGTCCATCGCACCGTAGAAATCCGCCTCCTTCTGAACCTTGATGCGGCGGGCGGTCGCGGTGACCTCGTCGATGATGCCGGCATTGAGTTCGGCATCGATGGCCATCTGCTTACCGGGGAGCGCATCGAGAGTGAAGCGGGCGCTGACCTCGGCGATACGGCCGGCACCCTTGGTGATGACCACGAAATTGATCACCACGAGGATGAGGAAAACGACGGCGCCGACGACGTAGTTGCCCTGGATCACGAAGTGACCGAAGGCGTCGATGACCTTGCCGCCGTAGCCGTTGACGAGGACCTGGCGCGTCGTGCTGATGTTCAGCGCGAGGCGGAACAGCGTCAGGGTCAGCAGCAGGGTCGGGAAGCTGGAGAACTCCGGCGGATCCTTGACGTAGACAATCGCGAGCAGCACGAAAAGCGACAGGCCCATGTTGAGGGCGAGCAGCGTATCGAGCAGGAAGACCGGGATCGGCAGAACCAGGAGGATGACCGTGCCGAACAGGCCCAGCGTGAAGAGCAGGTCCGCCCGGAGCAGCAGCGACGCCATCGTCTTCTCGTTCTTGGTCGGGATCATGACGCAAGGGCCTCCAGGCGGCGGGCCTTGAGGCGGTGGAAGTAGTAACGGTGAGTGCGGTAAACGACGGCGAGAATGCCCGCGACCGCCTGGTAAAGCTCGGCCGGGATGGACTCGCCGACCTTGCCCAGCGCGAAGAGGAGGCGGGCGACCGGCTTGTTCTCGACCATCGGCACGCCGTGCTCGGCGGCGATGGCCTTGATGCGGCGGGCCATGCGGTTGTCACCCTTGGCGAGGATGACCGGAGCCTTGTCGAGCCCGCGCTCGTACTTGAGCGCGACGGCAAAGTGGGTCGGGTTCGTCACGATGACATCCGCGGTCGGAACGGCGGAGAGCATCTGCTTCTGCAGGAGACGGCGGGCCATGCGGCGCATGGCGGACTTGGTGCGGCCATCGCCCTCGCTCTGCTTGGCCTCATCCTTCACCTCCTGCTTGGTCATCATCATGTCCCGGTTCGTCTTGTACTTCTCGTAGGCGTAGCTGATCGCCGCGACGACGCTCAGCGCGACGAGCAGGCGGCCGAGGAACAGGAGGGTGGAATTGTGGAGGAACTGGCCCAGGTACGCGGACTCGACCGGCGCGCTGAAAAGAGGGTCGTAGATCAGCGTGCGGGTGCCGAAGTAGAGCGTGGCGCCGATCCCGCCGAGTTTCAGGAGATCGATGCCCGCACGGATTGCGGCGTCCTTGGAGAAGATGCGGCCGAAGCCGGTCACCGGGTTGAGCGACTCGGGCTTGAAGCCAACGGCCTTGCTCGAGATGCGGAACCCGCTCTGCAGACCGCCGGAAAGGACGACGCCGACGAGACAGCCGATGAGCACCGGAACCAGCGCGATCGCCGCGACCTTCATCACACCGCTGATCTGAACCGGGATCGTGTCGATGTTGACCGGCGTGAAGGCGAAACGGGTGAAGATCGAAATCGAGTACTCCGCGATGTCCCGGGCCACGGACGGCAGGGTCATGACCAGCACACCAAGGACCGCGGCCAGGGGAAACAGGATGCCCAATTCCGCCGACCGTGCGAACTGACCGCGCTCAGCCGCCTCGGCGAGGCGCTTGCCGGTCGGCTGTTCGGTTTTTTGGTCTTGGTCGGTATCTGACATGGAGACACCCCATAAATAGCAGTGGTGATGCCACCGGCGTCATGACTATCGTTAACCGTTCTTTGTCATCGTTTTAAAACTTTTGTTTTCTTGCGTTGTCCGGCTGATTTCGTCGGCGGAAAAGCGGTGCATGGACTTCGGCAAAAATTGCCGCAGGCGGGGCTCGCGTGGGGAATGGGACCTAGGCGACGGATAAGACTTATAGGTCCTATGGGTCTCAGCCGTCCTATCGGTCCTATCGACCGGTCCCCTCGCCCGCCCCTTGCTTTTAGCGCGCCGGCAGCAGTTCGAGCAGGCGCACCGGCGTCTCGCCGAACTCGACGTACAGGTAGCGTGCGATCAGCGCGCCCGAGCCGGCCAGCAGGGCGATGCCGGCGAGCGTTCGCGCGGAGAAGCTCACCACGAACACGCTCATCTTGGGGACGGCGCGCGACAGCGCGGCGAAGGCAAGTGTCACCAGAAAATTCAGTGCAACAAAGGGTGCCGCCATGCGCAAACCGAGGTCGAGCACGCCGCCGGTGACGACGATCAGGAAGTTGGCTGAACCGCCGTCGAGGACCGGCACACCGGCCGGCGCGAGCGAAAAGCTCCGGGCGAAGGCCTGAATCAGCGCCAGATGCCCGCTCCAGAGGAAAAACATCACGATTGCGAACGTCGACAGCAGCGCGGCCACCGGCTCGGAGGCCGGCTCCGGCACGCCCATGCCCGGGTTGGCGCTCAAGCCGATCTCATTCGAGATCAGGCGTCCCGCCATCTCCACCGCCGCAAACGCCAGCCGGCCCACAAAGCCGAGGGCGAGGCCGAGCACGATCTCACCTGCAGCAGCCCAGCCGAGCGCCTGGAGCGTCAACGGCACCTGCGCCTGCGCGATCACGGGCGCCACCAGCGTGGCGAGGCCAAGCGAGAGCGCCACGCGCACCGGGATCGGCAGCGGACGGCCCGCGACGACCGGCAGCTGGATCACGACGCCAAGGGAGCGAAACGCGACCAGCAGCCACGTGACGAGGACGTCGGTGCTCATGAGGGCCGGGCAAACCGCACACGCGGGATCAATGCCCCATCGAACCCATCCGGGTCAGCAGGGTGATCGTGAATTCGGAAATCGAGCGCAACAGCCACGGCGTCAGCAGCAGCACGAGGCCGGACAAGGTCACCAGCTTCGGGATGAAGGTCAGCGTCTGCTCCTGCAGGCTCGTCACCGCCTGAAGCAGGCTGGCGAGCAGGCCCACAACCAGCGTCGCACCGAGGAAGGGCGCGCAAATATAGAGCGCGAACATCACGGTCGTCTTGAAGATATCGATGGCGAGATCCGGATTCATGGCGGCAGGCGGCGGCTAGACGGCAAAACTCTCGACCAGGGACCGCACCACGAGGTGCCAGCCGTCGACGAGCACGAAGAGCAGGAGTTTCAGCGGTAGCGCGATTGTCACGGGCGGCATCATCATCATGCCGAGCGCCATCAGCACCGACGACACGAGGAAGTCGATCACGAGGAACGGCAGGAAGAGCAGGAAGCCCATCTGGAACGCCGTCTGCAGCTCGCTGATCACAAACGCCGGAATGACGACGCGCATCGGCAGGTCGCGCACGGCGGTCGGACCGTAGCCGCCCAGCTCGAGGAAGTACTCGAGGTCACGCGTCCGCGTCTGCTTCAGCATGAAGTCCTTGAGCGGAAGGCTGGCTCGGGTGAGCGCCTCGGTCGACGTGATCTGCTTTTCCAGGTACGGCGTCACCGCCTCGGACTGCACGCGGTCAAAGACCGGCCCCATGAGGAAGAAGGTGAGAAAAAGAGACAGGCCAACGATGATCTGGTTCGACGGTGCGCTCGGGGTGCCGAGCGCGGTGCGGACGAAGCCGAGCACGATCACGATGCGCGTGAAGCTCGTCATGAGCAGCACGATCGACGGTGCGACCGACAGCAGCGTCATCACGAGCACGATCTGCACGGCGACGCTGACCTCGCCCCCCTGCCCCGTGCCCTCCAGACCGATGTTCAGGCGGAAGGGATCCGCCGCTGCCGCGGGCTCCGCCGGCGCGACCTGCGCGGAGACCGTGGGTGCCAGCAGGCCGACGAGCGCGAGCAGGACGAAGAGCGGGAGCAGCCGGCGAATCATGATGACGAAGCGGGCGGTTCGCGGTGCTTCGACGAAGCGTCGAGCGCCGTGAGAAATTCAATGCGACCGGGGCAGACTCCGATCAGGAAGCGCTTGTCGTCATACGCCGCGACCACGAGGTACTGCCGGTTGCCCAGCGGGCGGGTTTCCTCGACGGAAAGGTGCCGAAGCTCGCGATTGCCCGCAACGCCTGGGAGGCGGCCGCGCTTGGCGAGCCAGATGCCACCGGCGGCCAGCGCGAGGGCGCCGACGAACGTGAGGGCGCTGAGGCTGCCGCCCGGAGCGGAGATCGCCGGCGCGTCCGCGCGCGGTGCGGCGGGACGGATGATCGCGTCGGGCGACTTGTCGGCCACGACGGTATCATCCGCGGCCGCGGCCTGAGCGCGGATCAGGCCCGGGGTGCCGGCCGCGAGGAACGCGACGAGCAGCCAGCGGCCAAGGCAAAGGGTCACGCGGGAAGCGCTCACGGCTTCACACTGCCGACCAGCTCGGTGATCTTGATGCCGAAGTTGTCCTCGACGACCACGACCTCGCCATACGCGACCAGCTTGTCATTGACGTAGAGACCCACCGGATCGCTCGCGTGCTGCATGAGCTGCACGACGGAGCCGGGGGCGAGCTCCAGGACTTCGCGCATGGGCAGCATGCAGGAGCCGAGTTGGACGGCGACCTTAACCTTTACGTCGAGGACGATATCAAGCGCGTTTGTTTCCATCGATTTTGGCGGGAAGGACTTCCTCGCTCGGAATTTTTCGGGTGAGTTGGACGGCGACGCGGTCGGTATCAAGACCGACCGTGCCGACGAACTTGGGCGTGCCGTTGAGCAGCACGCGGGTTTCGGAAAACGTGGTGGACGGCATCTCGATCACATCGCCGACGCGGAGGTTCGTGACCTCGCGCAGGCTCAGTTCGAGGACGTTCCATTCGGCGCGGACCGGCATGACGATCCGGTCATAGGCCTCGTGCCAGTCAGAGCGCTTCTCGGCGACGGTGATGGCGGCGTCCTTCTGCCGGCGCGCCTGCATCTTCTTCACCACCGGCTCGATCGTGTAGTAAGGGACCCCGATCTGGATCTGCTCGGCGCAGTCGCCGAAATTGGCCTCGAGGGTCATCGCCAGGACGATGGCGTCCTTGGGCGAGGTCTGGAGGAAGCGGCCGTTGTTTTCGTGGCCGATGATCTGGGGACGGAGCTCCTCCTCTGTCTTCCACTGCGCGCACCATTCCTCGAGCAGGATCACGATCACGTCCTCGATGAGGGCGATCTCGATCTCCGTCAGGTAGCGTTCGGCCTTGACCGAGTGGCCGCGGCCGCCGAGGAGGCGGTCGGCGATCGTGAGGGCCAGGCGCGGATTGATGTCGAGGATGCCCACGCCAACCAGCGGCTCGACCTTGAAGAGGCTGAGGTGGGTCGGATTGGGCAGCGAGTCGGTGAACTTGGCAAAGCTGACCGTGGTCAGCTTGGCCATCTTGAGGCCGCACTCCATGCGCAGGTAGAGGGAGAGCCGGGCGCTGAGGTAGCGGATGAAATCCTCGTGCAGCAGACGGAGGCGACGCAGCTCAACCTCGGACAGGAACGCCGGGTTGCGGAAGTCGTAGGCCTCGATCTTGGCCGGTGTCGACGGGTCGTTCTTGAAGCCGTCGGGACGGATCAGCAGCGACTTCGGGGCAGACGTCTCGACCGTCTGCGCAAGCAGTTTGTCGATCTCGGACTGGTCGAGAAAGTCGGGCGTCTGCTTGTCTGCGTCGTCAGCCATGGCGGCGAAAGTCGGGGCGGGGGCGGGATTACTGCACCACGAAGTCGGAGAAATAGACCTGGTCCGCGACCTTCTTGCCGAGTGCGGTGTTGTAGGCCGTGACGAGCTTTTCGCGGATGATGTTCTTGGAACCAGGTTCCTCGAGGTCGGCCAGCGTGAGCGCGGACATGACGTTGAGTGTGACGTCCATCAGGCGCGGCTTGTTCTCCTCGAACAGGCCCTTGATGTTCGGGTTGGTGCCCGTGACGAGGAAGGAGCACTTGAGGTAGCGCGTGCCCATCGTGCCGGCGAGGTTCACGACGACATTCTGAAATTCGTAGCTGGCACCGGACGCGCCGCCCTTTTCGCCCTCCTTGCCACCGCCGCCGTGGCCACCGGATTCGGCGGCGGGCTCGGCGTGGGCTTCCGCGCCTGCGGCGGCCGCCGCGGGGGCGACAAGCTGGGCCTTGAGGCGCGGCAGCAGGACGAACTCGACCATCGCGTAGGTGACGGCCGGAGCCGCGACCAGCGCGATGATGAGCGGGAGCATGCTGGCAGCGCCGCCCTTCTTGGGAGCGGGACCGCCGGCGGCGGGAGCGGCGGCGGAGGCCGCGGAAGCATCGGCTTTGGCAGACATGGGATCAGCGCTTGAGGTTGACGATATCCTCGAGGATGGAGTCGGAAACCGTGATCAGTCGGGACCCGGCCTGGAAGCTGCGCTGGGTCGTGATCAGGCTCGCGAACTGCTCGGTGAGATCGACGTTGGAGAGTTCGAGGGTGCCGGACTGGATGCGGCCGAGACCGCCGGCGCCAGGGCTGTTGTCCGCGGCGGAGAGATCGGCGCCGCCGACCGGACCGGCTGCGTCGAAGCCCGAGAAGAGGTTGTTGCCCTCCTTGGTCAGGGCGGACGGATCACGGAAATTCTGGAGGAGCACGGTGCCGCGGTTGAACGAGGAGCCGTCGGACATGAACGCGACGGCGTTGCCGTACTGGTCGATCGAGAACGAGCGCAGGGTCGGGGCGCCGGCCTCGACCTCGGCGTCGGTGAACGCACCGCCGGTGCTGTTCGTCAGGCCGGAGCCAACCGCCAGGTTCACGTTGAGTTGGATGTCACCCACGGTCGCCGCGTTGGTCGTCGTCGGGGTGAAGGTGAGGTTACCGCCCACATCGGTCGCGTCATAGGTGATCTCGCCGTCGGACAGGCCCTGCACGCGGAAGCCCTGCTGCGTGACGAGGTAGCCCTGCTCATCGACGCGGAAGTCACCCGCGCGCGTGACGTACTCGGCGCCGGTCGACGGATCACGGACGCGGAAGAAACCCACGCCGGAAATACCGAGGTCGGTGACGTTTCCGGTGCTGGAGAGCGCACCCTGGGTGAAATTGGTGGAGATGCCTGCGAGCGCGACGCCGGTGCCGACCTGCGTGGCCGGCGTGTTTGAACCGTTGCCGCTGGCGGGTGAAGGCGAGGCGCTCTGCAGCAGGTTGCTGAAGCTGTCGGCGTACTTCGCCGAGCCGCCCTTGAAGCCCGTCGTGTTGACGTTGGCGATGTTGTTGCCGATGACTTCGAGGCCCTTGACGAAGGTACGCAGCGCGCTGATGCCGCTGCCCATGGTGCCGATGAGTGACATGATGTGGTATTAAGAGGGTTGGGATTAGGCGCCGGTATCGGCGGTGGTGGCGGTGGCGTCCGTGCCCGATGAGAGAAGTGAGGGGTGCTCCGTACGAAGCACCGCGGAGAGATCGTAGTACTTGCCTTCAATCTCGAGCATCGGCTTCTCCGTCGTCGTATCGACGGCGGTGACCTGGCCGGACTTGAGATTGCCGTCCGCATCCTCGACGACGGCGAAGAGACCGAGGTAGCTGTTGGCCACGGCGACCTGCTGCTCGGAGCGAAGCTGGGCCATGGTCGTGTTCATCGCGCTGCTCTGCTCGAGCGAGGTGAACTGGGCCATCTGCGCGATGAAGGCGGTGTCCTCCATCGGCTTCATGGGGTCCTGCGACTGGAACTGAACGGAAAGCAGCTTGAGGAAATCCTCCTGCCCGAGCGCCTTGTTCGCCACCCGGGTGGTCGGCGCGACGTAGTCAGGGGAGGAGGTGTTCTTGCCTACAGAATCAATGGCCATGGCGGGAATTAAGCGAAGGTTTGCAGGTGCAGAGCGGTGGGAAGCAGTCCGGAGCGGGCGGCGGTGGCGGTGGCCGGCTCGGAAGCGGCGGACGCCAGGGCTGACGAGGGACGGCGTATGAAGGCAGCGAAGGGCGTGACGGGCTCACCGGCGGACTCACGGCCAGCCTGGCGCTGCTGCGACCAGGCGGCGTTGCCTTCCGACGAGCCGCGCTGGGCCTGATCATCGGTGTTCGACGCGGACGTGAACACGGGCTCGACCCGGCGAAGCGCATGATCCGAGCCCCCGCTCACGGCGCTCTGCCACTCGGTGGAAAGCGCGGCGCGCAGTTCACCGGAATCGGTGCGGAAGGTCGCGCGGACTTCGTCGGCACGGTGCTCGATGCGCACCACGAGATCGGAATCACCGATCGAGAACTGGAGATTCACCGCCGTGCGCGGAGTCGCCTCGGCACGCTCAACCGCCTTGGTCACGGCCGCAACCGCGGTATGGGCGATCGATTCCGGCGTCTCGATCGGAGCCGGCATCGCCGGAGACTCCCCCGCCGAACCCGCCGGCGCCATCACGGCCGTGACCGCACCGGAATCCGGGCGGGCGGACGAGAACGAGGAAGGGGTGGCGAGGGCGGGCATGGTGACCTCAGGTTTAGCAACGCTGATGCCAACGGCAGTTGCCTCTTCCGCATCCTCATTTCTATCAACGTTTAGAAAGTTTTTTTCCGTGGATGAATTCAAGCTGTCCGTCGAGCCCGCGAGCCCGCGGGCACCAGCGGCAATTTTTTCCCCGCGGCTTTCCGCCCGGCCCCGGACCGCACCGGTTACAACCGGAGCGAGCCCGGATTCAGCGGCATCGACGGTCGCGGCGACGACCTCGGTCGCCCCACCCGGCTGACCGGCCACCACCGGGCTCGTGACGCTGGCATCCACGGCGAGGAGGTTCGGCTGCGGAGCAGCGCCTGCCGTGGAATCGACGGCCGACGCACCGTCGAGGGCGGTCCCGACCGAGCCGGGTGCGGGCGTCGGAGCCGGCGGTGTGCCGTTGCGGGCGGACATCAACAGCCCGGCGGGCAGCACCTCGCGGGCGCCCCAGCGGTTCAGGCTCTCGCCCGACGCCGTCGGGTTGGAGGAAAACGCACCGCCTTCGCCGGTCAGGGCGTCCGCCTGCGCGCGGCCCTCGCCGGACAGATCGATCTCACCCTCGGGGAGCTCCGATCCCGTGGCCGGGGCCGGCGGAGGGGGCGGCGTGCGCACCATCCAGGCCATGAGGTCGACCACGACTTGCGCTGCGGCCGCATCGGTGGCGGCCGGGCAAACGGGCGCTACGGCCTCGGCGGGATCGGCCGGCACCTCGGCCTCCGGCAGGAGATCAGCCATGAGGTCGCCGAAGCCGGCGGCCGGCTCGTCGGTCGAGGCGCCGGCGGGCGCGTTGAGGAGGTCAGCGGACTCGGAGGAGGCCGATGACGGGGCGGAGGAAAGGGAAAGTTGCATGAGTGCGACCTTCCCTGGTCAGTAACCGGGCCGAATCCATGGCCCGGGGTTGGAGTGTGCTAAAAGGAAAACTCAGGAGCCGGCTTTGCCGGCCGCCTTCATGAGGCGCAGCTGATTCGAGAGGACGGCGGCGCGACGGGTGAGCGAGGAGTCGCCGCCAGCAGCCCGGCTCATCTCCTCGAAAATCGGCGCCACGACATCAGGCTTCATCAGCGACAGGATCTTCACCGCGGTGACGTCATCGAGTTCGCGAATGATCGCGACGGAGGCCTTGGGCGTAAGATTGGTGTAGGTCTGGGCGAGCGTGCGGAGATTCTTCACCTCGTCCTCCTTCATCTCGATCAGGCGGTTCGACATCTGGCCCCGCAGCGCCTCGATCTCCGCGCGCATCCGGCTGAGCTCGCGCGCCTCGGCCTCGACGCGGGCGGCCCTCTGGTCGAGCTGCTCCGACTGCTGGCGCAGGCGGGCACGCTCGTCCTTGAGTTCGGTCGACAGGTTCTCGATCTCAATGGTCCAGAAATCCCAGCCGCGCTCAGTTGCCACTTCCTCGGTTTTCTTGGCCGGGATGGCCTGGGCGGCCGCGGCGAGAAGCGGTCCGGCGGCACGCCAGACCATCATCACCCCGAGGGCGACACTGATCATCAGGCCGGCGGCCGCAGCCACCATCGGGTTTTTCAGCTTGGTCATCATAGGGCAAAGCGGGTTTGGCGGGCGCTATGGCGCCGCCCGGCCAGTTCATCGAACTCAACCTGCTCCTCGCGCGAGGCCTCGAGGCGGTAAACTGTACGCGCCTTGGTCTCGAGGCGGTTGACCACCTCCAGGCGCCGATGCGCCTCCAGGTACTCGCCTCGGCGCTTTTCCATCTCGGCCCGGGCGGCAATCATCTTCTGCTCCGACTCGACCTCGGCGGCGGCCTCGCGGCGGTACGTGGCGAAAACGAAGGCGGCGTCCGCGGCGCGGATGCCCGCACCGCGGCCCGCGCGCATCTCCTGCTCGAGGCGGGCGACGCGCTCACGGGTGGAGGCCAGCGTCTCCTCCGACTCGACGTAGGCATGCACGGCCTGGGCAAACTGTTCCTGCGCGCGCTGCTTGGCCTGCGCGCGGACGACCTTGACCGGATTGAGCGGGAAGCGGAATCGTTTCATGACACGAGCGATTTCAGGCGGTTGAAGGTATCCGCGCGGAGCGTGTGCTCCGTCACGGGCTGGCGGAGGAATCCGCGCAGCGGTTCATGCAGGGCCACCGCCTGGTCAATGGCGGCGCTGGCACCCTTTTGATAGGCGCCGATCGAGATCAGATCTTCATTCTTGCGGTAAAGGGCGAGGTGCTCGCGGGCCTTGGCGGTCAGTGCAACCTGATCCGGCGTGCAGACGTCGCGCGTGAGACGGCTCACGCTCTCGAGGACGTCGATGGCCGGGTAGTGATTGAAATGGGCGAGCGTGCGCGAGAGCACGATGTGGCCGTCGAGGATGCCTCGCACCGCGTCGGCGACGGGTTCGTTCATGTCATCGCCCTCGACCAACACGGTGTAGAGCGCGGTGATGGTCCCCTGCTCGCCTGCACCCGCCCGCTCGAGCAGACGAGGCAGCATGGCAAAGACCGACGGAGTGTAACCGCGCGTCGCCGGCGGCTCGCCGATCGCGAGGCCGATTTCGCGCTGAGCCATCGCGAAGCGCGTGACCGAGTCCATCATAAAGAGCACGTTCTTGCCGGCATCTCGGTAGGCCTCGGCAATCGAGGTCGCGGTGAAAGCGGCACGGAGGCGCAGCGGCGCCGGCGTGTCGGACGTGGCGACCACGACGACCGCGCGCTTGAGTCCCTCGAGGCCAAGGTCCTTCTCGATGAATTCGCGGACCTCGCGACCACGTTCACCGATCAGCGCGATCACGACGACATCCGCCTCGGACCCGCGGGCGATCATGCCCATCAGGGTCGACTTACCGACACCGGAACCGGCGAAGAGACCGAGACGCTGGCCGCGGCCAAAGGGAATGAAGGCATCGATCGCGCGCACGCCCGTCTGGAAGGCATGCTTGATACGCTGGCGGCGCAGCGGGTGCGGCGGCGTCGTGTTCGCGCCGGTCCCACGGTCGATCGGCAGCAGGCCAAGCCCGTCAAACGGACGGCCGAGCGCATCAACGACCCGGCCCAGCAGCTCCGGACCCGGGCGCGGCAGCGGCGGACGGTCACAGGCGGCGACCTCGCAGCCCACGTGCAGGCCGGCGGTGTCGCCGAGCGGCATGAGGAGGACACGGTGCTCGCGGAAGCCCACCACCTCGGCGCGAACGGCGAAGTCGGCGCGCGGCGAGCGGATGTTGCAGAGTTCGCCCAGACCGACATTCGGTCCGTCGGACTCGATCACGAGTCCGGCCACGCCCGTGACGGTGCCGAGCCGCTGGACCGGCGCAACGTGCCGGACCTGCGTGCGCAGGACGTCAATGAGCGGAGCGACGGCGGAGTTCATGCGGGCACGAGGCTGTGCGCGAGCGCGGTGAGCTTGGTTTCGCGGCGGGCGTCAGTGACGCCGAAGCGGCTGCGCACCTGGCAGTCGCCGGGCTGAAAGCTGACCTCGGTCCGCACGGAGAGACCGGGGAACCGCTGCATCCAGCCGGGATTGAGCTCCTTGAGGAGATCGGAATCGCGCGGGCAGAGCGTGAGCTCGAGGTTGTCGCGCTCCGGAAACAGTTCGGCGAGCGCTTCCTCGCAGAGACGGCCGACGACCTCCGCGGGCGGCTCGTAGCCTGCGAGGAGCCGGCGGGCGATCTCGATCGCGAGACCGGGGAGGGCTTCGCGCAGCTGCGCGAGGAGGATCGGCTCGACGCCGGCAATCTTCTTGAGCACGCCCTCACTGAGCTGCTCCACATCGGCGCGGAACTCGACCATCTGCTGGTCGGCCAGGGCACGGGCGGAGTCGACGCCGCGGCGGTAGGCCGCCTGGGTGAGCTCGGCGAGCTCCGCCTCGGTGCAGGCGCGCGCGGCGGCTCCCGGACGGGAGACCCCGGCGAGCGGGCGGTCAAAGGCGACGAGTTTCGTGTAGGTCATGGTCAGGCCACCACGCTTTGTTCGCCGTCGCCATCGAGGGCGATCTGGCCCTCCTCCTCGAGGCGCCGGACGACCTGGATGATGGCGTCCTGCGCGACCTCGACATCCTTGAGGCGGACCGGCCCGAGCAGTTCGAGCTCTTCCTTGAGGCCTTCGGCGGCGCGCTTGGAGATGGAGTTGTAGATTTTTTCGCGGAGCGACTCGCTCGCGGACTTCATCGAGATCGCCAGATTCGAGGAATCGACCTCGCGCAGGATGCGCTGCAGATCCGCCGGCTGCAGGCGGCCCAGGTCCTCGAAGCTGAAGAGCTTCTTGCGGATGGCGGAGCCGAGGCCCGCGTTCCGCTCCTCGAGGCGAGCGAGCAGGCTCTTGCTCGTGTCCTTGTCGAGTTCGTTGAGGAGATCGGCCACCGCGCGCACGCCGCCGCTGCGGTGGAAGGACGGGCGGACCTTGGTGTCGAAATGCTTGCCGAGGCTACGGGCGATCTTGCCGACGAGCTCAAGCGAGGTGGACTCGATCGTACCGAGGCGCTCGACGACCTCCTCGCGCAGGTCGGGACCGAGCAGCATGAAGATCTCGGACGACTTCGAGCTTTCGAGGTACGAGAGGACGAAGGCAATCGTCTGCGGCTGCTCGTTCTTGATCAGGTTGAAGATCTGGCGACCCTCCATCTCGCTGATGTCCTTGATCACGTCGACGGACGTGCCGACAGGACCGACCCGGTCGATGATGGCAGAGGCCTTGTAGTCGCCCTTGGCAATGCCAAGGGTCCGCTGGGCGTAGCCGATGCCGCCGAGGGCGGACGTGCAGCTCTGGGCCAGCAGGCTGGAAAACTCCTCAATGGCCTGCTTCTGCACGGACTGCGGAACGAGCGGGAGCAGCGACATTTCACGGCAGAGCAGCTCGACCTCGCCATCCTCGAACTGCTTGAGCACCTCGGCCGCGGACTCCGGACCGATCATGATCAGGAGCACCGCGAGCTTCTGCATGCGGCTCAGTTTGCTGTAGTCGACGTCAGGCATGGCGATCCTCAGTTCTTGCCGCCGGGCGCCGCCACCCAGTCACGCAGGGCGAGACCGATGTTGGCGGGTTTCTGGCGGATGAGTTCGTTGAGCAATTCCGGGGTGACCGATTGCGAATTCGGGAGGGAGCGCGCGGCGGCCTCCGGCGACATCGAGAGCACCTCGACCGGGACCGGCTCGGGCTTCTGGCGCGAGAGCATCCGGGCGAAGACGAGTAGGATGCCGAGCGCGGCGACGACCGCGACCCAGCGGCTGGCCGTCTCGATCCAGCCCTGCAGGCGATTCTCGTCCTGGATGGCCTGGATCTGCGCAGGCAGCGAATCATTCACCTGGAAGGGCAGTTCCTGGAGCGTGACGATCGACTCGAGTGTCTGGCCCTGGATGGGCTTGAGGCCGAGCGCGTTCATGACGACCTGGCGGAGGGCGTTGATCTCCTCCGGCGTGCGGCGGACCTCGGGGGCGGGCGCGCCGTCGGGACCGGGCGTCCCCATGCGCGGGGCGACGAACACGGCGGCGGTGAGGCCGCGGACCGTGCCCGGGTTGCGGGTCACGCTCGTCGTGCTACGGTTGATCTCGTAGGCAGTCGTGCGGTTCTTGCGGTTCTGCTCGGAGACGGAAAGGGGACGATCGAGCTCGGCGTTGCCGACGGCTTTCTCGGGCACATTGGCGCTGACGCCGGTGGCGCCGCCGCCAGAGCGGGATTCGGAGGAATTGGTGATATCCTCGGTCACCGTCTGCGAGCGCACGACCTGGCCCTCGGGATCGAAGGTCTCGGACGTCTGCGTCGTGGCTTCGGTGTCGATCTCGGCGGAGACGCGGACGACGGCATTGCCGGGTCCGATCACGGCGGCGAGCATGGTCTCGACCTTGCGGGAGAAGTAATCCTCGACCTGCTGACGGTAGCGAATCTGGCTGCTCGCGGTGCCGAGAGTCGGGTCCTGCTTGAGGTCCTCGGAGAGCACCCGCCCGCGATTGTCGACGACCGCGACCTGGTCCGGGACGAGGCCCTGCACGGCATTGGCCACGAGGTGGCGGATGGAATTGACCTGCTCGCCCTCGAGGCGGCCGCCGCCGACATCAACGAAGACCGAGGCGGTGGGCTTGACGCCCTGCTCGGTCAGGAGGAGGCGGTTTTCGGGCTGCACGATCATGACGCGGGCCGAGCGGACGCCCTGCAGGTGCATGATGGTGCGGGCGAGTTCGCCCTGGATGGCGCGCAGGTAATTGGTGCGCTGCACGAAGTCGGAAAGGCCGAACTGGCCCTTGTCGAAGATCTCGAAGCCCACGCCGTCACCGCTCGGGATGCCCTTGCCGGCGAGATCCATGCGGAGCTTGTGCACCTGGTTGGCGGGCACCTCGACGGTCGAGCCGCCGCCGGAAATGCGATAAGCGATGCCCTGCGTCTGGAGCTGGCTGATGACAGCGGCCGCATCCTTTTCGCCGAGGCCGGCGTAGAGCAGCTGGAAGTCGGGGCGCTGGGACCAGAGCACGACGCCGGTGAGACCGCCGGCGACCGCGAGTGCGGCCACGACCAGCGACACGCGCTGGTTGAGTCCGAGCTGTTGCCAGAGGGAGAGAAGGGACTGGGCGAAGTTTTTCATCTAGCGAAGTTGAAGAGGGGGAAATCTCACACCTGCATGCGCATGAGTTCCTGATAGGATTCGACGAGCTTGTTGCGCACCTCGACCATCAGGCCAAAAGCGACGGACGCCTCCTGCATCGCGAGCACGCTCTGATGCAGCTGGTCGGACTCGCCGAGCAGCACGCGCTTGGTCACGGCCTGCGCGGCATCCTGCTTGGCGTCGACGGTGGCGACCAATCCGTCGAGCAACTGCGTGAATCCACCGGACGCCGGCGCACCCAGGCCCTCGGTGGGCAGGGCGGGCGGACGCAGGGTCTCGATCCCCGTGAGCGGGGACATGGCGAGAGGATTGACGGAGCCGACGGGAGTCATGGGAAAGGGAAAGTTTCAGCGGCGGCTTACTTGCCGATGTTCAGGGTCTTGAGCGCCATCTGGCGGGCATTCTTCACGACCGTGAGATTCGCCTCGTACGAGCGCGTGGCGGTGATGAGGTCGACCATCTCGTAGGAGAGGTTGACGTTGGGCATGGACACGTTGCCGTCCGGACCCGCGTCGGGGTGCTGCGGATTGTAGACCTGCTGGCCGGGAGATTTGTCCTCGGTGATGCCGGCCACGCGGACACTCGGGACATTCGCGCCGCTGGACTGGCGAATGAGTTCATTCTCGAACGAGACGATACGGCGCTGGTAGGGACCGCCATCGGGCGTGCGGGTGGTCTGGGCGTTGGCGATGTTCTGCGCGACGATGTCGAGGCGGGTCTTCTGCGCGTTGAGCGCGCTGGAAATGACGTCGATGCCGGAAATGAGATTCATGGCGCGGGGTGATCAGTGAAGCCTTAGGCCTGCGGCCGGCCGGTGATGGCCATGCGGAGCTGCTTCAGGTTGTTGGACACAATCTCGGTCAGGAATTCGTGCTCGACCGCGTTGCGGTTCATTTCCAGCAGTTCGCCCTCGAGCTCCACGGTGTTGCCATCGGGTCGCAGGCTGCGGGCCGAGGCATCCTCCACCAGGCGCGGCGCGACCGGACCGGAAGAAGCGAGTTCGCCCGCATCCATGCGCGACTTCAGCTGGCGCTCGAAGTCGGGGGAGATGTCGAGCCGGCGGTAGCCCGGGGTATCCGCATTGGCCACGTTGGCCGCGATCGCCTCATGACGCAGCACCGCGGCGTCCAGGAGGTTCCGGGCAAGATGGTAGTTCTCGCTTTGGAATATCGGGTCGATCATGTCCCCGCAATTAGCAGAGCCGGTGCCATCGCGATTTCCAGTATCACTAACCACTGATGATCAGATGAATAGAGATGCTTAATTCCGGCCAGCGCCTCAGCCAACGGCGTTCGTTGCGCGCGGCCCACGCGTCGCGGAAAAAATTGCCGGGGGCCGTCCAAGTGCCGTCCGGTGGCGCTACATTTTCGCGATTCGGGGCCGATAGTTAGGGGGATCAACCCAGACCATGCATGAGGGACACTGAATTCGATTTCATCCGCGGCCTCGTTTACGAGCGGAGCCGCATCAACCTTGGCGCCGACAAGCGCGAGCTCGTCGCGGCCCGGCTGGGCAAGCGGCTGCGCGCCACGAGCACGACCACGGTGGGTGACTACTGCAAACTCCTGCAATCGTCCCAGGCGGGTGATGAGCTGGCCCATCTGATCGACGTCATTTCGACGAACCACACGTTCTTTTTTCGCGAGGAGGCCCATTTCGATTTCCTGCGCAACCGCGCCATCCCGGAGATGACCGCCCGCGCCCGGACCGAGCGCTGGTCGCGCTTCTACGTCTGGAGCGCCGCCTCATCCTCGGGCGAGGAGGCCTACTCCATCGCCATGACCCTGGCCAGCTGCCTGCCGCAATCGCCCTGGCACATCGAGGGCACGGACATTTCCCATCGCATCCTCGAGAAGGCCGCCGCCGGCATCTACAAGGAGGAAACCGTCGGCCGCCTGCCGCCCGACATGATCAAGGCCCACTTCCAGCAGGGCTTCGGCCCGCAGGCCGGCAACTACCGGATCAAACCGGCCTTGCGCGAGCGCGTCACGTTCCAGCAGCTCAACCTGCTGGAGGGCGATCCGGCCTTCCGCGAGCCGTTTCAAGTCATCTTCTGCCGCAACGTGATGATCTACTTCGACCGACCCACGCAGGAGGAGCTCGTCGCGCGCCTCACGCGCCGTCTCGTGCCGGGCGGCTACCTGCTCGTCGGCCACTCGGAGAGTCTCACCAACATCAAGCACAGCCTCAAATCCGTGCAACCCGCCGTTTACCAGCGGCCCCTGAATTCCTGATCTGATCCATGTCGCACCGCCCCATCCGCGTTCTCGTCGTCGATGATTCCGCCGTCGTGCGCAAGCTCGTCACGGACGCGCTGCGCTCGGATCCTGAGATCGAGGTCGTCGGCACGGCCATTGATCCCTACTTCGCGCGCGACAAGATCAAGGAGCTCGCCCCCGACGTCATCACGCTCGACCTCGAGATGCCGCGGATGGACGGGCTCACGTTCCTGCGCATCCTCATGGAGCAGCACCCGCTGCCGGTGATCATCATGAGCTCGCTGACCAAGCAGGGGTCGGGTCCGGCGCTTGAGGCCCTGCGGCTCGGCGCCTTCGACGTGCTGGCGAAACCCAGCGGCTCCTACTCTTTCGGCGACCTCGGCCCGCAACTCATCGCCCGCATCAAGGCCACTGCGGGGGCTCGCCTCCGTCGTCCGATCACCAGTCCGGCTGCGCCGATTGCGCCGGCCGTGCCCCCCGTGCGCCGTCCGGCCACCGCCCGCCGCGGCGGGGCCCGCGACGTCATCCTGCTCGGCGCGTCGACCGGCGGCACCGAGGCCCTGCGCGAGGTCCTCACCCACCTGCCCGACGGCCTGCCCGGCATCGCGATCGTCCAGCACATCCCGCCCGTCTTCTCGAAGGCCTTCGCCGACCGCCTCAACACCCAGTGCGCCTTCGAGGTGCGCGAGGCCGTGGATGGCGACCGGCTCGTCCCTGGCCTCGCCCTCATCGCCCCGGGCAATTTCCACCTGATGCTGCAGTGGCAGAACGACCACTACCGCGTGCGCGTAGCCAACGGCCCCCAGGTCTGGCACCAGCGCCCGGCCGTCGACATTCTCTTCAAATCCGCCGCCGACTGCGGCGCCGCTCCACATGCCCTCGCCGGCATCTTCACCGGCATGGGCAAGGACGGGGCCGAGGGGCTCCTACGCCTGCGCGAGCGCGGCGCCACCACCTTCGCCCAGGATGAGGCCACGAGCGTCGTCTACGGCATGCCCAAGGTCGCCTGGGAAAACGGTGCCGCCCAGGTGCAGGTTCCGCTCGACCGCGCCGCTGCCCACATTATTCGTCACTTCGAAGCCCCCCGCGCCGTCGCATCGGACTCCGCCCTGTCGTCATGACCGCTCCCGCCCCCGCCGCCGTCAGTTCCTCGCCGCCGCCGACCATCCTGATTGTCGACGACGAGCCGGTTGTGCTCTCCGCGCTGAAGGAGACCCTCGAGCGCGATCATTTTCACGTCGTTGGCTGCACCAGCCCGCTGAAGGCCCTCACGATCCTCGCGGAACGCGACTTCGCCGTCATCATCTCCGACCAGCGCATGCCTGAAATGATGGGCCTCGATTTTCTCGTCGAGAGCCGCCGCATCCGCCCGCACGCCTCCCGCATCCTCATCACAGCCGTCCTCGCGCTCCCGACCATCGTTGACGCGATCAACCGCGGTGAGATCTTCCGCTTTGTCGCCAAACCCTGGCTGCGCGAGGAACTCATCGCCACCGTGCGCAACGCGGTGCAGCGCCACGACCTCATCACGCACAACCAGGTGCTCCAGGCCGAGACCCAGCGCCTGAACGAGGAGCTGACCACCGCGAACACCGCGCTCGCCGATCGCGTCAAGGAGCTGGAGGAAAAGACCCAGCGGCTCGACGCCGCCAACCGCAGCCTGGTCGAGAGCTACGAGCACTCGCTCGAGCTGTGCAACCGCATCCTGACCACCTACGACCCGATCCTCGGCAGCCAGGCCAAGCTCCTCGCCGAACTCTCGGCCCAGATGGCCGCGACCGAGCAGTTCACCGAACAGGAACGCCATGCCCTGCGCACCGCCGCCTGGCTTTGCGATCTCGGCCTGATCGGTGTGCCGCGCGAAATGCTGCGCGCCTTTCGCTCCAAGACCGAGCAGCTCACCGAGCGCGAACGCGGCATGCTGCAGAGCCATCCCGTCTACAGCCAGACGCTCGCCAGCCTGGTCGACTCCCGCACCGACGTGGGCGAGATCATCCGCGCCCACCACGAGCGGTTTGACGGCCGCGGCTATCCGGACGGGCTCGCGGGCAACGCGATCCCCTGGCCCGCCCGCTGTCTCGCGGTCGCGGTCGGTTTTGTGGAGTCCGGCCTGGCCAAGTCGGCCGCCGTCGAGGCCGTGCTGGCCAAATCCGGCAAGGACTACGATCCCGAGGCCGTCCGACTCTTCCTCAAGGTCGCCAACCTCGTGCACCTGCCCAAGCAGGTCCGCGAGATCACGCTGCATGAACTGGAGCCCGGCATGGTGCTCGCCAGCGGCATCTACAGCCCGCACGGCCTGCTCCTGATCGGCGAAGGCCAGGCCCTGAGCCCCGGCACGATTCTCAAGATCCGCAACCACAACCAGGTCACCCCGATCAGCCAGCGGCTGCTCGTCTACTCCTGAGCCTGATCCGGCCACGGCCTGCGGATCAGCCCGCAGGCAGTCGAGGCCCGGCGAGATCCCGGACGTTCACGACCGGCAACCGGATCCCGTTTCCGTGCCCTCGTCCATCCATGGGCCGGCCGGCCGGCTGGCTCGAAACCCGCACCGCAGGCACAAACCACCTCGATCCGAAGATCGAGCTTCTGATCGCTAAAGTTCCGTCTCCGCGCGTCGTTCACGAAAGGGACCACCACACTCTGTCGGTCAACATGCACCGCCCCCTCTCCTCCACCTCTATCCACCAGCACCCGCCCGGGGCTGTCTGCTGATCCATGGGCGGATCCCCCACCATTGCGTCGCTGTTCACCCAGCGAGTCATTATCGGCGTCGGTGACCTCGCGGTTTCGAACAATCCGCAAGTCACCTTGAGCACCTATGCGCTCGGCTCCTGCGTGGGCCTGGTGGTGTACGACCCCGTGGTCAGAACCGGCGGCATCCTCCACCTGATGCTGCCCGACTCCACCATTTCGCCCGACAAGGCCGTGGCCCAGCCGGCGATGTTTGCCGACACCGGCCTGCCCCTGTTCTTCAAATCGCTCGCGGGCATGAAGGGTGAACGCAGCCGGATGCGCATGTTCGTGGCCGGCGGCGCGGCCGTGCTGAGCGGGGCTGACACGTTCAAGATCGGCGACCGCAATCTCGCCGCGGTCAAACGCTTCCTCGTAACGGGGGGCGGCACCGTCACGGGTCACGACACCGGCGGCACCATCAACCGCACCGTCCACCTCGATGTGGCGACCGGCATGATGTCGCTCAAGACTCCGGCCAAGACGGAGCAGTATTCGCTGGCGTAAGACGAAATCCCAAACGCCGGACAGCTCGATCATTTAACGTTCAGTTGTAGCCGGGGTCGCTGACCCCGGGGAT
>CAYWRG010000001.1:56825-81877 GCA_964460715.1 uncultured Opitutus sp. | reverse complement strand
GACCGGGGGGCGGGCCCCCGGGGGTTGTGCCGACCCCAAAAAACCCCCCCCCCCGGGGGGCCCCCCCCCCGGCTACAATTCAATTTGAACCGCTCTAGAAAGCGAAAAGCCGAACCGTTGAAATTTTGGTTCGGTTTTTTGTCGTTGGGGATCTGGCGTTGGGGATCGCGCCCTCCCTAAAAGGCAACCGCCCGGCGCGTAGTTCGCCGAGCGGTTCCTCCAACACAACCCCAGACAATAAAAGATTCGGAGCGCCGCGGAAAAACTTGAGCGCACCGGCGGAGTTTATCCGTGGAAGCCGGCATCCACCCGCGAATCCCGCGAATCGGCGCGAATTCGATCAGGGAGAAACCACGGAATACACGGAACACACGGAAGGGTTCGATCTGCTTCCCTGGATTGGTTTCGGTGTGTTCCGTGTATTCCGTGGTTCTAAAGTCCGCGGTGTGAATTCGCGCCGATTCGCGGGATTCGCGGGCGGCCAACGGCCTCAGAACGCGATCTCGCCGGCGCTGAACTTGCCGTTCAACAGACGGTTCGCGCGATCGAAGACCGGCGGCATCGCGGCCTCGAGGACCTGCGACGTGAAGCCCCATTCCTCCAGCAGCGCGGAGCTGAACTGGAAGAGGAAGCCATCCTCGCCCACCCCCGCACCCATGGACGCGGCGATGTACTTGGCGGCGTGCACGTGGACGATGAGCGGGAGTGCATCGGCCGGCGCGCTGGCGGTGGGCGGCTGGTGCATGACGACCGCCACGAGCGCGGGCGGAAATTTCCATCGACGCACGAGTTCGGCGCCGACTTCCGGGTGGTCGTAGCCGAGCACCACGTTCTCCGCCTCCTGCCAGGTGCAGCCGAGCTCTTCGCAGCGGGCGCGGATCGCAGGGAACTGGTCGGCACAGGCGAACGCGAGCGCCAGCTTGCCGATTTCCTGGACGAGTCCGGCCGTGTATGCGGTGCGCGGATCCGCGCGGCCGCTCTGTTCACAGAGGTACTCAGCCGCGACCGCGGTCACGAGCGAGCGCCGGCAAAGGTCGCCCGGCTCCCAGCGGAAGCCGCCGACAGGCTGGTTGAGCCAGCGACCGGCGAGCGAGAGCGCGGAGAGGCGGTAGATCTCCTTCTGGCCGAGGCGGAAGATCTTTCCGTCCGTGGACGATGTCACCGCCCTGCTCCGGCGTGACAGTTCTCTCGTGACCCGGATCCTGAAGATGGCAAACAGCGCGCAGTTCGCCGGCTCCGAGCCGGCGTCCTCGATCGAGGACGCCGTGGCGCGCATCGGCCTGCGTGAGGTGCACCGCCTCGTCGGCATTGCCGCGATCGCGCCGGCGAACCTGGACGGCCTCCCCCTTTACGCGATCACCAGCCGTCGTTTCCGCGAGCACTCCCTGATGACCGCGCTCATCATGGAGGAACTCGCCAAGCGCGTGGATGAGGACGCCCCGACGTGCTACGTCATCGGCCTGCTCCGCCCGCTCGGGCGCCTCGCCCTCGATCGGCTGGCTCGCGGTTTGCCGCCCGCCCCCGCCTTCGATCCCGGCCCCGATTCCCCCGTCAATGCCTGGGAGTTCGATCGCTTCGGCCTGACCAATCTCGATGCCGCGGCCGTGATCCTCGAAGCGTGGAATTTCCCGACCGAGGCCATCTCCGCCATCGGTTCCCACTATCAGCCGACCGGCAAGCACCTGCCGCTGATTCACATGCTGAATCTGGCGGCGGGCGCGACTGAGTTCCTCGGCCTCGGCCTGCCCGGAGAGACGATCTTCTGGGAGTCCAATCATGATTCCTATGCCAAGGCGGGCACCAGCCCGCGCGATTTACAACTCGTGATCGAACGCGCCCAGCGCAGCTTTGCGAGGCTGGCGGGTGCACTGGACTGAGAGTGAAGCCGGCGCACGTTACGCGCCGACGAGAGCGGGATCAATTGAGGTCTAGCCGGGGTCGCTGACCCCGGGGTTCGATTTTTCCCTCAACGATACCGGACCGAGGTCAGCGACCCCGGCTACACCTCTACCGGAACGGCTCCAAGCTGCAGAATCGTTCTCGTTCTTCGTTCTCTTGCTCGTTCTCAGATCGAGAACGAATTGAGGGCACGAGCTGTCATTCAGCGGATAGGCCCGTGCGCAAGGGATGTCCTGACCATGCGTCTTCTGTGTCGGCACAGGCTGCCTTCTGCTCAGGAAAATCCCCCGGGCCGCGCGGGCGCATCACAAAAAAGCCCGGACCGCGCGAGGCGGGCCGGGCTTGAAAAGGAAGCGCGGAGGGCGGGATCAGACGGTCGCCATGGCCGGCGCCGGGGACTTGCCGAGATTGGCCTTCGCCTCGTCGAGCGAGTCGTAGAAGGTCCAACCGCGGGTGTCCTCGAAGCCTTTGCACTCGGTGATGATCTGCGCGTTGGCCACGAGGGCGAACTGCATGCCGAGATCGCGGCAGGTCTGCATCGCCTGGAAGAGCAGCTTGATGATGCCCATGTGCAGCGACTTCACCTGGTGGATGTCGATCACAACCTTGTTGTGGCCGGCGTCGACCGCCTCGGAGAATTTCGGCTTCAGGTAGACGGCGACTTCGGCGAGGACGGCCGGGGAGCAGTTCTCGGGCAGGCGCATGATGAGGTTCTCACCCTCGGTCGCATAGTAGCGCTGGGAGGTGTCGAGGTTCATCGCCTTGGCCATCTTGGTCTCGAGCTCGCCGATCTCGATCGGCTTGGTGATGATCGCGGAGAAGCCCACGGTCTGGGCCTGCTGCTGCTGGCCCGTCTCCGTCTTGACCACGAGGGCGAAGACCGGCGTGTACTTCGTCTTCATGTTCGTGCGAATGAGACGGAAGAGCGTGAAGGCGGCCTCCTCGGGCAGCGAGAGACTGACGATGATGAGGTCCGGCGGATTCTTCGTGCAGGCATCGATCGCCTCGCCCTGGGTGCTCACGCCGTGGATCTTCCACGGGGTGTGCTTCAGGCCGTCGGCAATCTGCTGGATGATCGCGGGCTTGTCCTCGACGACGAGGATATCGGCCGGATCGAAGATGGACTTCGCCTTGGAGGGCGTGTCGGAGAGCGGCTTGAGGTCGATGACACGGCCGGCCTTCTCGATGAGGACCTCCTCCTTGAAGGGCTTCACGAGGTAGTCGCGCACACCGATCTTGGCGATCTTGAGCACGTGGTCGCGGCCGCCTTCCGCCGTGAGCATCATGACCGGGATGGCCTTGAGGGCGGGATCGGCCTTGAGCTTGGTGAGCATCTCGACGCCGTCCATGACGGGCATCGTGACATCGAGGAGGATGAGATCAGGGTTTTCCTTGGCGGCAACCGCCAGGCCTTCGACGCCGTTGCCGGCTTCGAGGATCTCGCAGTCGAAAGCCTTGAAGGCCTTCCGCACAATGATGCGGACGGTCTTGGAGTCGTCCACGGTGAGGATCTTGTAGCGCATGGTCGTTCGAATTATTCCCCAACCTTCATGAGGATGTCTGCGACGACACGGTGGCCGAGGCAGTTAAAGTGATAGATCTGACGGGTGGCCGAGCTGATTGGCTCGATGCAGAAATTGCTGCCGCGCAGGATCGACGGGATCGTCAGCTTGCAGGGATAACCCGCATCGCAGAGGCCGTTCTTGAAGCTGCCCACCGACATGTTGGTGAGTTCGCCGATGGCGTCGTTGATCACCTCGTCGCCGGCTTCCTCGAGCTCGGCCGGGGTCATGCCCAGGAGGTTGCAGGTGATCTTGCGGGCGAATTCGAGATCGAGGTACAGGTAGATCAGGCCATTCGCTTCACCAATGAAGCCGACGGTGCCAACCACATGCGGTTTCGCCTCTTCACCCTGCCGAAGCAGCGGAGGCCAGGGCTGCTTGGCAGCCTGTTCGTTGGAGACGTCCAGCACGGCGGTCTGCCCGAGCATGGTTTTGAAAACGTCGGTGATCGCGCGATTGATGTTCTCGCGGACCAGAGCTTCGGTGATTTCCTCGGTAGCAGGCATGTTCGGGTGGAGGCTTGAGGGGATGTGCAGGAATTATCGGCGCATTCCCTCGGGTATTTAGGAGCGGTTTTGAAAATGTGCGTGGTCCGCAGAAACGGATTTCACACGAAGCGCGCGAAGGCGCGCGGCGGCCGGTACCCACCATCGGTCCATCCACGCCCAACTTAACCCGCAGCGCCGGATTCAGGACACGAATCGATGCAAAACCGGAAAGGTCACCACGAAATACACGGAACACACGAAAGAAGAATCCCCGACCAGAGTTCTCCGATTTTCGTGTGTTCCGTGTATTTCGTGGTGAGTCTCCGGATCGATTCTCTGAACGTGCCGCTCTACTCCGACGCTTCGAGGTCCGCATCCACCGGGTCACCGGCGTCCCGGTACTCCTGCAACTTGTTGCGGAGCGTGCGGATGCTGATGCCCAAGGCGGCCGCCGCCTGGGTGCGATTACCTGAGGTCTGGCGGAGTGCAGCGCGGATCGCCTGTTTCTCCAATTCGTCGAGCTTGATCACGCCCTGCCCGTTGGACACGGCCGGCGACGCCGCTTCGGCGGTGCGCGCGACCACGGCCCCGGAGATCAAGGCATCCTCCGCATACGGATCGAACACCGGCTCCGGCGGGGCCGGCTCATCTTCCTGGAACGAGAGATTGCCCGGGAGGCCAAGGGTCGGCGCCGTGACCACGCAGCCGGACTCGGTGAGGATGACGGCGCGCTCAATCGTGTTCTGCAACTCACGCACATTGCCCGGCCAGCGATAGGCCATCATGGCGGCGCGGGCGGAGTCGGAGAAGCCGGCAACCTTGATGCCATGCTTGCGCGAGAAGCGCCGCAGGAAATGGTCGGCCAGCAGGAGCACGTCATCCGCCCGCTCGCGCAATGCCGGCACGTGAACCGGAAAGACATTGAGGCGGTAATAGAGATCCTGGCGGAAGTCGCCCTTGTCCACGTAGCTGAGCAGGTCGCGATTCGACGTGGCGATGATGCGCACGTTGACCTTGATCGTGCGGTTGCCGCCGACGCGCTCAAACTCGCGCTCCTGGAGCACGCGCAGGAGTTTGGCCTGCAGGCTCGGCGGGATTTCGCTGACCTCGTCGAGCAGCAGCGTGCCCTGGTTCGCCAGCTCAAAACGCCCCTCGCGGCGTTCGGTCGCGCCGGTGAAGGCGCCGCGTTCATGGCCGAAAAACTCGCTCTCGATCAGCGTCTGCGACACCGCCGCACAGTTCACCTTGATGAAGGGCTGGCTCCGCCGCGGGCTGCGCCGGTAAAACTCACGCGCGATCATCTCCTTGCCCGTGCCGCTCTCGCCGGTGACGAGCACGGTCGCATCGGTGGGCGCCACGCGCTCGATCAGCTGCCGCAGGCGCACCATCGCGGGACTCCGGCCGACCAACGCGCCTTCCTCGTCGCCCTGATCGTCGCTCAGCAGGCGATTGACGCTGATGAGCTGCCGGTACGACTGCGCCTTGCGCAGGATGATGTCGATCTGACTGGGGGAAAACGGCTTCAGGACGTAGTCAAACGCCCCGGCGCGCATGCAGGCGACGGCCGACTCGATCGTGCCATAGCCCGTGACCATCACCACCAGCGGGCGCTCCGGCATGGCGGCAATCTGCTCGAGAAATTTCTGCCCGTTGCCGTCAGGCAGACGGATATCGAGCATGAGCAGATCGAACGACTCCTTCTGGATCAACGCACTCGCCTCCGCGAGGGTTCCGACCGCCTGCACCGAACACTTATGGCGCTGGAAAATCGTCTGTAACAACGTCCGCACAACCGTTTCGTCTTCGATGATCAGGATTTTCTCTAAGGACATAGGGTGGGGCGAACGACGAACGAAGCGGAAGCTTGGAAGGTGAAGCCTAGAGTCAGGACGGCGTCCGGTTCAAACAAATGTTCCCGCAGGCGTGAAAGTACGCAGTTCACCCCGGCCCATCGGCGACCGTCACCGGGCGGCCCCGGAAGCCACCCGAAATCGACCAAGTTTTTCCAGCGATTAATCCACTGTTCAACAACGCATTACGATTTTCCACGAAAGAGGCAGACGTTTTTCGCTCAAGTCCTGCGGGATTCGTCCGATCGCACTCTCTGAGGTCGTGTGCCTCGTCCCTTTTACCATGCGTCTCCTCTCCTTCCTCACCGACACCGAACATGCGCTCGTCGCCGAAGCCGGCATGGCGGGCGGAGGCACGTGGGAGGTTTCGCGGATGGTGAACTACAACCAGGGCCTGGCCCGCATGACGCTCTCCGAGCGCAACGGAGCCGGTCAGCCCGAGCTCAAGGGACACATTCTCCTCCAGAGCTTCACCCTCGCCGATGGATCGATCTGCCTGAAGGCCAATCTGAACTGGCTCGGCAGCGCCGAGCACAGTGTGATCTCCGTCTACTCCAAGCCGCGCACCAACTGGCGCGCGGAAGCCGGCATGGTCGCGAGTGCGTGGCTGTCTGGCCCGCCGGCGGTCGTCTCGATCGGCCAGGGCGAGCAACACGAAGAGCTCGCCCCGCTCGCGGTCAGCGCCTGAGCGCAGATCCCTGGGCGGACATCGGCGGATGGGATCTCGACCGGTCCTCTCTGTCCCATTCGCTCTCTCGAGGAATGCAGGAAACCTGTAGCCGGGCTCGCTGAGCCCGGGGCTCGTGTTTTCCTTATCTCGGCGATCACAGACCGGGGTCAGCGACCCCGGCTACACCAAGACTTAAACGGCTCCGCCTCAGGCGTGGCCGGAGAAGTGCGCCGCTCCCGCCGCTGTCGCTGGCCGTCCGTAGACGGGCGCGATGCGCGCCACGACCCGGCGGCCCTCGGCCATGCGGCCGAGTTCAGCGCGCGCCTGGGCCATCGCCTCGCTCAGCCAGCGGCTGTGCTCATCGCGGCGGGCCACGACCTTGCTCACTCGCGCGCGATCATCGGCGGACGCGGCCGGGGCAAGCTCGACCAGGCGGGCGACGACGGGCGACGCGCGTTCCTGCAGAGCGAGGGCGTCGGCATAGTCGCCGGCGCGCAGGGCGCTGCGTTCCCCCGCCACGAGATCCTCGAGGGCGGAGAGCAGCCGGTCCAAGGTGTGAGCCGGACCGGCCATGATCAGGAAGCGACCGCCAACGACGCGGTCGGTCGCGGAGCCGTGGGCGTGGAGCCGTCATGCTTGGACAGCATCTCGGCCCAGCCATCGCGGAGTTCGCGCACCAAGCGCTCAACCTCGATCACCGGAGCCACCTGCTTCTTGAGGTTGGCCTCAAAGAGACGGCGATTGTGGTAGTCGTACAGGCGATGGAGCGTGCGGGCGATTTCACCGCCGGCATCGAAATTCAAGGTTCCCTGGAGCTCGGAGATGATGCTCTGGGCCTTGAGCAAATGGCGATTGATCAGCTCGATTCGCTGCACGTTCTCCGCCGGCTGCTGGAAGGCATCCTGCGCAAGGGCGAGCGACTTGAGCACGCCATCATACATCATCAGGACCAGCTGACCGGGGCTCGCGGTCAAAACCGCGTTCGACCGGTAGGTCCGGGCGTAGGTTTGGGCGAGCATGGGCGCGCTCAGGACTCGTCTTCGCTCAGGTCAGGGGAGGCCAGAATCATCGCGCCAACGCTGCGGATGACCTCAGCTGGCGGATAAGACGGGTCGGCGGCGAGGGCGCGGGCCCGCTCGAGCACCTCAGGACGGATTTCCGGCTGACCGGCGAGGGCCTCATTGAGCACCCGGGCGCTGTCGGTCGAAAGATGATCAGAACGGGGCGCACGCGAGCGCGCCGGCTGCTGTCCAGCCGCACCAAGAGCATCGGCGCGAGCGGATTTGTCGGACGGAGATGTGGATGAGATCATTGGCTTGTCGGTTACGGTTACGGTCAGCCGCTGATGGTCTTTTGCACAGGGAACGCCGTGGGTTAAGTGGTCTTTATATCGGCCCGGTTTGGATGAACTTTAGCCTTACCGGGGCGGAAGCGTGGCAAAGGTGGAATCGGCCGCGTACGCGGCGAACCGCCGGGGGGACTGAAAAACGGCCGCACTCCGGTCCGCGAGCTCACCGGCCCCCTCACCCGCAAGGTAGTGGCGACGGGCGGCAGCTGCGACGGCGGGTTCGGCCAGGGAGAAGACGTTGTCGAACGTCCAGAGCAGGCGCATGTCCTCGACCGAGGCCAGCTTGGCCCGGAGGCCGAGGGCCAGGGGGCGAACGGTCCGTTCCGTCGTGACATCGATGAACATCACGGCATCCGCGGCCCATTCGCGGGCAATCGACTGGAGAAAGCCCGGCGGGAGCGCCGAGACGGACGAGAAATCCTCGCGACGAAACCGGCGCATGCACTCCACGCGGCTGATCGCGACCACCTCGAAGCGATTGCGGCGCTGGAGCGCCGCCACCAGGACGGCATCGAGCGCATCGGTGCCGCCACTGGCGGGGAGCACGACCACCCGGCGCAAATCCTCGGGCAGACGTTCGACACCCATGTGGTTCACCGGGATGAACGGCTGCGCCTCGATCCCGTCGACGGTGATGCGGGAGGTCGAGCAACCGGCCGCAGCGAGGGCCGCGAGCAAGGCGCAGAGTGAAAGAATGGAGCGGGAGCGGAGCTTCATTATTGCGAGGTCGACGAGAACGCGTTGGTGAGCGCGCTCGACTGGGACTTAAGTTGGGATTGGGCCGACTCCATCGCGATGAAGGCCGACTCCATGATCTCGCGCTGCAGCACCAACCGGCGCTCGATCGCGGCAATCTGGTCATCAATGCCGGTATTGGACTTGTTGAGGACCTTTTGCTGTTTCGTGTTCAGCTCGCCGACGCTCTCGCTGTACTGGCCGATGAGATCGGCGAGGCCGGTGGTCGAAGTCGCGAAAAATTCCTCGACGTCATCCGGTCGCTCCGTGAGCGCGGTTGTCAGCTTGGTGGCATCCTTGATCTCCAGTTCACTCGTGCCCCGCTTGAAATCGATGCCGAGGTTTTCCAGACGGGCGACGGACCCATCGAGACCGGGGACGGCGGCAAACACGAGTGAACGCAGCTTGCTGCCCCAGGTCTGGATCTCGCGATTCGAGGCCAGCGTGCCCGCGGTGACCTTGCCCTTGCTGTCGGTGGTGACGCGCGTGGAGCTCTCGAGGAATGTCTGCACGCCGTTGAAAGCCGAGATGAAGCCGTCGATCTTTTCCCGCATCGTGCTCGTGTCGACGCTGACAGCGAGCGTCTGGCTACCCTCGGCGCCCGCGGTGAGGCTGAGCCCGGTCACGCCGTGCGCGGTGGCATCCAGCGTGTTGCTCGTGCTCGTCAGGGTGGCCCCGCCGTTGAGCGTGAATTGGGCGTTGGTGCCGCGTGTGAGGGAGCTGCCGGTGGTCAGGCCGAGCGCACCGAGCAGACCGCCGGTCGATTCCGACACGGTCAGGCCGAGGTCGCCCGTCGACTGGTTGGTCAGGGTCATGCGATCCAGCACCGTGTCGTAGGCGGCAGTGACGCCCGCGCCCGACTGGTTGATGCGCTTGATGACCGTGCTGAGTGAATCGGTGTCGACGTCGTAGGCGATCGCCACGCCGTTGATCGTGAAGGAGCCCGCGCCGCCGCTGTCCACGGCAGTCACCGCGGTGCCGAGGTTCGCGGCATTGAGCGGCGAGATCAGCTTGAGCGTGGCCAGCGAGGCGCTGCTCGAAACGGTGGAGCCACCGTTGTTGGTGAGCTTCATCGCACGCAGGAAATTGCTGCTGTCATTGGCCGCGCCGAGGATGATCTCGCCCGTGCCGGTCAATTTGACCTTGTCCGTGGCCGGATCGTATTCCCCGGTGACGGCGCCCGAGGTGGCCGCGCTGATGGCGTCGAAAACATCCTCCAGGGAGTCGGTCGTGGCAACCGTCACCGTCTTGCCATTGACTGTAAACGTCCCGGCCGTGACCGGAGCGGCGATCGGCAGATTGGCCAGGGTCAGCGCGCCGACGTCCGCGGTCGCCGCAAGATTACCCGCCAGCCCCGACGCCCCCTGCTGGCGGGCCGCGGTGGCGCGCTGCGTGACGTTAAAGGTGTAGTTTCCCGCCACCGTGCCGGTCGCCGCCGAGGCCGAACTCCCTGTTGCAGTGCCGGTTACAGAACGCTTGGTAAAAAGGCCCTCGGCCTGGAGCGCTTCCGAAGCCGTCTGGAGCGCGGTGAGGCGGCCGCCCAAGGTCGTCAGCTGGGTGACTTGGGAGGAGTTCTTGGTCTTCTCCGCCTCGAGCCGGGTGATCGGAGCACGCTCGATCTCCATCATGGAGTCGACGAACGTCTTCCAATCGAAACCTGAAGCGAGACCTGAGAGTTGGAGTCCTGAAGCCATATGAAGAGATGAGGGCACACGTCCCCCGACCCCTTTATCGGCGCCGTCGCGCCGGAGTTTAGCCCTATCTATATGATATACGTCCGCCGGCCGCCGGGCTCGGCGAAGGGCCGGATTTTGGATGCTCGATGCTCGATTTAGCCGAATGCCGGGCTTCGCCATCGTTACGGCTTCAGCCACGAATCGCTGCTGGCTCCGGTGTAGCCGGCCTCGCTGAGGCCGGTCCGAAGATGGCGCGCGTTGCCCTCAACGCGCTGGATTGAGCATCGCGTGCCCGTCGATCCAGCGGCTTGAGGACAAGTCGCTTCACCTCAAGCCCTCGACCTCCGAAGGCGGACGAGACACGTGCACATCGAGGATAATCTTCGTGTTCCTCATGGCCATCGCTCCGGTTCGCGCGGCCCGAGCACGCCTAAATCGGATTCAATTCAATCCAGAATCCAGATTCCTCAACCAGGCGGGCCAGCGGCCCGCGCTCCCAGGCAAAGGCCGAATTCCCCTCTGTCATTTAGTATCCTTTTAACGGATACTTTTGACCGCCGTCGAAACACTCGCGCCAAACTTGAGGCGTTTCTTCACGGAAAATCTCGCGCAATCGCGTAAAGTATTTCGAAACCCGCGACGATACTTCCCCCGTCGAGGCAATTGCCAAGACCGGCCTGAACCGGGGCCGTTCTCCCGGATCCGAATGCGGCACGGACGCCGCGTGTTAGAATCAAGGAAGATCACCATGTCTGTTGTCATCAACTCCAACTTCGCGGCGACCGTCGCCTCGAACAACCTCGCTGCCTCGAACGAAATGCTGCAGAAGAGCCTCAACCGGCTCTCCAGCGGCTCCAAGATCGTCAATCCGTCGGACGATGCAGGCGGCCTCGCCGTGTCCATGAAGCTGTCCGCCGCCGCCAAGCGGTCCGGCGCAGCCATCACCAACATCGGCAACTCCGTGTCGTTCCTGCAGTCGCAGGACGGCGTGCTCAAGACGACCGGCAAGGTCCTCGAGCGTATGGGCGAGCTCAAGACGCTCTATGCCGACCCGACCAAGAACACGGATGACCTCGCGAACTACGACTCTGAGTTCACCCAGCTGCAGGAGCAGCTGAGCTCGCTCACCGGCGAGGAGTTCAACAGTGTCGCCCTCTTCGGCACCGGCGATCTCGATGTCCAGGTCTCGGAAAACGGCAGCTCCACGGTCACCCTGACCGGCAAGAACCTTTCGGATGTCACCTCTGGCATCGGCCAGCTGACGGCCGGCACGGTTTCGGATCTGGGCGATGTCGCCCTCGACGACATCACCACCGCCCTGCAGAACGTCGCGACGATGCGCGCCAACAACGGCGCTGAGCAGAGCCGCCTCGGTTTCGCCGCGGAGGTCCTCACGGTCAACAAGGCCAATCTCGAGTCCGCCAACAGCCGCATCAGCGATGTGGATGTGGCCTCGGAGTCCACCCAGCTCGCCCGCTGGAACATCCTGGTCCAGTCCGGCACCTCGATGCTGTCGCAGGCGAACCAGAGCGCGCAGATCGCGCTCAAGCTGCTCGGCTAAGTTAGGATCGATCCCTTCCCCGCCACGCGAGCCGGCTAGTCCCCGGCTCGGTGGTCCGGAGCTCACGCGGTTGTCTGTCTCCGGGGAAAAAAGGGTTCGTTGACAGTCTCCCCCATTTCACGTCCCGCGATGGCGCGGGGCGGAACCCCTTTGCGGCTCATGCCGTAAACGGCGCGGCCTGCGCCGTCCCTTCAGGCCCGTGGCGACGACGGATAGTCGCATTTATCAAGGAAAGAAAAAGCCATGTCAGTCGTGATTAACACCAACTACGCAGCGACGGTTGCCTCCAATAACCTCGCCGCTTCCAACAGCATGCTGCAGAAGAGCCTTAACCGTCTCTCCAGCGGCTCCAAGATCGTGAACCCTTCCGATGACGCTGGTGGTCTCGCGGTTTCGATGAAGTTATCCGCCGCGGCCAAGCGTTCGGCTGCTGCGAACGCCAACATCGGCAACAGCGTCTCCTACCTGCAGACCCAGGACGGCGTCCTCAAGACGGCCGGCAAGGTTCTCGACCGTATGAGCGAGCTCAAGACGCTCTACGCTGACCCGACCAAGAACACCGATGACCTCGCGAACTACGACGCCGAGTTCACCCAGCTGCAGGACGAGCTCACCTCCCTCACGGGCGAAGAGTTCAACAGCGTCGCCCTGTTCGGCTCCAACGATCTCACGACCCAGGTGTCTGAGGACGGCGGCCAGACGGTTGCCCTCTCGGGCAAGGACCTGTCTGACGCGACCGACGGTATCGGCGCCCTGACGGCCGGTACGGTTTCGGATCTCGGCGACGTCCAGCTGTCCGACATCACCACCGCGATTCAGAACGTCGCGACGATGCGCGCCACCAACGGCGCCGAGCAGAGCCGCCTCGGCTTCGCTTCGGAAGTCCTCACGGTCAACAAGGCCAACATCGAGGCCGCCAACAGCCGCATCACCGATGTGGATGTGGCCTCGGAGTCCACGCAGCTCGCACGCTGGAACATCCTGGTTCAGTCTGGCACCGCCATGCTGTCGCAGGCCAACCAGAGCGCGCAGGTCGCGATGCGTCTCATCGGCTAAGCCTCCTCCGCTCAGGGATCGTCCTGATTCGCCCAATCCCGGCCGCCGCTCAACCGGCGGCCGGGCTAAGCGGGCCAGACACGCCCTGCGGAGGCCCCGGCCAGTCGGTGTCAGGTAGCATCCAAGGCAACAAGGCCCCGGCTCACGCCGGGGCCTTCGCCGTTTTTAAGTTCGAGAACATCTGTCCCAAAAGAATCCCTGAAATATCAGAACCTCCCTCAGGCGGAGATTCGACTCAAGCGACCCAATCCAGAAGTCGCGCAGAGGCACCGAGCCGCAGAGAAGACCCTTTGAAGTGCAGATCCTATTTCAAGACTCTGCGGCTCTGCGCCTCTGCGCGATTTCCGTGTCTTGTTGCCAGGCTGCGATCCAACACCAGCCCGCTCAACTCCCGTTCAGACCGCGCCGACCGGCGCAGTCACGGCCGCGATCGCCTCAGCGACCACCGTGCCGACCGTCTCGCGACGGTTGAAATGCTCGTAGATCCGGCGGCGCGCAGCCACCGGCATCGCCAAGGCCTGTTCACACGCGGCCGCGAGCGCCTTCAGATCGCCGTGCGCGTAACGCAGGATCAATCCCTCGGTGGCAAGCTCATCGAGCCGGCCGCCTTGCTTGGAATCCTCCGAAACGGGCACCAGCCCCAGGCAGCCCGACCAGAATGGCCGGTCCGTGTGCGTACGGCTCATCGCCGGCGTCGCAAACATCCGCCCCTCGGGGCACAGCCCGACCTGGTAGCGGTTGAGCGCAAAGCGGTCGCCCACGCCCACCGAATGATCGGTGCTGGCGACGAAACGGTCCTTGAAGGTCTTCTTGAGAAAATCGATCTGCCGCTGCCGGTGCGGCGTCAGGCCCATCTGCGAGCCGAGAAAGAGAATCTTCGCTTCCGGCTCCTCGTTGAAGGGCGCAGCGAACGGCACGACATTGGCCACCCAGCTCCGGTGAATCGTCAAACAATCCGGCCGCAGCCGCGCGCGGCCCTCGTCAGCGAGGGGCGCCTCGTCATGGATGAGCACATCCAGGTGAGGTGCGACCTCCGCAAAGCACGGCATGCGCCGGCTCGCCTCGTCAAACGCGTAGAAAAGGATCTTCACGCCGCAGCGCCGCAGGAACGCGAGCGTCTTGCCCGCGACGGGCGCCAGCTTCTGCGGATGCTGGCCCATGAACACGAGCCACCACGTCTCGCCCACCGGCTTGCCTGTCGCAGCCTTCACCAGCGCGGCCATGCCTGTCGGCCCGACGACCTGCGCCGGCAGAAACGCAATCTCGGGATGCGTCGCTTCCGCAAAGCAGCGCGTGCACTCGCCGTACCAGTCGAGGTCGAGCCGGGCCTTGCGGACAAGTTCGACGTTGCCCGCATCGGCTGTGCGTGCCGCCACGTCAAGGGCCGGCAGCGCCGCAAGGTACTCCCCTGCCCCTTGGACTAGGTCAGCCCAGGGGTTGAAGAAGAACAGGCGGTGCGATCCGTCCGGCACGCGAATGAAGGGTGGCGTTGGCTCAGAGCCCGACCTCGCCCACGGCCAGGGCCGGTGCGGTGACCGGCTTGGACGCGGGGGCGGATTTGGCCGGTCCACCCAGCTTGGCCAGGCTCGCCTGCACGCTGTCGCGCAGCGCGGGTATGCCCAATTTCACGGCCAGCGGGTACGCCTTCTCGAGGAGGAAACGAGCCCTTCCCTGATCGTAGCGGCTAAGGTGTGGTGCGATGCCGGCGATGGCTTCAATGATGACCTTGAGATTGCGGCAACCTTCAACGGCCTTCACGCCCTCCAGCATCAGCTTCACCGCGGCCTTCTCCTGCTTGAGTTCGATCAACGCGAGCGCGGCCTCCAGCTTGGACTTCCAGAGCACGCCGTACTGCGCGAGCTGCGCAATCGCATCCAACTCCGTTGCCTGGACCCGCCGCAGGTAGGAGCCTTGGGCAAACTGCACCAGCGTGCGCAGGTCCGGGTGGACCGCAGCCAGGTAGGGACGCAGGTTTGCCTGATGATTGGCGTGGACGGGCGTCTTTCGATTCACCGTCGCCTCGGACTCGTTGAGCCGATACCAGGCGAGCGGTTCTGGAATCGTCTCCAGCTTATAGCCTGCCAGCACGGCCCGCGCGAGGACCTCCCAGTCCTCGTGGCCAACGCCCCAGTCCTCATGGAATCCGCCGACGGCCAGAAAGACCTCGCGGCGCCAGAGTCCGTTGGTGTCGCCGAAATTATTGCGCAGCGCGCCCGTTCCGATGTCGTCACCGAGGAACAGCCAGCGCTGCGTCGGCTTGAGATTCGCGTGGGGCTGGCCGTGACCTGAAAAGGTATCGAGGCAGCAGGTAAGAATGTCGGCTCCGGTCGTGCGGGCGACCTTCACGAAGGTCGAGATCGCGTTGGGCTTCGCACAGTTGTCGTCATCCATGAACAGGATGTACTCGCCCCGGGCTTCCCGCGCCGCGCGATTGCGCGCCGCACCCGGGTAACGGTTTTCCGTGTTTCGCAGGAGCTGCCAACCGCGGGAGGCGAAGAGCGGCTCCAATTCCTTCAACAGGGCGTGCGCCTCCGGCGTGGTGCTGCCATCGTCAATCAGCACGACCTCGTAGTTCGGATAGTCCTGCGCCTCAATCGAGGCCAGGGCGTGCCGCAGGTAGGCCGGACGGTTCCAGTGCGACATGCAGATGCTCACCGTCGGCGGCTTGGTGAGGTCGGTTGGGGTTGCGGTCGCCGGAGCCACCAGTCCCTCATGCCAGCCCGACCAGGCGCGTTCATTGGCTTTCTGCTCCACGGCGTAGCGCGCCGGGCGCACCCCCTCGAGCCATGCCGTTTTGAGCTTGGCCGCGAACGCGGGCACGCGGAGCGGAAAGCAGGTGGCAGCGAGATCATCGGCGGCGATCATCTCGGGAATGCCACCGGCATCGCTCGCGAGCAGCGGGACCTGGGCCCCGAGGCACTCGAGCACGGTGTTGGGCAGATTGTCGACGAGGGACGGAATCACCGCGAGGCGACCCTCGCCCTGCAGGTAATCCATCGCTCCCATCTGGTCGCGATCGCTGACGATCTCGTACTTCCAGGGCCACGCCTTTGCTCGCTCGGCAATGTACTCGGCGCTGTCGCGTCCACTGATCTTGTCGTTCTTTCCGAGGAAGGCTATGCGCTTGCCCGCCAGCTGCGGGTCGTCCTTGAGGCGATCGAGGGCGTCGCAGAAGAGCACCAGCCCCTTGCGGATCTCGAGGCGGCCGAAGAACACGAGTTCGTCGATGGCCTGCACGCGATCCGCGCCCGCCTTGGGCTGCCGCGCCGTGGCTGGTCGGACGTACTGCTGCACAAACGTCTGCTCCGGCAGCGTCCAGCCACGATCGACCATCCAGCGCAGGAGATATTGGCTCGGGCTCGCGACGACATCCGCGAGCCGCACGCTCGTGCGCTCGAGGTAGTCGAGTTCGATGTCGTCCGCCTGGGTAACGTACTCACCGTTGCTCAGCTTGTGCCAGAGCGTCGGCCCGTGCGTGTGGATGCACATCAGGGTGTCGGCGAAGGCCAGGCCCTGACGCTTGGCGCGCATCGCGAAATAGCCCGGGCCCTTCCACTCCGAGAAGTGGACCACGTCGAACGCGGGCTGCTGCTTGAGCCAGAGATAGCCCTCGTAGGCCTTGTTGATGTGCCAGCGCGAATTGATCGAGAGTCCGCTTTCGGGCAGCGGCACAAAGCGGATGCCCTTGCGGCGGTAGTGTTCGATCCAGTGCTCCAGCGTCTTGTTCTCGCACCACTTGCCGGCAAGGAAGAGGAGCGTCACGTCATGCCCGGCCGCGGCCAGGGCCTCGCCCAGCGAGGTGAAAGCCGTGCCGACGCCGCCGTTCTTGACCGGCCCGACAAAGTCGAAGCTGGCGATGCAAACGCGGCGAGGGCGACCGCCCGCCGCGGCCGGCAGCGAGGGCAGAGCAGGCCAGGATGGGAGTGCGATCGGTTCAGGAGACGAGGCTACGGGCATGGCAATGAGAGCTTTAGGCGGAACGTTTGCGCAGGATCACGGCGGACTGGTAGCCCTCGATGCACGGAATCACTTCGAATCCGTCAAAGAACGGGGCCCAGGTGCGTTTGAGGTAGTCGTTGCTGAAAAGGGTGTAGCAGTGCTCCCAACGATCCCCGCGGATCTCCACGCACTCGCCGGGCAGCGTGGTGTGACCGCGCAGCGAGGCCGGCATCCAACCCGGCATGCCCTTGCTCCGGAACCACTGCCACGTGTCCTCGTTGTGAACGGTGAGGAAGAGCAGACCGTCCTTGGCCAGCACGCGTCGCAGCTCGAGCAACCACAGATCTCGCTGCGCATTGAGGTGGGTGAACACGGAAAGGCCGTAGATGAACTTGAACTTGCCGTCCGCGAAAGGCAGGTGCGGCAGACTGCTGCTGTTGAAGAAACGGAAGGTCGGCGAGAGATGCGCCTGCGCCCAGCGAATGGAAGGGGCATGCACGTCGCAGCCCCACACTTCGCAGCCAGCGGCCGCCTCAGATCGAAAATTACGGAGGACGCGCCCCGAAGCCCCGCCCCAGTCCAACATCGCATCGCCCGCACGCAGCGTCACCTCGCGCTCGCGCAGGACGCGCGCGATCCGCTCATACGACGTCTGGCCGCACTTGATGTAGTGCTCCAGATCGCCTGCACCATAACCCATGGTCAGGCTGGCGGGGGGAACCGGCAATCCGTCACTGGCGATCGCCGCGGCAGGCGGAACAACGACGGATTCAACCGGCCGGGAAAAATCATCCACCACCAGTTGATGGGTGAGATGCTCGGGTCCGAGATTCGCCCATGCTCTCACGCGCGAGCTGTAGTCAGCAAAGAGCGAGGCCGGTCCGACGACCGTGCCGGCCCGCGAGGTGGGCGCGGGCTTCGCGATCGCACGGACCGCCGGCATGGCCAGGCAATCATCCGCCAGACGCTTCACGTCGGCGTCATCCGGCAGCAGCTTCATCAGCGTCTGGCAAACCTGGGTGGCCGCCGCGACATCACCCGCGTCAATCGCGAGGCGCGCTTTCACCTTGAGCGCAATGGCATCGGTGGCATCGAGCGACAGGGCACGTTCCGCAGCCGCTCCGGCCTCCGTCGTGCGCCCGAGCATCTGCAGCGCCATGGCACAGCAGGCATGGACGACGCTTTGATTGGGCGCGAGGCGCGCACAGGCCTGATAGGCCTCGAGCGCCCCGGCCGCGTCCTTCCCGTTGAGCCGGGCGTGGCCCAGCAAGATCGTGAGTTCGCTGCTGTTCGGACTCGCACGCAGTGCCTCCTCCAGCGCTGCGGCCGCCGCCGGCCAGTCGGCATCGGCAAACGCCTGCTGCGCGCGTTCGAGCGGGGAAGAATCGAGAGTGCAGGTATCGGGCGAGGCGTTCATTGGACGGCAATCGGAGGGTTGAGGTGAGCGGAGACGGTGACGTAGGAAAACTTGGGGGCGCGCCAGATGCCCCAGCGGTAGGCGTTCGAACCGCCGATCGGACGGACTTCGATGGAGATCTCGTGGAACCCGTCGGCACGCGCCGGCACGGCGACGTCGAGTTCATGCCAGTGGCGGTCGGCCGGGATGTTGACGGGATCGAGCGCAACCACGTGAACAACGCGGCCGTCGATGCGGAGATGAAATTCGCAACCGCCGGCGCCCGGCTTATCCCATGCCAGCGGGTGCACGCAAACCGCCGACTGGAAGCGACCGCGTTCGCCGGTCGGCACGCGGAAAGTCAGATCAACCGGGGGCTGCATGTAGATGCCACGATCCTGCCGGCCATCGATCGTGACGTCCCAGATGGCAGCTTGGTCTTCGCGGCCCTTCCCACGGCGGGCTTTGCCGAAGTGGCGGAGCAAGGGATAGGTCTCGGTTCCCGCGATCTCGTCGCCCTCATTGGCGCCAAAGAGGCCACCACCACCCGCCGCGGGCGCTTCCTCCTGCTGGCGTCGCATCCATTGGTTCGCAGTGAAAAGATCGGAAATCGTCTGCTGGAGTCGGTCCGCACCAACAGCCACCCTTTCCGGGTACAGCCGGGCGATCTTGATCAGCGTGGCCACGCGCGTGGCGTGCATATGCTCGCCATCCTTGCTCATGCTGTTGCCGTGAACGCGGTAGTTGGCCAACGCCTCCGGCACAAAGGCAGCTCGGTGTCCGGCCCCGGCGACACGAAGCCAAAGTTCATAATCGGCATGACCGCCCAGCGCGGGATCAAAGCCACCGACCTGATCGAGTACGGCGCGGCGGATCATCACGGTGTGCGGCGGAAAATAGCCTCCGAGCATGAGCGAACCGAATACATCACCGCTCAGGTCGCGCTGGGTGGAGGCGATCGAAAATTGGTCCGGTACCGTCACACCCTGTTCGTCGACCGTAACGATGTCACAGTAGACCCAACCCAACGCCGGATCGGCATCAAGCAGTGCGGCCTGCCGGGCGACTTTGGTTGGCGCAAAGGTGTCGTCGGAATCAAGGAAGCAGAGGTAATCGCCACTCGATTCACGAATGCCACGGTTGCGCGCCCCAGGGAGCCCGGTGTTGTCCTGTCGAACGTATTTAAAACGAACATCAGCCGCGTAGCGCGCCGAAACGCCAGCCGTGTCATCAGGCGAACCGTCGTCGATCACCACAACCTCGAGGTCGGCGTGCGTCTGCGCCAGAACGCTGTCGATGGCCTCGGCCAGAAAGTGAGCCTGTTTGAAACAAGGGATGATGATGCTGACTTTGGACACGGTGGGAGCGGGTTGATCGGTGAGCTCAGTGACAGATCGCGAACCAGAGACGGATGACGAAGCGACGCATGACCTCCCAGTCGTCGGATTCGACGGGCGGCAGTTGCAGGAACGGCTCGAGGCGGACACGCGTGGCCCGAGCGGAGGAAGCGGTATCGCTGGCGAGGCCAGGGAGAAGTTCAGGCACGGCGGCGAACACAAGGTGACGCAGCGAAACGGAAGCCGAGCGCTCAGCCTTGAGGAGCGGGGCAAGAGCCGGGTGCGCAGCGACCCGTTCATTATCCGCCTTTACCCAACCGGTATCCGCACTCATCTCGGCCAGATACAGGTCCATAACCTCAGCGACCGTTCGAGCGTGGGCCTCAACCTGAAAATTCACCGACCCCAAAAGGGCTTCAATGAGCATGGGTTGCAGCGCTCGGATCTCATCAAGGCCGCCGGTGATGCACTGGTAGTCGGGACGGCACTTAAAAGCGTAAGCGCGCACGATCGCAGCCACCTGGTCCGGCAGCAGACCAACGCCCGGGGCGAGGGCAGCAAACCGCTCGGACCGCAGGCGATAGGAGGAGTCGAATCCTTCCCATCGCAGCAAATGCCAGTCGCCCACCGCCATGTAGGCCTTGGCAACCTGATTCGCCAGATAGCGCGCAGCCGACGAGGTCGGAGCGACACCCTGTAACTGTTCGCCGGTCAACCCGGACAAGATACCCGCACTGCGATTCAGGAGTAGCTTGACGATCTCGTACGACGGCATGTCTGCCGACGCATAGGCCGGAATCCGATCGAGGACCGCGCGATCGCCGGCGATCACCTGCGAACCATGCTTCAAATCGTAGTGGAAGACCGTCAGCGGCAGCTTGGTCCACTGTCCATCGCTCCAGCCCAAATCCACAAAGTCGATCTCCAGCTCGCGCGCGAGCGCTTCACCCAATCCCGCAAGGGCGGCCTGCAAATTGCGGCGATCGACGACGAGAAGGTCATAGTCGTTCACGGGCCGGATGACACCGCAGGCATCACGGAAAACGCCTCCCTCGCCGCGCCCAAAGCTCCCCGTCAGCACAATCGCCTCGACCGTCCCAACCCGCTCGACGATCGCTTGAATGATTCGCTCCAGGTGCCCGCGCACCACGGCTTCGGCCTCCGGAGAGCCTTCACCCGTGAAGCGGCCCGACGGCGATGTGTTCGCCAACGCAACCGGTGCCCGGGTCGGCGTATGGTCCGATGGTTCAAGTCCCACCAGATCGAGAAGCAGTGGAAAGATTGCCGGCGGATTCACCCGGCCAAGGATGTGGCCGGCCAGCTCTGGTCGGGCCGTGTCGTAGAGGATGAACGCGCCAAGGTTGTCGGCACAGTCTGGATCGTAGCCGTGCATGCCACGAATTGGCTCACCTGACGCCTGGAAGTAGTTGGGGAAAATCAACACACCGGGATCAGCCAGGAAGACCGCCTCGGCGTTGCGATAGTCACACCGAGCGATGCCAAACCGCTTCATGCCCTCGGCATCGAGCATGCGCCCGCCGGTCACGTTGCCCAGGGCAGCAGTCACGGTTTCCCGCGCCTTCGCATGGTGGAACCAGAAACGTGCCATGGTGGAATCAAGGAAGTAAACATAGTCGACGCCGTGCGTCAGACCTGTGCGCGCGAGCAACGGCTCAAGGTCGAGCGTGCGCGTGACATTCACCATCCCATGATCACCAAACAGAATCAGGTTCACGCGCTCATAGCGTGCCTTGAGCGTCTCGATCAGCTTCCGGCAGTGCCCGTCCATCGCTTCAATGCCGGCCCGGACCTGACGGGAATTCGGACCAAAGGCATGACCCAGACCATCCAGTTCCTGCAGATGAACACAGGCCAGCCGATGCTCCGGCTTCAGGTCCTCAAGAATGGCGTTTACGATTCCCGCGTCACTGCGGTCAACCAGCTGGTTCGTTCCGGGCCACGTGCGTTCACGCCACGGCAGACCGCGCTCGTCCAGAATCTCGAAAAGCGAACGATAACCGACCTTGCGGTCCCACGGCGCACGTTTTTCGACCAGATCAAAATAGGGTAGCCGATCGATCGGGATCTCGATGCTGCCCGCGTAGCTGCGCTCAAACGGCGCCATCCGCTCGCGGGCCGCCGCCTCGACCATGGCCCGAAGACCAGCGGGTTCACGACGGTACTTCGGGACGGCACGCGCCACGCTGAACGGTGACTGCTCCGGATCGTAGCAGTACATATTCGTAAAGCCGTACTCGCCGGCATCCAGCCCACCGAAGTAGGCCTGCCGGGGGACAAAACCAAAGCACTCCCGAAGCGCGCCCGTTGCGCTGCCAGCCGCCAGGCTCCGAAGATACGGCGCATGCGTCAGATAATCGAGACGCAGCGCATCAACGAGAAGAAACAGGGTGATGCGTGAGGCGGACGTGTTCATTCTCAGGTAGCCGTATGGCATTCCCTTGGCACCGGTTCGACCGATGCCACCTCCATCGCGTGCGCCACCAGCTCAATGGTTCGCGATGTCATTCGTTGTTCGCGATACATCGTGTGGGCACGGCGTTGCCCCTCGTCGCCGACCGACCGGAGCAGCTTCGCATCACCGGTCCAGCGTTCGAGCGTCTGGGCCAGTTCCGTAACGGTACGATCCGGCGAAACTTTGGGATCCGCCAGCAGGCGGCCGGTATCACCAAGTTCCTCCGGGATGCCGCTGACCGCAGACGCCGCCACCGGCAGTCCCTTGGCCATGGCTTCCATGATCGAGAGCGGCATGCCCTCCATGTGCGAAGTCAGGACAAAGATGTCCGCAGCGTCGTACCAGTCGGCAACGTCCCAGCGATGGCCGATAAAATGCACCTGGTCAGCCAGCCCGGTCTCCTTCACCGCAGATTCGAGCTTCGCGCGCTGGTCGCCGTCACCGGCCCACACGAGGTGGAGATTGCGCGCCTTGCGCTTCCGCTTGAGGTGGAGCAGCGCCTTCAGTTGGTGCTGAAAGCCCTTGATCGCCGTGAGTCGCGCGGTCGTGAGACTGACCACGGCGTCGGTGGGCAAGCCGAGTTCCGCGCGCAGCCGGGCGCGGGTCGCCTCGTTCCGCGGCTGGAAGAAACGCTCCGGCCGGCCGTAGTGGATCACGCGCGTGCGATCGGCCGGCGCGCCGAAACGCGCGACCAGCAGACCACGGTTTTCCTCCGAGACGGCAACCACCGCCCGAGCTTCCACATACTGGCGCTCCAGCACCGGCAGCTGAGCGGTGAACTTGTCGGCCAGATAAGCGCCCACAAATCCTTCCACACAGACGTAGGCCAGCCCGAGCTTCCGGGCTACCTCGCGCGCGGCGAGATTCGAGAGTGGGCAGCAATCACTGAAGATGATCAAATCCGGCGGATCCTCGCGAAACAGCACCCCCGCCAGGTTGGCGTCAGCCAGGGTGCGGCCAAATTCCGTACCCGTGTGATAGTCGATCCAGTGATGCGTGACGCCCGCTTCGCGCTGTTCCTTGACCAGCGGATTATCCACACGGCTCTGCACACAGGACACGCGGTAACCGGCCTGCACCAGCGCCAGCAGCAGGGTGTGATTGTACTGCGCCACCCCACCCGACTCAGGATCGTCGGTGTAGAGAAGAACATGCCGCCGGCCGTCGGACGTGCGCACGGGCTCGGCCCGACGACGATAAATCGGCGCCGTCGCGTGGGCGCGCAGATAACCGGCACCGACCAGGCTCGCGTCGAGCAGACCGTCACTGGGCGCCGCATCCCAGCACCACAGGGCGGGCGCAGGCACAATCGGAGCCGACTGACTGCGATCCACGATCACGAGGTCGGCCTCGCGGGAATCGAACGTCACCCGGGGCAGCGTCGTCAGGAGCGAGGCGACATCCGCCGGTGCCGATGCGGGCAAAGCGATCGTCACGCGCTCCTGCGTGCGGTGGAGTTCCTGCACCTGCTCGTAGGCGACGACCGAGCGCAACAGCCGCCCGAGATCGCCGGCAAAGTGCACGTGCGTCTTTTCCTCGGCGGAGAACGCATACCGATCAGGCGACACGCCATCCTGCACCAGGCGAGCAAACTGCGCCTGACGCAGCGTCGCGTTGAAGTTCAGATCAAACCACGCCGCGCCGGCCTGGCCAATGTCACGGGTGCGTTCGGGTTGGGCCAGCGCGTCGATCAACGTATCGGCGAGATCCTCGATCCCGTCATAAGCCAGACACTCCCGCCCCTCGGTGAGCAACGCCGCGAGTCCTGATTGTGGCGCAAGCCGGTCAGTCACCAGCGCAGCGCCCGAGGCAAGGATCTCGAAGACGCGCAGGTTCAAGTCGCCATTCAGGCTCGTGTTCAGTCCGAGCAGCGACTCGCCGTAGAACTTCAGGCCCTCGGCCTGCGGCAGCGCCTTGATGACGACAGGCAGGTTGCGTTGCGTGAGCGCCGTCAGGATACGCGCGCGGCGAGGATGAAAGGCACCCGCTTGTCCCACGAAGCCGATGCGGGCGACGCGCGCAGGTTTGCGCACGGCACCCACCACCGAATCGTCGTGGGGTAAAGTGAGACCGGGGAACCAATGCAGGTTCCGGACTCCGGCGGAGTGGAAAATGGAGGCGTGGTGCCGGTCGTACAGCAGCACCGTGCGCGTAAAGGGCTCCGCCGTGGCATAACGCAGCATGCCGATCAGCGGCGACTTCAGGTGATGGGTATCGGCCACGAGCAGGACCCGCGGTCCCTTGAAGGATCCCAGGTTACGCGGCAGGCTTCGGCGGGCGGCGTCCACGAGACAGACGACGACATCCGGCTTCTGCTCCTCCGGCAGGCGCGCGAGGACGGTCGAAAGGTCGTATTCGCCGGCGGGCGTCTTGAGGGAAAGCCAGCGACCGGCGCGATCGCGCTCATCGGCAAAGTCCGGCCCGCACACGATCTGTTCCGCCGCAAGACGCGGCGGAGCCATGTAGCGGGCAGGCGAACCAGTGGCGAACAGAACGCGCATGACCGGAACCCGGGATCACATCCGCGCCGCCAGATCGGCAATGCGGTCGTCGGCCGGCGCCAACTCACGAATCACTGACAGCGCCTCGGCCCCGATTTCCCGGTGACCGACCGCAAGCGCGAGGTTCGCAATCAGGAACCAGGCTTCGAGCTGGCGGGAATCAAGTTTGAGGCATGCCTCGCAAGCCTCGATCGCCTGGATCGGCTGGCCCGCCGCCCGAAAGGCGATCGCGACCTCCAACCAGCAAAGCGGGTTGTCCTCCTGATGCTGCAGCGTCTCCAGCGCGTTACGCAGGACCGTCTCGGGACCCGACGGCTGAAGGGAAACGTCATCGAGGACCGGGAGCGAAGCAGAGGGAGGGTGCATGCCCCCTCAATTGCAAAATCAGTGCCAGCGCATCGAGTCGTCTTGCTAGCTGCTTTTTATCAGCAGTTTAAAACTCTTTTTCTCGCGGCACTGTCTCGCGGAAATTCTGCTCAGGCCTTGGCGGCAAGAATTGCCTAGAGGGCTCATCGTAGGATGTAGCCGGGGGGGCGGGGGCCCCGGGGGGGCGGCCAGTCG
>CAYWRG010000001.1:18970-56815 GCA_964460715.1 uncultured Opitutus sp. | reverse complement strand
GGCGCCGCGGCGCCGGGGGGGGGCCCCAGACACACGCCCCCCAGCCCCGGGCTCAGCGAGCCCGGCTACATCAAACCCGTGCCAGCGCATCCGCCCGGCACGCGAGCAGCGCCTCGCCGAAACGCGCGGCCTGACCGGCGTGGTCCATCAGCACCGAGCTCCGCATCGTGTCACGTAATACGTGACACTGCGCCGCGAGCGCGGCGCGATCTGCGGCCAGACCCGCCGCGATGCGCACGTAGTCAGACTCGGTCTCGGCGATCCATTCGGGATGGCCCACCGCCGTGAGCAGGCTCACGCCCACGCGCGAGGCATGACGGTCACCGGCCAGCGTAACCACCGGGCGGCCCATCCAGAGCGCCTCGCACGTGGTCGTCGTGCCGTGATAGGGAAAAGGATCCAAAGTCACGTCGACCTGCGCATAGAGCGCAAGATGCGCGGCCACGCCGCGCGTCGGCCCGAGCAGTTCCACCTGCTCCTCCGCGATGCCTGCCGCGCGCAGGCGCAGGATCAAGGCCTGGCGCGTCGCCGGGATGTCCAGGCCCATGCTCTTCAGCAACAAGCGACTGCCCGGCACGGCGGCCAGAACCGCCGACCAGAGTTTGAGCGTCGTCGCGTTGATCTTCGCGAGATGGTTGAACGAGCCGAACGTGAACGGGCGTTCTTTCTGAACACTGGGCGGTGGCGTAACGTCCGGGGCGTCCTCGGGTGGCTGGTACGACCACGCGCAGGGGGAAAAGCGCACCAATCTTTCCGTGTGCCACCGATCCGCTTCGCCCAACGGATCCGCTTCAGCATCCGTCAGGCGGACGTCCATCTCGGCCAGACCCGTCGTGTCCGGATATCCCAGGTAGGTGATCTGCACCGGCGCCAGCCTGCGCGCAAAGATTGGCAGCCGGGTCCGCCCGGTGTGGGCACTCAGGTCGACCAGAATATCCGGGGCATCGGCCCGGATGATTTTCTCCACGGCATCATCGGTCAGACCAGCGATCGGCCGCCAAAGGGCTGCGTGCCCGCGCAGACGCGCCGAAACGGCGTCCTCGCTTGCGTGATCGTGGTAGAGCACCGGCTCGAAAGTCGCGCGATCAAGGTGGGCGAGCAGCGGCTCAATGAAATGCGCCACCGAATGCTGCCGAAAGTCCGGCGATACCAAGCCCACGCGCAGACGCGTCCGCGGTTCACTCCCGGTCAGGTCCGCCGCTGTGCCCGCCGTCCGCGGACGAACCATGTCCCCGTAGGCGCGATGGGCCGCAAAGCGGGCTTCGCGCGAAAGTCCGTCGCTGTACTGCATCATCAGCAGACGCGCGCTCGCCGCGCGGCGATGGCCGGGGTCAAGGGCCAGCGCGCGTTCCTGGCACCGCAACGCCTCCTCCGGTTCACCCTGCATGGCGAGCGAAAGCCCGAGGTTGTGCCAACCGGAGACATAGCGGGGATCCAGCGCGACCGCCTGACGGTGCGCCGCAATGCCCCCGGCCAGATCATCACCGCATTTGCGCGCGTACCCAAGATTGTCCCACGCCGCGACCAGCGTCGGATGCGCCTTCACCAGCGCTTCGAGCGCGGTGCGCGCCTCAGCGTGACGACCGACACCGAGCCACGCGACCGCGAGCCGCATGCGACAGACGGCATCCGCCGGCTGCAACTGGCAGGCGCGCTCAAGCAGGGCCACCGCGTCCGCCGCCTTGCCGGCCTGCAACGCAACGGTGCCGCCGAGATGCCACGCATCAAAAAGTTTCGGAGCCTGCGTCCGCGCCTGTGCGTACAACGCCGCCGCTTGCGCGAGGCGGCCCTCGCGGTGATGCGCCAAGGCCTGTTGCACCAAGGCTTGGATTCGCGCGGGGTTCATGGCGCGCAGAGCTCAGCGCAGCCCGTCAAGGGGCGCGTTGTAGCGAAGAAGAGGAAATCAGGACAGGACACACGCGTGGTGAGTCCACATCGGCGCAAACCCGCCGAGCTTGAGCGGAATTCTGATGTAGCCGGGCTCGCTGAGCCCAGTCCGATGAGAACCATGAAATCCAAACCCCGGGGTCAGCGACCCCGGCTACACGTTTCAGGCGGCGGGACGACGGGCATTAGGCGACGGCGCCACGACCACGCCGGGGACTGGTGGGCGGTCATCCAGCAGGCGCGCGATGTCGGTCATCCCAGAATCCATCGCCATGAGCAGCTTCCCGATCCGTACCACATCACGAGCCGGTTGCTCGCTGGTACTAACCGCTGGGACGCGGACTTCGCTGGGGGTGGCGATGCTGAACATGTCCCGAAAGATCGGCCGCTTCCCACCCGGCTTGAGTCCGAGTTATTCACAAACTCACGGAGTTGTTCACAATTTGGCGTCGTCGCCCACGAATCGTGCGAGACGGAAGGGATTCGATCCGGGCCACCACGCGAACCGGCTCCGACAAAAAAATGCACACAAATCCGGCTCATGCCGGAATGGCGCTCAAGGTGGAACCCAGTCGTCCGATCATGGACTCGAAGCGGTTACGGCCAGATGTGCCCTCCACGCCGCGGCCGTCATCCTCCCTTTCAACCGTGTCCACCTTGCAGGAAGCCTACAGCGAAACTGAAATCAAGCGGCGGATTGCCGCCTGCCCCAAGCTCGCGTCGCTTAACAGCATCAATCGCGCGCTCAGCAGTCTGGTGCAGTCCGAACAGAGCCTGAATTCACAGATCGCCGAGATCATCCGCCGCGACCCATCACTTTCGGCGCGTCTGCTGCGCATGGTCAACTCGGTCTACTACGGTCTCTCGACCCGTGTGAACAACATCGAGGAGGCCGTCTTTTTCCTCGGCCTGCGCCAGATCCGTGAACTCTCCATGGCCACGCCGGTCATCGAGGAGCTCGAGCAGCTTCAGCAGACCACCTCCGACTGTCTGCCCTGGCGCGATCTCTGGACGCACAGCATCGGCACCGCTATCCTCGCCCGCGAAATCATCGCGTCCACGTCGCTCCATATCGACGACGACACCGACTACCTCGCCGGTCTGCTGCACAATATCGGCAAGGTCGTGATGGCCTACGCCTTTCCGGACGAGTTGCGCACCATCCTCGCGACTCCGGTCGCGACGCCCGCCGACATCTGCACGCTGGAACAACAGCTCATCGGCTGGGACCACGCCCGGATCGGCGCTCACTACCTCGACCGGCACCAGCTCTCCGAGGAACTGCGCTTCGCGGTGCTCTATCATAACGAACCCGCCAAGGCCCCGCGCCACGCGGTCTTCGCCGCCGCCGTGCAGATCGCCGACCATCTCGTGCGCCATGCCGGCATCAGCGGCGGATTCGAGCAGATCGAACCGATCGCCCCCGACACGTGGATTGAGCTCGAGGGCTGGAAGATCCTGTACGGTGCCGACAGCCCGGCCAGCACGCTCGCGCGCGCCGCGATCGCCAACTCGCTGCAGCGCCTGCCCTCGATGCTGCAGGGCCTGGTCTGATCCGGAGGTCGCGCTCCGTCCCGATCATGTCGTCCGTCCCGTCCGCGCCCGCTCCGCTGCCTGCCGCTCCCGCGGCGGGTGAGCCGTGGCTGGGCGCCTGGGCCGCAAGCGCGGACCCGGTTTATTGCCGCGACCTGCGCGGAGAGATTCTCGAGGCGAACCCGTCCTTTATCCACAAGTTTGGCCGCGCCGCCGGACAGCAATTGGAGGGCCTGCTTCACGCCGATGACGAGCCTGTCGTCCGCGCCGCCGAGGTCGAACTCGCCCGCGCCCCGCACCGCCTCACCAGCGAGCACCGCTGGGTCACGCCTCAGGGCGTGCGCTGGTTTTCGTGGGAGGAGACCGGGCTGTTGGACGCTCAGGGCGGCCTCGTCGCCGTGCGCGCGGTCGGACGCGATGTCACCCGCCTGCACCTCGCTGAGGAGCAGCTCTTCCGCATCTCGCGCGCCGTCGAGCAATCGCCTGTCTCCATCATCATCACCGACCTCGACGGACGCCCGCAGTACGTGAACGCCAAGTTCACCGAGACGCGCGGCCCCACCCTTGAGGACGTGCTCGATTCCAATCTCGACGTCCTGCGCGAGGGTCACGCCAGCGACGCCTCCTGCGACGAGATGTACCAGACCGTCCGCGCCGGCGGCGAATGGCGCGGCGAGCTGACCACGCGCCGGGCCAAGGGCGAGACGCTCTGGGAATCGGTCAAGGTCTCCTGCCTGCGCAACCACGCCGGAGAGGTCACGAACCTGCTCTGTCTCCGGGAGGACATCACCGAGCGCAAGAAGCTCGAGCACGAGCTGCGTCAGGCCCAGAAGATGGAGAGCCTCGGCACGCTCGCCGGCGGCATCGCCCACGATTTCAACAACATGCTGGCCATCATCAATGGCTACGCCGAGTTCTGCCTGCAGGGTGAAACCCCGCCGGCCGTGCTGCAGAAGGGCCTGCGCGAGATTCACCGCGCCGCCCAGCGCGCCAGCGGACTCGTCCGCCAGATCCTGACCTTCAGCCGCAAGAACGAGCCGCGCTTCGCGCCGGTGGATCTCAATCAGCTCGTGCGCGACCTCGTTGCGCTCCTGGCCGAGACGTTCCCACGCAATGTCGCCTTCAACCTGGAGTTGCAGGACCGGCTCCCCGCCCTGCTCGCCGACCAGAACCAGCTGCAGCAGGTCATTCTCAATCTCTGCGTGAATGCGCGCGATGCCATGCCCACGGGCGGCACCATCACGCTGCGCACGACCCTGCGTCCCGGCACGACCGTCGACGGTCCGGGGATCGATCCGACCCGGCTTCACGCCTGCCTGCAGGTGACCGACACCGGCACCGGCATGCCGCCCGAGGTGCGCGCACGGATCTTCGAACCGTTCTTCACCACCAAGCAGACCAATCAAGGCACAGGCTTGGGCCTCGCCGTTGTCTACGGCATCGTGGTCGGCCACAAGGGCGTGATCACGGTCGACAGCACGCCGGGCGTCGGCAGCACCTTCAACGTCCTGCTCCCGCTCGCCGCCGATGCGGTGGCGCCCGCCATCGCAACCGGTGGCCCCGCGGAGTTCCCGGGCGGCAGCGAATCCCTGCTGATCGTCGACGACGAAGCCTCGCTCCGCGCCCTGCTCTCCTCGGCCCTGAATCACAAGGGATACCAGACCACGACGGCAGCGACCGGCCTGGAGGCCATCGAACAGGTCGGTGATCTCACCCGCTCGTTCGACGCGGTCCTGCTGGACCTCAACATGCCCGGCGCGACCGGCATCGAGGTCATGCGCGTCATCCGCGCCTGCCGGCCGGAGACCAAGGTTCTCGTCATCAGCGGGCACATCACGCCCGACACCCGTTTGCAGCTGAAGGAACTCGGCCAGACCGCCATCATCCAGAAGCCGTACACGCTCGATGAAGTCGGACGTCAGCTGCGGCGCCTGATCGACGCGAAGAGCGACTGAACCCGCGGTAGCGCCTAAAAGGTGGAGCGTGTTGCCCTCAACACGCTGGATCGGAGCGGCTTTGCCGTAATGCGTTGAGGTCAACGCGTTCCACCTCAGGCGGACCGGCAGCCAACGAATTCATTTCAGGAAGGCCGCGCGGTGCCGATTAACCCCATGGGCTAATCAGACCATCCACCACCATGGAATGCTGTCTTTCACATAATGAATCAACGCGCACCAACGCGCATGTCGCTACGGCTGCGGCAGGCATCGCATTGCCTGGCGCTGCTGCTGCTTCCCGCACTCGCTCCCGGCTTCAGTCGGGCGATGCCTCGTCCCCGGACTGCTCCGGGGCCGGAAGCAGCGGTCCAACCGCTACATCTGCCACAGCCCTACCTGGGGGTCGTGGGCGCTCCTCCGCGGCTTTTCGCTGCGGACGCACCCCCGCCCGATCTGGTCACCCGCCCACCGGCGGCCGGCACCCCGCCGGGGCTCGCGGACAACCACGAACCGGAGCCTGCTCCTTCTCTGGGCCACCTGGACAATTCAGCGCCGGAAACCGCCTCCACGACGGAAGTCGTCGATGCGATGCCCGTCGCGAATGTCCAACCGGCCGACGTCGCACCCGCCTCGCGGATGCCGTCGACACCGGTGCCCAGCGGACCGGCTCCCATCCTGCCCGACGACACGCGTCCGTCGCTGCGACCGGAAGATTTTCTTCCGTTCTTCCAGCTCCCCGGTACGAGCGGCGTTTCGGCTGATGTCACCGTGATTGCTCCCGTTCCCCGGCAGGCACCGGCGCCCCCGGCCCAGCCGCCCAGTTCCGCCACCTATCGTCAAACGCCCTGATGTCCCTCCGCCGCTCCTCCCTCCGCTTCGTCCGCGCCGTCGTTCTGCTCGCCAGCTTGCTGGCCGTTCACGCCCGCGCCTCGGTTGCGCAGAGGAGCGACGCTCCGGCTCACGACGTTCAACCGTCAACACCCGCTGTCCACGCGGCGGCGTCCACCGATCATTCGGCGACGCCGCCCGCGGTCGGGGCTTCCGCTCCGGCAGAATCCGCCCCCGCGGCCGATGGCAGCGAATCCGAAAAGCCGGCCAATCCGGCCGCCGCGGTTTCCGTGCACGACATCCCGCCTGAGCACGCCGTGCCCCTGCACCCGAAGCTCAGCCAGGAGGAAATCTCGAGCCTGCTCAAACTCGGCACCGCCCTCACCGAGCGTGAGGACTACGCCGCCGCCGAGATCGCCTTTCACCAGGTCCTGACGTCCGTCGTGCCCGGCCCTGAGGACACGAAGTCCGCCCTGCTCGGTCTCGCCCGCATGCATCGCCGTCAGGGCATGCTGACCAAGGCCGCGGCCATCTACGAGAAGTACCTCAAGGAGTACCCGGGCGACATGCGCTCGCCGGACGCACTCCTCGAGCTCGGCCGCACCATGCGCGCCATGGGTTCGCACAAGATTGCGATCGCCCGCTTCTACAGCGTGATCAACTCGACGCTCAAGATGCCCGGCGAGGGTTTCGAGCACTATCAGTTGCTGGCCCGCACCGCCCAGTACGAGATCGCCGAGACCCACTTTCAGGCCGGCAACTTCGTCGAGGCCAACAAGTTTTTCTCCCGTCTGCGCCTGCTCGACCTCGCCGCCAGCGACCGCGCCCGCGCGCATTTCAAGGCGTCGTATTCCCTTTTCCTCGGCGGCGACCTCGAAGCCGCCGCCACGGCGCTGCGCAATTATCTGGAGCAGTGGCCCAACGACGAGAACGTCCCCGAGGCCCGCTACGTCCTGGCCATGAGCTACCGCGGCCTGAAGCGCCCGCAGCAGGCCTTCGCCGTCACCCTCGAGCTGCTCCGCGCCGAGCAGGCCAAGAACGGCAGCAACGCCCAGCTCTGGAGCTACTGGCAGCGCCGCACCGGCAATCTGCTCGCCAATGATTTCTTCGAGGCCGGCGACGCGCTCAGCGCGCAGGTCATCTACGCCGCCCTCGCCGACCTGTCGCCCGAGCCGGCCTGGCGCCTGCCCGTCACCTACCAGCTCGCGCTCTGCTATGAGCGCATGGGCATGACCGGCGAGGCCAAGTCCGCTTACGAGCGCATCGTCACCCAGGCGGCCAACGCCACCACCGCCGACCTGACCGAGCTCGGCCGCATGGCGGCTTGGCGCCGCGACCAGCTTGCCTGGCGCACGGATCTGGATCAGCAAATGTCTTCCTTCTTCAACACGCAGGCGGCATCCTCCGGCACGCCCTCCCCTGCCGCCACCTCCGTAGCCGCCTCCACGCCATGAGCGCCTCGACTCTTTTCCAGCAACACCACCAGCTCTGCGACGAGATCCACGCCTGCGTCCTGGAGGAAAATCACTTCCTGCGCCAGCACCAGCGCGCGCCCGACAGTGCGTTCCTGGAAAAGAAGCGCGAACTCCTCGCCCGCCTCGACCTCGTGGTTGAGGGCCTGCGCAAGCAGCCCGCCGCCTCCGCCCGCGACGCCGACACGCGCGCCAAGCTCGAGGCCACGCGCGCGCGCATCCTGCAGATTCTCCAGCTCGACAAGGAAAACGAGCAGCTCCTGCTGCGCTGCAGCCTGACGTCCACGCGCCCCGCCGGCTCCCCGCCCAAGGCCTCCGCGTCGATGCTGCAGAAGATCTACAGCCGCGTCTCCTAACGTCGCCCCGGGCGACGTATCGTTCTCGTTCTCTTAATCGTTCTCGTTCTCGAACGATCGAAAGCCGGCCCACGATCGATCTGAGACCTCCCGCGGATCACGCAGATCCCGATCCGGATCCGGATCGATCTTACCTATCCGCAAGAACGAATCGATCCCGCAGACTCGGTTCGCTCCGTTCCGTCCTGGAAATTTCAGGATCGGATCGAGATCGCCCTTACTCCAGCGGCGCGGTCGGGAAGCGATGGCGCTCGGAGTCACGCTGGCGCGGCTCGAGGAGCGAGCTCACCTCGTCGAGGCGCTGCTTCACTTCGGCCAGCATGCCGGGCAGCACCTGCGGATTCAGCCCGAGGGGCACCATCTGGGAGGCCTCCGGCAGGGCCGGACGCAGGTCGGCCGGCGCACAGACGGCGGAGCGCAGCCACTTGGCGGCGAGCAGGAGGCTGGACATGCGGGCCTGGCTGGCCGACGCGCGCGGCGCGTACTGCCAGCGGATCGGCTCCGACATCGAAAGCGGAAAGCCCCAGTAGCGGAGCAGCGTGCTCCCGGTCTCAGCCTGGGTGAAGCCAAACGCCGCGCGCTCGGCCTCGGTCGCCTCGCGCGGGAGGCCGGCGCTGCTGAGCACGAGTCCCGGCACATTGCGCAGGGCCCATTCGTCAATCGCCACCATGCCGAGGGCGTGGAGCAGGCCGATCGTGTAAGCGACGTTGCGGTCCTGATTGGTCCGGTGCGCGAGGGTTTCCGCCGCGAGCGCACAGGCCACCGACTGCTTCCAGAGTTCGTCGGCCTCGATGCCATAGACCTCGAGCGGACGCACGAGGACCTGGGAAGAGACCGCAAAGGAAACGAGTTCGTAAATCTGGTCGTAGCCGACGCGGTTGACGGCTTCCTCCACCGTGTAGCAGCGGATGCCCTGGCTGAAATAGGTGCTGTTGGCCGTCTGGAGCACGCGCGCGGCGATGCCCGGATCGATGCGGATGAGCGTAACGATCTCGTACAGCGACGAGTTCCCATCGGCGAGCAGGTCCTTGAGCTTGGGCAGCACCTTGGGCGCAGAGGGCAGGATCTTGAGATCCCGCACAATGTCGTCCGGCGTCAGCTTGATGCCACCTGGGGTAAGTACGTCCGAAACCATAGAGCGTTCACCCCGGATCATCGGCGCAAACCGGCCGGACTTTCGCAGAAAATTCACCGGAAGCGCCGGCCGCTCCAGCCAGGCCCTGCAAGACCGGGCTGGAGGCGGACGGGGCGGCGCGCCCCGATCAGACAACCGGACCCTGCGCGTCGTCGAACTCGCCTTCCCAGCGCCACGCTGACGTGCGGTCCGGGAGCCGTTTCGTCACGCCTTGACCAACTCACGTCGCCCGCTTTTCGCTGCGGCATAGATCGCCTCGACAATCCGCATGTCGCGGCGCCCCAGCTCGGCCGGGGTCGGCAGTGCGGTGCCCTCGATCAGGCTGCGCGCCACCATGTCCAGATGCTTGGCCTGCTGCCGCAGCGGCGGGTACATCATCAGGCCCTTGCTCGTTGCGCCGCGCAGATTCCGGTAGCTGAACGCCGGTGCCATTTCGAACCAGCCGCGTTCCGCATCGGCGCGGAAATGGCCGCTGCCGCGCTCGTAGCTGGTGCTGCCCTCGCAGACCGCCCCACTCGCAAACTCGAGCGTGTAATTGAGCGTCTCCTCCACGTCGGTGAAGAACTCCGGCCGCACCTTGGGCTCCTCCTTCGCGGTCACGGCGACCGGCGTCGCCCCGGCCGCCATGCAGGCGGCGTGGACCGAGTAGATGCCCATGTCCATGAGCGGACCGCCGCCCGCCAGCGCCGCGATCGCGCGCCAAGGCTTCACGCCGTCGCGTGGGTTGAGCTTAAAGCCGTTGGACGTGACGATCTTCTTGAACGGGCCGAAGTCGTTCTCGCGCTGCAAGCGCATCAGCTCCTGGTGATGCGGGTCGGCGTGCAGCCGGTAACCAATCGCCAGCGCGCGCTTCGCCGCCGTGCTCGCGGCGATCATCTGGTCGCACTCGGCGACCGACATGCCCATGGGTTTTTCGCAGATGACATGCTTGCCCGCCTTGAGCGCGCGGATCGTGTGCTCGGCGTGGAGCGCGACCGGGGTCACCACGTAAACGACATCGATGTCGGGATTGTCCGCGATGCGATCCATCGTCGCGTAATCGTAGATGCTGCGCGTCGGGAATCCGAAATCCTGTGCCCATTTTTCGCCCTTCGCCCGCGTGCCCGTGACCACGCCCGCCAGACGCACAAACTCCGTTTCGCGCAGGGCCGGGCCGAGCTCGCCAGTCGAGTAGTTCCCCAGCCCCACGAGCGCGAGCCCGAGCTTGCGCCCGGGCGCGGCGGTCGCGCCGCGCAGCCCGAGGCGCGGGAAGGCGAGCGCGGCTGCGCCGAGCGACAGCTGTCCGAGAAAGGTGCGACGCGGGACCAGACCAAACCGAGGGGACTTCATGGGGCAAAGGGGGTTGCCTCCACCGTGCGAAGGCCCGCTCTCGTGGCAAGTCAACGCACGGCGCCGCCCGAAAACAAAAGGCGCCGTGCCGCTGTCGTCGCAGCCCGGCGCCTCGTGATGGCTTGGGTTGGATGTAGCCGGGGTCGCTGACCCCGGCTACATCCTGAGACTTTCAGATGGGAGCTGATTCGCGTGATGCGAGGTCAGTTCCTGAATTCCGTTCACGCCAGATCGACGCGGTCGGCGTTCATCACCTTGTTCCAGACGGCGATGAAGTCGCGGACGAACTTCGGCTGGGCGTCGCTCTCGGCGTAGACTTCGGCCAAAGCGCGGAGCTGCGAGTTCGAACCGAACACGAGGTCGACGCGCGTGGCCGTCCACTTCACGTCGCCGGTCGCGCGGTCGCGCACCTCGAACAACTCCTCGGACGGCGACGTCGCCTTCATGACATTCGCCATGTCGAGCAGGTTGACGAAGAAGTCATTGGTCAGCGTCTCCGGGCGCGACGTGAACACGCCGTGCTGCGACTTGCCGTGGTTGGCATTGAGCACGCGCAGACCGCCGACGAGCACCGTCATTTCGGGTGCGGTGAGGCCCAGCAGCTGGGCCTTGTCGACGAGGAGCTGCTCCGCCGGCACCGTGTAGCGCGTCTTGAGGTAGTTGCGGAAACCGTCCGCAGTCGGCTCGAGCACGGCGAACGATGCGACGTCGGTCTGCTCCTGCGAGGCGTCCATCCGGCCCGGCGTGAAGGGGACCTCCACGGCGTGACCGGCGGCCTTCGCGGCCTGCAAGAAACCCGCCCCCCCCCCCCGGACGAATAGGTCGGCGCGCGACACCTTCTTGCCCCCGGTGGCGGAGGCGTTGAAGGCCTGCTGCACGCCCTCAAGCGTCTTGAGCACCTTGGCGAGGCGCGCGGGCTGGTTGGCCTCCCAGTCCCTCTGCGGGGCGAGGCGAATGCGGGCGCCATTGGCGCCGCCACGCTTGTCGGAGCCGCGGTAGGTCGAGGCGGAGGCCCAGGCGGTGAAGACCAGCTCGGAAACCGCCAGGCCCGTCGCGAGGATCTTGCCCTTGAGCGCCGCGATATCCTTCGCATCGATCAGCGGGTGATCGACGGCGGGAATCGGATCCTGCCAGATCAGGTCCTCGCCCGGCACCTCGGAGCCAAGATAGAGGGCCTTGGGTCCCATGTCGCGGTGGGTGAGCTTGAACCACGCGCGAGCAAAGGCATCGGCAAACTGGTCCGGGTTTTCGAGGAAGCGGCGCGCGATCTTCTCGTAAGCCGGATCGAAGCGCAGCGAAAGGTCGGTCGTGAGCATGGACGGCACCGTGCGCTTCGACGGATCGTGCGCATCGGGTACGGTGTTGGCACCCATTCCGTGCTTCGGAATCCACTGGTGCGCGCCGGCAGGGCTCTTGGTGAGCTCCCACTCGTAGCCGAACAGGTTCCAGAGGAAATTGTTGCTCCACTTGGTCGGTGTCGTGGTCCAGGTGACTTCGAGACCGCTGGTGATCGTGTCACCACCCTTGCCAGTGCCATAGCTGTTTTTCCAGCCCAAGCCCTGCTCGGCGATGCTGGCGGCCTCGGGCTCACGGCCAACATGATCGGCGGAGGCCGCGCCATGGGTCTTGCCAAAGGTGTGACCGCCGGCGATGAGCGCGACGGTCTCCTCGTCATTCATGGCCATGCGCGCGAAGGTCTCGCGAATGTCCTTGGCGGCGGCGACAGGATCAGGATTGCCGTTGGGGCCCTCGGGATTGACGTAGATGAGGCCCATCTGCACGGCGGCGAGCGGGTTCTCGAGATCGCGGTCACCGCTGTAGCGCTGGTCGCCCAGCCAGGTGCCCTCGGAGCCCCAGTACACATCCTCCTCCGGTTCCCACACGTCGGCGCGACCGCCGCCAAAGCCGAAGGTCTTGAAGCCCATCGACTCGAGGGCGCAGTTGCCGGCGAGGATCATGAGATCGGCCCAGGAGATCTTCTTGCCGTACTTCTGCTTGATCGGCCAGAGCAGGCGGCGGGCCTTGTCGAGGTTGGCATTGTCCGGCCAGCTGTTGAGCGGCGCGAAGCGCTGCTGCCCCGCGCCGGCGCCGCCACGGCCGTCAGCCGTGCGGTAGGTGCCCGCGCTGTGCCAGGCCATGCGGATGAAGAACGGGCCATAGTGGCCGAAGTCGGCCGGCCACCAGTCCTGCGAATCCGTCATCAACGCGTAGAGGTCCTTCTTCACCGCCTGCAGATCGAGCTTCTTGAACTCCTCGGCGTAGTCGAAGTCCGCGCCCATCGGGTCGGTCAGGGCGGAGTTCTGATGCAGCATCTTGAGATTGAGCTGATTCGGCCACCAGTCGCGGTTGGAGCGTCCACCCGCCAGGGTGGGAGCGGGCTTCGGCATCGTGCCGTGCAGGTGAGGAAAGGGGCATTTGCCGCCGGTGGATTCGGGATGGTTTTCCATGGTAAAAGAAGGGTGAGCGTAAAGGCGCCGCGCCGAAAGGCAACCGGCGGCGCAGCAAAGCGTTGGCGCCCCTTTTCTCCCCGACCGCCCTACCGAGGCTCAACGCCTTTCGCCCTCGTTCTGGCGATATTACATTCCCTACGTCAGACACCAAGATCTGCGCGTGGAGGAGCTCGCTACCCGTCTGCAGGTAGGTGGCCTCGCTGAGGCCGCCGCCTTGGCTAATACGACCGCCTTTCGCTCCAGCGGCGGTGGTGCCCCCGTCCGGACTTGAACCGGAATACGCGGTTTAGGAAACCGCTGCTCTATCCAGTTGAGCTACGGGGACGACGTTTGCCGGTCTAACTAGGGGGAAACCAGAGAAGTGAGCGAGCCGGAATCGCCGGAGATTCGGCGGACCGATCGCTAGCTTGACGCTAAATCCATTCCGACCAGTCTAAGACCATAATTATGGCCCAGCCTCCTACCATCACCGTCGGCACCTATGAGGCCAAGACCAAGCTTACGCGGCTGCTCAACCGCGTAAGCAAAGGTGGCGAAGTCATCATCACCAAGCATGACCGGCCCGTGGCCAGACTTTCGCCCATCGCACCTGCGCCTGGGCTGACCCTCGCACAAGCGCTTCAGCGGCTCGACTCTCTGGCAAACGAGTCCAAGTCCGGCCCCGATAGCGCCAAGGATTTGATCAACGCTGGTCGCCGCCTGTGAAACCCCTTGTGCTCGACGGCTCGGCCGCACTCGGTCTCCTCCTGCCTGATGAGCGACAGTCTCCGGGCTCCCGTCATCTCCGCGCATTCCTCGAATCCGCGCCCCCCTCCATGTTCCCTCGCACTGGTGGCTGGAGCTTGCCAACGGGCTGATCATGGCTGAGCGCCGCAAGCGCATCACCCTCGCCGCCAGCATGGAAATGCTGACGCTGGTCCAAGCCTTCGGCGCAACCGTCGACGACGCTCCACTCGCGCATACGACGCAAGCCATCGCCTCGCTGGCTCGCCAGCAGGCACTGACGGCCTACGACGCCGCCTACCTCGAACTCGCCATTCGACGCGGAGCTGCGTTGGCGACCCAGGACAAGGAACTGCAGCGTGCCGCAAAAACCTGCGGCGTGGAATGCATCACCTGAGATCAACTTTCACCGTGCTGCACCGACTCTCCTTTCTTGGCCTTCTCGCGCTTTTCGGCGCGGCGCTGTGCAGCGGAGCCACGACATCCGACGGGACTACCACCCTGCTTTACACCGCCGCGCCCGCCCTGGTGCCACTCAGCTTCCGCGAGCCGCTTGCCGTCGTCGCGCCGCCCGGCGAGACCAACCGGGTCTTCATCGTCGAAAAGAAGGGGCGCATCGTGGTTGTGCCCGATCTCGCCCGGCCCGCACGTGAGGTCTTCCTCGATATTTCCGATCGCCTCGGCACGAACAGCGACGGGGAACTTGGGCTGCTCGCGCTCGCGTTTCACCCGCAGTACGCGACCAACCGCCAGTTCTATGTCTGGTACACCCAGTTCACCGGCTCCGGGCGCAACGCTCGCGGGACCAGCCGCCTCGCTCGCTTCACGGCTTCGGCCGCCAACCCCAACGTCGCCGATCCCGCCTCCGAGCAGCTCCTGATCGTCCAGCCCGACGAGGCCTCGAACCACAATGGCGGCGAGCTCCTCTTCGGCCCGGACGGCTACCTCTACCTGTCCGTCGGTGACGAGGGTGCGTACAACGACATCTTCGACAACAGCCAGCGCATCACCAAGGACTTCTTTGCCGGCATCCACCGCATCGACGTCGACCGCCGGCCCGGCAACCTGCCGCCCAATCCGCATCCCGCAGTCCAGCCGGGCACGTATTCGATCCCCCAGGACAACCCGTTCGTTGGCATCAGCCGCTTCAACGGCGAAAGCGTCACCCCATCCGCCGTCCGCACCGAATTCTGGGCGGTCGGCCTGCGCAACGTCTGGCGTATGGCCTTCGATCCCGCGACTGGCCGACTCTGGGCCGCCGATGTCGGCCAGAACTCAAGCGAGGAGATCAACCTCATCGTGCGCGGCGGCAATTATGGCTGGAATTTCCGCGAGGCCCGCGGCCGCGGTCCGCGCGCCAATGTGGCCAACCTGACGTTCATCGACCCCGTCTGGGACTACCCGCGCAGCGAGGGCACCTCCGTGACCGGCGGCATCGTCTACCGCGGCGCACGCTACCCCGATCTCGACGGTAACTATCTCTTCGCCGACTTCGCGTCCGGCCAAGTCTGGGCCCTGCGCCCAGACGACGACCGTCGCGTGTCGGCCGACCGCGTGCGGCTGATCACGGAAATCCCGGGTGTGACCTCGTTCGGGCTCGATCCGCGCACGGGCGAGATCCTGATCACCTCGCTCAGCGAGGGTTTGCTCCGCCTGACTCCTGCCCGGTAAGCACGCGACCCGCCCTGGGTCTTACGGATCGACGATAGAAATCGTTCTCGTTCCTCGTTCTCCTTATCGTTCTCCGAACGAGAACGAGGAACGATAAGGAGAACGAGAACGAACCGAGACCACAGCAGCCTGCACGCTGTTGTGATTGAGCCAACGGGACCGAACCCGCATGGTCGCGTGGTGCCGTCGCTTCTCCTCATCGCCAACCTTGCCGGGAAAGTTGCGGCGTTGTGGGTGGCTCGGACCACGCCAGGCACGGCTCTGGTGCTCTGGTTCGGGCCGGATCTCCTTCTCGGCTACCACCTCTTTGTCCCGCGCGCCCAGGGCGCGGTCCGTTCACACCGGCATTTCCAGACGACCCAGCACGAGGTCTGGCTGACGATCGACGACGGCCCCGATCCCGACGACACGCCGCGCATCCTCGCGCTGCTCGCCGCCCACGGCGCACGCGCCACCTTCTTTGTCATCGGCGAGCACGCGGCCCGTCACCCCGATTTGGTGCGCGCGATGATCGCCGGAGGCCACGAGGTCGCCCACCACACGCACACCCATCCGCTTGCCTTCTTCTGGTGCGCCACGCCCGGCCAGGTGGCCCGCGAACTCGACGCCGGCTTCACCACCCTGCGCGCGCTCGGCATCGTGCCGACCCGCTTTCGCCCACCGGCCGGCATCAAGAACCCCTTCCTCGCCTCCGCCCTGCGGGCGCGCGGGCTCGCGTGCATCGGGTGGACCGTGCGCGGACTTGAACGCCGGCGCGGGGACGCCGAACGGGTCGCGGCCCGCGTCACCCGGCATCTCGCTCCCGGATCAATCCTGCTGCTCCACGAGGGACCCCGCGTCCCCGCCGCCACGCGCGTAACCGCGATCCAGCGCATCCTCGAACGGCTGCACGCGGCCAACTACGCCTGCGTGATTCCACGGCCGGACCAGCTCAGCGACTGAGCGATCGGGTCACGGCTGCTACCACCGTGGTGCGCAAGCAGCGCCGGTGCGCCCAAGCCACCGCTCCGCCCAAGGCCAATCCGGCCAGCGCATCGAGCGCGACATGTTGGCGGATCGCCACGGTCGAATACACGATACCCACCGCCCAGACCACGTTGAGTATGCGCACGCTGCGTCCGGCTCCCATCATCTGCAGATGGCGATCGATCCAAACGCACGCCAGCACCGCGAACGCCACATGCAGGGAGGGGCAGGCATTGCCCGACGCGTCGATCCCCTTGAGAAATGCAAACCCAGGGTGGCGTTCCCAATCCACGTCCGGAGGCGGCACGGCAGTCGGCCAGAAGAAAAAGACGCCCAAACCGAGCGCGGCCAGCACCACCGCGGCCAAGGCATGCGACCCCAGCTCACGTCGCTCCAGCACCAGGGACGATCCCAGCGAGACGTAAACCCAGAGCGAGAGATAGAGCGGCAGCGCCTCTGGACGAAACCCGATCAGCCGGTCCAACCCAATCAGCGGCATGACCGTGACCGGGAACAACGGATGCTTGAGCAACTGGAAGTAGATCACGAAGAACAACGCCATCGCGGCCGTCGTACCGATCAGCTTGTGCACCCACAACGCGCGCAGCCGCACCACAGCGCGGCGCGGCCAGGCGTCGGAGGGAGGATATTTTGACAACTCGGCCATGCAGCGACCGGCAGTAAGCGCGGACGCTCACGACAACGCAACGGCCGGTATCAACGGACTCGGCCCACCTCGGGTGGTCACTTGGACTGCGCCTTCAGCCAGGCGATGATCGCATCCTGCGTCGCGGCGGGCAGACGCGTGTAGTCGACCGGCTCGCGCAGGGTCAGGCGATCGGCGGCGCCATGGAGGGCAAACACCTTTCGCGCCTGCTCCACCCCGGCGCGCACATCAGCCGGATTCGCGTCACGGTCCAGCGTCGGCTGCACCACGAGCACCGAGCGCGGCGCGATCGCCGCGATCAGCTCCGGATAGTCGTACGGCACCTGCGACTCGTGTCCGATAAAAAATCCCAGCCGCGGCAGCAGCCCCCGTTCGTGACTGTAGCGTGCGATACCGCCCGTGCCACGGTCCGCCGTGTCGGTCCGCATCGGCGTAAAGCCGCTGATCGAGACCACGTGCTTCACGCGCGCATCGAGGGCCGCCGCGTGCAGGCCCACCGCACCGCCGAGCGAATAGCCGAACAGGCTCACCTGCTCCGCATCGGCGCGCGGTTCCTTGGCCAGCGCATCAATCGCCGCGTGCACGTCCTCGACCATGCGGCCGAGCTGGGACCATTGCGGATGCCGGTCGAAGAAATGCTTCGTCTCGTTCATGCGGCTGCCAAATCCGGTCTGATCGAACGCAAACACGGCGTAGCCCGCCTTGGTCAGCGCGAGGATCGGATGCAGGTCCCGGCGATACACCCACATGTAGCCGATCGGGTAACTCGGCCCGTGCAGCCAGATCACCACCGGGAGCTTCGTGCCCTCCGCCACGCCGTTCGGCGTGTAAAGGTCGCCGGCAACCGAATAGCCAAACGCGATCCGCTTGGAATCCACCTGCTCACGCTCCGGTAGGGACCAGCCAAACTCGCTGGGATTGCCCGTCTGCGATGTGACCGCCGCGACCAGATCCGGAACCACCTGTTGCGGGTTGCCGCCCGGGCGCGGCGGTGGGGCCGGCGGACCCGCGGGCACCGGCAGGCGCGGGGGCGCGTCGCCCAAAGTCCACTTCACCGCGGCGCGAATCTCCTCCGCCCGCGCAGACCACGCCGCGGGCGATGCGATCGCACGGCCATCGGCCGCCTGCAGAAAATCACCGGCCGCGCGCTTGGGGTAACGCTTGAGGTCCACTTTCTCCTGCGAGCGCGCACGCCAGGTCTCGAAGTCGTAGGGGAACAACGGATCATTGTCCCACGGCGTCGTGCTGCGGCCGAACTGCAGGTCGAGCCAGTCGATGCAGGCCTCGCGCACCTCGGTCGACGAGCTGTGGAAACCCGGACGCCGATAAAGGCCGAGCCGGGACGGCTGCTTGAGCAATTCCCAGACCGGACGCGCGGAGTTGAAGCTCTGCTCATTGGCCCAGGCGCTCGACACCCAGTCGTTCAGGCCGAACTCGATCAGACAGGCCCGCGGCGCGAGCAGCGCGACGAGGGAGTTGCCGTCCACCGGCAGCCGGTCCTCGCGACCGGCGAAGAAGCGCAACCGCGGATGAAACCACGTGGGGAACATGCGCGTGCCTGACTCGATGCCCTCCGCCGCGTTGCGCTCCCCGGCGAGCCGGTAAGGAAACGTCCCGCCTGTGCCCGTGCTCATCGCCACGACCGCGGCGAAGCGCTCATCGATCGCGGCGGCGATCGTGGCCATCTTGCCGTCGCGCGAAAACCCCGTGATCGCGATGCGCGCCTTGTCCACCTCGGGCAGCGTGTGCAGGTAATCCATCACCAGCTGCGCCGCCCACGCGCGCCGCGGCAGCAGCGCGAAATCATAATCCGGATACAACTCGGCGAGCGCCGCCGCATCGTCCTGCCGGTCGCTCCCCGCATAGCCCACCGCAATGTAGCCGCGACGCACCAAGGCCGGCTCCCAGGCCGCGATGCCCGGGCTGACCAGCACCGGGCGCGCAGCGGTGCCATCGGGGATGGCGAGCGTCACGCGCAGGCTGCCCTTCCCCTCCGGTCCGAATTCGAGGCGGACCTGCCGCGTACGATAACCTTCGTAGGTGACTTCCTCGGTCACGACCGCGCGATCCAGCTTCGGCTTGGGCGGCAGCGTCCCGAACGCATACTGCTCAAACAGCTTCAGGATCTCCGCCCGGCGGGCGGACCACTCGCGTGCGTTGCGCACGGGGCGGCCGTCGAGAAAGCGCAGCGGATCCGGCAGGCCGCTCATGCGCGGCAGGGCATCAAAGTCCGGCGGCAGCTCGCCCGTCGTCTGCTGCCAGGTCGTCCACGACGGCACGTCGGGCAGCGTGGTCTTCATCCAATCGAGATATGCCTGACGTTCAGCCGGCGTGAGCGCCGACAACGATGGGATGAGAAAAACAAGGGCGAGCAGGGACCCAAAGCCGACCAGGGAGCGTTTCATGGGGTAGACGAACGAAGGACAAACGACGCAACCGGCGGCGCTGGCAGGGGAATGCGGGCCGGACGCCCTCCACGCCACCGCCATCCGCGTGCGGACACAACCGCAAATGCAAACCGATCGAAAAGTCATCGTCCCGCCTTATCTCACTGCTGCCCAATGAGATTGAAAGGGGCTGAGGGGCCGGGATTTTGCCGGTTGACAACCCCCTCCCCTCAAAGGCTTACTCACAACCCTTTTCAAAATGAGCACCACCGAAACCACCACCACCGAGCGCAGCCTGACTCCCGCGGAGATTCCGTTCACCACCCCGCAGGTGATGGTCCGTTACGTGACCGATACCGGCAAGATCCTCCCCCGCAAGTACACCGGCCTGTGCGCCAAGCACCAGCGCCGCGTGACCAAGACGCTCAAGCGTTCGCGGAACATGCTGCTCGCCCAGTAAGGGCCGGCCGCAACCTCACTCTTCCAAGGCCGGAGCCCTGCTCCGGCTTTTTTGTGTCCGCATGCCGAAGCTCACCACCCGCATCCTCCGCGGCTCGCCCGCCAACCTGAACCGCCTCGCCGCCGCCCTCCGCCGCGGCGAACTCGTCGCGGTCCCGACGGAGACGGTGTACGGACTCGCCGGCGACGCGCTCAACCCCGCAGCGGCCGACGCGATCTTCGCGGCCAAGGGCCGGCCGGCCAACGATCCGCTCATCGTCCACATCCACGATCGCCGCCAACTCGCGTCGCTCGCCGTGGTCAACGCAGCCGCCCTGAAGCTCGCCCGCGCCTTCTGGCCCGGCCCGCTCACCCTGGTGTTGCCCAAACTGCCGTCGGTGCCGGACCGCGTCACCTCCGGCCAGGCCAGTGTCGCGGTGCGCCTGCCGAGTCACCCGCTCTTCCGAAAGCTCCTCCGCACCTGCGGCCGGCCGCTTGCCGCGCCAAGCGCAAATCCCTTCGGCTACCTGAGCCCGACGACCGCCGAACACGTCCGGGCCGGACTCGGCAGCCGCATCCGCCACATCCTCGACGGTGGTCCCTGCGTGTTCGGACTCGAGTCGACCATCGTCGACCTGCGCGACCCGAAAAACCCCGCGCTGCTGCGCCCGGGCGCGCTCGCGCGCGAAGCGATTGAAGCTGTCCTCGGCCGCAAACTTCGCGTGCCCGCGAAGCCCGCGGCCGGCCCGCGCGCCAAGGTCGTCGCCCCGGGTCAGCTCACGCGTCACTACAGCCCGCGCACCCCGCTGGCCCTCCACGCCGCCCTGCCCGCGGCGACCACGATCGCGCGGCAGCCGGACGAGGTGTTTGTTTTTCTCGCCAAACCCACCGACCCGCGTCCGGCCAACGTCCGCTGGCTCGACCCGCGCGGCGACCTCCAAGGCGTCGCGCGCCGGCTCTTTGCCGAACTGCGGGCGCTCGATGACGGCGCGTGGAAAAAGATCCACGTCGAACTCGCCCGCGGCGACGACGGCTGGGCCCCGGCAATCAACGACCGCCTCCACCGCGCCGCCGCCAAGCGGTAGCTCAAGAGCATACCAACGCGGCCAGTCCGCTGAGCCCCTCCCGTTCAGAGGAATTGCCACAAGAAACGCTAAAAATGCCCCTCCGCGAATGGAAGACGTCCCCGCGCCTATAGGCGCCGCGAACGCTTCCTATGCATCGAGAAATTTCGCGTTTTTCGTGGCCAATCCGTTCAGAAAATTCCGGTCCCGCCGGCTACTTAGCGAGCACCGCCGCGAGATCCGCGAGCAGGCGGTCGTTTTGCTCGGGCTTGCCCACGGTGACGCGGATCCACTCCGGTAGGCCATACGGCTTCACCGGGCGGACGATCATCCCGCGCTTCTGCAGCTCAGCAAAGACACGGCCGCCGTCGCCCACCTTCACGAGGAGGAAGTTGGCTTCGCTTGAGACCGACTCGAGGCCGAGGCGCTGGAAACCCGCGATCAGCTGCTTCAACCCCGCGCGGTTGGCCGTAATGCACTTTTCGACAAACGCATGGTCATCGAGCGCGGCAATCGCCGCGGCCTGACCGATCGCGTTCACATTGAAGGGCTGGCGCACGCGATTGAGCAGCGCGGCCATCTCGGCGCTCGCATACCCATAGCCCACGCGCAGCGCCGCCAGGCCGAAGATTTTTGAGAACGTCCGCAGGCAGATCACCTTCCGGCCCGCGGCGATGAGCGGGCGCAGATCCGGCGGGTTGTCCATGTACTCCGCGTAGGCCTCGTCGAACACGAGGACGACATGCTCCGGTAGGCTCTGGGCAAAAGCCACCAGCTCCGCGGCGCTGTTCGTCGCGCCGGTGGGGTTGTTCGGACTCGCGACAAACACGAGCTTGGTCCGCGGCGTGATGGCCGCCGCCATGGCCTTCAGGTCGTGGCGCCAGGCCGTGACCGGCACCTCGACCGGACGTGCGCCGAAGAGCAGCGTCACCAGCTTATAGACGACAAAGGCCGGGTTGCCCATGACGACCTCGTCACCCGGGCGCAGAAACACGTGACCGAGGAGCTCAAGGATCTCGTTCGAGCCGTTGCCGACGACGAACTGGTTCGGCGTGAGCGCATGCCGCGCGGCGAGCTTGGCACGGAGAGCAAAGCAGCCGCCGTCCGGATAGAGTTCGCCCTGCAGCAGGGCCTTGGTCGCGGCGGCCACCGCGAGCGGCGACGGACCGAAGGGATTCTCGTTCGAGGCGAGCTTGGTGATGCCGGACGGCTCGAGCCCGAGTTCGCGCGCGACTTCCTCGATCGGCTTGCCCGGCTCGTAGACCGGCTGGGTGAGGACCGTGGGGTTGACCAGAGATTCCAACGTCATGGGAAGCGCACTGAACACGAATCGACTCCCCGGCAAAAGCCTATATTCGATCTGGGTCTATGCACCGTCATCGGTTTTTCCTGCTCGTGCTGTGTCTGTTCCCCGCCCTGCTCCCTGCGGTCACGGTTGAACAGGGCGAGATCGACGGCGCCAAGTACGCCATCGCCCGGCCCGACCGGCCATGGAATGGCGGCCTGCTCCTCCTCGGACACGGCCACCGGGCCGAGACCGCCCCCTTGGTCGCAGATCTCTTTCCCGAGCAAGCCGCCTACAAGTCGATGCTCGATGCCGGCTGGATCGTCGCCTCCACCAGCTACCGCCGCAACGGGATCATCCTCGGTGACGCTATCGCCGATCTCGACGCGCTGCGCGCCTACGTCGAAAAAAAGGACGGCGACCTCAAGCGTGTCATCCTCGAGGGCGAATCCATGGGCGGCATGATCGCGACGCTCATCGCGGAGCGCTCCGGCGACGACTATCAGGGCGTGATTGCGATCGGATCCGCCCTCAACCTGCGCGAGCCCGGCGGCATCTCCGGACTCTCGCTGCAGCCGCGCATTCCCCTCCTGTTCATGTCGAACCAGTCGGAGCTGGAGGGACCGCGCCAGTACCTCGCCAACCTTCGCAAGGAGGACCGCGAGACGGTGCCGCCGGCGCTCTTCCGTGTGTCACGCGACGGCCACGTCAACGTGAACCAGCGCGAGCGGATCGAGGCCTTCCGCGCGCTCAATGCGTGGATTGATCGCGGGCGTGACGCGCTGCCGGCCGCCATCGGCCGCGGCGAGGTCCATGATGTCACGCAGGTGCCGGAGCCCGGTCCCTCGCAAGTCGTGGCCGCACCGGACGGCCGCGGCTTTGCCGCGACGATCACCGAAGTGTCTGCGATCTACGGCAATCTCTGGATCAACGCGCAGCCAGCCGACTTCGCTGCAGCGGGCATCCGGCCGGGTGCCTGGTTCCAGGTCGTGGCGGGCGGCCAGACCTTCCGCGTGCACTACGGACGCGACTTCGGCAGCGTGGAGCGCGGGCAATGGGTGGTGTTTCCCAACGCCGACGGCTTTTTCTGGCTCGCGCGCAACTACGGCAACGCCGCCGAAACGGCCGGCCTCAAGGTCGGCGACGCCGTCGCCATCCGCCGCTACGACGCGGCCGGCCAACCTTAGGCGGGTCGATGTAGCCGGGCTCGCCGAGCCCGGTCCGAGGGTGGAACGCGTTGCCCTCAACGCGTTGGTTTGAAATAATCCAACCGGTAGCGTCCGGCATTCAAACCAGCGTCTTGAGGGCAAGCCGCTCCACCTTCAGCCCGTCTCAGCGACGACTGGGGACATGGACGACCTGCATGCCGGCGGCGCGGGCGGCGACGATGCCTGGTTCGGCGTCTTCAAAGACAAGACACTGCGACGGTGGGACGCCCATGCGCTCGGCAGCGAGAAGGAACATGTCCGGGTGCGGCTTGCCGCGGCCGGGCGCCACATCCGCGGGCGTGACCACGATCGAGAACAGGTCGCTCAATCCGGCCGCGCGGAGCGAGGGCAGCGCCACCTCGCGCATGCCGCCCGTGGCGATCGACACCGGCCGCGTGGCGGCGACCCGGCGCGCGAACGTCGCCGTGGCCTCGATCACCTGCACGCCGGCGACGAGTTCGAGGTAGAGCTTCTCCTTGTCATGGGAGACCTGGGCCGAATCGATCATCAGGCGATAGCGCTCCGCAAAGTGCTCCGCCACCCGCTGCGTCGGCACGCCACCGAGCGCATAAAAAAAGTCCTCATCGAGGATGCCCGGCATGCCATGGAGACGCATCGCCGCATCCCACGCCCGATAATGCACGGGCATCGAGTCGACGAGGGTGCCATCGAGATCGAAGACATAACCTGCAAAATCACCGGGCGGAATTTCCAGCTGCATGAGTGCCCGCACGACACCCCGCCGGGCGCGTTCTGGCAATCGTCGATTTCATGATGACGACAACCCGGGGAATCTCAGCCGTTTCCTCGGGCGGGAAACCAATGCCGCGTGCGGTTGGCGAATTTGACCAGGGCCAGCATCACAGGAACCTCGACCAGCACGCCGACGATGGTGGCGAGCACCACCGGTGACGACGCTCCGAAGAGGGTGATCGCGACGGCCACCGAAAGCTCGAAGAAATTGGAGGCGCCAATCATGCCGGCCGGCGCGGCGACGTCGTGCGCGAGTCGGCATTTTCGACCGGCAAGATAGGCCAGGAAGAAGATCAGCACGGTCTGCAGGATCAAAGGTACCGCGATCAGCAGGATGTGCAGCGGATTCCCGAGAATCACCTGCCCTTGAAACGAAAAGATCAGCACCAGGGTGAGAAGCAGACCCACGATCGTGGCGTGATTGAACCGGGGAATGAACGAACGGTTGAAGTAGTCGAGGCCGCGCCGCTTGATCACCGCCCGGCGGGTCAGGATTCCGCCCGCCAGGGGAATCACCACGAAGAGCACAACCGACAGGAGCAAAGTGTTCCACGGGATCGAGACGCCACCGACGCCCAACAGCAGCACCACGATCGGCGTAAAGGCCACGAGGATGATGAGGTCGTTGGTTGCCACCTGGACGACCGTGTAGGCGGGGTTTCCGTGCGTCAGGTGGCTCCACACAAAGACCATCGCCGTGCACGGTGCTGCGCCGAGCAGAACGGCGCCGGCCAGATAGTCACGCGCGAGTTCCGCCGAAATCAGGGCTTTGAAGACGACAAAGAAAAAGAACCACGCGATCCCGAACATCGTGAAGGGCTTGATCAGCCAGTTCACGACCCAGGTGATGTAGAGTCCCGTGGGATCGCGGCCGACGTTCCGGATGCTGGCGAAGTCGACCTTCATCATCATCGGATAGATCATCAGCCAGATGAGCCCAGCGATCGGGATCGAGACGTTGGCGTACTCGAAGCGGCTGAGAAACTGCGGCACGAACGGCGCGAACTTTCCGAGCATGACGCCTGCGACCATGCACAGGGCCACCCAAACGGTCAGATTCTTTTCAAAGAAGCTGATGCCGCCCTCAGCGGACGCGACGTCCGGTCCAAGGTCCTGCGGAACCGGATCGCTCATAGTCGATGAGCCTCCCCGATTGCCTGGACCGCGAACGCATCGAACAGTTTTTCATCCGGAAATGCACAGAACAAATCGGCCCGCGCCGCAATCTGCGACGCGACAGCGACAAAGGCACGCCAACGTTCCTCGTCCCCTCCCTCCACGTGTGCGGGATCGGGTGAGCTCCAATGAGCCAGAACCGGCTGTCCCGGCCAGACCGGGCATGATTCCCGGGCATTGTCGCACACGGTGATCACGAAGTGAAAGGATCGGCCCTTGAAGGCGTCCCACGACTTCGAGCGCGCATCTTGTGCATCGAGGCCGTAGCGCTCGCTGAGCACCCGGATTGCGAGCGGGTGGATCCGCCCGGCAGGACGCGCGCCCGCACTGACCACGTTGAAGCGCCCCTGACCCTTGGCGCGGAGAATGTATTCAGCCAGAACCGAGCGGGCAGAGTTACCCGTGCAAAGGACGAGAACGTCGTAGTGAGGGGAAGGATTCATGGCGGGGTTGGTGATGGAGAATGAGAAAGATCAGTCGCCGCTACCGCCATCAATCGTCGCTGCGACCAGGCGGTCGGCGTGCAGCGGCTCCCGCGGGAGCCTGAGTGCGATCACCGCCGCGGCCACGGCGAAGGCAAACGCGCCCCACAGGCAGCCAGAGAGACCCGCCGCCTGATAGAGTAGGCCGGAGAGCAGACAGCCGACGAGGCGTCCGCCGGCGTTGGCCATGTAGTAGAAGCCGACGTTGAGCGCGACCTTGTCGCCATCGGTGTAGTCGAGAATCAGGTACGAGTGGATGGCGGAGTTGAGAGCGAAAACCGCGCCGAACACCGAAAGCCCGCCGATGATCACGGCGGCCGGCGGCAGCCCCGCGGCCAGCGCGAGCGGAATCGCCGCCGCCACGGTCGCGAGGACGAAGGCGACGGCCGACGCCACGCCACCCGCCGGCGCGCGCCCTCGCAAGAGGAGGGGCGCGGCCGACTGAATGACGCCGTAGCCGATCACCCAGAACGCCATGAAGGTGCCGACCTCGGTGAAGCTCCACCCAAGCACGCCGCGCAGAAAGACCGGCACGCCGACGACGAACCAGATATCACGCGCGCCAAAGAGAAAGAATCGCGCCGCACAGAGCACATTGATCTCACGGCTCTTGGAAAACAGATCGCCCCATCCGGCCTTGCCCTTCGCCTTGCCCAGGCCCGACGGGAGCGAAACCCACGACGCCAGCCAGACGACGGCCAGCACCGCGGCCATGATCCCGAGCGCGCCGGAGAATCCGGCGGCCGCGAGCAGAAATCCGCCGAGGAAAAAACCGACCCCCTTCAGCGCGTTTTTGGAACCAGTGAGGAGCGCGACCCATTTGAACAACGCGCCCCTCGCGTCCGCCGGCACCAAGACCTTGATCGCGCTCTTCGAACTCATCTTGGTCAGGTCCTTGGCGATGCCGGACAGCGCTTGGGAAAGCATCACGTAGGCGACGGAGGTCACCTCGCTCCACGCCGGGTCCAGGAACGCGAGCATCCCGAGGGCCGCGACCTGCAGGCCGAGCCCGGCAACCAGCGTGACGCGCAGCCCCATCCGACTCGCGAGCCAGCCGCCGAGCAGATTGGTGACGATGCCGAAGAACTCGTAGAGGAGGAAAAGAAACGCGAGCGTGACCGGGCTGTAGCCCAGATTGAAGAAGTGCAGCAGCACCAGCATCCGCAGCGCCCCGTCCGTGAGCGTGAAGCTCCAGTACGCAGCGGTGACGAGGATGTAGTTGCGCAGGTTCAAAGCCGGGGAAGACCGCGGGGTTTACAGCGAACGCGCGACCTTGCGGGCCAACTCGGCCATTCGGTTCGCATAGCCCCACTCGTTGTCATACCACGCGTAGATCTTCACCAGCGTGCCATCGACCACCATGGTCGACAGCGCATCGATGATCGCGGAGCGCGGGTCACCCTTGTAGTCGACCGAGACCAGCGGCCGCTCCTCGTAGCCGAGAATGCCCTGGAGCGGACCGCACTCGCTCGCGGCGCGGAGCAACGCGTTGACCTCGGCGACCGTCGTCGGCCGCTTGACCTGAAAAACGCAGTCCGTGAGCGAACCCGTGAGCAGCGGGACGCGGACCGCGTGGCCATTCAGGCGGCCGAGCAATTCCGGGTAAATGAGCCCGATCGCGGTCGCCGAGCCGGTCGACGTCGGGATGAGCGAAAGCCCGGCGGCGCGAGCACGACGCAGGTCCTTGTCGGGCTGGTCGACGACGTGCTGGGTGTTGGTGGCATCGTGGATGGTCGTGATTGCGCCACGCTCAATGCCGATGCCTTCATGAATCACCTTCACCACCGGAGCGAGGCAGTTGGTCGTGCACGACGCGTTCGTGATCAGCCGATGCTTGGCCGGGGCGTAGAGATGATCGTTCACGCCCAGCACGAGGTTGAGAGCCTCGTTCCCTTTCACCGGGGCGGCGACGATCACCTTCTTCACGCCTCGATCGAAGTAGGGCTGGATATCGGCCGGCGTGCGGAACTTGCCGCTGCACTCGAGAACAATATCGATGTTGGCGCCGGCCCAGTCGACATCGCCCGGCTTGGCGAATTCCGTGAAAGCAATCCGTTGGTCACCCACGCGCAGCGCGGATCCATCGACCGAGGCTTCCTGAGCCCAACGCCCCTGAACGGAATCGAAATTCAGCAGATGCGCCGCACAGGCCGCCCCACCCTTGATCTCGTTGATCTGCGCCCAGGTGAAGTCCGGCCAGTTCCAGGCCGCGCGATAGACAAGTCGTCCGATGCGGCCGAATCCATTGATGGCAATACGAGGAGAGGACGTGCTCATGAAAGTGATTGGATCAGCAGCAGCGCTTGCGCCCGGTGGACGGCGCGGACGCGCCGCCGGCTTTCGCAACCGCACAGGTCGAATCGAGTCGGCGGAGACGCGCAAGGTCGCGTTGAAAGCGCGCATCCTCGGCGACGCAGTCCTGCAGGCAGGCGAGATTGGCGCGCAGTTCGGCCGACGGCTTGGCCGGCAGGGCGTAGACCATCCAGTTGCCCCGGCGGGTCGCCTCGACGAGACCGCGTGTCCGGAGGTAGCCGAGGTGCTTGGAGATCTTGACCTGCGGCTCGGCAAGGACCGCCTGAAAATCGCACACACAGAGCGGTCCCTGCGTCAGAACATGCAGCAGCCGCAGACGCGTCACGTCGCACAGACACTGGTAAATCTTCACCAATTCCATCGCTCGACCGTATTCCCATATAAGAATATAGATCAAGACCCAACCCGGCCCGTGACCAAATCGTCACGCACCACCCCACTACCGGCCCGATCCCGTGTAACGCATTACGAGACACCCGATCGGAAGACCCCCGGCAGCAGACCGTTGACCCCAATCAGCAGGAACAGACGTTGGTGCTGGCGCGGCGGGATTCCCAACCGATGACCTTGCCGTGGCGGTCGAATTCGAAGCGGCAGCAGTCCTGCAGGGCGCGCTTGATCAAGGCACGACCGCGGCGGACGCGGGATTTTACGGCGGTGAGGCTGAGGTCGAGGCGGAGCGCGATCTTGGCAAGCGGCAGGCCTTCGATCTCGGCGAGGCGGACCGGCTCGCGATAGGCGGCAGGCAGGTCCTCAAGCGACCGTTTCATCGAGGCAATGACCGCACCGCGAAAGGCCGCAATCTCGTCGGCTGGCTCCGCGATCAACGATTCCGGCAACTCCTCACCCGGCCGGCGGCGACGGTAGTGGTCGATCACGGCCCGGCGGGCGATGCGGAAGAGCCACGCCTCGAGCCGCTGACCATCACGCAAGACTGCACGCGAGCGGTAGACGCGCAGCAGCGTGTCCTGCGTGAGATCGTCCGCCGTGGTATCGTCATTGACGCGGCGGCGAATGAAGGCGCGGAGTTTTTTCGTCAGCGCCATCACCGTTGCGTCAAATTCCGCCGTGCTCATGAGGCCGACTTGTAGGCGGTGATGAAGGCGCTGACGACATAATCCCCGGCCTCGGCATCCTCGGTCCACTGGCGGATGAGTTCGCGGCTCGACTCGCGCGGCACGATGTCGACGCGCTCGAAGCCCGCCGCTGCGAGCCAGCGCCGGAGGTCATCAACCAAGGCCGCGCCGCCAACACAGGCGCCGATCGAATCGAGCTTGGTGCGGATCGCCGCCGGGACCGGAGCGGTCGCCACGATGTCGGCAATCGCAAGACGCCCACCGGGCTTGAGCACGCGAAACGCCTCGGCAAAGACCCGCGCCTTTTCCGGGGACAGGTTGATCACACAGTTCGACAGGATCAGATCGACGGACGCGGCCTCGACCGGAAGCGACTCAATTTCGCCCAGACGAAAGTCCACGTTGGCCAGGCCCGAGGCGGCCGCATGCTTGCGCGCCTTCGCGATCATCGCAGGCGTCATGTCGACCCCAATGACCCGGCCGGTGCCGGCCAGCTGGCGTGCGGCGAGGAAGCAGTCGAAGCCGGCGCCACTGCCAAGATCGAGCACGGTTTCTCCGGGGCGGATGGAGGCGATGGCAAGCGGATTGCCGCAGCCGAGGCCGAGGTCGCTGCCCGCGGGGGCGGACGCGAGTTGTTCGGCGGTATAACCGAGCTTTTCGCCGTAACTGGCTTCCGCGCCGCCGCAGCAACCGGAGGCGGTGCAGCCGCAGCCGGCGCCGCCACTTTCCTCGGCAATCGCACCGTAACGCTGACGGACATAGCCGCGAATTTCGTCTGAAGGGAGGGTCGTCGATGAGGTGTTCATGGGATGATGGATGTTCACCCCTGCTGACGCCGCTCATCCCGAAAGGACGCAGGAAATGTTCGCGCGGCACGGCAGCCGATCGCGCCACAGAAAAAGCCGGGGTCATGTGACCCCGGCTCGTCGCCTTCGGGAGGCGAAATTCAATCCCCGAGGTCGGCGACCCCGGCTATAAACTCAGGCTTAGCGCCGTCCGCCGCGCATGCCGCGCATGAGGCGGCCGGTGGGCTTGCCGACCACGGCGTCCGTGGCGGCGGCCTGCGCGGTCTCGTCGAAGAGCGCGGAGTAGATGTAGGGGAAGCCCTCGAGCTTCTTGCGCTCGATCGTGGCATTGATGAAGCGCTCGATCGAACGGGCATCGCGCACGTCCTCCTCGGTCACGAGGGTGAAGGCATCGCCCGTGTTCTGCGCACGGCCGGTGCGGCCGATGCGGTGAACGTAGTCCTCGGCGTTCTCGGGCACGTCGTAGTTAACAACGTGGGAGACGCCGGCGATGTCGAGACCGCGGGCCGCGATGTCGGTGGCGACGAGCACCTCGAACTTGCCGCTCTTGAAACCTTGCAGGGCCTCGACGCGCTCACGCTGGTTGCGATCGGAGTGCAGCACGCCGACAGTGTGGTTCTCGCGCTCGAGGCGGGCCGCGATGCGGTCGGCGCCCATGCGCGTGCGGGTGAAGATGATCACGCTCTTGAACTCGGTGCGGCGGAGCAGCTCGAGCAGGAGATCGAATTTCTGCGAAGCGACCACCGGGTAGAACGCATGGGCCACGGTCTCGGCGGCGGACCGACGGGCGCCGATCTTGATCTCGACCGGATCGCGGAGCGCCCAGCCCGCGAGCGAGGCGATCTCGGGCGGCAGCGTGGCGGTGAAGAAAAGGGTCTGGCGAGCCGCGGGGCACTGTTGCACGATGCGGCGGACATCAGGGAGGAAGCCCATGTCGAGCATGCGGTCGACCACGGCGAGGACGAGGATGTCGATGTCACGCAGGTGGGTCGTGCCGTCGCCGCGCAGATCGAGCAGACGGCCCGGGGTCGCCGCGAGCACGTCGACGCCGCGCTTCAGGTCCTCGCGCTGCTTGCCGTAGCCGACGCCGCCATAGACGATCGTTGTGGTCAGGTCGGTGTACTTGGAAAATTTCTGGAACGCCTCCTCGACCTGCAGCGCGAGTTCGCGCGTGGGCTCGAGGACGAGGCAGCGCATCTTCCCGTGCGCGCCGAGCTTGTGGAGGATCGGGAGCGCGAAGGCCGCGGTCTTGCCCGTGCCCGTCTGGGCGGAGCCGATCACGTCCTTGCCAGCGAGGACCACCGGGATGGCCTGAGCCTGGATCGGGGTCGGGTCGGCGTAACCCATCTCCGCCACGGCGAAGGCGAGTGCATCATTGAGGCCGAGCTTGGTGAAGGCGTTGTCCTGCGGCGGGATCACCACCGGGCTGACCGGCTTGATCGGGGCGGACGCGGGATGCTCGAACGTCGCGTCGCGCACGGGGCGCTCGGGACGTTCGCTGCGACCGGGTCCGCCGCCGTGACCGCCACGACCGGAATGACCGCCGCCCGAACGTTCACCGCGACCACCACCGCCGGAAGAACGACGTTCGCCGGACGACGACGTGCGTTCGCCCTGGGAACGGCCGCCCTCGCGACCGCTACCGCCACGACCGCCACGCTGGCCACCCTCGCGCGGTTCGCGGGGCGGACGGGGCGCGCCCTCACCCTGACCGTGCGGACCGGCGCCACCGCCGGACGGGCGTGGCCCGCGCTCGCGGCGCGGCTCCGAACGAGGCGTTGATTTTGAAACCGGTTTGCCGGCGTCCTTGGCCGGCTGAGAGGGGGTCGAAGGCGCAATCGCATTGCGCAGCTTCGCGATGATCTTTCGCAGCATGTGGGTGGTTGGTAAACCTCCACGATCGACCTTTTACCGGGGTTGGCAACACCCGATCCCACCCCCACTCGTCACCTGAGCCGAGGCGAAGTCAACCCGGCGGAGCCTCGCTATCCCTAGCCTGGAGCTCAGAGGTTACCCTTGATCGTGTCGAGGATGGTGCGGGAGATCGTCTCGTCGCCGAAGATGCCCACGCGGATCTGCACCTTGCTCACGGTGTCGGTGACCTTGGTCACCTTGACCTCGATCTTCTTGTCGTCGGCAGTGCGCGCGATGAGCAGGGCGGTCAGGGCGTCCTGGTTTTCGCTGATCCGGGCAAACTTGAGATCACCAATCGCCTCGTTGGCCGCGGAGACGACGGTCTCGTAGCGTCCATTGACCGAGGACTCGAGTTCGCCGCGGATGTAGGCGACCGTGCCCGCGCCGGCCGCGCCGGCCGCCACTACGAGGCAACCGGATTGCAGTCCAACCAGTGCCGTCAGGGCGAGAGCGGCGGAAATACGCAGGGCGGAAAGCGAAATGTTCATGATGAAAAGGGAAGGCTACTTATGACCCCCAATCGCGCAATAGGTTTCACGGGGACAACCCGGGATTCGCCAAGTCTTTACCTTCAACGACCTTCGCGCTTGGCACCACGCCAATCGCCGCCAAGCTCTCGCCGACCTTCCGGGCACCCCATGAACAACGAGATCCGCTGGCTAGTCTGCCTGGGCATCGATCACCGGTTGTTCACGCTCGCGCAGGCCGTAGCCGTCAGTGAATCCGTTGGCGACGGCGCCCAGCTGACCGACTTTGCGCAGAAGCTGATCGACGACGGCATCGTGGGGGACGCGGAACTTGAGTCGCTCGAAAAGCTCGCCGGCCTCGCCGTGGTCAAGGCGCGCACCGGACCGCCGGCAGCGGATCCCTTTGCCCCCGTCGACGAGCCCGTCGAACCGACGGCGAAGCCGGTTGCACCGATCCGCCTGCGGTCGGCGACGATGCATCCGTTCGCCACGATGAATCCGTTCGGCGCCGCCGAGGCCTTTGCCTTCGAAAAGGTCGCCGACTTGAACGACGAGGCTCTGGCCAAGGCCCTCAAGGGGCTCCTCATTTCCACCGGCCAACAGGGCGCCAGCGATCTCCATATGTCCGCCGGCGCGCGCCCGTTCATCCGCAAGCAGCGTGTCCTCGCGCCGATCTCGGAACACGTCCTCACGCCGGACGAAGCGCTCCGCCTGAACACCGCGCTCCTCGCGCCGCACCAGCGCAAGGTCTTCCTCGAGCGCAAGGACTTTGACTACGCCCTGGCCCTCGACAGCACGCACCGCTACCGCGTGAACCTGATGTTCCATAAGAACGGGGCCGCCGGCGCGTACCGCATGGTCCCGGCCAAGCTGCCCGAGCTCGACGATCTCGGCCTCCGCAATCTCGAGGTCATCCGCAAGCTCCTCAGCTACCACAACGGGCTTATCCTCGTCACGGGCCCGGTCGGCGCGGGCAAGACCACCACCCTCGCCGCACTCGTCAACGAGCTGAACGTGAAGCGCGAGGATCACGTCATCACGGTCGAGGACCCGATCGAGGTCGTCCAGCCCGCCAAGGGCTGCAACATCACGCAGCGCGAGGTCGGGCCGCACACGAAATCCTTCGCCACCGCGCTGAAGGGCGCCCTGCGCGAGGACCCCGATGTCATTGTCATCGGCGAACTCCGCGACCTCGAAACCATCGAGATGGCGATCAGCGCCTCCGAAACGGGTCACCTCGTCATCGGCACGATGCACACGAGCGACGCGTCCACGACGCTGAACCGCCTGCTCGACGTCTTTCCGCCCGCGCAGCAGACCCAGATGCGCTCGAGCGTGGCCGAGAGCTTGCGCGGCGTGATCTGCCAGCGCCTGCTGCCCGGCATCGACGGCAATCTTGTGCTGGCCTGCGAGATCCTCGTCTCCAATCCCGCCGTCGGCAACCTCATCAAGGAGGGCAAGACCCAGGGTCTGCGCAATGTGATGGAGACCGGCGTGAAGGAGGGCATGTGCCTGATGGACAATGTGGTCTTCGACCTCCACCAGCAGCGCAAGATCTCGGCCGAGACCGCGCTGCAGAACATCACCAACCGCGTGCTGCGGGCAAAAATCACCTGACGCCCCGTCATCATGGCCGCGATCGACTCCCTCCTCCGCCTGATGCTCGAAAAAGGTGGCTCCGACCTCCACCTCACCGTGGGCCTGCCGCCCAAGGCCCGCATTTCCGGTGCGCTCACCGCACTCGGCGACCAGCCGATCGAGGCAGCCAAGATGGAGGTGTTGCTCAAGGAAATCTGCCCCGAGCGCCGGTGGAATGATTTCCTCGAACGCAAGGACCTCGATCTCGCGCACGAGATTCCCGGCCTCGCACGTTTCCGTGGCAACTACCTCTACAACCACTGGGGCCAGGCCGCGGTCTTCCGCCAGATTCCGTCGAAGATTCTTTCCTTCGACGACCTCAAGCTGCCCGAGGCCCTGAAGAAACTCTGCCACCTGAACGAGGGGCTCGTCGTCGTCACCGGCCCGACCGGCAGCGGCAAGTCGACCACGCTCGCGGCGATGATCGACTACATCAACACGAACCTCGGCCGGCACATCATCACGATCGAGGATCCGATCGAGTTCGTGCACCCGGTGAAGAAGTCCGTCATCGTCCACCGCGAGGTCGGCGAGCACACCCGCACCTTTGCCGACGCGCTGAAGGGCGCGATGCGCCACGATCCTGACATCCTGCTGCTGGGCGAAATGCGCGAGCTCGAGACGATCAAGCTCGCACTCTCCTGCGCCTCGATGGGCATGCTCGTCTTCGGCACCCTGCACACGAACAACGCGCCGAAGACGGTCGATCGCATCATCAACGCCTTCCCGGCCGAGGAGCAGAATCAGGTCCGCGTCATGCTCGCCGGCTGCCTGGCGGGCGTCGTGGCGCAACTCCTCTGCAAGCGCGTGCCGAAGGGCCGTTGCGCCGTGCACGAGATTCTGCTCCAGCACGAGGCGCTGCCCAACACGATCCGCAGCGGCCAGATCAGCAACATCCGCGCGATCATCGAGAGCGGCGGGGCCGACGGCATGATCACGATGGACAACAGCCTGATGGCGCGCGTGAAGGACAACACCGTCGAGCCCAAGGAGGCCTACATGAAGGCCGCCAACAAGGCGCTGTTTGCCCCGCTGCTGAAGCCGGGCGATCTTGAAGGATCTCATTGATAGCGAGCGCTTCAGCCAATTTTTTGTGGGAATAAAACTCCCTCTCCACCCCTCTCTCCTCCCAGTATCCTTTCACCGACCCGATCCGGGTTGGTTTTCACGCAACCCACCACTCCGACCACCACCTCCGGAGGAGATCTCACCATGAAGTTCATCAAGACCGTCCTGGCGCTCGCCGCCCTGTCCATCGTTGCCTCGCTGTCGCTCAGCGCGCAGCCGGCTCCCCGCCCCAGCCCCCACGATGTCACCAGTGCCGTCATCGGCCCGCGCGGCAGCCCGCGCGTGATCATTTTCTACGGTCGTCCGTACTCGAAGGACCCGAAGTCCGGTGAGATCCGCAAGATCTGGGGCGGCCTCGTGCCGTTCGGCAAGGCTGACCGCCTCGGTGCGAACGAAGCCACCACGCTGCTCACGTCCAAGCCCATGGTCATCGGCTCGACGACGATCCCGGCCGGCGCCTACACGCTCTACATCGTGCCGTCCGAGACCGGCCCATCCAAGCTGGCCTTCAGCAAGAACATTGGAAAGTGGGGCATTCCGGTCGACGAGACGCAGGATGTCGCCCGCGTTGACCTGACCAAGAGCACGGTCGATCCGCGGGTCGACCAGCTCACGATCGCGGTCACCAACGTCCCCGCCGGCGCCAACGGTGGCCAGATCGCCATCACGTGGGAGAACACCCAGTACACGGTGGCGTTCACCCTCGCGAACTAAGCGCCCACCCTTCACGCCTGAATGAATCACCGCGTCGCGGACCTTTGGTCCGGGCGCGGTGATTCTCTGTTTTTACCTCTGCGCATGAACCCACTCCTTCCGTCCGCCTTCACGCGCGTCTGCCTCCTGGCCGGCCTCGCGACGACCATGATCTCCCGCCCCCTCGTCGCCGCCGAGCCCCCCGCGCCCGCGGTCATTCTCCAGGACCTGAAGGAATTCCAGCAGCTGGGCCGCGTGCTCCACATCGCCGCGCACCCGGACGACGAGAACACGCTGCAGATCACTTATCTCGCACGCGCCCGCCACTACCAGACCGCGTACCTCTCCATCACCCGCGGCGACGGTGGCCAGAACGAGATCGGACCCGAGTTCGACGCCGAGCTCGGCCTCGCACGCACGCAGGAGCTGATGGAGGCACGCAAGGTTGATAACGGCCGCCAGTATTTCACGCGCGCCCTCGATTTCGGATTCTCCAAGGACTACGCCGAGACGCTGCGCGTGTGGGACCGGCAGGTCATTCTTGGTGATGTCGTGCGCGTGATTCGGATGTTCCGCCCGGACGTCATCACCACCGCGTTCTCCCCCATTCCCAGCACGACGCACGGCCATCACACCGCGTCCGCCGTCCTCGCGCTCGAGGCCTTCAAGCTCGCCGGCAACCCGCAGGCCTATCCCGAACATTTTAACGACGGTCTCACGCCCTGGCAGCCCACGCGCATCTTCACGGGCGCCGGCGGCGGTGGCGGTCGCGGCGGTCCTCCCGCCGGCACGCCCGGCATCGTCCGGCTCGAGGTCAGCGGCAACGACGAGGTCACGGGTGAACCCTATGGCGTGATCTCCGCACGCAGCCGCGGGCGTCACATCACCCAGTTCGGCCTGCCCGGCACCGGTGCGGGCGGCGGACCCGGCGGCGGAGTTGGCCGCGGCGGCGCGCCCGGCGCCGCGACCACGATTTCCCTGTTGTTTGCCGACGGCACGCCCGCAACCGCCGACCTGATGGAAGGCGTCGACACGTCCTGGGCCCGCGTGCCCGGTGGCGCCGAGATCGGCCGCATGGCCGACGAACTCGTGGCATCCTTCAATCCCCAGAATCCCGCCGCCAGCGTGCCCGCGATCCTCGCCATCCGCGCGCGCCTCGCCGCGCTGCCGCGCGACCTCGTCCTCGACGAGAAGCGTGCGCAGATCGACGCGATCCTCCAATCCTGCCTTGGCCTCAGCGTCGAGACCGCGATCGCCAATGCCGAAGTTGTCCCCGGCGAAGTGCTCCAGCTGCAGCACGCCGTCACCAGCCGCTCCTCGGTTCCGGTTCGCTGGACCGGCGTCCGCTATCCAACGGCCGCGCCGACGGGCACAGCGCCGGCCGCGGTCGTACTGACCGCCGGTCGGGCCGTGAGCCGCGAGGAGCGCGTCACGCTGCCCGCCGGCACACAGGTGACCCAGCCCTACTGGCTGCGCGAAGCCGCCCTGCCCGGCCGCTTCACGGTCGCGGACCCAAAGTTGATCGGCCTGCCCGACAATCCTCCGGCGTTCCCCGTTGAGTTTCTCTTCGAGGTCGGCGGTCAGACGCTCGTCGTCGCGACCGAGCCCGTGCAGACCGTACGGGTGGCCGGCAAGCCCGACAAACCGCGCGCGCTCGACGTGATCTCGCCGGTCAATCTGCACTTTGAAACGCTCGTGAAAGTCGTCGCGCCCGGAAAGAGCGCGCCGGTTCAGGTTCAGGTCCGCGCCAACCGCGCCGGGGCCGATGGCACCCTCAAGCTGGAGCTGCCCGCCGGCTGGACGGCCACGCCGGCCTCGCAGGCGTTCAATCTCGCCAATGCCGGCGAAGTCGCCCGCCTCGCCTTCACGGTCACGGCGCCAGCGCAGGTTGCGAGCGTCGACCTGCGCGCCGTGGCGGAGGTCGACGGCCAGCGCTTCACCACCGACCGCGCCGTGATCGACTACGATCATCTCCCGCTCCTGCTCATGCAGCCGCCGGCGCGCACCCGCGCGGTCAGCGTCGATCTCGCGATCCGCGGACGTAACATCGGCTATCTCCCGGGCGCGGGGGGGGGGGGCCGCCCGGGGGCGGGCCCGCGGGGGGGGAGCCGTGCCGGGCGGCC
>CAYWRG010000001.1:0-18960 GCA_964460715.1 uncultured Opitutus sp. | reverse complement strand
CGCCGGCGACGATGTCGCCGAGTGCATCGCGCAGATGGGCTACACCGTCACGGAGCTGACCGGGGCCGATCTCACGACCGAGAAACTCAAGGGCTTCGATGCCGTCGTGATCGGCGTGCGCGCGTTCAACGAGCGCACCGATCTCGCCGCGAACTTCCCCGGCCTGATGGCCTACGTTGAGGCCGGCGGCACGGTCGTCGCGCAGTACAACCGCCCCAACGCGCTGACCGCCACGCAGCTCGGGCCGTATGAGCTGAGCATTGCGGGCCCCGCGCCGGATCTGCGCATCACCGACGAGAATTCGCCGGTAACGGTCCTCGCGACCGATCACCCGGCGGTCAACGCCCCCAACCGCATCGCGCCAGCCGACTTCGAAGGCTGGGTGCAGGAGCGCGGCGCGTATTTCCCGAGCAGCTGGGACCAGGAGCGCTACACGACCATCCTCGGGATGAACGATCCCGGCCAGGCGCCGCTCAACAGTTCCATCCTCATCGCGCGTCACGGCCAGGGCTACTACGTCTACACCGGCCTCGCCTTCTTCCGGCAGCTGCCCAAGGGCGTGCCCGGCGCGTACCGTCTGTTCGCCAATCTCGTATCGCTCGGGAAATGACGTCCCCGCGCCCCGAGCAACCTGCCTCCACCCCGCCCGCTGAAACCGGAGCCGAGGGCACGGGCGTGCCCGGTTTCCGAACCTGGCGCGGGGTGTACGCCTTCGTGGTGCTGTGCTTCGCCGGCTTCGTGGCGATGCTGGCCTGGTTAACCGGGACCTTCGCGCCATGAACGCCATCGACTACGCCGTCCTGGTCGGAAGCATGCTCGCGATCGTCGCGTACGGCATGTGGCGCTCGCGCGGGAGCCGGAGCCTCAACACGTACGTGAAGGGCGACGGCAACGCCGGCTGGGGCACGATCGGCCTGTCGGTCGCGGCCACGCAGGCGAGCGCGGTCACCTTCCTCTCGATCCCGGGCCAGGGTTTCGAAAGCGGGCTCGGCTTTGTCCAAAATTACTTCGGCCTCCCGTTCGCGCTCATCATCGTCTCGGTGGTATTCCTCCCGATTTACCGGAAGCTGAATGTCTACACCGCCTACGAGTACCTCGGGCGCCGGTTCGACGGGAAGACGCGTGTGCTCGCCGCCGGCCTGTTCCTGCTCCAGCGCGGTCTGGCCGCGGGCATCACGATCTATGCACCGGCCATCGTGCTCTCCACCGTGTTTGGCTGGCAGCTCGACCTGACGATCATCGTCAGCGGTGTGGTGGTCACGGTTTACACCGTGTTTGGCGGCAGCGAGGCGGTAAACCAGACGCACAAGTGGCAGGTTGCGGTGATCTTCGGCGGCATGGTCGCCGCGCTGGTCATCCTGCTCAACCGGCTCCCGGACGAGATTTCGCTCGGCGACACGCTCGCGGTGGCGGGTGGCCTCGGGAAGATGGAAGCGGTCAGCTTCTCGCTCGATCCCGATGTGCGCTACACCTTCTGGACGGGCACGCTCGGCGGCATTTTCCTTTCCCTCTCCTACTTCGGCACCGACCAGTCACAGGTGCAGCGCTACCTGTCCGGCGGCTCGCTCCGCGAAAGCCGGCTCGGGCTCATGTTCAACGCCGTGCTGAAGATCCCGATGCAGTTCTTCATCCTGCTGCTCGGCGTGCTCATGTTCGTGTTTTTCCAGTTCGAGCGCCCGCCGGTGTTCTTCAATGAAACGGTCTGGCGAACGCAGGCGGCCGGGGCCGGAGGCGCGGAACTGCAGACCCTCGCGACGCGCTACGAAGCCGCGCAGGAGTTGAAGGAACAACGCATCCGCACCTGGCTCGACGCGCGTCGCAGCGGCGACGAGGCCCGCGAGGACGCGGCCCGCGCCGGGATGGTCGAGGCCCAAAAGGAAAGCGATGCGCTGCGCGCCGAGACCAAGGCCGTGTTGCTCAAGGCTGATCCCGGCATCCAGGCCAAGGATTCCGACTACGTCTTCATCACCTTCATCCTCCGCTATCTCCCGCACGGCCTGATCGGCCTGCTCGTCGCCGTTTTCTTTGCTTCCACCTTCTCCTCCAAGGCCGGCGAACTCAATGCGCTCGGCACGACGACGGCCGTCGACCTCTATCGTCACATGCGTCGCGGCGGCACGACCGACGCGCAGCAGGTGAAGGCGGCCAAGGTCTTCACCGCGCTGTGGGGCGCGGTCGCGATCGCCTTCGCGCTCTACGCCAACCTCGTCGAGAACCTGATCGAGGCAGTCAACATCCTCGGCTCGCTCTTCTACGGCGTGGTGCTCGGGCTCTTCTTCGTCGCCTTTTTCCTCAAGCGCGTGGGCGGAACCGCCGTGTTTGCGGCGGCCGTCATCGCGCAGGTCACCGTCATCGTTCTCTACAACACCCTTAGCATCAGTTATCTCTGGTACAACCTGATCGGCTGCGCCGGTTGCGTGAGCCTGAGCCTGTTGCTGCAAACCTTCCTGCCGTCGCGCCCCGACTCCGACAACGCCACTTCGACTTCATGACCGCTCCCGTGATCTGCTTTGGGCAGCAGCCGTGCGGGATCTTCCCGCGGCGTTTCCTCTATGCGAAGTTCGTGACCGCACGAAAGCTCCAGGCCGAGATCGGCGGGCGCATCGTGTTCTTCTATCACGACAGCGATCACGATCCGCGCGAGACGCAGACGATCGTGCGCCACCGCAAGACGGACGAGGCGCTGACGCTGAACTTCGCGTTCGAGAACAAGCTCCAGCGCAAGTACTCGCCGCTCTATCTCAAGCGCATCCCCGCCGGCTGGCAGGCAAACACCGCGCGGCAGCTCCCGGCATTCGCGCCGCCGTGCTGGGTCGAGGCTTTCAAGCAGGTCTCGGCGACCAATGTTGCCGACTTCTGTCTCGATATGTACCGCCGCATGGGTCTGCTCGAGGGCATCGAGGTTGTGCGGTCGAGCGATGTCGCGGTGCGCCGCGCCGCCTGTCCGATCGACGACACCTTTGTCGACGTGACCTACCAGGGCGAGGTCGTCCGTGCGCGCTGCATCAACGGGGCGCTGCAACTTCACGAGGGCGGCGACTCCATGCTGACCCTCCCGCCGTGCACCTACGATGCGGCCCAGATCAGCCCCACGCGCGACAGCCGGCTCAAGTGGATGCAGTCGGTCATTCACTGCACACACTATATTGCAGGAATGGGTGAGCAGGCTTACCTTAATAAATCCGACGCCCCGGACATCCAGTTCGTGAATCGTGATTCGATCGACCGCTCCGATGAAGCCTACACCGACGCCCCTGCCTGAGTCCGCCTGGTTGCTCGCCTTTGGCGCCCACCCGGACGACATCGAATTCGGCTGCGGCGGCGTGGTCGCGCGCGAGACGCAGGCAGGACGGAGCGCCCATTTCGTCGTCTGCTCGCGCGGCGAGTCCGCGAGCCACGGCACGCCGGACGAGCGCACGGCCGAAGCGTCCGCGGGTGCCGCGCGCCTCGGCGCCTCGCTCGAATTCGTCGATCTCGGAGGCGATGCCCACATGGAGCATCGTCTGGCCGACGTGCTCATGTTCGCCGCGTTGATCCGCCGTTATCGTCCGGCCGTGCTGCTGGCGCCAACGACGGTCACCAACCAGCACCCGGACCACGCCGTCGTCGGCGCACTCGTGCGCGATGCGGCCCGCCTCGCGCGCTACGGCGGGGTCGCCGAGCTAAAGGCCACGCCCGCCCACGCCATTTCGCTGCTGCTCTACTATGCCGTCGCGCCGGAAGGTGAGCCTTCGGGGGTCACGCCACTCGTGGTCGACGTCTCGTCGCCGCCCGTCGTCGCCGCGTGGACCGCCTCGATGGAGGCGCACGCCTCGCAGCAGCGCACCCGCAATTACGTCGAACTCCATCTCGCGCGCGCCCGCGTGCTCGGACTGCGCGCCGGTGTCGGCCATGCGATGGCGCTCTTCCCCAACGATCCGCTGGTCGTCGGCTCCCTCAGCGAGGTGGGTGGCGCCCGCCGCTTCTGACCATGGCAGGCGACCGCACGCTCCGGATCGGCATCACCTGCTACCCCTCGGTGGGCGGCAGCGGGATTCTGGCCACGGAGCTGGGCGAGGAATTGGCCGCGCGCGGTCATGAGATCCACTTCATCAGCTACGATCCGCCGTTTCGTCTGAGGCAGGATGCCCCGCGCATCCACTTTCACCCGGTGCAGGTCAAAAACTACGACCTGTTCAAGTACCCGGACTACACCCTGCCCCTTTCGGTCAAGATGGCCGAGGTCAGCCGGGCGCACCGCCTCGACCTGCTCCATGTTCACTATGCCGTGCCCCATGCCACCGCCGCGGTGCTCGCGCAGGACATGCTGCCGCCGGGCGAGCGTCCGGGCGTGATCACCACACTGCACGGCACGGACACCACGCTGCTGGGGCGCGACCCCGGCTATGGTCCGGCCATCCGCCATGCGCTCGATCGCTCGGATGCCGTCACCGCGGTTTCGGATTATCTCCGCGGCGAGACCCTCCGCCTGCTCGGCGTCACACGGCCGATTGAGGTCATCCACAATTTCTTCGAGCCCAAACCCGCGACTCGCTCGCGCGAGGAAATCCGCACCGAACTCGGCCTGCGCGACGAGGCGATCGTGCTGCATCTTTCCAACCTGCGGTCGGTCAAACGCATCCCCCTGTTGCTTGAGGCGACGTCACGGATCAAGCCGCGTGACGCATTCAAACTGGTGATCCTCGCCGGCAGCAACTTCGCGCCATTCGAGGCGGACGTGAAGCGGCTCGGACTCGAGGACCGCGTGATCGTCCGCGCCAACGTCATCGACATCGAATCGTACCTGCAGGCGGCCGACGTTGGGTTTTTCACGTCGGAGTCGGAGAGTTTTTGTCTGAGCATCCTCGAGGCGATGAACTTCGCGTGCCCCAGTGTCTCGACGCACGTCGGCGGCATTCCGGAGCTGGTCGAGGACGGCGTGAGCGGCGTGCTCGTGCCCGGCGCGGATCCCGATGACCTCGCCCGCGCGGTCGAGGGCCTGTTGCGCGATCCGGGCCGCCGGGCCACGATCGGCGAAGCAGCCCGCACGCGCGCGCGCGAACGTTTTTCAGCCGCGAGCATCGTGCCGCGCTACGAGGCGCTTTATCACCGCGTCTGCGCACGGTAAGCCATCGGTGACCGTTGTAGCCGGGGTCGCTGACCCCGGGGCTTGGTTCTCCGCGAGCAGGACCGGGCCGGCGTCAGCGACCAAAGGCTACAGCAAAAGCCACTCACGTCATCCGGAAGCCCAGCGCCTCGATCTCCACGAGGTGAAAGGGCGCGCTGGCGAGGACCTCCTCGAGTTTGGCTAGCGCTCCGGCGCGCGTCGGGACACCCGCGACGCAGGCGCCGTCATCGGAGTCGTGCACATGAAGCTCCCACCGGCCGGTCGCCTCATCAGGACCGACATGAAAGACCGCTCCATGCAGGTAGTTTCCGGGCAGTCCGGGATTGGGACCGGCTCCCGGAACGAGAAAGAGCATGTGCAGGGGATCATGCACGACCGCGCCGCCGTGTTTCGCACGATGGTGATGCGGCTTGCCGATGACGGCGACGCGCAGCGCTTCCGCCCGCGCGCGCAGGCCCGGGGCCAGCGACTGCACATAGCGGTCGTAGATGCTCGCGTTGGACTCGAGCGCCTCCTCGTCGATTCTTCCCGCGATGAAGGCGTCGAGATTCTGCGCGTGAAACAAGGGCAGGGCGGCGAGCGAACGGGCGGTGACATGCCCGCCCTTGTGGTCGGCATGGGCATACACCTGCCGCGCGGCGTAAAGGCGCTTCAAGGCGTCCTGATAGGCCGGTGTCGTGGGAACGGCTCCAATCGGACTGAGCTCAATCTTGTCGAGCACGGCATGGTCAAACTCTGCGTTGGGATCGATGGACATGGGGCGAAGACACGGCTTCAGGCCGCGTGGGGTTCACCGACCGTGTCAGCGTCCCGCGCCCAACGCAAGGAGCGGGGCAAGATCCGCACGGCTTTCGGCAGGCCATGCGCAGCCGGCGGCGGCGGTCTGCGCTATCCTCGGGACATGATCCACGAAGTCACTGGAGACATCCTCCTCACTGAAGCCCAGGCTATCGCCCATGGCGTGGCCCCCCACGACCACTTTGACCACGGCCTCGCCCTCGCCCTCCGCACGGACTGGCCGTCCATGTACAAGGACTTCCGTCATTATTGCCATGAGACGACGCCCAAACCCGGCACCTTGTGGACCTGGAGCGGCGTGGGAGGAAAACGCATCATCTGCCTGCTGACGCAGAACCCGGTGCCCGAGGGCAGCGGACACCCCGGACGTGCCTCGCTGGAGAACGTCAATCATGCCCTGCACGCGTTGCGCAAACTCGTGCTCGAGGAAAAATTCACCAGCCTCGCCCTGCCCCGTCTGGCCACTGGCGTCGGCGGGCTCGCTTGGGAAGAGGTGCGCCCGCTGATCAACCGCCATCTCGGCGACCTGCCCCTGCCCATCCTGATCTACACGGTTTATCACAAGGGCGTGAAGGCCAACGAGGGCCTGCCCGCCGTCGCCCGCTGAGCCGGCGATCAGCGCGTCCGCTTGCGCCGCGTCCCGCCGCTTCGGCGGCGGGCGAGCGCGATTCCGGCCACAAATCCGCCGGCGTGAGCCCACCACGCCACCCCCGCGCTGGCCGACCCGGCGGCGAACAGGTCACCGAGCCCATTCGCCGTCTGAAGCAGAAACCACAGAAAGAGAAACACGAGCGCCGGAATCGGCAGCACCGGGACGACCCACGGCACCAGCGCGATGATCCACGCGCGTGGAAACAGCGCAAAGTACGCGCCCATGATGCCGGAGATCGCCCCGCTCGCCCCCAGCATCGGAACCGTCGATCCGTGGTCGGCGGCAATCTGCGCCGCGGTCCCAGCCAGGCCCGCGCAGAAATAGATCAGCCCGAAGCGCCACGGCCCGATCGCGGACTCCACGCTGCGGCCAAACACCCACAGGAACCAGCCATTGCCGAGCAGGTGCAGCACACCGCCGTGCAAAAACAGGGCGGTCACGAGGGTGAGCCATTGGCGCTCATCACCCCACCCCGCGATCAGCCGGGCCGGGACCACCGCGAATGCCCTGACAAAAGCCTCCAGCTCCGACCGCCCCGACAGGCTCAACGCGACCTCGTAGACGAACGCCGCGAGGATCAGGGCCAGCAAAAAGGCCGTCACCACCGCCGGACGGCGATGCGGCTGACTGTCCCAAAGCGGTAGCATCAGCGCAGTAAGGCGGGTTCGACGCCTGCGCCAACCGCCAAAAATCGGAGCCAGCCCATGCTTGCCCCCCGGAGGCGGTGCCTCTTGCCTCGCCCCCTGCCATGGCGCCTCGTCCGCTCCTCTCCCGCCCGCTCCACCCGGCCCGCTTGCGCAGCCTGCGCAGCAGCCTGCGGCTGTCGGTGCGCGATGCCGGGCTGACGGATCTTTCGCATGCCTTGGAGTCCACCGGCGGAAACGAAGCGCCCTTCTGGGAGATCGAACCCCAGCCGCTCGTCATCGATTCCGCGGAGTGGACCCTCCTCGAATCCGCCCTGCGCCAGCGCGCCCGGTTCGTGAACGCCTTTCTCGTCGATCTCTACGCGCGCCAGGAAATGCTGAAACAGCGCCTGCTGCCGCCGGAGGTCGTGCTCGCCGATCCGTACTACCGGCGCCCCTGTCTCGGCCTCGAGCCGCACCGGCAGAACCCCGCCACCCTGCTGCGTTTCGATCTGGTCAAGACCGACTCAGGCTGGATGTTTGCCTCGACCCATTCCAACACCCCGGTGGGCCTGAGCTACGCAGTGCAGAACCGCCGGTTCATGACACAGGAAGGCGCGGATCTCTACCGCGGCTTGCCGGATTATCATAGCACGATCAATTTTCCGCTGCAGGTCCTCGATGCCCTGCATCAGCTCGCGCCGAACTCCGCCCGTGCCCCTTCGATCGTCGTGCTCACCGGCGGTCCGCGCGATCCGTTCTACTCCGAGCACAGCTTCCTCGCCCGCAAGATGGGCCTGCCGCTCGCCCGCGGTGACGATCTCATCGTCCTCGATAATTCCGTCTACCTGAAGACGATCGCCGGGCTGGAGCGCGTTGACGTCATCTACCGGCGCCTGAACGACGCGCACATTGACCCGGTCGTCTTCTCGACCGATCGCGAACGCGCCGGCATTCCCGGCCTGCTCCAGTGCATCCGGCGCGGCACCGTCGTCCTGGCCAACGCCATCGGCACGGGCGTGGCGGAGAACCGTGCGCTCGACGCCGCGCTGCCGCGCCTCATGCGGTTCTACTTTGGCGAGACGCCGGTGCTGCCATCCGTGCCCACGTACACGTGCGGCGACACCGACCAGCTCGACTTCATCATGGACCAGCGGGATGAGCTGATCATCCGCCCCGTCCACGAGCGCCGCCTGGCCGATCCGCGCCCGCCCTTGCGGCCCGAGGATTTGCTGGGCCCCAACGGTCTCGGTCAGGCCGTGCGCGAACACCCGCACGAGTTCGTCGCCCAGCGCCGTATCGCACCGCTTCCGGTCGCGCCCGGCCAGCGCAAGTCACCGCCGTTCCGGCTCAGCGCCTTCGTGCTTTCCAACGGACGCCAGTACGACGTGTTCCCCGGCGGACTCGTCCGCCTGGGCGCCGGCGATCCGCCCGCCCAGCGCGTCGGCACCACGGCTGACGCCATTGTGCTCGCCTCAACCGACACCGGCGCGGGTGCGGTGGCCGACCTTGAGGCCACAGTCGCGAGCGGCGTCAGCATCACGACGCTCGGCTCCCGTCCCGCCGAGCATCTGTTCTGGCTCGGACGCTACCTCGAGCGCGCCGAATCCACCGCGCGCATGGCCGCGATCCTCGACGACGTCGCCCTCGAGGAAATCCCCGCGCGCGACCGCCGTCGCTGGCTGCCCGTCTGGCGCGGCCTGCTGGAGGCCACCGGCCAGGTGCATGAGAAAATCACCGCCCGCGCGAATCCGCAGGCCACGCTTTCTTCCGACCTGACCTGGCGGATGACGCTGGATGCCGAAAATCCGGGCTCGATCTATTCCTCCGTCTCCGCCGCCTGCGACAACGCCCGGCAGCTGCGTGACTACGTGAGCCCGGAGGTGTGGACGATCCTCACCCGCCTGCTCGGACGCCTGGATCACCTGCGCTCGCCTCGGCGCAACCGCGGGGGTAATCAGCGCCGCGCGCCGGAGTCGCCCGCCGCCACGGCCAGCGCGGCGGTGATCACCGACGTGAACGCCCTCCTTGCGACCGCCGAGCGCACGCTGTTGCACGACGCCGGCTGGCATTTCCTGCGCATGGGTCTGCATCTCGAGCGCGGCATCATGACCTGCAGCGCGCTGCGCCATGTCATCGGATCGCACGATGAGGCGGCCGTTTCCGTCACGGCCTCAATGATCTATCGCGACAATCCGGAGCTCTCCGCCCTGCTCCGCATGCTAGGCTCACAGGACGCCTACCGCCGGCTTTACCAGACGCGCAGTCAGCCGCGTTTTGTGGCGCAGCTTTTTCTCCAGCAGAGCGAGGCCCCGCGCAGCATCTTCTACAATCTGCATCACATGCGGATGAGCCTGCACGCAATCCAGCGCAACACCGAGCGGACCACGTCGGCTCCCGCCCAGAGCGTGGCCGACATCCTCCATTTTCTCGGAAGCCTGCGACTCGACCAGCACTTCGGGCAACGCGACGCCACCGACGCGCAGGACCGCCAGTCGCTCGGCGAGCTGCTCGCCGATCTGCTCAGCCGTCTGTACCAGCTCCATCCCCTGCTGAGTGATCACTACTTCAGCCACCAGGCGCGGCTCACTCCCGCCGACCGCCAGGCTGAGCTCACGCTGTGAATCGGAAATTCCGATGTGGCTGGGCTCGTTGAGCCCGGTCGATTGAAGATCGAAGTACCGTCACCGGACCGGGCTCAGCGAGCCCGGCTACACCGGAGCCAGCAGGCGCGGGGTTCACACCTCGTCGCGACGGCGGGTGTCGGGCACCACGCCGTTGATGCGCCAGCCAGCGTCCTCCCGAATCAATAGGTAACGGTAGCGCACCGGACTGCCCTCGGCGGGAGTCACACGCACGGAGACTTCGCCGATCCTTCCGTTGTCCTGCGCGGCACTGAACTCCGCGCGGCGGTTGGTCGCAATCTCCGGGTAACCGCGGCGCACCATGACCACGAAGGCCTCCAAGGGAAACTGCGCGCGAATCGACGCCGACGCGCAGGCGTAGGCATCGGCGGGACGATTCTCCCGCCACGCGGTCAGTTGCGCGGACACGATGGTCTCCAACGCAACCTTAACGTCAGGTCGACTGGGGCGCAGCGCGGGCTCCGCCGCGGTGAGGAGCGCCCCACCCAGCCACAGCAACAGGGTCAGACCCAGCCCGAGAAGGCGTCCCGATGGGGTCATCACATCAGTCGAGTTCGCAGGCCAGCGTTGTTCCGATGGGTTGTCCCGGAGGGGCTGGGCTGACCGGAGGCGGCGTGTACTCGCGAGGATTCGCAAAAAAGTCCGCGATCTGACGCGCCCCCTGCAGCAGATGCGCACGCTGAGCGGCGGACGACGCCTGCCCAGCGGCCGTCTGCACGGCGGCCTGGAGCGCTTCGAGTTCGGCCATCACCACCGCCTTGACCTGCGGTGCCGCCCGCGGCGTGGCGGCGAGCGTGAACAGGCGCGAGAGCGCCACGGTCGACACGACGCGCTGCACCTCTCCCGCATAGTCGGCGCCGGCTTGGGTGCGCCAGGTGGCATCGAGCACGGCCGTGAGCAGCTCCTCCAGCCCGGGTGCCTCGGCATTCAGCGCATGCTGCTGCACGAGCCGGCCAGCGCGATCCGCATTGAGTAGGAGATCAAAGGTCAGGCCGGCGGCCGTCTCCGCGGGCGCGAGGGCGTCAAAGGTCAGGCCGGTGCGACTGGCGAAAAGTTCACGATGCCGTCCGTAGCCGGGCGGACGCGGGGGAATCAGACTGAGCAGCGAAGGCGGCAGCGCCAGCGTATCGGGCTTAACCGCGGCCAGCACCGCAGCCACTGCCCGGCGTTGCTCCGCGGCCGGCACCGGGATCAGCGGAACCTGACCGTCGCCGCGCAGTGCATACGTGTAGGTGGTTCCGGCGATGACCTTGCTCGCGGCCTCGAGCTGGTAGCGATGGGCAAGATAGAGCGGGACGAGGGTTTCCTCGAGCGTCGCGAGCGGACGTCCGCGCGGGATCGCGTTCTCGCCGAAGCGAGCCAGCGCCGCCGCGCGCACGGTGAGAACGCGCTGGAACTCATCCACCGCATTGCTCCCGTTATCCCAAAGGTGCGTGGCGGGATGCGCACTGCCGAGCGGACGGGCATCCTGATCCGTCAGGTAACCGAGACCGCGGGAACGGGCGTCGATCAGGATCTTTTCCAACCCGGCCGCGGCATCGGCACCGGGTGCGAATTGCCGGTAGCCGTAATCGACCGCGACCTTGTCCCAGGCTCCGATCTCGCCGGTGTACGCCTGATCGAGCGAGGGCACCGCACCCTGCAAGAGGGCGAGCGGGTGCGGGTAATCCATCACCGACGAGCGATCTGCGGTACTGGCGTAGAAATTATGGGCAATGCCCAGCGTGTGGCCGACCTCATGGGCGGAGAGCTGGCGCAGACGCGCGAGCGCCATGCGCTCCATCGCGGGCGAGGCCGGACGGCCGTCCTCGTAGGGCGCGAGCAGTCCCTCGGCGATGAGGTAATCCTGGCGGACCCGCAGCGAGCCGAGCGACACGTGGCCCTTGATGATTTCGCCCGTGCGCGGATCGGCGATGCTCGCGCCGTAGGACCAGCCGCGCGTGGCGCGGTGCACCCACTGGATGACGTTGTAGCGCACATCCATCGGGTCGGCGTCTTCCGGGAGCATTTCCACACGGTAGGCATTGATGAAGCCTGCGGCCTCAAACGCCTGCGCCCACCAGCGGGCGCCATCGAGCAGCGCGGAGCGGATCGGCTCCGGGGTGGCAGGATCGAGGTAGTAGATGATCGGCGTGACGGGTTCGCTGCGCTCGGCGGTCGGATCCTTCTTCACGAGCCGGTGCCGGTTGATGAAGCGCCGCGTGATCGGCTCGCCGATCGGGGTCGAGTAGTCGGCAAACGACGTGCCGAAGTAGCCCGCGCGGGGATCAAAGAGGCGGGGCTCGTAGCCCGGGTCGGGCAACCGGATGAACGAATGACGCTCGCGCACCGTGAGCGAACGTGGATCGGGCGCAACATCGCGGACGTATTCACCGGGCTCGTTGCCCGCAAACGTGAGCATGACCTCGACCTCGGTGTTGCGCGGAAAGGCCTTGGTCCGCGGCAGGTGAAACGCGCTGCGTTTCGCATCGAGCGCGAACGTGCCCTGACGCGTCTGACGCAGCGAGCCGATCACGTCATGCGCATCGCGCAGATAGAATTCCGTGGCGTCGACGAGGACGCGTCCGTCCTCCTCCGCCGCGACCTCGAAGCCCGCCAGGACGGATTGGGCGAACGAATCCTCCACCGCCCGCCGCTCGGCCGCGCTGCCCAGCTCGGCCCGGAAGGCGAGGTTGCGCTGGACGAGGAGCACGCGCGGACCGCTGCGCACAAAGCGCACCAGCCGTTCGCTGCTCAGCTGCCCACGATCGAGGCCGATATCGTTGGAGCCAAGTCCGGCGGGCAGCGAAGCCACGTAGAGGAAATCATCGTCGAGGCGCGGAATCTCGAGCCAGAGCTTGCCGGCCTTTTCGTCCCAATGGAGCGGGAAGAAGCCCGGCATGGTCTGCAGGTCTTTCACTTTGTCCGTGAGGGTGGCGCGGGCGGCAGCCGCCGCGGGCGGCGGACTCGGCGCGGCTGGCTGGGCGGATGCGACCGCACCTGCGTAGCCGGAGAGCGCGCAGGCCAGGGTGAACAACGCGGACACAGGGAAGATTTTCATGGGAGTAAGCGGCAGTGACAGGCCGGGGCGACCGACCGGAGCGAAGCAGCGCAGGGCGGCGGTTTCGACCCTTTTCCCAGAGCAACCCGCAGGCCATCGAGGGATGCAGCCGCGAAAAGGAGGCGCCGGCACAGCGCGTTTGTCCATTGTCGGGCCGGCCCCGGTCGGCTCGGCTGGCGTCATGACGATTCCCTTCTTCTGGGTCGATGCGTTCACCGATCGCCCGTTTGCCGGCAATCCAGCCGCGGTGTGTCCGCTGGATTCCTGGCCGGAGGACGCGCTGCTGCAGCGCATGGCGTGGCAGCACGGGCTGTCGGAGACGGCCTTCATCGTTCAGACCGGTCAGGCCCGCTTTCACCTGCGCTGGTTCACGCCAGCGGTGGAGGTCGACCTCTGCGGTCACGCCACGCTCGCGACCGCCCACGTGCTGCTCAACGAGCGCCGGCTCGATGCACCCGCGATCACCTTTGATTCACGCAGCGGTCCGTTGGTGGTCCGACGCGCGGAGGAGAATCGGCTGGAACTCAATTTCCCCGCCACGCCACCCGAGGTCGACACGGACCCACAGCTCGCGTCGGACCTCGAGGCGGCCCTCGGCGTAAAGCCGGCGTGGATCGGTCGGAATCGTTTCGACAAGCTCGTACTGCTGGCCGATCCCGGCGTCGTGCGTGCGCTGCGACCCGACTTCGGACGGCTGGCGGCCATCCGCAGCCGTGGGGTGATCGTCACGGCCCGGGGCGATGATGGGTGCGACTTCATCTCGCGCTTTTTCGCGCCTCAATCAGGCATTCCTGAGGATCCCGTGACCGGCTCGGCGCATTGCGCGTTGGTGCCCTTCTGGGCTGAACGCCTCGGCCGGACCCATTTCCGCGCACGACAGGTTTCGGCGCGCGGCGGTGAACTTTGGTGCCGACTGGAGGGCGACCGGGTAACGATCGCCGGACGGGCCGTCACTTACTTGAGCGGGACGGTGACGATCGCGTGATCGATGCAGCCGGGCTCGCTGAGCCCGGTGCTCGGGATGCCGGCCTAGATCCCCCCAGACCGGGCTCAGCGAGCCCGTCTACATCGATCCGCCACGCATCCGCTAAGAGATGGAACGCGTACTGGTCTAAGCAGTCTTACTCCGCACCCTTCTCTTTCCCACCATGTCTCCTCGTTCCCTTTTCACCTCCCTGCTTTTCACGACTTCCGCAGCACTCGTCAGCGCCCAGGCGCCCGCGCCGTCGCTCGTTGAGTCCTACTCCACCCGCGTTGGCTATTCCTCCGATGCAGACATCGGCAGCGCCAGCGTGGCGGTCTCCCACTTCGAGGCCGCGATCAACGGTCGTTTCGCCGCCGGAAGCGCCGGCATGGGGCTCACCGGGCTCAATTTCAAAACGTACCTGATTGATGCGACCGGCCTGGTCCCCGTGCCTGACTCCCTGCAAGAAGCGTCGCTCACCCTCGGTCTGCAGCGGAAGTTGTCCCCGACCTGGTCGGCCATGGGTGTGCTCAAGCCCGGCTTCTACGGTGATTTCGAGGATCTCGACGGCGACAGCTTCAACGCACCGTTCCTCTTCATGGCCAACTACGTAGCCCGGGAGGAACTCGTGTGGACGTTCGGCCTGAATGTGAACCTGTTCTCCGACAACCCTGTGCTTCCACTGGTCGGCGTGCGCTGGCGCTTCGCGCCGGACTGGACGCTGTCCGTCGCGTTCCCACGCACCGCGGTGAGCTACCAGGCGAGCAAGGCGCTCACCTACTCAGTCGGCATCCGGTTCGAGGGCGGCAATTATCGCATCACGGAGAGCCCGCTCCCCACCTTGGGCGCCGCGCGGCTCAACGACACGTATCTCGACTTCACCGAAATTCGCGCGGGCGTCGGCGCGAGCCTGGCCGTCAGTGAGACGATGAAACTGGAACTCGAGGCCGGCGTGATGACCGATCGTAAATTTGATTACTTCGATCGCGATTACACCCTTAACGGCGATGCCGGGGCGTTTGTTTCACTGAGTCTCAACGGGCGATTCTGATGTGGCTGGCCTCGCTGAGGCCGGTTGCGTGACGCGACCCTCCAGAACTCAATCACCGGGCTCAGCGAGCCCGGCTACATTAGCGTCCGCAACCCACGTCTTCAGCCCAAGCCGTTTTGAAGGCACCAGCGCACGAGGCTAGCGACTTCGCGCACCCCGAGTTTGTCCATGATGTTTGCGCGGTGCTTTTCCACCGTGCGTGTGCTCAGTTCGAGCTTGGACGCCACTTCCTTGGACGACAGGCCAGCCGCGACCAGACGAGCGACTTCGAGTTCGCGCGGGGAAAGCATCGAAGGCGACGCGGCGCTCGACGATAGAGCCGGAGCCGCGGGCATCACCACTTTTTCAGGTTTGATGTTGGCGGCAAAGAACATGCCGCCACCCATGACCGTCTCGATCGCCTGCAGCACGTAGGTCAGCGGAGCCGTCTTGTCGACGAAGCCGGCGACGCCGAGGCCCATCAATTGGGCAGGCAGCTTGGGTTCCGCGTGTCCGGTCAAAACGAGAATACGTGTGCTTTCGGAACGGGCGCGCACTTCGCGGATGATCTCCAGCCCATGCCGGCCCGGGAGGTGGAGGTCGACCAGCAAGAGTTCAGGTGGATGGGCCAGACAGTGATCGAGTCCCAGCTGTCCGTCCGAAAAATCGGAAACGTTGTCCCACCCCTTTTTCTTCTGAAGCGCGCGCTTCAAGAGCTGTCGAAACACGGTCTCGTCTTCGATCAAGACGACCGTCGGAGTCGACCCGGACGGTTGGGCGGATGCTTTTGAACCCATGGTGCGAATCAGGTGATAGGTCGTTGCAGCGCAACCCGCAAGCGCGGGTTTCAACCCAGATCAGACATGAGGACGGACTCCACACGGGGGCCGAATTTCTTCGCGCATCGCGAAGATGTTCAAAGGTGAACCCGACGATCTACAGGGAGGCTCTCCATTCACGTGAGGCACCGCCCCGCTGCTCGCCTCGCAGCGCGTCCCGAGTGGAATCACTTTCGAACTCAATGCCCAAGCCGGTCTGCAGGCCGCACCAAACCACGCCTGTGTAGCTCCAGACACTGCGCAGCCTGCGCTGTGCTCAGAGGAGCACCCCCAATCCGAACCGTCATTCCTCCGGCCGCGCCGGGAAGGTTAGACCGGTTTGAAGCGGGCATCGCCTTCGACGCACGCTCTATTATTACACAAATCGTTATTTTCCATATACAAGCAACTTCGCAGATACCTCCCAGGCCGTAAGCGTCGACCACAACGAAGATTGGTCGGTGACCAAATTGTCATGGTTACACTACATATTTTACAAAACTGTACTCCTGGCCAATTCTGGTGACTGCCGCTGCCTTCGCCCCGCGAAATGCCGTAGGCTATATTTGTACCGTCATGATCCAGACCCTCACCGCCCCCCGTGGCACTCCGCTCTACGTCGAGCTCGCCGAGTCGCTCCAGCAACTCATCACCCAGGGCACCCTGCGCCCGGGCCACCGCGTGCCGTCCGTTCGCCGCATGTCGATCCAGCGGAGCGTGAGCATCTCGACGGTGTTGCAGGCGTACACGCTGCTGGAGAACCGCGGCTATCTCGAGGCGCGACCGCAGTCGGGCTACTACGTGCGGCCACGCCTCCCGTTCGAAGCACCCGAACCACGCATGGCCCGGCCGATGGCAAAGCCCAGCACGGTGGGCGTGAGCGATCTCGCGGCCGACATCATGACCCTCGCGGTCGATCCCGGTTATGTGCCGCTCGGCGCCGCGTGCCCGGACCACACGCTCTTTCCCACCAAGAAGCTCGCGCGTCTGCTCGGCGCGGTCGGCCGTGACGATCCTTCGCTGCTCGGAAAGTACGCCATGAACTGGGCCTACGAGCCGCTCTCGCGTGAGATCGCCCGCCGCTACCTCCAGGCCGGCGCGCCTCTCTCGCACGACGAACTCGTGATCACGCTCGGCTGCACCGAGGCGCTCAACCTCGCGCTCCGTGCGGTGACCTCGCCCGGCGATACCGTCGCAGTCGAGACGCCGGCGTATTTCGGCTTTCTCCAGATTCTCCAGAGTCTCGGGCTCAAGGTCCTCGAGATCCCCACCGACCCGCGCGAGGGCATCTGCCTCGACGCACTGCGCGAGGCCCTGACCAACTGCAAGGTGAAGACCGTGCTCGTCATGCCGAGTTACCAGAACCCGCTGGGCTCGTGCATGCCGGACGAAAAGAAGGAGCGGCTTTATCGGCTGCTCACGGAATTCGACGTGCCCGGCATTGAGGATGACATCTACGGCGACCTCTATTTCGGCGAGCGTCGGCCCAAGCCGCTGAAGGCGTGGGACACGGATGGACGCATCCTGCTCTGTAGCTCGTTCGGCAAGACGCTCGCACCCTCGCTGCGCATTGGCTGGGTTGCTCCCGGCCGCTACACCGAGCGCGTGCGCCGACTCAAGTTCGCCAATACGCTCGGCACGCCGGTCGTGCTGCAGAAGACCGTGTCGGATTTTCTGCGCAACGGCGGCTACGATCACCACCTCCGCTCCATCCGGCGCGCGTACCAGCACCAGCTCCAGCTCTTCTCGCAGGCGGTCGTGCGTTTCTTCCCAGCGGGCACGCGCCTGAGCCGTCCCCAGGGCAGTTTCATCCTGTGGATCGAACTGCCGCCCAAGGTGGATACCGTCCGCCTGCACGACGACGCGCTCAAGCACCACATCAACACCGCGCCCGGCGCGCTGTTCTCGGTCAAGGACCGCTACCGGCACTGCCTGCGCCTCAACTGCGGCATCCCGTGGAGCGAGAAGATCGAGCAGGCCCTCCGCACGCTCGGTGAACTGGCCAACGCCCAGCTCGCGCCCGGCGCGACCCCCGCGCCGACCCCGCGGTCCTGAGTCGCGGCTACGCCATAAGGTCACGTTTCTCGTCATGTCTGCTTCGACGCCCACGCCCACCCGCACCCTGCTGATCATCGCGTTTGCGACGATCTACCTCGTGTGGGGTTCGACCTACCTCGCGATTCGCGTCGCGGTGGAGACGATGCCGCCGTTCGCGATGGCGGCGGTCCGCTTCCTCATCGCCGGCACGCTCATGGGCAGCGTGCTGCTGCTGCGCGGCGCGGCCTGGCCGACGGCGCGGCAGTGGCAGGACAACGTGATTGTCGGGCTTTTCCTCCTGCTCGGGGGCAACGGTCTCGTCGTCTGGGCGGAGCAGTTCATTCCCTCCGGCGTGGCCGCGCTGCTCATCGGCATCGGTCCCCTCTTCATCGTGTTGATCGAATGGGCCTGGCCCGGCGGCACGCGCCCGAGCGCGATCACCATCGCGGCCTTGCTCATCGGCCTCGTCGGGGTCGCGTGGCTCGCGGCACCGTGGGAAAGCGCGTCGACCGGCGGACTCCATGTGGGCGGTGTCATCGCGCTCATCATGGCCTGTGCCCTGTGGTCGCTGGGTTCCATCCTTTCACGTCACGCCAAGAGCGGCGCGCCGCCCTTGGTTGCGGCGTCCGTGCAAATGCTCGGCGGCGGCGCAGGGCTCACGTTGGCCGGACTCCTGCATGGTGATTTCGCCCGGGTGGACCTCGGCGCCATCACCTCGCATGCGTGGATTTCCTTCATCTACCTGATTCTCTTCGGCTCGCTGGTCGGCTACTCCGCCTTCGCCTTTCTGCTCAAGCACAGCCAGCCGGCGCGCGTCGCGACGTTTGCGTACGTGAATCCCGTGGTCGCAGTCTTCCTCGGCTGGCTGTTTCTCGACGAACCCATCACCACGCGCACGCTGGTCGCGTCAGCGATCATCATCGCCGCAGTCGTGATCATTACACTGCAGAAGGCGAAGCCCAAGGCAGCCGTCGCTCCGGTGACACCGATCAAGCCGGCGGTCGAATCAGCCAAGGCCTGAGTTCGAGAACTCGTTCTCGTTCCTCAGTATCCCGGTCCGCTATCCGCCACCGCAGTCAGATCGATCTTCGGACGATTGCCACAAAGAACACGAAGATAGCATGTCCGGCCGTTTATGCCGTTCGAGCGCCCTATAGGGCGGCACGGAGGCTTCCTCCGCAGAGGGACAACCTTCGTGATGGTATGCGTTCAATCCGAAAGGAACGAACTTGTTAAGCAAAGCGGC